>NZ_JARKMT010000002.1:0-89242 GCF_037626295.1 Pseudomonas sp. LF-5
CACTCGCACACGCAACTGGAAGCTGGCAGATGCCGTTTACTTAAATCCTGAGCGCCCTGAAATTAAGGGCGCAATGGACTAGCAACCGTAAGACCAAGGCGACAGTTACCTTGACACGTACCGGACGCCTAAAAAGTAACCAAAAACGCTTGCCCCAACGTTCGGCCCACTCGCTGAGGCTCGGGGTTCCTTCGCTCCGGGACTCATCCGGGCGCATCGCCTCCGGTTTGCTTCGCTGCACCTCCTCTCGATGTGTTTGGCTGCGCCAAACGGTCGCTGCGCTCCCACCTCCGGATCAATCCCTCCACTCAGCCTGCCGACGGGGCCGGTGGATCAAGATCAAGAGCAGGCGAGCTGACACTCGGCCTATTGAGTGGTGAAGAGCGGGTGTTCGGCGTTGGTTTTGTGGTGGATTCGCCCCTCATCGGAACGCCGCCCGCCCAGCCCTCTCTCGAGGGAGAGGGAGTCGATTTTTGGGCTTTTCAGGATCTGAATTCGACTCGGTATTTCACGTCGGCGTACATCCACCAAACACCTCGGTCAGTCCCCTCTCCTCTGGGTGAGGGGAGGGTGAGGGGCTTTTGATCTGTTTCAGAATCTGAATTCGACTCGGTGTTTCACGTCGGCGTACATCCACCAAACACCTCGGTCAGTCCCTTCTCCTCTGGGTGAGGGGAGGGTGAGGGGCCTTTGATCTGTTTCAGAATCTGAATTCGACTTGGTATTTCACGTCGGCGTACATCCACCAAACACCTCGGTCAGTCCCTTCTCCTCTGGGTGAGGGGAGGGTGAGGGGCTTTTGATCTGTTTCAGAGTCTGAATTCGATTCGGTATTTCACGTCGGCGTACATCCACCAAACACCTCGGTCAGTCCCCTCTCCCTCTGGGAGAGGGCTAGGGTGAGGGGCTTTTGATCTGTTTCAGAATCTGAATTCGACTCGGTATTTCACGTCGGCGTACATCCACCAAACACCTCGGTCAGTCCCTTCTCCTCTGGGTGAGGGGAGGGTGATGGGCTTTTGATCTGTTTCAGAATCTGAATTCGACTCGGTATTTCACGTCGGCGTACATCCACCAAACACCTCGGTCAGTCCCCTCTCCCTCTGGGAGAGGGCTAGGGTGAGGGTTTGTTTTTGTCTGTTTAATGATGTGTCGAATAACCAGAACCTTCCCACAAGGTTTTCAGGTTGTCCGTCGGACGTCGGGTCTCTAGTCTTTGGTTGTCACCGCAAATCGGTGAACGGGTGTGAGAACCCGGTAAGAGGTTTTAATCAAACGTCAGTAGCACCATAATCGCCGCCAGCTGATTTGCTGCCGGTGATGTTCTATGGCGGCTGTGTGCGGGCGGACTTCGGTTCGGCCGGGTTGATCTCTTACCGGTTTCTCACTCCGCACATAGCTGCCACCTCTTCGTCGCGTGAGAAACGACCAGTGATGGCTCAATCATTGATTAGAGATCATTGCAATGACTAAGCCCGTACCCGATCCACCCGAAACCAAAACCCCACTCGAAGAAGCCCTCCGCGCCGAAGACCAGGCCCGAAACCGCGAAGCCATCAAACGCGCCCTCGACTTCTACCTGTGCCCCGAACCCGCAAAGCCCTGCCGACCGAGCACCATGTTCATGGTCTGCCCCCAGGTCGACACCGAAAGCCTGCTCGCCCACGCCTGTGAGTCATTAGCCTCGGCAAGCACCGCCGCCAGCAACTTCGCCAATGAGCTAAGCGGTTCGCAGCGCAGCACGGTATTAGGCATCCAGCAAATCGTCATGCTCGCCGAACTGGCGGTAAACCGAGCGCTGGATCGAGTCGACCCACAAACCTGACGTCCGCGTCATCGTTCATCGCCAGCAGGCTGGCTCCCACAATTGAAACGCACTCCCTTGTGGGAGCTGGCTTGCCAGCGATGAGGCATTAACAGGCGTCAGACGAGCTTCAGAGCGCAATCAAACCGGGGAATTTTCCTACCACTCTTTCAGGTTGTCCCTCGGAAGTCGCATCCATACCTTGATCTGTCTCTGGCAAACAGCGAGCAGGGCAACAAGTTGCGTCGCTTTAGCCATCGACATGACTCTGAGGTTCAAAAATGGAATTGCTGCCCGTAGTCACTCCCCGTATCAACACGAATACTGCATTGGGGAAGGCATTGGTTTCGATGTTCAAATCAGTCGAAGCAGAATTGACGCAGGAAAATGCCGATCCGGGGGCAGTCAAAATCATCGTCTTTGGTGGTTGCGCCGTACATCTCTACACAAATCATCGTATTTCCATGGATGTCGATGCGGAGATTTATGAAGCTTGCCTTCCGCCAGGGTTCGACCTTCAAGCGCTTCTTGCTCAAGTTCCGGAGCCTTTTATCGACGAACGCTCTGCTCGAGTGATGGAGCTGAACTACGACCTTCAATACAACACTAGTTTTGGCCCGATCCATGAAGACTACTGGGTGCGAAGTATTCCCATGACTGAGTTTCCGGAGACGTCCCCGCTCCAGATTCACATCGCTGCTCCGGTGGATATTGCAATTACAAAACTTGGCAGGGCTACCGATCACGACGTTGCGGACATCAAGGCGCTTCTTAGAGCTGGTTTCATTCTGACGAGTGATTTCCGGCGTCTGGCATTGCAAGCAATTGATGTATATGTTGGCAACAAAGAGCAACCTGCCTCAGTGCTCTTCAATATCTTGCAGGACTACCTGGAGGAACCAGATGTCGAACTCTCTTGATGATCATGTCCTTTCTTCGGCATTGGATACGTTGGTCAGAAGACCGCTGGATCAAGCGGATGGGACGGCGCTGGTCGATGCAGCCAAAGAGGTCTGGTATTCAAAATCCGATCTTGAGAGTGAGATATCAACATTTCTCAAGTTTCACAGCGATGAAGTCGAGCTGCGGCGAGCGGCTTATCTGCTGGAGCGATTTACGCGTTTCGCATGTGTATCGGATAGCCGCGTGTTGGAAACGCTCCATGCACTCGAGCTTTTCAACGCCAAAACACCCAAGCAACACGTCGTTTCTCAACCAGCTGTTTTATTACGCAATCGCCGCGACGAGTTGGCGGTTGCTTGGGGTTTGACGGAAAGTCTGGGTTTGAAGATTCAGGCGCTCATGCCGTACCAGACTCGGCATTACGAGGCGGAACAGCGCGCAAGAATGCCCTGAACTTGAGCAGCATGAAAAAACCCGGCCAACGCCGGGTTTTTTGTATCAGTTATTTCGAGTAGAGCCTGATGCAAAGGCTCAGACCTTGGCACTGACCTCGCTGCGATTGACCAACGCCTCCAGCGCTCCACTCAAACTCGCCGCCTTATCCCCCACCAGCAAATGCCAAACCCCACCCTCCAACTGGCTGACACCCTGACAACCCAGCTCTTTCAGCTGCGCCTCGGACAACGCCTTGCCATCCGCCAACAGCAAGCGAATCCGGCTCATGGCAATGCAATCCAGTTGCAGCACGTTGTCACCACCACCCAGCGCATTCAGCCATTGCTGAGCTTCGGTGCCTGCGACCACGACCGCTTTCGGCTCTTCGACAACCGCAACAGGTTCAGCAAGAACCGCACGCCCCAACGCCGGCATCGCCAGGCGAATCTCATCAGCAATGCTGTCGGCCAGCGGACCGACCACCACCTGCAAACTGCCACCCTTGCCCGGACGCACAACGGCCATCGCACCCAATGCTTTCAGGTCTGCATCGGACGCCTTGTTGCGATCCACCATTTCCAGTCGCAACCGCGTAGTGCAGGCGCCGACAGTCACAAGGTTGTCTGCACCACCGAGTGCCTTGATGTAAGCCCCGGCGCGTTCGTTTTCCGCGAAAACCGCTTTTTCAGCCGTCGCCACATCCTCACGACCCGGCGTCTTCAAATTGAAGCGACGAATGCAGAAATCAAACACCGCGTAATACACCACGGCGTAAGCCAGCCCGACCGGAATCACCAACCAGCCATTGGTCGAGCGCCCCCAACCCAGCACCATGTCGATGAAGCCGCCAGAGAAGGTAAAACCCAAATGGATGTTCAGCGCATTGGTGATCGCCATCGACAACCCGGTCAGCAGCGCATGCAGCAGATACAGCAGCGGCGCCAAAAACATGAAGGCGAATTCGATCGGCTCGGTCACCCCGGTCAGGAATGATGTCAGCGCCATCGACAGGAAGATCCCGCCCATGACCTTGCGCCGCTCCGGCAGGGCGTTGCGGTACATCGCCAGACACGCGGCGGGCAGGCCGAAGATCATCATCGGGAACATGCCGGTCATGAACTGGCCGCCCTTCGGGTCGCCGGCGAAGTAGCGCGACAGGTCACCCGTCACCAGAGCACCGGTCGTTGGATCGGTGAAGTTGCCGAACACGAACCACGCCATGTTGTTGAGGATGTGGTGCAGGCCAGTAACGATCAGCAGGCGGTTGAACACGCCAAACACGAACGCGCCGATGCTGCCGCTTTCCATCATCAGCGCACCGAAGGCATTGATGCCGTGCTGGATCGGCGGCCAGATGTAGCCGAACACCACGCCCAAACCGACGGCGGCGAAGCCAGTGACAATCGGCACAAACCGCCGGCCACCGAAGAACGCCAGGTATTCCGGCAGCTTGATGTCCTTGAAGCGGTTGTACAGCGCGCCGGCCATCAGGCCGCTGACGATCCCGGCGAGCATGCCCATGTTGATGCTCGCGTCGAGCACCTTGAGCGTGGAGATCATCACCAGATAACCGATCACCCCGGCCAGACCGGCGGTGCCGTTGTTGTCCTTGGCGAAACCGACGGCGATGCCGATGGCGAAGATCATCGCCAGGTTGGCGAAGATCACTTGCCCGGCGTCGTGGATGATCGCGATGTTCAGCAGGTCGGTGTCACCCAGACGCAGCAGCAGGCCGGCAATCGGCAGGATCGCGATCGGCAGCATCAGCGCACGGCCGAGGCGCTGCAGGCCTTCGATGAAGAGTTGATACATGGTGCTTCTCCCTGCTCTTTATAGAGAGCTTGTTGTTAGTGCAGAGGCCAATGCTGGTGGCAGGCGTGACGCACCGCAGCGGCGCTGTTCAGTTTGAGCAGGTCATGGCTGAGGCGTTGGCATTCGGCCTCGTGCAACTGGCGCACGCGGTCCTTGATTTCACCGATCTGCACCGGGCTGACCGACAGTTCCGTCACGCCCAGGCCGATCAGTACCGGCGTCGCGAGCGGGTCGGAGGCGAGGGCGCCGCACACGCCGACCCAGCGCTTGTGCACTGCCGCGCCTGCGCAGGTCATGGCGATCAGGCGCAGCAGCGCCGGGTGCAAGGCATCGACCCGGGCGGCGAGGCCGGCATGGTCGCGGTCCATGGCCAGGGTGTATTGCGACAGGTCGTTGGTGCCGATCGAGAGGAAGTCGGCGTGCTCGGCGAGTTGTTCGGCTTGCAGCGCGGCGGCGGGGACTTCGATCATCACGCCGATTTCCGGGCGCTGGCTGATGTTCAGTTCCAGGCACAACGCATCGACGCGTTGACGAATTTGCAGCAGTTCGTCGACTTCGGTGACCATCGGCAGCAGGATCCGGCAGCGGCGCAGCGGGCTGACTTGCAGCAGTGCGCGCAGTTGCTGATCGAGGATTTCCGGGCGCGCCTGAGCCAGACGAATGCCACGCAGGCCGAGCACCGGGTTGGCTTCAATTGGCAACGGCAGGTAGTCGAGTTGCTTGTCGCCGCCGACG
Source organism: Pseudomonas sp. LF-5 (assembly GCF_037626295.1). Classification (NCBI taxonomy): domain Bacteria; kingdom Pseudomonadati; phylum Pseudomonadota; class Gammaproteobacteria; order Pseudomonadales; family Pseudomonadaceae; genus Pseudomonas; species Pseudomonas sp. LF-5. The sequence continues at coordinate 5,690 of NZ_JARKMT010000002.1, forward strand.
TCGATGGTGCGGATGATCACCGAGTGTTCGCCCATCGCATCCAATACGCCTTGATAGGCCGCACGCTGTTCTTCGACATCCGGCGCGGTCTGACGATCGACGAACAAAAACTCAGTCCGCAGCAGGCCGACGCCATCGGCTCCGTTTGCAAAGGCATCTGCCGCTTCACCGCTGGAGGCGACATTGGCGACGACTTCGATGTGCACGCCATTCCGGGTTTCGGCAGGCAGGTTAGCCTTGGCTTGTTGCGCGTCGCGACGTTGTTGGCGGTCGATCTGCGCCTGCTGAACTGCAGCCAAGCGTTCAGCGTTGGGGGACAGTTCCAGGCGACCACCGTCGGCATCAAGCACGACCGGTTGACCTTGCGGCTGATCAAGCAGTGCCGAACCCAGAGCCACCATGCATGGCAAACCTTTGCCGCGAGCCAGAATCGCCACGTGCGACGTCGCGCCGCCTGCGGCCATGCACAAACCGGCAACACCCTGGGCGCTGAGTTGCAGCAGATCCGACGGCGTCAGTTCATGCGCAGCGACGATGGCGCCGGCCGGCACCTCGTAATGCCAGGCTTCGCCGAGCAACGCGCGCAGCACGCGTTGCTTGAGGTCGCGCAGGTCATTGGCCCGTTCGGCCAGCAGCGCGCTGCCGGTGCGTTGCAGCACCTCGCACTGGGCATCGATCGACTGGCTCCAGGCGTGAGTCGCCGCTGCGCCTTGAACGATGGAATGCTGCGCAGCGTCGAGCAGGGCCGGGTCTTCGAGCAGCGCCAGATGCGCGGCGAAGATCGCCTCTTCGTCGACATTCTTGTGTTTTTTCGCTTGCGCGAGGGTGGCATGGATTTCGCTGCTAACCTGATTCAACGCCGACTCAAGGGCTTGCTGTTGCTGCAGCGAATCATGATTGCCCGCATCCGCCGGCAAAGTGATCGTGTTCAGGCGAAACAGCGGCCCGCCAACCAGTCCCGGCGCAGCACATACACCGTGCAACACGCCAGCCTCGGGCGGGCGCTTAAGAGTGGCAACACTGACCGGCGCCGCTGCATGATGATCATCCGGCAGCGCTGTGGCCAACGCGCTGAGCAACGCTTGCAACGCCGCTTCGGCATCCGGCCCCTGACAACTGACCTGCACTTCGTCCTGTTCGCCAACCGCCAGGCCCATCAGCCCGATCAGGCTGTTGCACGGCGCCGATTTGCCGGCGAAGTGCAACTGCGAGTGGCTTTTGAAACCTTGCGCAGTCTGCCGAATCAGCGCGGCCGGGCGTGCATGCAAACCGCCACGATGCGCCACCGACACCTGCCCATGCACCTCAGTCCCGCCAGGTTCCTCAACATTCGCTGCCGCACTGTTGCGGGCAATGATGTGCAGCAACGGGTCGCCGACCTTCACCGCTTTGAGGGTGATCGGGCGAACCTCGAAGTCTTGACTGTTGGTCAGGATCAACAGACTGACCAGGCTTTTGCATTGCTGGCCGACCTTGTCCAGGTCGTAGCGCAACAACGGCTGCCCCTTGCTGACACGGGTGCCGTCCTTGACCAGCATCGAGAAGCCTTCGCCGTTCAGTTCAACGGTGTCGAGGCCCAGGTGCAGAAGGATTTCCGCGCCGTTGTCGGCGCGTACTGTCAACGCGTGACCGGTGCGCGCGACATGGATGATCAGCCCGGCGCACGGCGAATACAGAGTGTCGTTCAACGGGTCGATGGCGATGCCGTCACCCATCGCGCCACTGGCGAATACCGTGTCCGGGACTTTGGCGAGCGTGAGCACCGGGCCGCTGAGCGGGGCGCTGAGGGTCAGCTCTTTATTGTTGTTGTGCATGGCTCGGTCTCATCAGGTGTGCAGTCATTCGGACTTAGTGCGTGCGGGTCACTTTGCTCAGATGGCGCGGCTGATCCGGGTCCATGCCGCGGGCCACGGCGAGGCCGGCGGCCATCACGTAGAAACTCTGGATCGCCAGAATCGGATCGAGGGCCGGGTGTTCGGCGCGGCTCAGGGTCAGGTCGCGATCGAGGACGTCGTCCGGCGCGGCGAGCAATACACGGGCGCCGCGCTGGCGCATTTCCGCCGCCAGACTGATCAGACCGGCCTGCTCGGCACCGCGCGGAGCGAAGACCAGCAGCGGGTAGTGTTCGTCGATCAGTGCCATCGGACCGTGACGGACTTCGGCGCTGCTGAACGCTTCGGCCTGAATCGCCGAGGTTTCCTTGAATTTCAGCGCGGCTTCCTGGGCGATGGCAAAACCGGCGCCACGACCGATGACCATCAAACGCTCGCAATCGCGCAGCGCTTCGATGGCCATGCTCCAGTCCTGTTTCGCCGCTTCGCGCAGGCCTTCAGGCAGGGCGTTGCCGGCCTCGAGCAATTCGTTGTCCTCTTTCCAGTGCGCGATCAAACGAGCGCTGGCGCTGAGGGTGGCGATAAAACTTTTGGTCGCGGCGACGCTGCTTTCAGTCCCGGCGAGCAGTGGCACGCTGAATTCACAGGCCGCTTCCAGTGGCGAATCGGCGGCGTTGACCATCGACACGCTTAACGCGCCACGCTTGCGCAACAGACGCAAGCTGTTGACCAGATCCGGGCTCTGCCCCGACTGGGAAAAGGCGAACGCGACCTGACCGCTGACCTTCAGTGGCGCCTGCTGCATGGTCACCACCGACATCGGCAACGACGCCACCGGGACGCCAAGTTGCTGCATGGTCAGGTAGGCGAAGTAGCTCGCCGCGTGGTCGGAGCTGCCGCGCGCGACAGTCATCGCCACTTGCGGCGGCTGACGACGCAGGCGCCCGGCGATCTCGATCATCTGTGGGTCGAGCTGTTGCAGTTGGGCTTGCACGGCCTCGAACGAGGACAGCGCCTCTTCAAGCATTTTTGAAGTCAATGTCTTCTCCTTCGACCATGACGGCGGTCAGTGTGAGTGAGCGATCCAGCCGCACGCAGTCGGCCCAGGCGCCTGGTTCGAGGCGCCCGCGTTCAGTGATGCCGAGATAGTCGGCGGGAAATTGCGACAGGCGCTGCGAGGCCTCGGCGATCGGCAAACCGATCTTCACCAGGTTGCGCAGCGCTTGATCCATGGTCAGGGTGCTGCCGGCCAGCGTGCCGTCGGGCAGGCGCACGCCGCCCAGGCATTTGGTCACGGTGTGGCTGCCGAGCTTGTATTCACCGTCGGGCATGCCGGCGGCAGCGGTCGAATCGGTGACGCAGTACAGGCACGGGATCGAACGCAAGGCCACGCGGATCGCGCCGGGGTGAACGTGCAGCAAGTCCGGGATCAGCTCGGCGAATTTGGCGTGGGCCAATGCGGCGCCGACGATCCCCGGCTCGCGGTGATGCAGCGGGCTCATGGCGTTATACAAATGGGTGAAACTGGTGGCGCCGGCATCGAGGGCGGCGACGCCTTCCTCGTAGCTGCCGAGGGTGTGGCCGATCTGCATGCGGATGCCGCGGCTGCTCAGTTCACGAATCAATCCGTCGTGGCCGGCGATTTCCGGGGCGATGGTGATCACCCGGATTGGCGCCAGCGCCAGGTATTCCTCGACTTCGGCCATCAATGCGGTGTGGGCGAAATTCGGTTGCGCGCCGAGTTTTCCCGGATTGATGTACGGGCCTTCGAGGTGTACGCCGAGGACGCGGGCGGCACCTTTCGGACGTTGTTCGCAGAATGTTCCGACATCCTTGAGGACGCTGGAGATCTCCGCGCTCGGCGCAGTCATGGTGGTGGCCAGCAGCGAAGTGGTGCCGAAGCGCACGTGGGTGCGGGTGATGGTTTCGAAGGCGCTGGCACCTTCCATGATGTCTTTGCCGCCACCGCCGTGAACGTGCAGGTCGATAAAACCCGGCAGCAGATAGGGCAGGTCGTTGTCGGCCGGATCGCAGGGCACGCCTTCGATCGACACGACTTTGCCGTGTTCGTGGATCAGCCGGCCGCGAACCCAGCCGTGAGCGGTGAGGATGTTGTCTTCGGACATTTCGGTTCTCGCTTTGGGCCGCTCTCAGCGGCGCAGCTCTTGATCTACGAAGCTTTTTATCGACGAAGCTCTGCAACAAAGTCGTAGTAGTCGTTGCGGCAATAGGTGTCGGTGACTTCGATCGGCGTGTTGTCTTCGAGGTAGCCGACCCGGGTCATCAACAACATGGCGGTGCCGGGTGCGATGCCGACCAAGGCGGCGAACTCGTCCGAGGCGTTGATCGCCTGGATGTGCTGCAGGGCGCGGACGATCGGTTTGCCAATGCCGTCGAGGTATTCGTAGAGCGAATCGCCGACCAATTGCGGCTTGGGCATGATCGAGGCGGGCAGGGTGCTCATTTCGATGGCCATCACGGTGTCGTCGGCCTTGCGCAGGCGTTTCATGCGCGCCACCTTGTCGTTCGGCGACAGGCTCAGGCGGATCAGTTCTTCGTGGGTCGGCAGGGTGATTTCGCGCTCCAGCCACTGCGAGCTGGGTACAAACCCCTTGAGGCGGAGCATTTCGCTGAAGCCCGAAAGGCGCGACAGCGGCTGTTCGAGGCGCGGCGTGATGAAGGTGCCGGAACCTTGCAGGCGGCGGATCAGACCTTGATCGAGCAGCACTTCCAGCGCCTTGCGGGCGGTGACCCGGGAGATACCGAGCTGCTCGCTGAGGTTGCGCTCTGACGGCATCGCCTGTTCGGCCTTCCACTGCCCGGCATGGATCGCTGCTTCCAGATTGCGCGCCAGCTGCAGGTACAGCGGCGTCGGCTGGGAGTCATTCGGGCGTAGGGCCTGGAGGTCATTCATGCAGGTCATTTCCGGTGCGAGTATTGGATTGTTGTGGCTCGCTTGTGGGGCGGAAATTAATACCACTTGAATACCATGTCAACGCACGGAATTGACCTGTGGCCCAATGAAATGGCGGGTTATGGCTGGGTTGTCTTGAAGTGGTATTAGAGGTGGCGTGCAAAAAGCAAAAGATCGCAGTCTGCGGCAGCGCCTACAGTGGGAAGTGGTATCAACCCTGTACGCGCTGCCGCAGGCTGCGATCTTTTGATTTATTTTTTTGTGGGTGACCAGCGGTCGCTGGTTACGGGCGAATCTCGATCATCGTACCGTCCGGCACCAGGCCCCAGACTTCGCGCATGTCCATGTTGCGCATGGCGATGCAGCCGTCGGTCCAGTCCAGGGTGTGGAACAGGTCTTCGGGGGTTTCTTCCGAATCCGGGGTGCCGTGGATCATGATCATCCCGCCAGGCTCGACACCTTCACGCCGGGCGCGCGCCGAATCGCTGATGTTGGGGTAGGAGATGTGCATCGCCAGGTTGAATTTTTCGCTGACCTTGCGCCAGTCGATCCAATAGAAACCTTCCGGGGTGCGTTTGTCGCCTTCAATCAGCTTCGGACCCTTCTTCGCGCCCTTGCCCAGGGAAATGCGATAGGTCTTGATCGGCTTGCCGTCGGCAATCAGTTGCAGTTGATGCGCCGATTTGAGCACCAGGATTTTTTCGATCATCGGGCTATTCGACGGCGTCACGGTGGTCACGAAAGACGCTTGGGAGACTGAGACGAACGACAGGCAAAACAGAGCAAACAACCAGCGCATTGAAACAATTCCCCAGGGAGTGACGCAGATATTTTATTAATAGAAGCTCAGGTGATCGCAGGCTGAGTCAACGGCGGTATCGATTCGGAACGAACCGGGTAGGTTTCGGCGCGCCGATCAGCGAAGAAGCATTCTAAGGTACGCCCCACCGTGCGGAAAGCCAGCTCGTCCCAGGGAATGTCGGCTTCGTCGAATAGTTGCACTTCGAGGCTCTCGGGGCCGGCGGCGAAGTCCATATCCACCAGTTCGGCGCGAAAGAACACATGCACCTGGCTGATGTGTGGCACGTCGATCAGGGTGTAGATACTCAAGTTGCGTACCCGGGCGCAGGCTTCCTCGGCGGTTTCGCGGATGGCGGCCTGCTCGATGGTCTCGCCGTTTTCCATGAAACCCGCCGGCAACGTCCAGTAGCCGAGGCGCGGCTCGATGGCACGGCGGCAGAGCAGCACTTTCGTGCCCCAGGTCGGTACGCACCCGGCGACGATATTGGGGTTCTGGTAGTGAATGGTCTGACAGCTGTCACAGACAAATCGCAGCCGCGAATCGCCTTCGGGAATGCGCTGGGTGACCGGGTTACCGCACTGGCTGCAAAATTTCATACTCGGGTTCCTGAATGCTGCGCCTATCTTGGCGTGCAGCGAGGCCGGTCGGCAAGTTGTCGTTTCGCGACATGGCGAGATTCGGGGGCTTGGGCACGCGCATTGATTGGTGCATGATGCAGGGTAAGGCACAGATCGAGAACACTCATGCTGGATGAGCTACTGCATAGGGTAAGTAACCACACACCGCGCACGCTGGAGACCGATAAACGTTTCCCCGAGGCCGCCGTGCTGGTGCCGATCACCCGCAGTGACGAGCCGGAACTGGTCCTGACCCTGCGGGCCAGCGGGCTGTCGACCCATGGCGGCGAAGTCGCCTTCCCCGGTGGACGCCGCGATCCGGAGGACCCGGACCTGATCTTTACCGCCCTGCGTGAAGCCGAAGAAGAAATCGGCCTGCCCCCCGGACTGGTCGAAGTCATTGGTCCCCTGAGCCCGCTGATCTCCTTGCATGGCATCAAGGTCACGCCCTATGTCGGCGTAATTCCCGACTATGTCGAGTACCTGGCCAACGACGCCGAGATTGCTGCCGTTTTCACTGTCCCCCTCGAGTTCTTCCGCAAAGACCCCCGCGAGCACACCCATCGCATCGACTACCAGGGGCGCAGCTGGTACGTGCCGAGCTATCGGTTTGGCGAGTACAAGATCTGGGGGCTGACGGCGATCATGATCGTCGAGTTGATCAACCTGCTCTATGACGCCAGGATCAGCCTGCATCAACCGCCCAAAACATTTTTGAATACGTGAAACACCCCTGAAGCCATCGCTCGAATGGCCCGGCCCTGAGGAAAAACACGATGAAATACCGCCTGGGCGACGCCCGTGTCGACACCCATCCACAGAGCTGGGTCGCGCCCAATGCCGTGCTGGTGGGCAAGGTCAGACTGGAAGAGGGCGCCAACGTCTGGTTCAACGCCGTGCTGCGCGGTGATAACGAACTGATCCTGATCGGCAAGAACAGTAACGTTCAGGACGGCACGGTGATGCACACCGACATGGGCTTTCCGCTGACCATCGGCACCGGCGTGACCATCGGTCATAACGCCATGCTGCATGGCTGCACCGTTGGCGATTACAGCCTGATCGGCATTAACGCGGTGATCCTCAACGGCGCAAAGATCGGCAAGAACTGCATCATCGGCGCCAATTCGCTGATCGGCGAAGGCAAGGAAATCCCTGATGGTTCGCTGGTGATGGGCTCGCCGGGCAAGGTGGTGCGTGAGCTGACCGAGCCGCAGAAGAAGATGCTCGAAGCCAGCGCCGCACACTATGTGCACAATGCACAGCGTTACGCGCGTGATCTGGTTGAGCAAGAAGAATGAACACACCCGAAAGACCCGTCGCTTCGCCATGCGTGAATATTTGTGCGCTGGATGAGGACGACATTTGTACTGGCTGCCAGCGTACGGTCGCGGAGATCACTCGCTGGGGGCGCATGACCAATGACGAGCGCCGCGTGGTGCTGGGGTTGTGTCATGAGCGGGCGAAGGCGAGTGGCTTGATCTGGATGATTCCTGGAAAATCAGGCGCCTGACCGGCCGCCTTCGCGAGCAAGCTCGCTCCCACATTTGAAATGCATTCCACTGTGGGAGCGAGCTTGCTCGCGAAGAGGCCCGCACAGCCGCTACTTCTTATTGGCCCACAACAATCTCTGAAGTAACCTGTGCGCCAATCTGACAGGTCGCCCCCATGATTTTCCTCATCGCCTACATCAGCAGCGTCGTGCTGATCAATTTCGCCTTCTCCACCGCGCCGCACCTGGACATCATCTGGTCGGCCTGGGGTGGCCTGGTGTTCGTGTTGCGCGACATGGTGCAGGCCCGTTTCGGCCACGGCGCCCTCGTGGCGATGCTGGCGGCGCTGGTGCTGTCTTACGTGACGTCCGATCCATCCATTGCCCTGGCCAGCGCCACCGCGTTCGCGGTGTCCGAAATCATCGACTGGCTGGTGTTCAGCATCACCAAACGCCCGCTGCGCGACCGCTTGTGGATCAGCTCGGCGTTGAGCATTCCCCTCGATACTTTCATCTTCTTCGGCATGATCGACCTGATGACTCCGCCGGTGATCATCACCGCGCTGGCCTCGAAGTTCGCCGGTGTCACCGCCGTTTGGCTGATCATGGCCTGGCGCGAGCGCAAACAGGCTGTCGCCAGCTGAAGCCAAACCCTCGGGTTCATGTAAAATGCCGCGCTTTCTCCCCATGGAAAGCGCGTCTGGCGTTGCTTTCCTCGATGATCCGCTTCTTTGAGGACCTGAGATGACCCGTATCGGAACTCCATTGTCGCCGACCGCGACCCGCGTATTGCTGTGTGGCTGTGGTGAGTTGGGCAAGGAAGTGGTGATCGAGCTGCAACGCCTGGGCGTTGAAGTGATTGCCGTCGACCGTTACGCCAACGCGCCGGCCATGCAGGTTGCCCACCGCAGCCACGTGATCAACATGCTCGACGGTGCTGCCCTGCGTGCGGTGATCGAGGCCGAGAAGCCGCACTTCATCGTGCCGGAAATCGAAGCCATCGCCACCGCCACCCTGGTCGAACTGGAAGCCGAAGGCTTCACCGTGATCCCGACCGCCCGTGCCGCGCAACTGACCATGAACCGCGAAGGTATCCGTCGTCTGGCCGCTGAAGAGCTGGACCTGCCGACCTCGCCGTACCACTTTGCCGACACCTTTGAGGATTACAGCAAGGCCGTTGAGGACCTGGGCTTCCCGTGCGTGGTCAAGCCAGTGATGAGTTCTTCGGGCAAAGGCCAGAGCCTGCTGCGCAGCGCCGATGATGTGCAGAAAGCCTGGGATTACGCGCAAGAAGGCGGCCGGGCCGGCAAGGGCCGGGTGATCATTGAAGGCTTCATCGATTTCGACTACGAAATCACCCTGCTGACCGTGCGCCACATCGGTGGCACCACGTTCTGTGCACCTGTCGGTCACCGTCAGGAGAAGGGCGACTATCAGGAGTCCTGGCAGCCGCAGGCGATGAGCCCGATTGCCCTGGCCGAGTCCGAGCGCGTTGCCAAAGCGGTCACCGAAGCACTGGGTGGTCGTGGTCTGTTCGGCGTCGAGTTGTTCATCAAGGGCGATCAGGTGTGGTTCAGCGAAGTTTCGCCGCGCCCGCATGACACCGGTCTGGTGACCCTGATTTCCCAGGACCTGTCGCAGTTTGCGCTGCACGCACGCGCCATTCTCGGCCTGCCGGTGCCGCTGATCCGTCAGTTCGGCCCTTCGGCTTCGGCGGTGATTCTGGTGGAAGGGCAGTCGACCCAGACTGCCTTCGCCAACCTCGGCGCCGCGCTGAGCGAGCCGGATACGGCGCTGCGTCTGTTCGGCAAGCCAGAAGTCAATGGTCAGCGTCGCATGGGCGTGGCCTTGGCGCGGGATGAGTCGATCGAGGCTGCGCGAGCCAAGGCGACCCGCGCTGCTCAGGCTGTTGTGGTAGAGCTGTAAACCGAGGCGCGTCTATCGCGGGCAAGCCCGCTCCCACAGGTTTTTTGGTTGTGCACGAAATGTGCGATCAACGGAGAACCCTGTGGGAGCGGGCTTGCCCGCGATAGCGATCTGTCAGGCAACCTGATTCAGATCGTTGCCACGCGTTTCCTTCAGGCACAGCACCGCTATCAGGCTAAGCACTGCCGCCGCCGATACATACCCGCCGACATAACTCAAACCGCCCATCGCCACCAGTTTCTGCGCGAAGAACGGTGCCGCCGAGGCGCCGACGATTCCGCCCAGGTTGTAAGCGGCCGATGCGCCGGTATAACGCACGTGAGTCGGAAACAGCTCGGGCAACAGCGCCCCCATTGGCGCAAACGTCACGCCCATCAAGAACAACTCGATGCACAGGAACAGCGCCACCCCCCAGGTCGAGCCCTGAGTCAGCAGCGGCTCCATCAGGAAGCCAGACAGGATCGCCAGCACGCCACCAATGATCAGCACCGGTTTGCGCCCGTAACGGTCGCTGGCCCAGGCGGACAGCGGCGTTGCTGCGGCCATGAACAGCACGGCAAAGCACAGCAATCCTAGGAACGTCTCGCGGCTGTAGCCAAGGGTGGACACGCCGTAGCTCAGGGAAAATACGGTCGAGATGTAAAACAGCGCGTAGCACACCACCATGGCCGCCGCACCGAGCAGGGTCGGCGCCCAATACTGGCTGAACAGCTCGACCAGCGGCACTTTCACCCGTTCCTGACGGGCAATGGCGTTGGCGAACACCGGGGTTTCGTGGAGCTTGAGGCGCACGTACAGGCCGACCATCACCAGCGCCGCACTGAGCAGAAACGGAATCCGCCAGCCCCAACTGCGGAACTGCTCATCGCTGAGGGTCATGGCCAGTGTCAGAAACAAGCCGTTGGCGGCAAGGAAACCAATCGACGGGCCGAGCTGCGGGAACATGCCGAACCACGCCCGTTTGCCTTTCGGTGCGTTTTCCGTCGCCAGCAGCGCCGCCCCACCCCATTCGCCGCCCAGGCCCAGGCCCTGACCGAAACGCAGCACGCACAGCAGAATCGGCGCCCAGGCCCCGATGCTGGCGTAACCCGGCAGCACGCCGATCAGCGTCGTACAGACACCCATCAGCAGCAAAGAAGCGACCAGCGTCGATTTGCGCCCGATACGGTCACCGAAATGGCCGAACAGCGCTGAGCCCAGGGGGCGGGCGAGGAAGGCGATGCCGAACGTGAGAAACGCCGAGAGCATCTGCGCGGTGCCGGACGTCTGTGGAAAGAACACCGGCCCGATCACCAGCGCGGCAGCGGTGGCGTAAACGTAGAAGTCATAGAACTCGATGGCCGTGCCGATAAAACTCGCCGTGGCCACGCGGGTGGCGGAGTTGGTCGGTTGGGCAGGCGCGGTGGCGCTGTAAGCGGTGCTGGTTGTCATGCGGTGATCCCTGACAGTCATGAGCTCCATTGGAGCGAATTATTATGGTCGAGCACCCAGGGATGTGGGATGAGGCGCGGTCGCTGTTTCAGGTAGGAACAGTCGCCGGAATGCAGAGGAAATGGCCGAAACCTTTCGGGTGCGGGGTAAGCACGAGGTTTGGCGGTGCTTGGGTAAGCGGCTTGATTATAGGAAGCGGGCTAACGATCAAACAAGAGGGATAAAAAATCACCGCAATCTGCAGTCCAGTGATTCTGTGGCGAGGTCGCAAGCGCCCTCGCCAAAAAAGCTTTAAACCTTGGCCGGCACCAGGCTCGTATGCCAGATCAACACCTTGCTCACCCGGTTCTCTTCGGTCTCGAGAATCTCCAGGCGATAACGTCCGATCTTCAAGCAAACCGCGCTCTCGGGAATCGTCTCCAACGCCTCGGTCACCAGACCATTCAGCGTCTTCGGTCCATCGCTCGGCAAATGCCAGCCCAGGCATTTGTTCAGCTCACGGATCGACGCGGTGCCGTCGATCACCATCCGCCCATCCGCCTGCGGATGAATGTGCGGGTTGTCGAGACTGTGCTCGCTTTCGAATTCGCCGACGATCTCTTCGAGAATGTCTTCCAGGGTGACGATGCCCAGCACTTCACCGTATTCGTCCACCACCATGCCCAGACGCCGCTGCTGCTTGTGGAAGTTCAATAATTGCAGTTGCAGTGGCGTGCTTTCCGGCACGAAGTACGGTTCGTAACTGGCGGCCAGCAGCGCTTCGCGGGTCAGATCACCGTTGTTCAGCAGATGCCGGATCTGCCGGGTATTGAGCACCGCTTCGACCTGATTGATGTCGCTATGGAACACCGGCAGGCGCGTGCGCTTGTTATGCCGCAGTTGTTCGATGATTTCTTCGATCGAGTCGTCGAGGTTGATGCCGTCGACGTCACTGCGTGGCACCAGAATGTCGTTGACCGTGATGTTGTCCAGCGCATGAATACCCGCAACCGGGTGTGCCCGGACCGGGTGTTCCGGATCGTCATAACGGTCGGCCGGCACTTCATCTTCACTCTGTTGCACCACCTGGGCCTTGCGCACAAACGGCGTCATCAACAGGCCGCTGAGGCGGCTGAACAGCCAGGCGAACGGATAAACGATCTTCAGCGGAACGCCTAACAGGGTATTGCCGAAGGCGAGCACGGCATCGGGGTAGCGTTGGGCAACCGTACGCGGGAAGTAATCGGCAAACACCAGCAGGATGGCACCGGCACCGAGGCACGCCGCCCAAGGGCCGTTTTCTTCACAGAGAAAAATTGCCAGCAACGTGGCAATGACCATCGCGAGGGCGCGGCACAGGGTGTTGCAGAGGATCAGGCTGTCGAGCGGGAAGCTCAGCTTCGCCAGTGGCTTATCGCTGGCACGCGAGGCGGCGCGTTGCGCGAGCAGGTGTTGCTGCGCGATTTCGACGGCGGTAAACAGCCCCGACCACAAAACCAGCAGAACAAATACCGCAAGCATCGGCCCTATGGGCAAACCGTCCATTTATGCCGCCCGTCAGATGTGCAGGATGTATTCACGAACCAGTTTGCTGCCGAAGTACGCCAACATCAGCAGGCAGAAACCGGCGAGCGTCCAGCGAATCGCCTTGTGGCCACGCCAGCCGAGACGGTTGCGGCCCCACAACAGCACGCTGAACACCACCCAGGCCAGGCACGCCAGCAGGGTCTTGTGCACCAGATGCTGGGCGAACAGGTTCTCGACGAACAGCCAGCCGGAAATCAGCGACAGCGACAGCAGCGTCCAGCCTGCCCAGAGGAAGCCGAACAGCAGGCTTTCCATGGTTTGCAGCGGCGGGAAATTCTTGATCAGCCCGGACGGGTGCTTGTGCTTGAGCTGGTGATCTTGCACCAGCAGCAACAAGGCCTGAAACACCGCGATGGTGAACATGCCGTAGGCGAGGATCGACAACAGAATGTGCGCGAGGATGCCCGGCTCTTCATCAATGATCTGCACGGTGCCGGCCGGCGCGAACTGCGCCAGCAGCACGGTCACCGCGCCCAGCGGGAACAGCAGCACCAGCAGGTTTTCCACCGGTATGCGCGAGCAGGCGAGCAGGGTCAGGGCAATCACCGCCGCTGCAATCAGGCTGGAGGCACTGAAGAAATCCAGGCCCAGGCCGATCGGGGTCAGCAGGTGCGTGAGCAGGCTGGCGCTATGGGCGACCACGGCGAGTACGCCGAGGCTAACGAGCAGGCGCTTGTTCGCCTTGGCGCCGGTGGCCAGACGGGTGCTCTGATAAAGGGTCGCAGCGGCATATAGAAGGGCGGCGGCGAGGGTGGTCAGCAAACTGGGTGACAAGGGGAGCATAAATCCTGTTAGGCAAGCCCGAAAGGCGCTGAGTTTGGCATAGAACCGCCATGGCACGAAAGACTCAGGAAGCTGACAGCGAGGTGTCCGCCGGCCGCAGTCTTCGCTATAATCCGCGACCTGCCCACGCCGCAGGCTCGCCGAGCACAAGTTGAATCCGGTCTGGGCCGCCATTATCCCGGTCTACACAGGGCCTGAAAGGATCGCGCAATGTTTGAAAACTTAACCGACCGTCTCTCGCAGACGCTGCGCCATGTCACCGGCAAGGCGAAGCTGACCGAGGACAACATCAAAGACACCCTGCGCGAAGTGCGCATGGCGTTGCTCGAAGCCGACGTCGCCCTGCCGGTGGTCAAGGACTTCGTCAATTCGGTCAAGGAGCGCGCTGTCGGCACCGAGGTGTCGCGCAGCCTGACGCCGGGTCAGGCGTTCGTGAAAATCGTCCAGGCCGAACTCGAAAGCCTGATGGGTGCGGCCAACGAAGACTTGAACCTGAGCGCCGTGCCGCCAGCCGTTATTCTGATGGCCGGTCTGCAGGGTGCCGGTAAAACCACCACCGCCGGCAAACTCGCGCGCTTCCTCAAAGAGCGCAAGAAGAAGTCGGTGATGGTCGTGTCGGCGGACGTTTATCGTCCTGCGGCTATTAAACAGCTGGAAACCCTGGCCAACGACATCGGCGTGACGTTCTTCCCGTCCGATCTGAGCCAGAAGCCGGTCGACATCGCCAGCGCGGCTATTAAAGAAGCCAAGCTGAAATTCATCGACGTGGTCATCGTCGACACCGCCGGTCGCCTGCACATCGACGAAGAGATGATGGGCGAGATCAAGGCGTTGCATGCCGCGATCAACCCGGTCGAAACCCTGTTCGTGGTCGATGCCATGACCGGTCAGGATGCCGCCAACACGGCGAAGGCCTTCGGTGATGCGCTGCCGCTGACCGGCGTGATCCTGACCAAGGTCGACGGCGACGCCCGTGGCGGTGCCGCCCTGTCGGTGCGCGCCATCACCGGCAAGCCGATCAAGTTCATCGGTATGGGCGAGAAGAGCGAAGCGCTCGATCCGTTCCACCCCGAGCGTATCGCTTCGCGGATTCTCGGCATGGGCGACGTGCTCAGCCTGATCGAGCAGGCTGAAGCGACGCTCGACAAGGACAAGGCCGACAAGCTGGCCAAGAAGCTGAAGAAGGGCAAGGGCTTCGACCTCGAAGACTTCCGCGATCAGCTGCAACAGATGAAGAACATGGGCGGCCTCGGCGGCCTCATGGACAAACTGCCGAGCATCGGCGGTGTCAACCTGTCGCAGATGGGCAATGCCCAGAATGCTGCAGAGAAGCAGTTCAAACAGATGGAAGCCATCATCAATTCCATGACCCCGGCCGAGCGCCGTGACCCTGAGCTGATCAGCGGTTCGCGCAAACGCCGGATCGCCATGGGTTCCGGCACCCAGGTGCAGGACATCGGCCGCTTGATCAAGCAGCACAAGCAGATGCAGAAGATGATGAAAAAATTCACCGCCAAAGGCGGTATGGCAAAAATGATGCGCGGTATGGGCGGTATGTTGCCCGGCGGCGGCATGCCAAAAATGTAAGGTGCCCCGTCTCACCCATTCTGCTCGCTTATGGCGAGTGAAATGGGTGAGACAGGACACTAAGACTTCGCCGGTCGTCGCACCGGCGCAGACCCTGCAAGGACGCAGGATCAACAGCAAACCCGCACTCGGCGGGAGCTGACTGGCCGTTTTCATCGACGGCTCTCTATGCAAATCTGCACGGCATGCCATAGGCGCCGGAAAAAGTCATTTGCAAAAGTCCGGATATTCCTTAGAATATGCGGCCTTTCGGGCACCCATGCCCGCTGTGCATTTAGATTTGCAGCACCGACTACAGGAACGATGTTCACATGCTAACAATCCGTCTTGCCCTTGGCGGCTCCAAAAAGCGCCCGTTTTACCACCTGACCGTAACCGACTCGCGTAACCCGCGTGACGGCTCCCACAAAGAACAGGTTGGCTTCTTCAACCCTGTTGCCCGTGGTCAGGAAGTCCGTCTGTCCGTGAACCAAGAGCGCGTTGCCTACTGGCTGAGCGTTGGTGCACAACCTTCTGAGCGCGTTGCTCAGTTGTTGAAGGAATCTGCCAAGGCTGCGGCCTGAGCAATATGAACGCGACGCCTGCTGTTGCCGATGATTTGATCGTTATTGGCAAAATTTATTCTGTTCACGGCGTTCGCGGCGAAGTGAAGGTTTATTCCTTTACTGATCCGACTGAAAACCTGTTGCAGTACAAAACCTGGACGCTCAAGCGCGAAGGCAATGTCAAACAGGTCGAGCTGGTCAGTGGACGCGGGAGCGATAAGTTCCTGGTCGCAAAGCTCAAGGGTCTCGATGATCGTGAAGAAGCTCGTCTTCTGGCCGGTTATGAGATCTGCGTGCCGCGCAACCTGTTCGCTGAATTGACCGAAGGCGAGTACTACTGGTACCAGCTGGAAGGTCTGAAGGTCATCGACACCCTCGGGCAATTGCTGGGGAAAATCGATCATCTTCTGGAAACCGGCGCCAATGATGTAATGGTAGTCAAGCCTTGCGCTGGCAGCCTGGATGATCGTGAACGCCTGTTGCCCTATACGGAGCAATGCGTGTTGGCTGTCGACCTAGCAGCGGGCGAGATGAAGGTGGATTGGGATGCGGACTTCTAAACGTGGCTAATTTGCGCGTAGAAGTGATCAGTTTGTTTCCCGAGATGTTTTCCGCCATTGGCGACTACGGCATCACCAGTCGTGCGGTCAAACAGGGGCTCTTGCAGCTGACCTGTTGGAATCCGCGAGATTACACGACGGATCGGCATCACACTGTGGACGATCGCCCGTTTGGCGGTGGTCCGGGCATGGTGATGAAGATCAAGCCCCTGGAAGATGCTCTGGTTCAGGCCAAGGCAGCAGCCGGGGAGGCGGCGAAGGTGATTTACCTGTCCCCCCAAGGCCGTCAACTGACTCAGTCGGCGGTACGCGAGCTGGCACAATCGGATGCACTGATCCTGATTGCCGGCCGCTATGAAGGCATTGACGAGCGCTTTATTGAGGCTCATGTCGATGAAGAGTGGTCGATTGGCGACTATGTACTGTCTGGCGGCGAGCTGCCGGCCATGGTCCTGATCGATGCGGTTACACGACTGCTGCCTGGAGCTTTAGGGCATGCGGATTCCGCTGAGGAAGATTCCTTTACGGATGGTCTGCTGGATTGCCCGCACTACACCCGACCTGAGGTGTATGCGGATCAGCGTGTTCCCGACGTGTTGCTGAGTGGCAATCACGCGCATATCCGGCGTTGGCGTTTACAGCAGTCCCTTGGTAGGACCTATGAACGACGCGCCGATCTTCTGGAAAGCCGCTCGCTTTCTGGAGAAGAGAAGAAGCTGCTCGAGGAATACATCCGCGAGCGGGACGATAGTTAACAACGTATCGATGGTAGATCCGACGATTTACCTTAGGAGCACAGCATGACCAACAAAATCATCCTTGCACTCGAAGCAGAGCAGATGACCAAAGAAATCCCTACCTTTGCCCCGGGCGACACCATTGTCGTTCAGGTGAAAGTGAAGGAAGGCGATCGTTCCCGTCTGCAAGCGTTCGAAGGCGTTGTAATCGCCAAGCGTAACCGCGGCGTGAACAGTGCGTTCACCGTGCGTAAAATCTCCAACGGTGTTGGCGTAGAACGTACTTTCCAGACCTACTCCCCGCAGATCGACAGCATGGCTGTTAAACGTCGCGGTGACGTACGTAAAGCCAAGCTGTACTACCTGCGCGACCTGTCGGGTAAAGCAGCTCGCATCAAGGAAAAACTGGCTTAAGTCCAGCTTCCGATGCAGAAAAAAGCAGCCTACGGGCTGCTTTTTTGTTGCCCGTAATTTATCCACAGCTTTTTTGTTTCAGGCCAGAACCATGACCACCCGTGACCAGGAAATCCAGCGCCGCACCGAACTTTCGGTAACCCGCGTGACCAAGGCTGTCTTCCCGCCGACCACCAACCACCACAACACCCTGTTCGGCGGCACGGCGCTCGCCTGGATGGATGAGGTGTCGTTCATCACCGCCACGCGCTTCTGCCGGTTGCCGCTGGTGACCGTGTCCACCGACCGCATCGACTTCAACCACGCGATCCCGGCCGGCTCCATCGTCGAGTTGGTAGGACGGGTGATCAAAGTCGGCAATACCAGCCTCAAGGTCGAGGTGGAAGTGTTCGTCGAGAGCATGAGCTGTGATGGCCGCGAGAAGGCAATCCACGGACAGTTCAGCTTTGTCGCCATTGATGATGACAAGCGGCCGGTGCCAGTGCTGCCCGGGTTTGCTGCCTGACCCAGATTAGAGTCGAGCCGTTCGCGAGCAAGCTCGCTCCCACAGGAAGTGTGTCGTTCACAGTTTTTATGTTCGACACGAACCCTGTGGGAGCGAGCTTGTTCGCGAAGGCGTCAGGTCAGGCGCCGCTGGCCTCAGGCTGAATCAACGCGAGCAGCGTCCACCCGGATCCTGGTTTCAAAGCAGTCTCCGGCGTCACCACATGCACCCAGCCGCTGTCATCGCGCATAAACAGCAAAGTCGCACGATTCCCATGCAGCGCCCGGTAATCCTCCCAGCCGAAACCATCGGTCAACGTCGTGCTGTACAGCTCGGCCCCCTGGCCCATCTGGCTGGCCAGTTTCGCGTAGGTCAACGCCTCGCTGCCCAGTTGATTGCCACGATGTTCCAGACTCGCTCGGTGTTTGTCGCTGCGACGGCTTTCATGGCCGCTGGCCAGGCCAAACAGCCGCTGATGGCCGAAGTCGTGGCGAAAGCGCATCGCCGCCAGGGTGTTGAGTTCACCGGAGGGCGACAGCGCCAGCAAATGCCCCAGCCCGACCAGATCCAGATGTGCGTCGGCGTGCTGCGAGGCCGGATTGCCGAAGTAGGTCGGCAGACCTTCCATGCGCGCCGCACGAATGTTTTCCCAGCTCGAATCGGTCAGCAGCACGCGGCTACCCAGTTGCTGCAGTGATTTGCCCAGCGCCCGCGCCGGGCTGTTGGCGCCGACGATCAGGAAACCACTCGGCGCCGGTTCTGCCACCTTCAGCAGGCGGGCCAGTGGCCGAGCGGTGGCGCTCTGCAGAACCACGGTGCCGATGATCACCGCAAACGTCAGTGGTACCAGCAGCAGCGCACCCTCGTGCCCGGCTTCGTCCAGGCGAATCGCGAAAATTGCCGACACCGCCGCCGCCACGATCCCGCGCGGAGCGATCCAGCACAGCAAGGCGCGCTCGCGCCAGTTCAGGCTGGAGCCAGCGGTACTCAGCAGTACGTTCAGCGGGCGCGCGATCAGTTGAATCACCAGCAGAAGGATCAGCACCAAAGGGCCGAGGCCGATCAGTGCATTCAGATCCAGACGGGCCGCCAACAAGATGAACAGCCCGGAAATCAACAGCACACTGAGGTTTTCCTTGAAGTGCAGAATGTGCCGCACATCCACGCCCTTCATGTTGGCCAGCCACATGCCCATCAGCGTCACCGCCAGCAGGCCGGACTCGTGCATCACTTGGTTGGCTGCAATGAAAATCCCCAGCACTGCCGCCAGCGACGCGAGGTTATGCAGATACTCCGGCAGCCACTGGCGACGGATGATGGTGCCGAGCACCCAGCCACCGACAATCCCGAACACGCTGCCGCAGAGAATCACGCCGCCGAAAGTCAGCAGGCTCTGCTTGAGCCCCTGGCCCTCGCCGCTGGCAATGATGAAGCTGTAGACCACCACGGCGAGCAGGGCGCCGATCGGGTCGATGACGATACCTTCCCAGCGCAGAATGTTGGCGATCGACGCTTTGGGGCGCACCACCCGCAACATCGGCACGATCACCGTCGGGCCGGTCACCAGTGTCAGGCTGCCGAAAAGGATGGCGAGCAGCCAGTCGAAACCGAGTAGAAAATGCGTGGCGACGGCGATCACTACCCAGGTGGCGAGGGCGCCGATGGTCACCAGACGATGCACGACGCTGCCGATCTCGCGCCATTCAGACAGATGCAGGGTCAGGCTGCCCTCGAACAGGATCAATGCCACCGCCAGCGACACCAGAGGCATCAGCAGCGGTCCGAACATTTCCTGCGGATCGAGCCAGCCGAGTACCGGTCCCGCGAGAATCCCGGTCAGCAACAGAAACAGAATCGCCGGCAGCTTCAAGCGCCACGCCAGCCACTGACAGCCCAGCGCAGCAGCGCCAATCCCGCCGAATGCCAAGAGAATTTGCTGCTCGTTCATTGAAGCTCCCTGTTCCTTGAAATAGCGGGCTATGAAAGACTAGCGCCCATTCCTACAGTTCACTCTACATTTGCGCGCAATCCCCGAGGTTGCGTGTCTTGAGCGCCCATGCCTGCTATTGACCATCCGCTGATTGACCAATTCCTCGACGCTTTATGGCTGGAGAAGGGCCTGTCGGAAAACACCCGCGGCGCCTACCGCAGCGACCTGGCGCTGTTCAATGGCTGGCTGCAGGCGAAAAACCTCGAGCTGATCAACGCCGGTCGTGAATTGATCCTCGACCACTTGGCCTGGCGTCTGGAGCAGAACTACAAACCACGTTCCACCGCGAGATTTCTCTCCGGTGTGCGTGGCTTTTATCGTTATTTGCTGCGGGAAAAGCTGATCAGTGTCGATCCGACATTGCGCGTCGACATGCCACAACTTGGCCGACCGCTGCCCAAATCCCTGTCCGAAGCCGACGTGGAAGCCTTGCTGAAGGCGCCGGATCTGAGCGAAGCCATCGGCCAGCGTGATCGCGCCATGCTTGAAGTGCTCTACGCCTGCGGGCTGCGGGTGACCGAACTGGTGAGCCTGACGCTGGAGCAGGTCAACCTGCGCCAGGGCGTGTTGCGGGTGATGGGCAAGGGCAGCAAGGAACGGCTGGTGCCGATGGGCGAGGAGGCGATCGTCTGGGTCGAGCGTTACATGCGCGATGGCCGTAGCGAGCTGCTCGGTGGCCGGCCCAGCGATGTGCTGTTCCCCAGCCAGCGCGGCGAACAGATGACCCGCCAGACCTTCTGGCATCGCATCAAGCATTGGGCCAAGGTCGCCGGGATTGGCAAGTCGCTGTCGCCGCACACCTTGCGTCACGCATTTGCCACGCACCTGCTCAATCACGGCGCGGATTTGCGCGTGGTGCAGATGTTGCTCGGGCACAGCGACCTTTCCACTACGCAGATCTACACTCACGTTGCCCGCGCCCGCCTGCAGGACCTGCACGCCAAACACCACCCGCGCGGCTGATGAAATCTCCAATGGTGGAGTGTGTACCTGTGGTGAGGGGATAAATCCCCTCGCCACAATAATGTGTGTCAGTTGGCCTTGAGTGTCTTGTGTCAGGCGCATTCGGCCACCGTGACCTTATGTGTTAGGCTTTGCCGGTTTGCACGATGGACGGTTATGACCCGGTGTTCCGGCACGGGCGTTCTGACCGCTTCATTTGTCCGCCTTCAGGAGTTCTCATGCGTCTGACCCAGATTTTCGCCGCCGCAGCCATTGCGTTGGTCAGCACCTTTGCCGTCGCCGATGACGCGGCCGACAAAGCCATTCGTCAAAGCCTGGAAAAACTCGAACTCGAGGTTCCGGTAGAAAGCATCAGCGCCAGCCCGTTGCCGGGCATGTATGAAGTCAAGCTCAAGGGCAGCCGCGTGCTATACGCCAGCGCCGATGGCCAGTACATCGTTCAGGGCTATCTGTTCCAGCTCAAGGACGGCAAACCGGTCAACCTGACCGAGAAGACCGAACGCCTGGGCATCTCCAAACTGGTCAACGCCATCCCGGTGGCCGAGACTGTGGTGTACCCGGCCGTGGGCGAGACCAAATCGCACATCACCGTGTTCACCGACACCACCTGCCCGTACTGCCACAAGCTGCACGCCGAAGTGCCCGAGCTGAACAAGCGCGGCATCGAAGTGCGTTATGTGGCCTTCCCGCGTCAGGGCCTCGGCTCACCGGGTGACGAGCAGTTGCAAGCCGTGTGGTGCTCGAAAGACAAGAAAGCCGCCATGGACAAAATGGTCGATGGCAAGGAAATCAAGGCCGCCAAGTGCGAGAACCCGGTTTCGAAGCAGTTCGCCCTCGGTCAGTCGATCGGCGTGAACGGCACACCGGCCATCGTTTTGGCCGACGGACAAGTCATTCCGGGCTACCAGCCGGCGCCACAAGTCGCCAAACTGGCCTTGGGCGCGAAGTAATTCGCATCGTCACGGTCAGCCGTTGACGATCATGGTCCGGCAGCAGCATCGCCGGGCCATCAATAGAGGGCCGCGAGCACGCGGTTGTTTTCCGGCCGACCCAGCGTCGGCCGTTTTATGGGGAGTTCACAGTGAATCCGGTCAAAGTAGGCATCTGTGGGTTAGGGACCGTCGGTGGCGGTACCTTCAACGTACTTCAGCGCAACGCCGAGGAAATTGCTCGTCGTGCCGGGCGTGGGATCGAAGTGGCACAAATTGCCATGCGCACGCCAAAGCCTCAGTTCCAGACGACCGGTATTGCGATTACCACCGATGTCTTCGAAGTGGCCACGAACCCTGAGATCGACATCGTCATAGAGCTGATGGGCGGCTACACCGTTGCCCGCGAGCTGGTACTCAAGGCCATCGAGAATGGCAAGCATGTGGTCACCGCGAACAAGGCTCTGATTGCCGTTCACGGTAATGAAATTTTCGCCAAGGCACGCGAGAAAGGCGTGATCGTCGCGTTCGAAGCGGCGGTGGCCGGTGGCATTCCGGTGATCAAGGCGATCCGCGAAGGCCTGTCCGCCAACCGCATCAACTGGGTTGCCGGGATCATCAACGGCACCGGCAACTTCATCCTCACCGAAATGCGCGAGAAGGGCCGTACCTTCGAAGACGTGCTGGTCGAAGCGCAGGCGCTGGGTTATGCCGAAGCCGATCCGACCTTCGACGTCGAAGGCATCGACGCCGCGCACAAGCTGACGATTCTGGCGTCGATCGCGTTCGGTATTCCGCTGCAATTCGACAAGGCTTACACCGAAGGCATCACCAAACTGACCACCGCTGACGTGAACTACGCCGAAGCGCTGGGCTACCGCATCAAGCACCTCGGTGTGGCTCGCAGCACTGCGGCCGGTATCGAGCTGCGCGTACACCCGACGCTGATCCCGGCCGATCGTCTGATCGCCAACGTCAACGGTGTGATGAACGCGGTGATGGTCAACGGTGATGCCGCCGGCTCGACCCTGTTCTACGGCGCTGGCGCCGGCATGGAGCCAACCGCGTCGTCGGTGATCGCCGACCTGGTCGACGTGGTTCGCGCCATGACCTCCGACCCGGAAAACCGCGTGCCGCACCTGGCCTTCCAGCCGGACTCGCTGTCGGCCCATCCGATCCTGCCGATCGAAGCCTGCGAAAGCGCGTATTACCTGCGCATTCAGGCCAAGGACCATCCGGGCGTACTGGCTCAGGTGGCGAGCATCCTCTCGGAGCGCGGCATCAACATCGAGTCGATCATGCAGAAGGAAGTCGAAGAGCAAGACGGTCTGGTGCCGATGATCCTGCTGACCCACCGCGTGGTCGAGCAGCGTATCAACGATGCGATCGCCGCCCTCGAGGCGCTGGCCGGCGTGAATGGTCCGGTTGTACGGATCCGCGTCGAGCACCTGAACTAAACAGAAGCAGCTGCAAGCTTCGAGCTGCAAGTGGCAAGAGAAAAGCGGTCTGGCTTTTACTTGCAGCTTGTAGCTCGCAGCTTGAAGCTCAAACCGAAGGTTTGAAAACATGCGTTATATCAGTACCCGCGGCCAGGCACCGGCCCTGAATTTCGAAGACGTCCTGCTGGCCGGTCTGGCCACCGATGGCGGTCTGTACGTCCCGGAAAACCTGCCACGTTTCACCCAGGAAGAAATCGCTTCCTGGGCCGGCCTGCCGTATCACGAGCTGGCTTTCCGCGTCATGCGCCCGTTTGTCACCGGCAGCATTCCTGACGCCGATTTCAAAAAGATTCTCGAAGAAACCTACGGCGTGTTCTCGCACAGCGCCGTCGCGCCGCTGCGTCAACTGAACGGCAACGAATGGGTGCTGGAGCTGTTCCACGGCCCGACTCTGGCGTTCAAGGACTTCGCCCTGCAACTGCTCGGCCGCCTGCTCGACTATGTGCTGGAAAAACGCGGCGAGCGCGTTGTGATTGTCGGCGCCACCTCCGGTGATACCGGTTCGGCTGCCATCGAAGGCTGCAAGCACTGCGAAAATGTCGACATCTTCATCCTGCACCCGCACAACCGCGTGTCCGAAGTGCAGCGTCGGCAGATGACGACGATTTTCGGTGAGAACATCCACAACATCGCCATCGAAGGCAACTTCGATGACTGCCAGGAAATGGTCAAGAACAGCTTCGCTGACCAGAGCTTCCTCAAAGGCACGCGTCTGGTGGCGGTGAACTCGATCAACTGGGCGCGGATCATGGCCCAGATCGTCTACTACTTCCACGCCGCCCTGCAGTTGGGCGGCCCGGCGCGTTCGGTGGCGTTCTCGGTGCCGACCGGTAACTTCGGCGACATCTTCGCCGGTTACCTGGCGCGCAACATGGGCCTGCCGATCAACCAGTTGATCGTCGCCACCAACCGCAACGACATCCTGCACCGCTTCATGAGCGGCAATCAGTACGTCAAGGAAACCCTGCACGCCACGCTGTCGCCGTCGATGGACATCATGGTCTCGTCGAACTTCGAGCGCCTGCTGTTCGACCTGCACGGTCGCAACGGTGCAGCGATCGCCGGGCTGATGGATTCGTTCAAGCAGGGTGGTGGTTTCAGCGTCGAGCAAGAGCGCTGGACTGAAGCCCGCAAGCTGTTCGACTCGCTCGCCGTGGATGACGCGCAGACCTGCGAAACCATCGCTGAAGTCTACGAGCAGTGCGGCGAAGTGCTGGACCCGCACACCGCGATCGGCGTCAAGGCCGCCCGCGAATGCCGCCGCAGCCTGGACATTCCGATGGTGATTCTGGGCACCGCTCACCCGGTGAAGTTCCCGGATGCGGTAGAGAAAGCCGGTGTAGGAAAAGCGCTCGAACTGCCTGCACATCTTTCTGATTTGTTTGAGCGAAATGAACGCTGCACCGTTCTGCCAAACGAGCTGAAAGCCGTACAGGCCTTTGTCAGCCAGCATGGCAACCGCGGCAAGCCGCTTTAAGCCAGTAAAAGCTGTCACATTTTGAAGCCCGTCTCCTGACGGGCTTTTTTGTTTCTGCTGCCACACTGTTCGGGTTTTCACCCACGAAGGACGGGTGAGTCGATCACGAAGGAAGTGGCAATGCTGTTTTATAGAGGTTTGAAACCGGCACTGGGCTGGATGTTGTTGTTTGGATTACTGGGGTTGATGCGTTGCAGTCTGGCGGCGCAGTTGGCGCTGCACGAAGAGGTCGCGGCATTCAATGTTCAACCTGTGGAACTGGATGCCCGCGAGCGCCAATGGATTCACGAAAACCCTCGGGTAACGGTGGCATCGGTGCAATATCCGTTGTACCTGTTTCAGGATGAACACGGGCAATGGAGCGGTTTGAACAACGACGTGCTCAAACGCGTCAGTGCGATGACCGGGCTGCAGTTTGTGCATCAGGAGTCGTTCTCCACCGACCACCTGCTTGAGCGACTGGAGAGCGGGGCGGCGGACATCAGCACGACGTTGGCCATGAGCGACGAGCGCAAGGTGTTTCTGGATTTCAGCCATGCCTTCGGTGGCGCAGGCTGGGTGTTCGTCGGCCACATCGGCGCGCCGCGGGTGGAATCGTTCGAGCAGTTGGCCGGACGTGTCGTTGTGCTGCCGGCCCGGCATGCTCTGGAAGACCTGATTCGGCGTGATTTCCCGCTGATCACAGTGCGTTCGGTCAAGACGTACGCCGAAGCCCGCGCACTGGTCGAGAGCGGCGAAGCCTATGCCACCATCGAAAATGAAATCGGGGCGCAGCTCTATCCCTTGGGATTGCTCAGGGTGGGCGGGCTGCTGGAAGGCAAGTGGGAAGCTGATCATCTGGCGGTGCGCAAGGGCATGCCGGAGCTACTGAGTATTCTCAATAAGGCACTTGAGGCGTTTCCCGCGACCGAGTTACGGGCCATTCGCCTGAAATGGCTGGAGGGCGTTGCACCTGTCCCGGAGCAGTCGATCTGGCAGCGGATGATCGAATGGGGCTGCTGGGTGATGGGCGGGTGGAGTATTTTCGGTCTGTTGTCGCTGGTGTGGAACCGGCGCCTGACGGCGGTGATCAAGTTGCGCCGCGAGGCCGAGAAGGATCTGGGCGATCAACTGGCGTTTCAACACGCGCTGATCGACTCCATGCCTGACCCGATGTTCGTCCGCGATCTGCAAGGGCGTCTGATCATGTGCAACCGCAGCTATGAAGAAGCGCTTTCGGTTCGCCAGGATCAAGTGCAGGGCCGCTTGCTGTTCGAAGTCGATGCGTTGCCCGAAGCGACGGCCTCGATGCTGCACGACGAGTTCATGGTGCAATTGCGCACGCGCAAGTCACGTTTCAGCAAACGGCAATTGCAATTCAAAAATGGCCCGCGTGAGGTCTATCAGTGGACTGTGCCGTTCTACAGTGCCGACGGCCAGTTGCGCGGTCTGTTGGGCGGCTGGACCGATATCACCCAGCGTAGGACGGAAAGCGGATGCCGATGTCCGCACTGAGGATTAGGAAATGTCCTATAGGACGCGACTACTTTTCCGATGGGAGGCTTAAGACGACTGCCCTAGAGTGAACGACAACTGCGGTGAGAGTCCGCGATTGTCGCTTTAGAGGTCGCCTATGCGCTCGCTTAAAATCCTGATTCTTGAACCCAATCCGTTTCAACTGATGGCGTTGCATCAAATGCTCAACGTCATCGGCATCTATGACGTTCTGACCGCGCCGTCGCTGGCATCGGCCTTGTGTTCCCTGGGGCATCGCGGCGCGGTCGATATCGCCATCTGCGATCCGCAGCTCAAGGGTGGCGATGGCCTGGCCCTGATCCATCATCTGGCGCAACAGGATCAAGCTCGGGCTTTGATCCTGCTGGGGGCGGTCGCATCGAGTGTGTTGGGCGATCTTGAACGCTTGCTGTGCGAGCATCGCCTGCGAATGCTGGGGTGCCTGCAAACACCGGTCTCGGCGGTGCTGATGAGAGGTTTGCTGGACCGTTATCTGCTCGCGCCCATGGCGGCGCGGGCCTGAAGCGTACGGTTATTTTTCTGTCATCTTCACCGTGCATGCTCTGACAGACCGGTAACGCTTCCAGGGATGGAGCAACCGGCAGGCAGAACTTTCTTCTCGGGCCGGTGGTCATTTACTGTGGACATGCCCCAGACACAATGTTTTCGGACTATTGAGTGGAGATCGAGATGGAAAGTATCAGTCTATTGCTCGGTGAGGCTCTGAGCCCGTATCAGGTTTCGTTGTCTGCAAGCGGCGCCCGTGGCGAATGCCGGGTGACCTTGAAGAACAGCAACGGCGCAATTGTGGTGGAACGCGAATTCAATCAGGCGCAGTTGAGCGACAAGCGCCTGCTGACGGATGTGGTCGATGGTCTGCACCGTGACGTTCTGATCGCCGAAGGGCGCCTGGAACCCTGTGTCATCGCGGCATTGCGCAACGCAGCACTGGACAAGCGTCCGGCACTCTGAAGATGAAATATTTTTTGTGGGAACCTTCCTGCATCCCTGTCAGTCAGACCCCATAACAGCAGGATCAAGCATTGTGCTCCGGTGCTTGTCGCTTGCTGCTACGGGTCCTTTGTAGACCACGTTTAACCCCGAGTCGTC
The DNA here is from genome assembly GCF_037626295.1 of Pseudomonas sp. LF-5. NCBI lineage: Bacteria > Pseudomonadati > Pseudomonadota > Gammaproteobacteria > Pseudomonadales > Pseudomonadaceae > Pseudomonas > Pseudomonas sp. LF-5. Next base: position 32,842 of record NZ_JARKMT010000002.1, read on the forward strand.
TCCCCACTTCTCGGGGTTTCTTTTGTCCGGCGTTTGCCTAATGGGTCGCCTGCTGCTCGAAAAAGACACGGGCCTGCTCCAGATAATCAGCCTGTCGCTCGGGATCGAGCCACGCCGCGTAGAGCTGATTCAGATGCGCGTGGGGCAGGGTGCGCAACAGTTGGTTGATTTCACTGATCGCCTGACGTCCCTGAGTCGTGTCGGAACAGGCGACGTAACCCGAGAGATATTTCCCGGTGCCCTGGATGGGGTAGAACGCCAGATCGTCCTCGGCGATCTTCGCCTGTTTCGCCTGATAGCGGATTTCCGGCCAGTAACCCAGCACCACCTGCAATCGGCCCAGACGCTGCATCGACAGCAGATTGCTCAGCGCCTCGTTACCGTAATGGGGGGTCAGCGCACCGCTGTGGGCTTGATGGAGTATGTTGTCGATGAACTCGCCGTAGCTGCGTTCAGCGACCACGCCGACCTTTCTGTCGGTGGCGGCCAACAGCGCCGACAGGTCGACCTCGCCGCCCACCAGATAGGGTTCGAGCAGCGAACGGTCTTGCTGACGAACCACCAGACCATTGCTCACCACGCGTATCGCCGGGATCGAATACACGACCCATTGCGCGCGGTCCTTGTTCCACAACAGCGCGGGGTCACAGGCAAAAGGGTTTTCGTGCAGCATCTGCAGGCCACGGGCGCGATTGACCCGCATCAGCGTGTGTTCGTATTGCGGCAGGCCGGCGATCAGCAGCGGCATCAATTGATCGATCACGCCCTGGTCCTTTTTCGGGCCTTCTAATATCGTCAGGGGCGGCAGGTCGCGCAACAACCAGATCAGCGTCGGTTTGGCCTGCGCTGCGGTCGACACGGCCAGCAGAAACAGCAGGCCGAACAGGCGCCACGTCCACCAGTGATGGGCGCGGTTGGCCTCAGATGTCTGCTGGCGTTTCAGCTTAAATGGCTCCGTCTTCGCGCAACCGGGCGATCTGTTGCTCGTCGTAGCCAAGGTCGTGGAGTACCTGCGCGTTGTGTTCACCGAGCTGTGGCCCGACCCATTCGGAAGAGCCCGGTGTCTCAGAGAGTTTCGGCACGATGCCCGGCATCTTGAAGTCCTTGCCGTCCGGCAGCTTGGCGTGCAGGAACATTTCCCGCGCCAGGTACTGCGGATCGTTGAACATGTCTTCGGCGCTGAAGATCCGGCTCGCGGGCACCTCGGCCTGATTGAGCAGGTCGAGCACCGTTTGCAGCGGTAACGAATTGACCCAGCGATCGATCACCCCATACAACTCGTCGCGACGATTGTCGCGTCCGTCGTTGCTCGCCAGTGACGGGTCATTGGCCAGATCGTCCCGGCCAATGATCATCATGAAGCGCTTGAAAATGGCATCGCCGTTGGCGCCGATCTGCACATGCTTGCCGTCGGCACTGGTGTGAATCGACGACGGTGTAATGCCCGGCATGATGTTGCCGGTGCGCTCACGGATGAAACCGAACACATCGAACTCCGGGACCATGCTTTCCATCATGGCGAAGATCGCTTCATATAGCGCCACATCAACCACCTGGCCGAGGCCACCGTTGACCTCGCGATGACGCAGCGCCATCAGTGCGCCGATCACACCCCACAGCGCGGCAATCGAATCGCCGATGGAAATCCCGGTGCGCACCGGTGGCCGGTCCTCGAAACCGGTGATGTAGCGCAACCCGCCCATGGACTCACCGACTGCGCCGAACCCCGGCTGATCCTTCATCGGTCCGGTCTGACCGAAACCCGAGAGGCGCACCATCACCAGTTTCGGGTTCAGCGCGTGCAGGGTTTCCCAACCCAGCCCCAGTTTCTCCAGAACGCCGGGGCGGAAATTCTCGATGAGAATGTCGGCTTCGCCGAGCAATTTCTTCAGGATGGCCAGGCCGTCGGGATGCTTGAGGTTCAGCGTCAGCGACTTTTTATTGCGCGCCTGCACGAACCACCACAGCGACGTGCCTTCGTACAACTTGCGCCATTTGCGCAAGGGATCACCGCCGTCCGGCGACTCGATCTTGATCACGTCGGCGCCGAATTCGCCGCAAATGCGCGAGGCAAACGGCCCGGCAATCAACGTACCCAATTCAATGACTCTCACACCGCTGAGCGGTTTGTTGGCGAACGGCATACAGAATCCTGTAGGACAAGGCTGAGCAGATACAGCGTTTTAACATAGCCGGCTGTCAGACGCCGCAGCTTGATCGCCATCAATTCGATGATTGCCTACCGCATCGGTTAGACTTGCCGACTTTCCTCGTATCAAGAAGCCCGTTCATGGCCCAGCCTTCGACCACGTACAAGTTTGAACTGAACCTCACCGACCTCGACCGCAACATCTACGAGAGCGTCAAGCAGACCATCGCCCGTCACCCTTCGGAGACCGAAGAGCGCATGACCGTGCGGCTGCTGGCCTACGCCCTCTGGTACAACGAGCAGTTGTCGTTCGGTCGTGGTCTGTCGGACGTGGATGAACCTGCGTTGTGGGAAAAGAGCCTGGACGACCGTGTCCTGCACTGGATCGAAGTCGGCCAGCCGGATGCCGATCGTCTGACCTGGTGCTCGCGTCGCACCGAACGCACCAGCCTGCTGGCGTACGGCAGCCTGCGCGTCTGGGAAACCAAGGTGATCCCGGCGATCAAGAACCTGAAAAACGTCAACATCGCCGCCGTGCCGCAAGAGGTGCTGGAGACCCTGGCCAAGGACATGCCCCGCGTCATCAAGTGGGACGTGATGATCAGCGAAGGGACGATCTTCGTCACCGACGACCGTGGTCAGCACGAAGTCCAGTTGCAATGGCTGCAAGGTGAGCGCGGCTGATCCTGCGCCGCCACCGGATTAAACCCACGTATTCAAGAGAAGTTTCTGTCACCCCATGCGTATCGAACCTCGTCAGCTGCCCGCCACTCTGCCTTTTCTCGGTGATATTCCACCGCTGTTGACCCGCCTGTACGCCGCGCGGGGCGTGCAGTCCGAGGCCGAACTGGATAAGAGCCTGGCGCGCTTGATCCCGTTCCAGCAACTCAAGGGCATTGATGCGGCGGTCGACTTGCTGGTGACGGCACTGGAGCAGCGCCAGCGCATTCTGATCGTTGGCGACTTCGATGCGGACGGTGCGACCGCCAGTACCGTGGGCATGCTCGGGTTGCGCCTGTTGGGCGCGGCGCATGTCGATTATCTGGTGCCGAACCGCTTCGAATACGGCTATGGCCTGACCCCGGAAATCGTCGAAGTCGCCCTGACCCGCGAGCCGCAGTTGCTGATTACCGTCGACAACGGCATCTCCAGTGTCGAAGGCGTGGCCGCTGCGAAAAAGGCCGGGCTCAAGGTCTTGATCACTGACCACCACTTGCCCGGCGATGAACTGCCGCAGGCCGATGCGCTGGTCAACCCGAACCAGCCGGGCTGCGAATTTCCGAGCAAGGCGCTGGCCGGCGTGGGCGTGATTTTCTATGTCCTGATGGCCTTGCGTGCGCGCCTGCGCAGCCTCGGCTGGTACGAGAGCCAACCACAACCGAATATCGGCGAACTGCTCGATCTGGTGGCGCTGGGCAGCGTTGCCGACGTGGTGCCGCTGGATGCCAACAACCGGATTCTGGTGCATCAGGGCCTGGAGCGGATTCGCGCCGGGCGCGCACGGCCGGGGATCAAGGCGATCCTTGAAGTGGCCAAGCGCGACGCTGCACGTATTACGTCCACCGACCTCGGTTTTATCGTCGGCCCGCGCCTGAACGCGGCGGGGCGCCTGGACGACATGAGTCTGGGTATCGAATGCCTGCTGACCGCCGACGCCAACCGCGCTCGGGAAATGGCCGCGCAACTGGACGGCATGAACCAGGATCGCAAATCCATCGAGCAGGGCATGCAGCGCGAGGCGCTGGCCCAACTCAAGGACTTGCCGGTGGAGTCGATGCCGTTCGGTCTGTGCCTGTTCGATCCCGAGTGGCACCAGGGCGTCATCGGTATTCTCGCGTCGCGGATGAAAGAGCGTTATTTCCGTCCGACCATTGCCTTCGCTGATGCCGGTGACGGTCTGCTCAAGGGCTCCGGGCGTTCTGTGCAGGGCTTCCATATTCGCGACGCCCTGAGCGTGGTGGCGGCGCAGCATCCGAACCTGATTGCCAAATACGGTGGTCACGCCATGGCGGCCGGCCTGACCTTGCCACAGGAGAATTTTGCGCTGTTCGCCGAGGCATTCGATGCTGAAGTGCGTCGGCAACTTCGCGAAGAAGACCTGACCGGGCGCATGCTGTCGGACGGAACACTGGCGGTTGAGGAATTCCACCTCGAACTGGCCCGTGCCTTGCGCCATGCCGGGCCTTGGGGCCAGCACTTCCCGGAGCCGCTGTTCCACGGCGTATTTCAGCTGGTCGAGCAGCGTGTGGTGGGTGAGCGGCATCTGAAAGTTGTGCTGAAAAGCGAGTGCGGTTCGGTGAAGCTCGACGGCATTGCCTTTGGTATCGACCGCGATGTCTGGCCGAATCCGACCATTCAATGGGTTGAACTGGCCTACAAGCTCGACGTCAACGAGTTTCGTGGCAACGAGACCGTGCAACTGATGATTGCCCACATCGAACCGCGCTGACGCCATTCGCGAGCAAGCCCGCTCCCAGCTGGTGTAGGAGCGGGCTTGCTCGCGAAGGCCGACTTTCACACACAGAATTACTCTGAACCCTGCCTCCTCCTCAGTTGTCGACTAGGCTCTAAGCACTGCTTGATTGGCCTTGTGACGTCTTGTCGAATGTTTTGCCCGCGGGGGCGGGTGTTGTACCTTTTTCCTGTCACTCGTCGACTATTCAAACAGAACCCTGGAGCCTGCCCACTGATTCGAGAGGTGCCCCATGAGTCTGCTGCTTGAACCCTTCACCCTTCGCCAACTGACCCTGCCCAATCGCATCGCCGTGTCGCCGATGTGCCAGTATTCCAGCGTCGACGGCCTGGCCAACGACTGGCATCTGGTGCACCTCGGCAGTCGCGCCGTTGGCGGCGCCGGCCTGGTCTTCACCGAAGCCACGGCGGTCACCGCCGACGGGCGGATTACCGCTGAAGACCTCGGTCTGTGGAACGACGAACAGATTGCACCGCTGCAACGCATTACCCGATTTATTACGTCCCAAGGCGCGGTCGCCGGCATCCAACTGGCCCATGCCGGGCGCAAGGCCAGCACCCATCGGCCGTGGATCGGCAAGCATGGCAGCGTCAAACCCGATGATGGCGGCTGGACCCCGGTCGGGCCTTCGCCGATTGCTTTCGACCCGCAACACACGCAACCGAAACAGCTGGATGAAGGGCAGATCGCTGATGTCATTCAGGCCTTTGTCGAGGCTGCCAAACGAGCGTTGACGGCGGGTTTCAGTGTGGTTGAGGTGCATGCCGCGCACGGTTATCTATTGCATCAGTTTCTTTCGCCACTGAGCAATCAGCGCCGCGATCAATATGGTGGTTCGTTTGAAAACCGCATTCGCTTGGTGCTGCAAGTCACCGAGGCGGTGAGGGCCGTATGGCCGGAAGAACTGCCAGTGTTTGTCCGTGTCTCGGCGACCGATTGGGTGGAGGATGGCTGGAACCCGGATGAAACCGTGGAGCTGGCGCGACGGCTGCACACGCTTGGCGCGGATCTCATTGATGTGTCTTCGGGTGGCACCGCAGCGAATGCCGAGATTCCAGTGGGGCCGGGTTATCAGACGCGCTTCGCCGAACGCGTACGCAAGGAATCAGGCATCGCCACCGGCACCGTGGGCATGATTACCGAGCCGGCGCAGGCCGAGCACATTCTGCGCACCTGTCAGGCCGACATCATCTTCCTCGCCCGTGAGCTGCTGCGTGATCCGTACTGGCCGCTGCACGCCGACGATGATCTGGGCGGGCGCAAAGCGGTGTGGCCGGCGCAATATCAGCGCGCCACTCATCGTGATCAGCCGATTCACGAGTCAGACTTGCGCGATTGAGTGAGTCGCAATAAAGCAAAAAGCCCCGGTCAGTGATGGCCGGGGCTTTGTTTTGTCTGTTTGTCTTTCGCTGCGATGCTGCCGCCATCGCTGGCAAGCCAGCTCCCACAGATTTGGTGGCGTACGCAAAATCTGTGATCAACACCCATCACTGTGGGAGCTGGCTTGCCAGCGATGAGGCCCGTGCAGGCGCCTCAAATCATCAAGGGTACTTGCGCTTGTCTGGCGCCGGCGGGAAGTACTGGTACAACCAGGTCTCGCTCAGCGTGCGGTCATTGGTGCGAATGAACAAACGCAGTTCCACCGGCTCCACGCTGTCATTGGTCGGGTACCAGTCGAACAGGATCCGGTAACCCTTGATGTCATCCAGCACCAGCACGCTGAAATCCTGCACCTTGCCGTTCGAGCACGTGACTACCGGTTCGATCCCGGTGCCCTGCGGCAAGCGCTCGAGACCGCCGCCAGTGAAGTCCACGGCAAAACGGCGGGCCCACACCGGCGGGTAGTGCTCGCCCGGTGCCCAGCCTTCAGTGAAGCCGCCCATGCCGGAACGGGTTGCATGCACCCGCGCCAATGGCGTGCCGACCGGCGGCAGTGCGCTCCAGTAGAGCTTGTAGCCGTAATTCAGCGAGTCGCCGGCCGCCACCGGTTTCTTCGGCGTCCAGAACGCGACGATGTTGTCCATGGTTTCGCCGGTTGTAGGAATTTCCAGCAGATCAATAGAGCCTTCGCCCCATGCTGTGGTCGGTTCGACCCACAGGCTTGGGCGCTTGCTGTACCAGTCGACGGTGTCCTGATAGTTGGCGAACTCATGGTCGGTCTGCACCAGACCGAAGCCTTTCGGATCCTTGTCGGCAAAAGCGTTGAACTGCAGGGTCGCCGGGTTGTTCAGCGGGCGGCAGATCCACTCGCCGTTGCCGCGCCACATCGCCAGGCGATCGGAGTCGTGGATTTGCGGGTGGATGGTGTCGCACATGCGGCGTTCGTGAGTGCCGCAACTGAACATGCTGGTCATCGGTGAAATGCCCAGTTGTTCGATGGCGGTGCGCGCGTTGATGTGGGCGTCGACTTCCATCACCACGCGTTCGGCCTGGCAGTCGATGTCGAAGCGGTAGGCGCCGGTCGCACTCGGCGAATCGAGCAGCGCGTAGACCACAAAACGCGTGGCGTTCTGATCCGGCGTCTCGAACCAGAATTTGGTGAAGTCAGGGAATTCTTCGCGCTTCTTGGCGTAAGTGTCGATCGCCAGGCCGCGAGCGGAGAGGCCATATTGGCCAGTCGCATCCACCGCACGGAAATAGCTGGCGCCGAGGAACGACACCACGTCATGGCGATCCAGTTCCGGGGCCTTGAACAGTTTGAAACCGGCAAAACCCAGGTCGCCCTTGAGCTGCTGGGTGTCGACCGAGGTGTTCTCGTAGTTGAACAGTGTCGGACGGAAATGCACCTCGCGGGCGGTACGGGTCTTGGGATCGACGCTGTACATGCGCACCGGCTGACGGAAACCCATGCCGACGTGGAAGAACTGCACGTCCAACTGACCCTTGTTCTCTTTCCACAACGAATGGTCGCCGTCGTAGCGGATCGCGTTGAAGTTTTGCGGGGTCATGGTCGCCAGTGTCGGCGGCAGCACCTGTTTGGTGTCCTGATAAGCGTTGCCGGCCAGTTGCTTGGCCTGGCGCTTCAGCGCTTCGAAGTCGAACGCCTGCGCCTCGCCATCGGCGGCGCCGCCATTGGCCGCCCACGCACGGGTGGCCAGCAGGCCGGTGGCCGAAAGACCGGTGTAAGCCGCAATGGCCATGGACGCTTTGAGCAAATTCCTGCGGTGCATAAATACAACCTGTCGTGTGCAATCCCGCGCCTTTCCTGGCACGTGCTGGATCAGAAATAACGGTTCGGACAAGCCTTCGGCCAAACGCAACGGACTATAAACAGATGCCGGCTAGCTTAAACGGTTCGCTCGCCGAGCAAAATTCGTTGATTCACTACGCCAGTGTGTCAATGAAACAAGACATGTCGGTTAAAAGTCTGACAGGGCGTTCTGATTTACACGGCATATCTGCTTTTTTCGACTAATTACTCTAAAAACTGCTTTTCAGCGCCGATTTAATTTCTATTCTATGGGCATGACCGGTGTGACCAGAAGAACCGGTGAGGCACACGACACTGCTGTAAGGGGCAGGGCGATGTGGTGGTTTAGCAGTTCTTTGACGTATTAGAGAAGGACATCGTCCATGGCAAAAATACAAGGCATCACCGAAATGTTGGGCATCTTTCCCTGCCTCGGCAGCGGCCGCAAAAGACGTCGGTTGAGCTCCGACGAACTGAAACTGGTGGAGCGTTATCGAGAGCTATCAGAAGGGGATCGGATTGCGATGCGCTATCTGGTGGATGCGATGCGGAGTGTTTCGCGGTTTTGAGTGGAAATAAACAGGGGCGGACTGAAAGGTCCGCCCCTTTTTTATTTGGATCAGCTACACGTTCCCAGTACTGGATACGGCCGCTGGCCGTGCATCAACTCCGGCACATCCCGCCATTTGACCCACGCCTGCTGTTGCCAGTGCAGCAACGGCACCGTGACGCCTGCCCAATGCATTGAGCTCAGGCTCGGGTGGTTTTCCACAGGGCTTGATTGGGTTTCGCGCAGCATCGGGATGACTTCATGGCTCAGCCATTGGCGCAGGTGACGGTTTTCCGGGACGAAGTGATGGACGAGCAGGGCAAACAGGCCGGACTCGCTGACCATCGCGCAATCGACGATTTCGCCGTCCCGACGTAGGAGGACATGGCGACGTTGGTCGGGATCGAGTTTCAGGGTGAGGCGTTCGTTCAGGGGGTAACCCATCAAGCGACCGAGATCTTGCACGCAGAACCAGGCTTCGTGGTCTTGCATGAAGGCGTGGAGGAAACGGTTGTGGCGGGTGAAGATTGTGGTGGTGAAGAAATCAGAACTTTCAGAAAGACTCTGGACGTGTTTAGGCATTTGTCGACTCCAATATTGAGAATAGAGCCGCCACTCAAATGAGCGCGGTTGCGCCATGTTGATTTTGTTCCGGCTTCGACACCGGGCTGCTGATTTCACAGCCGGAAAGAAGACTATCTGCCGTGTGTTCTACGCGCCAAGTCTGCTCTATCGACAAAAACTGTAGGAAACGGGTTTTTTTCAGGAAGGCTATGTCTGTAGGAAATGCCTGTTTTTGCACTCGTTGCAGTCTGTCTGCATCTGAAGCCTGTTTTTTCGTTTATTCATGGAAACCCAAGCAATGAACTGCAGGTTTTCTCCATGTTGATCGAATTCTCGGTATCCAATTACCGCTCATTTCGGGACAGGCAAACCCTGTCCATGGCGGCGAGCCCTCGTCTGAGCAAAACGCGCAATACGTTCAAAGCCTCCACGAGCGCAGAAAAGCTTCCGGAGCTGTTGAAGGTTGCAGCTATTTACGGTCCGAACGCCTCCGGAAAGTCTTCACTGATCCGCGCAATGGGCATCGTCGGACGCTTGCTAGCGACACCTCATGGTTCAAATGACGAAGCACTGCCCGTTTCACCTTTTCGATTTGATGGCACTCTGAGCGATGCGCCCAGTGTCTTTGAGTACGACTTTATTCAGGGCGGACTGCGCTATCGGTTTGTCCTCGGGTTGACTGCACAGAGGATTGTTCAGGAACAACTGACTGCTTACCCGAAAGGTAAGGAAACACTGCTTTATGACCGCCGGTTTGATGCTGAAGGTGAGCATTACCTGTTTGGTAAAACCCTTGAGGGCGGCAAGGAAGTGCATTGCGCCTGGCGCCGATTGACCAGTCCGACGATGCTGTTTATTGCACAAGCCGTTACTCATAGCAGCGAAGAGTTGAGTCAACTGCGCACTCCATTTAATTGGTTTCAAACCGGACTGCTAGTCATAGAACAGAACAACATGCTTGGCTTATCCACAGCCTCGATTCGCTTTCTGCAAATGGTCAAAAATCATACGAGCAACCTGCGCGATTTTCTCAGTGCGCTGGATATTCCTGTGTCTGCGATACAGCTCGACCCGGATGACGCTTCTGCAGACTTGAGCAACAGAAAACTGACCTTGAAGGAGTTCTTCGCGGCGGCTCAAAAGGACAAACTGACCCTCACGCACTCCAGCATTTCAGGCGATGCGCAGTTCGACTTCTCGGAGGAGTCTTGCGGAACCAAGAACCTGATTGGTTTCTGGTTGCCCTGGTTCATGATGAATCAGGCTGGTGGCAGTGGGATCCTCTGTGTCGACGAACTGAATAGCAGTCTTCATCCCGAAATCGTCGCTGACTTGATCGCAAAGCATCTGGACAGTGGCTTGGATACCCAACTGATTTTCACGACACACGATACCCATCTGATGAATGAAAAGATTCTGCGGCGTGACCAGTTCTGGATTACAGAGCGTGATGCGCATGGCGCCACGAGCCTGTTTTCCGTACACGATTTTGGAGGCCGGGAAAGCGAGGATGTCGAGAAGCGTTACTTCGAAGGGCGTTATCGCGGGCTGCCGCTGATAAGGCGGGGGTGAGGGTAGTGAGTTCGTTCAAATCGTTTGATCGCAAGGCTCCCCGCTTCAAACCGCAGCCTAAGGTGCTGGTGTTGTGTGAAGACAGTAAGTCAGGGAAACGTTATCTGGAGGAAGCCGCGTTTTACTTTCGGGCCAAGGCTCAGGTTGAGATCGTCCACTGCGGTGTTACACATCCAAGCGGCATTGTTGAGCGAGCAGTCGTAAGGCAAAAAAGCTTCGATAAGGTGTTCTGTGTTTTGGATCGAGACACCCACGTGTGCTTCGAGCGAGCGTTGAATGCGGCGAAGTCTTATCCAAAAATCCAAGTCATCGCATCTTATCCGTGCTTCGAGTTTTGGCTGCTACTGCACTTTGGCTACAGCCGAAAACCGTTCAGCACAGTCGGAAAAAACTCTCCAGCTGATTTGGTGGCCAAGAGCCTCAGAGCAAAACCCAGCATGGCTGACTATCAGAAAGGCAAAGACGTCAGCTACTTCGCTCAACTACTCGGAAAGCCATTTCAGCAGGCAAGAGCGCTGGCCCCCAAAGTTCTTGAGGATGTCGCCCTCAGTGGCGAACACAACCCAAGCACTGAAATTCACTTATTGATCGATGAGTTCGAAACCCTTTCAAAGCCTCAACTGATCTAGCATCACAAACCGTGCCCGCATTACTGCGGGCAGGTTACTTCTCTCTAGCGACTCACCTTCCAAGCATCCCCAGCCGGCGCCTTGCCATGGTCATACGGCTTGCCAATCCACATATAAACCAGCCCCAAGCCAATCACGATCGCGGTGCTCAACACCATCGCATAGTTCACGTACCACGCCGCATCCGGCGTACGTGGCCAGGCCATGTTGATGATCGCGCCGACGCCGTACACCAGCGCGCCGATGTTCACCGGCCAGCCCCAGGCGCCGAGGGTGAATTTGCCGCTCGGTTTCCAGCCTTTGCTGCGGGCGTACAGCGCGGCCAGGACGATCATCTGGAACGCGAGGTAGATGCCGATGGCGGCGAAGCTGACGATGGTGGCCACGGCGTCTTGCAGGAAGAAGCCGAGGGCGATAATCAGCGCGGGCAGGACGCCGGACACGAACAGCGCGGCAACCGGCACTTGAGTCGTAGGAGAAATCTTCTTCAGCAGGCGGCTGCCGATGACCATTTCGTCGCGAGCGTAGGAGTACAGCAGACGGCTCGCGGCGGCCTGCAGGCTGATGACGCAGGAGATGAAGGAAATCATCACCACGCCCATCACCACTTTCGAGCCGATTGGGCCGAAGGCGTTGTTGAGGATGGTGGTGACCGGGTCCTTGTCGGTGCCGTTGATCACTGCTTGCATGTCCGGCACGGCGAGGATCAGCGCGAGGCAGGCGAACATCGCCGCGATGCCGCCGATGTAGATGGTCATGCGCATCGCCACCGGGATTTTTGCGCTGGGGTTCGGGGTTTCTTCGGCGACGTCGCCACAGGCCTCGAAGCCGTAGTACAGGAACATCCCCGCCAGCGAAGCGGTGAGGAATGCCGGCAGGTACGAGCCGTCGACGCTGATGTCGAAGGTGTTGAACAGTACGCTCAGCGGTTGGTGACGTTCGAAGATCAGCAGGTAAACGCCGACGATCACTGCGCCGACCAGTTCGCAGAGGAAGCCGAACATGGCGATCCGCGCCAGTGCTTTGGTGCCGCTCAGATTGACCAGCGTGGCGAACAGGGTCAGCACCAGAGCGATGACGATGTTGGTGTTATTGCTTGGCTCAAAACCCATCATTGCCGCCAGGTACGGGCCGGCACCGACGGCCACGGCGGCGATGGTTACACACAGGGCGATGGAGTAGATCCAGCCGACCATCCACGCCCATTTCTTGCCCACTAAACGGCGCGCCCAAGGGTAAACGCCACCGGAAATCGGGAACTGCGAAACCACTTCGCCGAAGATCAGGCACACCAGTAACTGGCCGCAACCGACCAGCAAGTAAGCCCAGAACATCGGTGGGCCGCCGGCGGCGAGGCACAGGCCGAACAGGGTATAAACCCCTACAACCGGTGACAGATAAGTGAAGCCCAAAGCGAAGTTTTCCCACAGGCTCATGCTGCGGTTGAAGTTCGAGGTGTAGCCCAGCTGGCGCAGTTGTTCGGCATCGCTGTCGGCAACGGCGGCGAGATCGGGTGAGGCACTCATGTGTGTTTGCTCCGTGAAATCGGCAGATTTCGGATGGCCGAGGCCGTGGCGGGGCTTTGCGAGCGCCGCCCGGGTCGGTAGTTATTGTCAGGTGTTGAATCCTGGTGGTGCGCAGAGCCGGTTTCTGCCTTGAAGCCGGGGTGACGCCATCGCGAGCAGGCTCACTCCTACAATTTGGAATGCGATCCCTGTAGGAGCCAGCCTGCTGGCGATGCTTTTAGTGCTTGAACATCACATGCCGAACCGTGGTGTAGTCCTCCAGCCCATACATGGACATGTCCTTGCCGTAGCCGGACAATTTCTGACCGCCATGGGGCATTTCGCTGACCAGCATGAAGTGCGTGTTGACCCAGGTGCAGCCGTACTGCAAACGGGCGGACAAGCGATGTGCGCGTCCTACATCCGCCGTCCACACCGAGGAGGCGAGGCCGTAGTCCGAATCGTTGGCCCACTCCAGCGCCTGCGCTTCATCGGTGAATTTGGTCACCGAGACCACCGGCCCGAACACTTCGCGGCGGACGATTTCGTCATCCTGTTGCGCGTCGGCCAGCACCGTCGGTTCGAAGAAGAAACCGTTGCCCTCAACAGCCTTGCCACCGGTGATCAAACGGATGTGCGGCTGCGCCACGGCACGTTCGACAAACCCGGCGACGCGGTCGCGATGCTGCGCGGTGATCAGCGGTCCCAGCTCGGTGGACGGATCATCCTGTAAGCCGTATTTGATGCTGCTGACCGCTGCGCCGAGCTTCTCGACGAACTGTTCGTAGATGCCTTGCTGTGCGTAGATCCGGCACGCAGCGGTGCAATCCTGCCCGGCGTTGTAGAAACCAAAGGTACGGATGCCTTCAACCGCAGCGTCGATGTCGGCGTCATCGAAGATGATCACTGGCGCCTTGCCGCCCAGTTCCATGTGCATGCGTTTGACGCTGTCGGCGGTGCTGGAAATGATGTTCGAACCGGTGGCGATCGAGCCGGTCAGCGAGACCATGCGCACTTTCGGATGCGTGACCAGCGGACTGCCCACGGTAGGACCACGACCGAACACCAGATTGAGCACACCGGCCGGGAAGATGTCCGACGCCAGTTCGGCCAGACGCAACGCGGTCAGCGGGGTTTGTTCCGACGGCTTGAGCACCACGGTATTACCGGCAGCGAGGGCCGGGGCGATTTTCCAGGCGACCATCATCAGCGGGTAGTTCCACGGTGCGATGGAGGCGATCACGCCCACCGGGTCGCGGCGGATCATCGAGGTGTGGCCGGGCAGGTATTCGCCAGCCGCCGAACCGCTCATGCAACGGCTGGCGCCGGCGAAGAAGCGGAACACGTCGGCGATTGCCGGGATCTCGTCATTCAGCGCCGCGCTGTAGGGTTTGCCGCAGTTGGCAGATTCGAGTTTCGCCAGTTCCTCGCCGTGGGCTTCGATGGCGTCGGCGAGTCTGAGCAGCAGCAGCGAGCGATCTTTCGGCGTGGTTTGCGACCAGTCGGCAAAAGCGCTGTCGGCGGCGCGTACGGCGGCATCGACCTGAGCCTCGGAGGCTTCATTGATTTCCACCAATACTTCACCGAGGGAAGGGTTGAGCACCGCCTGCGCCGGGCCTTCGCCGTTGACCAGTTGGCCGTTGATCAAGAGTCTGGTTTGCATGATTTTGTCCTCACTAACACTTTTATTGTTCTGGCCGAATCGAGAGCCCTGGGGGAGCGAGCTTGCTCGCGAAAGCGGTGTATCAGTCGACATCAATGTCGGGTGTGGCGGCCTCTTCGCGAGCCGGCTCGCTCCCACAGGGGGATTTTGGGTGTCTGTTGGATGTTTATTTACCGCCACTGCCGGCGACGCTCTCGCCACCGCGCGTCAGGTAATACGCGCCGAGGATCGGCAACATGGTCACCATCATCACCAGCATGGCGACGACGTTGGTCACCGGCACATCCCGTGGCCGGCTCAGCTGATTGAGCAGCCACAACGGCAACGTGCGTTCATGCCCGGCGGTAAACGTGGTGACGATGATTTCGTCGAACGACAGCGCGAACGCCAGCATGCCGCCCGCCAGTAACGCAGAACCGAGGTTCGGCAGGATGATGTAGCGGAAGGTCTGCCAGCCATCGGCGCCGAGGTCCATCGAGGCCTCGATCAAACTGTGCGAAGTCCGGCGCAGACGGGCGATGACGTTGTTGTAGACGATCACCACGCAGAAGGTCGCGTGGCCGACGATGATGGTGAACATCCCCGGCTCGATCCCCAGCGTCTTGAACGTCGCCAGCAAGGCAATCCCGGTGATGATCCCGGGCAGCGCAATCGGCAGGATCAGCATCAGCGAAATGCCCTGCTTGCCGAAGAAATCCCGGCGGTACAGCGCTGCCGAAGCCAAGGTGCCGAGCACCATCGCAATCAACGTGGCAATGGCTGCGATCTGCAATGAAAGCTTGATCGCCTCCAAAACGTCCGGCCGCGAAAACGCCACGCTGAACCAGTGCAACGTGAAGCCCTTCGGCGGAAAACTGAACGCGGCCTCTTCGGTGTTGAAGGCATAGAGGAAGATGATCAGGATCGGGAAGTGCAGAAACACCAACCCGCCCCAGGCCGCGATTTTCAGGCCTGGAGAGGCTTTGTCCCCCTGCTTTTCTGAATTAGAGCGCATCGAAGGCCCCCAGACGTTTGACGATGGACAGGTAAACCGCGATCAACACAATCGGCACCAGCGTGAACGCCGCCGCCATTGGCATGTTGCCGATCGCACCTTGCTGCGCGTAGACCATGCTGCCGACGAAGTAGCCGGGCGGCCCGACCAATTGCGGCACGATGAAGTCGCCCAGGGTCAGCGAAAAAGTGAAGATCGAACCCGCCGCAATCCCGGGAATGGACAGCGGCAAAATCACCTGCATGAACGTCTGGCGCGGCTTGGCGCCGAGGTCGGCGGAAGCCTGCAACAGCGACGGCGGCAAGCGCTCCAGCGACGCCTGAATCGGCAGAATCATGAACGGCAGCCAGATGTAGACGAACACCATGAACCGCCCCAGATGCGAGGTCGACAAGGTGCTGCCGCCCACGCCGGGAATGCCGAGGATGAACTGCAACACCGGCTCCAGCCCCAGGTGCTGCACGAACCACTGCGCCACGCCGCCCTTGGCCAACAGCAACGTCCAGGCGTAAGCCTTGACGATGTAACTGGCCCACATCGGCATCATCACCGCGATGTAGAAAAACGCCTTGGTCTTGCCGGTGGTGTAGCGCGCCATGTAGTAGGCAATCGGGAACGCGACGATGGCGCTGGCGATTGACACAACGATGGCCATGCTCAGCGTGCGCAGGATGATGTCGAAGTTCGACGGCTGAAACAGCGCGGCAAAATTGGCCAGTGTCAGGTCAGGGGTGACCGCCATGGTGAAGTCGTCGAAGGTGTAGAAACCCTGCCACAAAAGCACCAGCAGTGAACCGAGGTAGATCGCGCCGAACCACAGCAACGGCGGCACCAGCAGCAGCGACAAATACAGGTTCGGCTTGCGATAGAGCAGGTTGGAAAACCGGCGCAAGGGCGGCGATTGAGTCATCGCGAGCGTGCTCATCTCACACCTCGCCGGCAATAGTGTCGTGCAGCGCAACCATGGCTTCCCGCGCCCAGCGTGCACTGAGGCGCTGGCCGGTCTGATGCTGCGCGCTGCTGTCGAGCCACTGATTGTTGGCGTGGCTGATGCTCAGGGTCTGGCCGTTTTCCAGCTTCAGTTCATAGCGCGTGGCACTGCCCTGATACTGGATGTCGTGGAGCAGGCCGCTGACTTCGATCTCGTGGGCGGCCAGCGGGCCTTCGGCGAAACGCACATGCTCCGGGCGGATCGAAAACGGCTGCGGATGGCCGCTGAGCTGGCGTGCCAGGTCGCCACGAATCACGTTCGAGGTGCCGACGAATTCGGCGACGAACGTGGTGGTCGGTTTCATGTACAGATTGCGCGGGGTGTCGACCTGTTCGATGCGGCCCTTGTTGAATACCGCGACGCGATCGGACATCGACAGCGCTTCGGTCTGGTCGTGAGTGACGAAGATGAAGGTGATGCCGAGTTGGCGCTGCAGTTTCTTCAGTTCGCTTTGCATTTGCTCGCGCAGCTTGAGGTCGAGAGCACCAAGGGGTTCATCCAGCAACAGCACGCGCGGACGATTGACCAGCGCGCGGGCGAGGGCGACACGTTGGCGCTGACCGCCGGACAACTGCACTGGCTTGCGTGCCCCGTAACCGCCGAGGGCGACCATGTCCAACGCCTCTTCAGCGCGTTTATGGCGCTCGGTTCTGCTCACGCCTTTGACCTTCAAACCGTAGGCGACGTTGTCCAGTACGTTCATGTGCGGGAACAGCGCGTAATCCTGGAATACGGTGTTGACGTCACGTTGGTACGGCGGCAGGCCAGCCGCCTCGGCGCCGTGGATGCGGATCGAGCCGGCGCTCGGTTGTTCGAAACCGGCAATCAGGCGCAGGCACGTGGTTTTGCCCGAGCCGGATGGGCCGAGCATGGAAAAGAACTCGCCGTCCTGGATGTCGATGGAAACCCGGTCAACGGCCTTCACTTCGCCGAACTGCCGGGAAACGTTGGTGAACTGGACTGCAAGCGTCATGGTGCGGTGCTCCAAAAAGGCGCGGGCCGTCGCAGCGGCCCTGCCTGGACTTCTGAAAAATCTGAAACATCTAACGGTGAATGCGATCCGCTCTTAGCGCCCTCATTCGGCGGGCGAGATACGATCCGCTCTTAGCGCCCTCATTCGGCGGGCGAGATGCGATCCGCTCTTAGCGCCCTCATTCGGCGAGCGAGATGCGATCCGCTCTTAACGCCCTCATTCGGCGGGCGAGATGCGATCCGCTCTTAGCTCCCTCTCCCTCCGGGAGAGGGCGGGGGGTGAGGGTGGCTTTATTGGCCATTGCCCTTCAATCAAGAGCAAAGTCAAAAGCTACCCCCTCACCCCAGCCCTCTCCCCCAAGGGGGAAAGGAAGCTCGACCGAGGTGCTCCCGGGCTTAGCGCCCGCCCATGATCGCGATGTAGTCCTGAGTCCAGCGGCTATAAGGCACAAACTTGCCACCCTCAGCCTGTGGGGTTTTCCAGAAGGCGATCTTGTCGAACTGGTCGAAACCGTTGGTTTTACAACCTTCAGCGCCGAGCAATTCGCTCTCCTTGCACGCCGCTGGCACCGCTGGCAACGAACCAAACCACGCCGCCACATCACCCTGGACTTTCGGTTTCAACGACCAGTCCATCCACTTGTAGGCGCAGTTCGGGTGCTTGGCTTCGGCGTGCAGCATGGTGGTGTCGGCCCAGCCGGTGGCGCCTTCTTTCGGGATGGTCGAGGCGATCGGCTGCTTCTCGTTGATCAGACCGTTGACCTGATACGGCCAGGCGCTGGACGCCACCACGCCTTCGTTCTTGAAGTCGCTCATCTGCACCGTGGTGTCATGCCAGTAGCGGTGGATCAGCGGCTGCTGCTGGCGCAACAGTTCAAGCACGGCTTTGTACTGATCTTCGGTGAGTTGATACGGGTCCTTGATCCCCAGTTCAGGCTTGGCGGTCTTCAGGTACAGCGCCGCGTCGGCAATGTAGATCGGTCCGTCATACGCCTGCACACGGCCCTTGTTTGGCTTGCCGTCGGGGAAGTTCTGCGCGTCGAACAGCACGTTCCAACTGGTCGGCGGTGTCTTGAACACGTTGCTGTTGTACATCAGCACGTTCGGGCCCCACTGGTACGGGGTGCCGTAGGTCTGCTTGTTGACCACGTACCACGGCGCATCTTTCAGGCGCGGGTCGAGGGTGTTCCAGTTCGGGATCAACGCAGTGTTGATCGGTTGCACGCGCTTGCCGACGATCAACCGCAGCGACGCATCGCCCGACGCAGTCACCAGGTCGTAACCGCCCTTGGCCATCAGGCTGACCATTTCGTCAGAAGTGGCGGCGGTCTTCACGTTGACCTTGCAGCCGGTTTCCTGCTCGAAACCGGTCACCCAGTCGTAGGCCTTGTCGCTTTCGCCACGTTCGATGTAACCCGGCCACGCCACGATATCCAGCTGACCTTCGCCGGCGCCGACGGCCTTCAGCGGCTCGGCGGCTTGCAGGCTGGCGCTGGCCAGCAAAGCCGTGGTGATTGCACTGAACAGTGCGGTTTTGTGCACGAACATGGTTGAACCCTCTTCTTTAAATTATGGTCGGGGCAGTTGTGAACGCGGTGCAGCATGCCGTTGGCGGCTTGTTATTAGCGTAGTCAGAGATGCTGGCCGTGGCGGGCCATGATGTGCCGCACCACGCTGTAGTCCTGCAGCGAGTCGCTGGACAAGTCTTTGCCGTAACCCGAACGTTTCAGTCCGCCGTGGGGCATCTCGCTGACCAGCATGAAATGGCTGTTGATCCACGTGCAGCCATACTGCAAGCGGGCGGCGACCTGCATCGCCTTGTCCAGATTCTGCGTCCACACCGACGAAGCGAGGCCGTATTCCGAATCGTTGGCCCAGTCGACGGCCTGCGAAAGCTCGTCGAAACGGGTCACGGTGACCACCGGGCCGAACACTTCGCGCTGGACGATTTCGTCAGTCTGTTTGCAACCGGCGAGCAAGGTCGGTTGATAGTAGAAGCCGGCACCGGAATGCACCGCCGCACCGGTCACGCGCTCGATGTGCGGCTGACCGAGGGCGCGCTCGACGAAGCTGGCAACGCGGTCGCGCTGGCGGGTGCTGATCAGCGGGCCGATCTCGTTGTCGGCATCGCGTTTGCCGGCGAAGCGCAGGCTACCGACGGCGGCGCCGAGTTCGGCGACCAGTTTGTCGTGAATCCCGGCCTGCGCGTAGATCCGGCAGGCGGCAGTGCAGTCCTGGCCGGCGTTGTAGTAACCGTAGGTGCGCACGCCGTCGACCACCGCTTGAATGTCGGCGTCATTGCAGACAATCACCGGCGCTTTGCCGCCGAGTTCCAGATGCGTGCGTTTCAGGGTTTTCGCCGCAGCCTGCAGGATCTTCTGGCCGGTGACGATATCGCCGGTCAGCGAGACCATGCGCACCTTCGCGTGGCCGACCAAATGGCTGCCGACGCCTTCGCCACCGCCGCAGATGATGTTGATCACTCCACGCGGCAGGATCTCGGCCAGTGCTGGCGCCAGGGCGAGGATCGACAACGGCGTGTGTTCGGACGGTTTGAACACCAGCGTGTTGCCGGCGGCGAGGGCCGGGGCGATCTTCCACGCGGCCATCATGATCGGGTAGTTCCACGGCGCAATCGAGGCGACCACACCAATCGGATCACGGCGCACCATGCTGGTGTAGCCCGGCAGGTATTCGCCGCTGAGCTGACCGGTCTGGCAGCGCACGGCGCCGGCGAAGAAGCGAAACACATCGACAGTGGCGGTCAGATCGTCCTGACGCGCCAGGTGCAACGGCTTGCCGCAGTTCAACGATTCGAGACGGGCGAGGTGGTCGGCGTGTTTTTCAACGGCGTTGGCGATATCGAGCAACAGGTTCGAGCGTTGCTGCGGTGTGGTGCGCGACCATTCGGCGAAGGCGCGATGGGCGGCGAGGATGGCGGCTTCGACCTGCTCAGTGCTGGCCTCGGCGATGTGCGTAAGGATTTCTCCGGTGGCCGGGTTGAGGATCGGTTCGACAAAACCCTGCCCGGCGACCAGTTCGCCGTCGATCAACAACGCGGTACACATCGGGGTTTGCGCGCCAGCCATTTTCCGCGATCTCTTTTCTTGTGTGGCCATTGTTGCTCCCGTACCCGGGAGCCGACCGTCTTATAGATGCAGCAAGACTAGTGCGCGGCTCCGAGGTCGACAAATTCTAAATACTGAAGGTGGCATTCGATTAAATAGATGGCTTGCGTCCACCGTGGGGTTGTTCGCGGGCGACGGTGAGGAAGGGGTCTACCAGTGCCGGCCGCGCGGTGCCGCGACGCCAGGCCAGCCCGACGTCAAGGGTCTGGTTAAGGTCGGCGATTGGTCGCGCTTCGATGATGTCGCCCTCCAGTGACCATGGGCGATAGGTCATGTCCGGCTGAATCGACACACCCAAACCGGCGGCGACCAGACTCCGCACGGCCTCTGTGGACGCGGTTCTCAGGGTGATCTTGGGTTGCAGCCCGGCGCCACGCCATAGACGTTGGGCATTGCGATCCATCTCGTCGACGTTGAGCTGAATCAGCGGCTCGCCGGCGACGTCGGCGAGGTTGATGCTGTCGTGTTCCAGCAGCGGATGCTGGGCCGGTAGCCACAAACGATGCGGTGAATGAGTCAGCACTTCCGTCTGCAAGGCATGGCGGTCTTCAAGGTTGGAGAGGATCAGCACGCCGACATCTATCTCGCCGCTGACCAGCAAATGCTCGATGTAGGGGCGTTCATCTTCCATCACCCGAATCTCCACGTTGGGATAGGCACGTTGGAAACGGGTGAGCAAATCCGCCAGGTAATAACCGGCGACCAGACTGGTCACACCGACGATCAACTGTCCGGCGACCTGATCGGTGCTCTGTTGCAGGCTGCGCTTGGCATTATCGACAGTGGCCAGAATCAGGTGCGCCTGGCGCAGGAATTGATGACCTTGATGTGTAAGGGTCATGCCCTTGGCGTGCCGGCTGAACAGGCTGACACCGATTTCCTCCTCCAGTTGCTGGATCGCTAACGTCAGGGTCGATTGGGAAATGAACGCGGTTTGCGCAGCGGCGGAGATCGAGCCGGTTTCGGCCACGGCGATGAAGTGACGGATCTGACGCAGGGTCATCATGAGAAGGGTACCCAGTGGGCGGTTTTTATAGATTGGCCCGAGTGTATATCTGTTTTTTAGATGCAGAGAGGGGCTGCTTCGCCGCCCGGCGGGAACAAGTTCCCTCGCCACAGAGGCGTTGAGCAACATCTGGAAGCACACTCGAACGCCGGGCGGAGGCACTTTCGATCTAGGCTGAGGGCCTTGTAGATCCGGATAACCCCTGTTTGGAGGCGGAACATGAACACCCGTGGATTACTCGATCAATTGCTCAAGTCTGGCCAGGATCTGTTGCAGAACAAGGCCGGCGCGGCGCAGAACAAATCGGCTGCCGGCGGTCTGGGCGGTTTGCTTGGCGGTTCTTCAGGCTCCGGCGGCCTCGGTGGCTTGCTCTCCGGCGCGGGCGGTGGTGCCTTGGCGGCGGGTGCCATGGGCTTGTTGATCGGTAGCAAAAAGGCCCGCAAGGTCGGTGGCAAAGTCGCGGTTTACGGTGGTCTCGCTGCGTTGGGTGTGCTCGCCTACAAAGCCTACGGCAACTGGAACGCGCAGAAAGGCCTGACCCCGCAACGTGAGCCGCAGACCCTCGATCGCCTCCCTGCGGCGCAAGCCGAGCAACACAGTCAGGCCATCCTCAAAGCCCTGGTCGCCGCCGCCAAGGCCGACGGCCACATCGACGATCGTGAACGTCAACTGATCGAAGGTGAATTCACCAAGCTCGACAACGACCAGGAACTGCAGCACTGGCTGCACGCCGAGCTCAACAAACCCCTCGACCCGACGGATGTCGCTCGCGCTGCCAGCACGCCGGAAATGGCCGCTGAAATGTACATCGCCAGCGTGATGCTGGTGGACGAGGAAAACTTCATGGAGAAATCCTATCTCGATGAATTGGCGCGCCAACTCAAACTTGAACCGGGGTTGAAAACCGAGCTTGAAAAGCAGGTGCGACAAGCGACCCAGTAACCTTTCAGGTTTCATCGCGTTGAGGTCAATGCCGACCAGTCATTGACCTTCGCGAACGGGGGCTTGTTGGCTCAGCCTTTGTGATCCTCATCGCAGGATTGACCCCAGGCATCCGTTGGCGTCTTGCACTAAAAACCAGAAACCAGAAAACCGAGGCCATGAAGTGAGTCCTCGGATAAACGTCCGTCGCTTTTTTGGGGTTCTTCCGAATACAAGTTCGGGAAACTCGCTCAACGGAGCAACATCCACTGAAGAAGGAATCTTCAAGCAAAATGGTCAGCACCCATCGTTTGACTTACCTCGATTCTGTCAGAGCTCTGGCAGCATTGGCGGTGGTCATTTCTCACTATATTGAAAGAACACCGCTGTTCAATTGGGCGATTTTCGATTACTCCCGTCCCGGTCAGTTCGGCGTGGTGGTTTTTTTCATGGTCAGTGGTTTCGTGATCCCGTTCAGTTTCAAGGACGGTCCGGGCAAAACCAGGCGTTTCATACTTTCAAGATTTTTCAGGCTGTACCCTGCCTATTGGCTTTCAATAGTGCTGGCCTGTGTTGCCATTGCTTTTTTTGTTTCGGGCGAACTTGATCGGGCGAGAGTGCTGGCGAATGTCACCATGCTTCAAACGATGATCGGATACTCCAACTTGTTCGGCGTGTATTGGACTTTATTTGTCGAGTTGGTCTTTTATGGACTGTGTATTGCACTGAGCCTGGTCGGGTTGCTGGGGCATCTCAAAGCACGCTTCTGGTTGGCGATAGCGTTGCTGATGCTCTCGCTGGCGGGGGCAGCAGGTCGCTATTATTATGCGCTCCCGGCCCCCGTCGGAATCTTGTCATCGCTGTCGTTGATGTTGTTTGGGGGATTGTGGCGTAACTTTCAGATTGATCGGGATCCCAAGGCAAAACGCTACAGTTTCATCTGGATTGCTGTGTTCGTTATCGCCTTTCCGATCATTGCACTGTTGGCCTACGATGTTGATCAAGGGCTGCGAGAAAGTGCCTGGAATTTTATCGGCAGTTATTGGGCTGCGCTGCTGTTCTTTATGTTAACTACCACGGTATTGAAGTTGGAAAACCGGATACTCGCCTTTATCGGGGCGATCAGTTATTCGGTGTACCTGATACACCCATTTTTTCTGGAGTGGGCGGCGTACGCGACAGACATGCGAGCCCAATTCAATGTGGGGGTTTTTCTGAGCTACCTGGTAGCGACGCTGGTGCTGGCCAGTTTCAGTTATGCCTTGCTGGAAAGGCCAAGTATCGGCATGGCAAGAGCGATCAATGCGAGATTGCAGGGAAGCTTCAGGCAAAGAGCGCAGGCCTGAGACAAACTGCAATTCCCGGTAAAAGTGGGCCTCGGTTTTTGTTTACAGCCTCAACATGCGATTACGTTTTCGGCCGCGCAACACCCGCTATGGCCGATCCGTCGTCCCTTTTTGCCATTACCCCACTGGCACGCCAACCCCGGATTGGCGGACAGTCCCATTCCAGAGCCTCCCGCCAAACCCTGTCGGTGGGGCCCGAGGGTTGAAAAGCGTCTTATAAATGAAACACCGCCCTCGGCTATACTCCCCGCATTTCGACTTAGGCACGAGGAATCACTGTGAAGAACTGGACGTTGCGCCAACGCATTTTGGCGAGCTTTGCGGTGATTATCGCCATCATGCTGCTGATGGTCGTCGTCTCGTATTCACGCTTGCTGAAGATTGAGGCCAGTGAAAGCAGCGTACGTGACGATGCGATTCCTGGCGTCTATTACAGCTCGATGATTCGCGGTGCGTGGGTCGACAGTTACCTGCAGACTCAGGAACTGCTGGGCCTTAAGGAAGGGCAGGGCATCAGTAGCGAAGACGTGGCCGACTACAAGGCGTTCGAGAATCGCCTGCAAGAGCAGATGGCCAGCTATCGCAGCACCATCACCACCGACGAGGACCGTATCGAGTTCGCGGCATTCGAAAAAGATCACGATGCTTACATGCAGATCCAGGATCAGGTGCTCGATTTGCACAAACGCAATCTGGAAGTCGAGGCGGTCAAGCTGTTCAGCGAGAAGCTGACCCCCGCGTGGTACACCGGCCGCATGAAACTCAATGACATCATTGGTGAGAACAAGAAAGTCGCTGATCAGGCCATGGCCAACATTGATGAAGCGGTGGCCGCGGCCAAGGTCAGTATGTTTGTCTCGCTGCTGGTAGCCGTCCTGGCAGCCGGTGCCTGTGGCCTGCTGCTGATGCGCGCGATCATGGCCCCGATGAACCGCATTGTGCAGATCCTGGACATCATGCGCACCGGCGACTTGAGCAGCCGCCTCAACCTTGAGCGCAAGGACGAATTCGGCGCAGTGGAAACCGGCTTCAACGACATGATGACCGAGCTGACCGCGCTGGTGTCTCAGGCCCAGCGTTCATCGGTGCAGGTGACCACCTCGGTGACCGAGATTGCCGCCACCTCCAAGCAACAGCAGGCCACCGCCACCGAAACCGCGGCCACCACCACCGAAATCGGCGCGACCTCCCGTGAGATCGCCGCCACCTCGCGGGACCTGGTGCGCACCATGACCGAAGTGTCCACCGCTGCCGATCAGGCCTCGGTGCTTGCCGGTTCCGGCCAGCAAGGTCTGGCGCGCATGGAAGACACCATGCACTCGGTGATGGGCGCGGCCGATCTGGTCAACGCCAAACTGGCGATCCTCAATGAGAAGGCCGGCAACATCAATCAGGTGGTGGTGACCATCGTCAAAGTTGCCGACCAGACCAACCTGTTGTCGCTCAACGCGGCGATCGAGGCGGAGAAGGCTGGCGAATACGGTCGCGGTTTCGCCGTGGTCGCCACCGAAGTGCGGCGTCTGGCGGATCAGACCGCCGTCGCCACCTACGACATCGAGCAAATGGTCCGCGAGATCCAGTCGGCGGTGTCCGCCGGGGTGATGGGCATGGACAAGTTCTCCGAGGAAGTGCGCCGCGGCATGGCCGAAGTGCAGCAGGTCGGCGAACAACTGTCGCAGATCATCCATCAAGTGCAGGCACTGGCACCGCGCGTATTGATGGTCAACGAGGGCATGCAGGCCCAGGCTACCGGGGCCGAACAGATCAACCACGCGCTGGTGCAGTTGGGCGACGCCAGCAGCCAGACCGTTGAATCGCTGCGTCAGGCCAGTTTCGCCATCGACGAACTGAGCCAGGTGGCCGTCGGGCTGCGCAGCGGCGTTTCGCGATTCAAAGTCTGATGAGCGAAATCACCGCCAAACGCGGCGCTGCGCCGGTGGCGAAACAGGCTTTGTTCCTGCTGTTTCGGATCGGCAACGAACGCTACGCCTTGCGCGCCACCGAGGTGGCGGAAGTGCTGCCGCGCCTGCCGTTGAAGCCGATTGCCCAGGCGCCGAACTGGGTTGCCGGGGTGTTTGCCTATCGGGGTGCGGTGGTGCCGGCGATCGACCTCAGTGCACTGACCTTCGGCCATCCCGCCGAGGCGCGCACCAGTACGCGGCTGGTGCTGGTGCATTACCGCCCGGATGCACTGCAACCGCCGCGCTGGCTGGGGCTGATCCTTGAGCAGGCGACCGACACGCTGCGCTGCAACCCTGAAGATTTTCAGCCGTATGGCCTGGACAATCGTCAGGCGCCGTACCTCGGCCCGGTGCGCGAAGATGCCCAGGGGCTGGTGCAGTGGGTGCGGGTCAACGACTTGCTGGATGACGCGGTGCGTAGCCTGCTGTTTCCGGCGCCGCTTGAGGCGCAGTCATGAGCAGCGACCAGCGGTTTTTCGATTTTCTCAAGGAACGCATCGGTCTGGATGTCACCTCGGTCGGGCCGGCGATCATCGAGCGCGCGGTGCGCCAGCGCACCACGCTCTCGCAAGCGGCGCACAGCGATGAATACTGGCAACTGCTGCAAGGTTCGCGTGACGAACAGCAGGCATTGATCGAGGCGGTGATCGTCCCCGAAACCTGGTTTTTCCGCTATCCGGAATCCTTCGCCACACTCGGCAAGCTGGCGCGCAAGCGTCTGGACGAATTGAACAACATGCGCGCGCTGCGCATCCTCAGCCTGCCGTGCTCGACCGGCGAGGAGCCCTATTCGATCGCCATGGCCTTGCTCGATGCCGGCCTCAAACCCCATCAGTTCAAGGTCGACGGCATGGATGTCAGCCCGCTGTCGGTGGACAAGGCGCGGCGCGCGCTGTACGGCAAGAACTCGTTTCGTGGTCAGGATCTGGACTTTCGCGAGCGTCATTTCACGGCCGAGCAGGACGGCCATCGGGTCAGCGATGCCGTGCGCGAACAGGTGCGCCTGCAGGCGGGCAATGTGCTGGATCCGACACTGCTGGCCAGCGAACCACCGTTCGACTTTGTGTTCTGCCGCAACCTGCTGATCTATTTCGATCAGCCGACCCAGCAGCAGGTTTTCGCCGTGCTCAAGCGTCTGACTCACGTCGATGGCGTGCTGTTCATCGGCCCGGCCGAAGGCAGTCTGCTCGGGCGCCTGGGCATGCGCTCGATCGGCATTCCGCAGTCGTTTGCCTTCAGTCGACACAATGATCCGGCACCGGAACCGCTGTCATTGCCGACCCCGACGCCATTACCCGTGCGTCAACCTTTGCGCAGTCCGGCACCACTGCCAGTGCGCCCGCGTCCGTTTGCCAGCGTTGCACCGTTGCCCGTCAGCAGCAAAAGCGCCAACCCGGACGCGGCGACCTTGCTCGCCAACATCGCTGCGCTGGCCAACGAAGGCAAGAGTGCCGAAGCCCGTGCGGCATGCGAGCAGTTCCTGCGCAGTCACGAACCGGTGGCGCAGGTGTTCTATTGGCTCGGCCTGCTCAGCGATGTTGCCGGCTCTGCACTCGAAGCCCAGAGTTATTACCGCAAGGCCTTGTACCTCGAACCGCAACACCCTGAAGCGTTGATGCACCTGGCCGCGTTGCTCCAGGCCCAGGGCGACAGCGCCGGTGCCAGACGATTGCAGGAGCGCGCCGCGCGCAGCGGCCGCACCGCCGACAGTGAGCGTAAACGATGATCCCGTCCGACACCTTGAACGTCACCCACGAAGACGCCCGGGCCATCGACGATTGCTGGAACCGCATCGGTATCCACGGCGACAAGTCCTGCCCGCTGCTGGCCGAACACATTCACTGCCGCAATTGTTCGGTGTATTCCGCTGCCGCCACGCGCCTGCTCGACCGTTATGCGTTGCAGCAGGACGAACGCGACCCAGTGGCGACCACCGTCGAGGCCGAACTGAAAACCCGTTCGTTGCTGATGTTCCGTATCGGCGAAGAATGGTTGGGCCTGGCGACTCGCAGTCTGGTGGAGGTCGCGCCGTTGCAGGCGATTCACTCGTTGCCGCATCAGCGTTCGCGGGCCTTGCTGGGTGTGGCCAACGTGCGCGGCGCGCTGGTGGCGTGTCTGTCGCTGGTCGAACTGCTCGATCTGGATGGCAACGCCGCACCGGCCAATGGCGCGCGGATCATGCCGCGCATGCTGATCATCGCCGCCCACGGCGGGCCCGTGGTGGTGCCGGTGGACGAGGTCGACGGCATTCATGCCATTGATGAGCGGATCCTCGACGCCGCTTCGCAATCCGCTGCGCAAGCCAATGCCAGATACACCCGCGGCGTGCTGCAATTTCGCGGGCGCAGCCTGCGTTGGCTGGATGAAGAACAGCTGCTGTCCGCCGTGACCCGGAGCCTCACATGACCCCCGAGCAAATGCGCGACGCTTCCTTGCTGGAGCTGTTCAGCCTCGAAGCCGAAGCCCAGACCCAGGTCCTCAGTGCCGGGCTGCTGGCGCTGGAACGCAACCCGACCCAGGCCGATCAACTCGAATCGTGCATGCGTGCGGCGCACTCGCTGAAAGGGGCGGCGCGGATTGTCGGCATCGACAGCGGTGTCAGCGTCGCGCATGTGATGGAAGATTGCCTGGTCAGCGCGCAAGAAGGGCGCTTGCTGCTGCGCCCGGAGCACATCGACGCGCTGTTGCAGGGCACCGATCTGCTGATGCGTATTGCCACCCCGGCCAATGCTCCGCAACCCACCGATATCGAAACCTACGTGGCGCTGATGGCGAGCCTCGCCGACCCCTCGGCTGCACCGGCAACGTTTGCCGCTGCGCCGATGGCCGAGTTGCAACGTGAAGCGCCGCCGGTGCCTGCGCCCGCTCCCGAGGTTCCGTTCGAGCCCGCTGAACCCGCGCCGCGCAAGAACAAGCGCACCACCGAAGGCGGCGAGCGGGTACTGCGGGTCACCGCCGAGCGCCTGAACAGCCTGCTCGATCTGTCGAGCAAATCCCTGGTGGAAACCCAGCGCCTCAAACCGCATCTGGCGATCATGCAACGCCTCAAGCGCATGCAGAACAATGGTCTGCGCGCGCTGGAAAACCTCAACGTGCATTTAAAGGAACACGCGCTGAGTCTTGAAGCGCTGGAAGCCCTGGAAGATGCGCGGCGCCTGCTCGCCGAATCCCAGCAACTGCTGAGCGAGAAAAACGCCGAACTCGACGAGTTCGCCTGGCAAGCCAGTCAGCGTGCGCAGGTGCTCTACGACACCGCGCTGGCCTGCCGCATGCGGCCGTTTGCCGACGTGCTCACCGGTCAGGTGCGCATGGTCCGCGACCTGGGGCGCAGCCTCGGCAAACAGGTGCGGCTGGAAATCGAGGGCGAGAAAACCCAGGTCGACCGCGATGTGTTGGAAAAACTCGAAGCGCCGCTGACCCATTTGCTGCGCAACGCAGTCGATCACGGCATCGAAACCCCGGAGCAGCGCCTGCTCAAGGGTAAACCCGAAGAAGGCCTGATCCGCCTGCGCGCTTCCCATCAGGCCGGTCTGCTGGTGCTGGAATTGAGCGATGACGGCAATGGCGTCGATCTGGAAAAGGTTCGCCGCAGCATCGTCGAACGGCAGTTGTCGCCAGCAGAAACTGCGGCGCAGTTGAGTGAAGAAGAGTTGCTGACCTTCCTGTTCCTGCCCGGTTTCAGCCTGCGCGACACGGTCACCGAAGTCTCCGGGCGGGGCGTCGGCCTCGACGCGGTGCAGCACATGGTCCGCCAGTTACGCGGAGCGGTGGTGCTGGAGCAAACGGCGGGCGAGGGCAGTCGCTTTCATCTGGAAGTGCCGCTGACGCTGTCGGTGGTGCGCAGCCTGGTGGTGGAAGTCGGCGACGAAGCGTACGCCTTTCCACTGGCGCACATTGAACGCATGTGCGATCTGGCGCCGGACGACATTGTGCAGGTCGAAGGGCGTCAGCATTTCTGGCACGAAGGTCGGCACGTCGGGCTGGTCGCCGCCAGTCAATTGCTTAACCGCCCGGCCAGCCAGAACAGCGGCGAAACCCTTAAAGTCGTGGTGATCCGAGAGCGCGATGCGATTTACGGCGTCGCGGTCGAACGCTTCATTGGCGAACGCACCCTGGTGGTGTTGCCCCTCGACGAGCGTCTGGGAAAAGTCCAGGACATCTCCGCCGGGGCCTTGCTCGACGACGGTTCGGTGGTGTTGATCGTCGATGTCGAGGACATGCTGCGCTCGGTGGACAAGCTGCTCAACACCGGACGCCTGGAACGCATTGCCCGCCACGGCAATCAGGCGGCGGAAGCTGCGCGCAAGCGGGTGCTGGTGGTGGACGACTCGCTGACCGTGCGCGAACTGCAACGCAAACTGCTGCTCAATCGCGGCTACGACGTGGCCGTCGCGGTGGACGGTATGGACGGCTGGAACGCGCTGCGTTCGGAGGACTTCGATTTGCTGATCACCGATATCGACATGCCACGCATGGACGGCATTGAACTGGTCACCCTGTTGCGCCGCGACAACCGCCTGCAATCGCTGCCGGTGATGGTGGTGTCGTACAAGGATCGTGAAGAAGACCGACGCCGTGGACTGGACGCCGGGGCGGACTATTATTTAGCCAAAGCCAGTTTTCATGACGACGCTCTGCTCGATGCAGTGGTCGAGCTGATCGGAGGCGCGCGGGCATGAAGATCGCAATCGTCAACGACATGCCGATGGCGGTGGAAGCGCTGCGCCGGGCGCTGGCCTTCGAGCCGGCACATCAGGTGGTCTGGGTCGCCAGAAACGGTGCCGAGGCGGTGCAACTGTGCGCGCAAAACACTCCGGACCTGATCCTGATGGACCTGATCATGCCGATCATGGATGGCGTCGAAGCCACTCGGCGGATCATGGCGGAAACCCCGTGCGCCATCGTGATTGTCACGGTCGACCGCCAGCAGAATGTGCACCGGGTTTTCGAAGCCATGGGCTACGGCGCGCTGGATGTGGTCGATACCCCGGCCCTCGGTGCCGGCAATGCCCAGGAAGCCGCCGCGCCGCTGTTGCGCAAAATCCTCAATATCGGCTGGCTGATCGGCGAGAAAACCCCGCGCTCGCGTCCGGCGCCGGCGCCCCCGCGCAGTTCGGCTTCGCGCCAGCGGCTGGTGGCGATCGGTTCGTCGGCGGGCGGGCCGGCGGCGCTCGAGGTGCTGCTCAAGGGCCTGCCGCGCGATTTCTCTGCGGCCATCGTGCTGGTCCAGCACGTGGACCAGGTGTTCGCTGCCGGCATGGCCGAATGGCTGGCCAGCGCCAGCGGCCTCGACGTGCGCCTGGCCCGCGAAGGCGAGCCGCCGCAGGCCGGCGCGGTCCTGCTGGCCGGCACCAATCACCATATTCGCTTATTGAAAAACGGTACGCTGGCCTACACCGCCGAACCGGTCAACGAGATTTATCGGCCGTCGATCGACGTGTTTTTCGAGAGCGTCGCCAGTTACTGGAACGGCGACGCCGTCGGGGTTTTATTGACCGGGATGGGACGCGACGGGGCGCAAGGGCTTAAGCTCATGCGCCAGCAGGGTTATTTGACCATTGCGCAGGACCAGCAAAGCAGTGCGGTGTACGGCATGCCCAAGGCCGCTGCGGCTATTGATGCCGCTGTGGAAATCCGTCCACTGGAAAAGATAGCGCCACGATTGCTGGAGATTTTCCCCACATGAACAGATTTATCCGCAATCCTGGCTCCCGCAGTACACAGGTGACCGCCCATGAGTGACTTACAGATCGACGACATTAAAACCGACGAAAACGCCGCCATGGTGTTGTTGGTGGACGATCAGGCGATGATCGGCGAGGCCGTGCGCCGTGGGCTGTCGAACGAAGAGAACATCGACTTCCACTTCTGTTCCGACCCGCATCAGGCCATTGCCCAGGCCGTGCGGATCAAACCGACGGTGATCCTGCAGGATCTGGTGATGCCCGGCCTC
The DNA here is from genome assembly GCF_037626295.1 of Pseudomonas sp. LF-5. Taxonomy (NCBI): domain Bacteria; kingdom Pseudomonadati; phylum Pseudomonadota; class Gammaproteobacteria; order Pseudomonadales; family Pseudomonadaceae; genus Pseudomonas; species Pseudomonas sp. LF-5. The sequence goes on from NZ_JARKMT010000002.1 coordinate 64,409, forward strand.
GATGGCCTGAGCCTGGTGCGCGAATACCGCAATCACCCGGCGACCAAGGACATTCCGATCATCGTCCTGTCGACCAAGGAAGACCCGCTGATCAAGAGCGCGGCGTTTTCCGCCGGCGCCAACGATTATCTGGTGAAGCTGCCGGACACCATCGAACTGGTGGCGCGCATCCGATATCACTCGCGCTCCTACATGACCCTGTTGCAACGGGATGCGGCCTACCGTGCGTTGCGTGTCAGCCAGCAACAGTTGCTCGACACCAACCTGGTGCTGCAGCGGCTGATGAACTCCGATGGCTTGACCGGGCTGTCCAACCGCCGGCATTTCGACGAGTACCTGGAGCTGGAATGGCGCCGTTCGCTGCGTGATCAGAGTCAGCTGTCGTTGCTGATGATTGATGTCGATTACTTCAAGTCCTACAACGACACCTTCGGCCATGTCGAGGGTGACGAGGCCTTGCGCAAGGTCGCCACGGCGATCCGCGACGCCAGCGCCCGGCCGTCGGACCTGCCGGCGCGTTATGGCGGTGAGGAGTTCGCGCTGGTGCTGCCGAACACCTCGCCGGGCGGCGCTCGGCTGGTGGCGGAGAAACTGCGCCAGACCGTGGCGGCACTGAAGATTCCGCACAACACTCCGGCGGAAGGGGCGAGCCTGACGATCAGTATTGGTTTGGCGACGATGGTGCCGCAGGCGGGGAGCGATTGCCGGTTGCTGATTTCGGCGGCAGATCGTGGGTTGTATCTGGCGAAGAACAGTGGGCGTAATCAGGTCGGGATCGAGTAACGGCTGACCCTCACCCCAGCCCTCTCCCGGAGGGAGAGGGGGCCGACCGAGGTGTCCTTGGCCCTGCATCAACCAGGAAGACCTCGGCGATTATGGATCTGTACGCGTGGCGATTACGGATTCGGTAACGCCATTTCAGGTCGGCGTACCTCCCCAATATCCCCCAATCGGTTCCCTCTCCCTGAGGGAGAGGGGGTAGGCCGAGGTGTCTGGCGCTGTTCATCGACCTGATCGACCGAGTCGATTATGGATCTTCAAGCTTGGCGATTACGGATTCGGCAAAGCCATTTCAAGTCGGCGTAACTCCTGAACATCCCCCAATCGGTTCCCTCTCCCTCTGGGAGAGGGCTAGGGTGAGGGTTGGCAATCTCCACTCAGACAGAAACCTCAAGCCATTCACCCCCCACACCCGCCAGACGGGCTGCCGTGACAGCGTGATTACGTTATACTCGCCGGCTTTCAAAAGTTCGCCAACGAGTGCTGCCCGTCATGGAAATCAACCCGATCCTGAACACCATCAAGGACCTGTCCGAGCGCTCCGAAACTATTCGGGGGTATCTTTGACTACGATCAAAAGCATGAGCGTCTGACCGAGGTCAATCGCGAGCTTGAAGATCCGAGTGTCTGGAACAAACCTGAATACGCCCAGGAACTGGGCCGCGAGCGCGCCGCGCTGGCGCAGATCGTCGACACCCTCGATGAACTGAACGGCGGTCTGGCCGATTGCCGCGACCTGCTGGACATGGCTGTCGAAGAAAACGACGAAGGTGCAGTGGGCGATGTCGTCGCCGAACTGGCCCGTCTCGAGGAAAATCTGGCCAAGCTGGAATTCCGCCGCATGTTCAGCCACGAGATGGACCCGAACAACGCCTACCTGGACATCCAGGCCGGTTCCGGCGGCACCGAAGCCCAGGACTGGGCCAACATCCTGCTGCGCATGTACCTGCGCTGGGCTGACAAACGCGGTTTCGACGCGACCATCATGGAACTGTCGGCCGGTGAAGTCGCCGGTATCAAAGGTGCGACCGTGCACATCAAAGGCGAATACGCCTTTGGCTGGCTGCGTACCGAGATCGGCGTCCACCGTCTGGTGCGCAAGAGCCCGTTCGACTCCGGCAACCGCCGCCACACCTCGTTCTCCGCAGTGTTCGTCTCGCCAGAGATCGACGACAAGGTGGAAATCGAGATCAACCCGGCAGACCTGCGGATCGACACCTATCGTTCCTCCGGTGCCGGTGGTCAGCACGTAAACACCACCGACTCGGCGGTACGTATCACCCACGTACCGACCAACACCGTGGTCAGCTGCCAGAACGAACGTTCCCAGCACGCCAACAAGGACACCGCCATGAAAATGCTGCGGGCCAAGTTGTACGAGCAGGAAATGCAGAAGCGCAACGCCGCATCCCAGGCCCTGGAAGACACCAAGTCCGACATCGGCTGGGGTCACCAGATCCGCTCCTACGTGCTTGACGCGTCGCGGATCAAGGACCTGCGCACCAACATCGAACGCAGCGACTGTGACAAGGTGCTCGACGGCGACATCGACGAATACCTGGAAGCCAGCCTGAAATCAGGGCTGTAAAAGACGCAATACAGCATCGGCTGATTCAACCCGATCCCTGTAGGAGCCAGCCCAGCTGGCGATCTCCGGGCCGCCAGGCCCGGGGGCAACGAACCTGATGGAATATCTAAAGACATGAGCGACCAACAACTCGACCCGCAAGCCCTGCAACAGGAAGAAAACTCCCTGATCGCCCTGCGCAAGGAAAAGCTGGCTGCCGAGCGCGCCAAGGGCAATGCCTTCCCGAACGACTTCCGCCGCGAAAACTACTGCGAAGATCTGCAGAAGAAGTACGCGGACAAGACCAAGGAAGAGCTGGCCGAGGCTGCAATTCCGGTCAAGGTTGCCGGTCGCATCATGCTCAACCGTGGCTCGTTCATGGTGATCCAGGACATGACCGGTCGCATCCAGGTCTACGTCAACCGTAAGACCCTGTCCGAAGACACCCTGGCCGCCGTGAAAACCTGGGACATGGGCGACATCATTGCCGCCGAAGGCACCCTGGCGCGTTCCGGCAAGGGCGACCTGTACGTGGAAATGACCAACGTGCGCCTGCTGACCAAGTCGCTGCGCCCGCTGCCGGACAAGCACCATGGCCTGACCGACACCGAACAGCGCTACCGTCAGCGTTACGTTGACCTGATCGTCAACGAAGACGTGCGCCAGACGTTCCGCGTGCGTTCGCAAGTGATCGCGCACATCCGCAGCTTCCTGATGAAGCGCGACTTCCTCGAAGTCGAAACGCCGATGCTGCAGACCATTCCGGGCGGCGCTGCGGCCAAGCCGTTCGAAACCCACCACAACGCACTGGACATGGAAATGTTCCTGCGTATCGCGCCTGAGCTGTACCTCAAGCGTCTGGTGGTTGGCGGTTTCGAGAAAGTGTTCGAGATCAACCGCAACTTCCGTAACGAAGGCGTTTCGACGCGTCACAACCCTGAATTCACCATGTTGGAGTTCTACCAGGCTTACGCCGACTACGAAGACAACATGGACCTGACCGAAGAACTGTTCCGTGAACTGGCGCAGCTGGTGCTGGGCAGCACCGATGTGCCGTACGGCGACAAGGTGTTCCACTTCGGCGAGCCGTTCGCCCGTCTGTCGGTGTTCGACTCGATCCTCAAGTACAACCCTGAGCTGACCGCCGATGATCTGAACGACATCGACAAGGCGCGCGCCATCGCCAAGAAAGCCGGCGCCAAGGTGCTGGGCTTCGAAGGTCTGGGCAAGCTGCAGGTGATGATTTTCGAAGAGCTGGTCGAGCACAAGCTGGAGCAGCCGCACTTCATCACTCAGTACCCGTTCGAAGTGTCGCCGCTGGCCCGTCGTAACGACGAGAACCCGAACGTCACCGACCGTTTCGAACTGTTCATCGGCGGCCGTGAAATCGCCAACGCCTACTCCGAGTTGAACGACGCGGAAGATCAGGCCGAGCGCTTCATGGCGCAGGTGGCCGACAAGGACGCCGGCGACGACGAAGCCATGCACTACGACGCCGATTTCGTGCGTGCGCTGGAGTACGGCATGCCGCCAACGGCCGGTGAAGGCATCGGCATCGACCGTCTGGTGATGTTGCTGACCAACTCGCCGTCGATCCGCGATGTGATCCTGTTCCCGCACATGCGACCGCAAGCGTAAACGTTTCAGTTGAAAAGCCGCCTAAAACAGGCGGCTTTTTATTGCCTGTCTGGTACAAATGTATCAGTTGGTTACTTTTGAAATAGCAGAGGAAGTCCAGTCGTGATGGTTGCAATTGCTCAAGAAGGTGCAGCGGGTATCGCCACTGCGGTCGCTGAAAGTGTTCAGTACCAGGGCCGCAAGGCCAGCCGACAGGGCAGCGAGCAGCGTCGCCAGGACATTCTCGACGCGGCGATGCGCATTGTCGTGCGTGACGGCGTGCGGGCTGTGCGCCATCGCGCGGTGGCGGCCGAGGCTGGTGTGCCGCTGTCGGCCACCACTTATTACTTCAAGGATATCGACGACCTGCTCACCGATACCTTCGCCCAGTATGTCGAGCGCAGTGCGGCGTACATGGCCAAGCTGTGGATCAACAACGAAGGCCTGCTGCGCGAGATGGTGGTCAGCGGTGACGGCAGTCCCGAGTCACGCTCGCAACTGGCCGATAATATTGCGCGGCTGATGGCCGACTACGTGCACCGGCAACTGCTCAACCGTCGCGAGCATCTGATGGCCGAGCAGGCCTTCCGCCAAGAGGCGCTGCTCAACCCGCGTCTGGCGGATCTGGTGCGTTCGCATCAGCAGATTTTGCTGCAGGGCACCTGCCAGTTGTTCCAGGTGCTGGGCTCGCGCGAACCGCAGCAGGATGCCAAGGTGTTGACGGCGATTATCGGACGGATGGAATATCAGGGCCTGCTCAACGACGCCGAGCCTTTGGCCGAACAGGACATGCTCGGCATTCTGACGCGCTACATGCACCTGGTGCTCGCGTCGGTCTGACCCTCTGGGGGAAACACCTGACCCTGTGGGAGCGAGCTTGCTCGCGAAGACGGACTGACATTCAACATTAATGTTGGCAGTAACACCGCTTTCGCGAGCAAGCTCGCTCTCACAGGTTCAGTGGTGTATTCGAGGGTGGCGAATGTTCATAGGGAGTATTGAATGAAAGCCTGGCGTGGCGTGCTGATCGCCTTGTCGTTCCTGCTGCTCAGTGGCTGTCTGGTGACCTTCAAGGAGCCGCTGACCGCCAGTGACCCGGCGCCCAAGGGCCTGCTCGGCAAATGGTCGAGCACCAATGCCTGGGGCGAACCGATGAACCTTGAACTGACGCGCCTGGGCAACGACTGCTATCAGGCTGTCACGTACTTCAAGGCCAAGCCCCGCGAACGCGAAGCCTATCCGTTCATCGTTTCGCGCCACGGCAGCCGCTGGTATCTGTCGGCGAAAGTCCCGGCGCAGTACGGCGGCCATTACACCATCGCCGGTTTCGAGCTCACCGATAAACACGAACTGGTGATCTACAACCTCGATCTCGAACAGATCAATCAAGCGATCAAACAGAAAGCCCTCGACGGTCAGGCCTTCCAGACCGACGATGGCGACGGCGTGCAGGTCGACAGCAACCTGGACAAGGTCTTTGCTTACCTCGACGATCCGGCCAATTCCGATGTGTTCGTCGAAGCCGCGCGCTATCAGCGTCAGGCCCGCGCCAAATAATTCAGTTTTCTACAGGAGTTTCGGGTGGACGATTACCAGCAGACGATACGCACGCTGTCCGATCGCATTGTGCTGGCGCAGACACCGATCCGCGTCCTCGATGCGGTGAAGTGGGACGAAAACATCCGCAAGGGCTTTCTCAAGGCCAAGGGCAAGGAAATGCCGGCGGTGGATCGCGACTACTACCTCAATCGACCGCTGTCCTTCGATTCGAGCAAGGTCAAGCTGGAGTTCCAGAACATCGAGCGTGACATCACCCGTCAGCTCGGTCAGTTCAACCCGGTCGGGCAGATCATGCGCCGTATGTGCAAGGAATACCGCATGGTCGTGCGCATGCTCGAAGCGCGCGGCACCGAGGATTTCGGCCTGATCTCCCAGGAACTCTACGGCGCCGCCTCCGATGCGTTTCACGCCGGCGACCCGACCCTGGCCGACCTCGGCCTGATGATGTCCGACTACCTGAACAACATTGATGGCCGTGGCGACCTGAAGGACGAGCCGAAGATCCTCACCGCCAAGGATGCCGTGCACCTGCTGCAAACCCGTTTGAACAAGGTGTTCGGCGAGGCCGAGGAAACCATCCGCGTGTTCGAGTCCGACGGCATCGTGGCTGACGCGGCGGCAGGCGCCGACTACATCAAGATCCGCACCGACGCGCTGTTCAACGACCGCGATGTACGCGCACTGGAAGTCCACGAAGGCCTGGTGCACGTCGGCACCACGCTCAATGGCTTGAACCAGCCGATCTGCACTTTCCTGTCCAAAGGCCCACCGTCGTCGACGGTGACCCAGGAAGGCCTGGCGATTTTGATGGAGATCATCACGTTCGCCTCCTACCCGAGTCGCCTGCGCAAACTGACCAACCGCACCCGCGCCATTCATATGGTCGAGGAGGGCGCGGACTTCCTGCAGGTGTTCGAGTTCTTCCGCGAGCAGGGCTTTGAAATGGCAGAAAGTTACGGCAACGCCAGTCGCGTTTTCCGTGGCTCGACACCGACTGGTCTGCCATTTACCAAAGACTTGTCCTACCTCAAGGGCTTTATCATGGTTTACAACTACATTCAGTTGGCCGTGCGTAAAGGCAAGCTCGAGCAGATTCCGCTGTTGTTCTGCGGCAAGACCACGCTGGAGGACATGCGTACCCTGCGTCAGCTGGTGGATGAAGGACTGGTGGTGCCGCCGAAGTATCTGCCGGAGCAGTTCCGCGATCTGAACGCGTTGTCGGCGTGGATGTGTTTCTCCAACTTCCTCAATCACTTGAGCCTGGACCGGATCGAGGCGGATTACTCCAATATCCTCTGAGCCAGCATGCAAATCCTGTGGGAGCTGGCTTGCCAGCTCCCACAGGGTTATTTGTTTTTCTCTGGATCGTATTGCCAACTTCTGTTGCGAGGTTTCACCGGATGAGAATCCTCGGCATCTTTTGCCTGCTCCTGACCCTCGGCGGTTGCAGTTCGCTGTTGTTCTACCCCGAGCCCGGCCAGATCTTTACCCCGGAAAAAGCCAAGCTCGAATACCGCACCGTTACCCTGACCACCGCCGACGGCCTCAAGCTGAATGCCTGGTGGCTGCCGGCCAAACCCGGTGTCGAGGTCAAAGGCACAGTCCTGCACCTGCACGGCAATGGCGGCAATTTGCCGATGCACCTGGGTGGCAGTTGGTGGTTGCCGAAAAACGGCTATCAAGTGTTGCTGGTGGACTATCGCGGTTACGGTTTGTCCGAGGGCGAGCCGAGCCTGCCGGCGATCTATCAGGACATCGACGCCGCATTCGCCTGGCTCGACCAGGCGCCAGAGGTCAAAGGCAAACCGCTGATTCTGCTGGGGCAAAGTCTCGGTGGTTCGATGGCCGTGCATTGGCTGGTGCAGCACCCGGAGCGGCAGAAACAACTCAAGGCCTTCGTCCTCGACGGTGTACCCGCCAGCTATCGCAGCGTTGGCCAGTACGCCCTCAGTACCTCGTGGCTGACCTGGCCGTTCCAGGTGCCGCTGTCGTGGCTGGTGCCGGACGGCGACAGTGCAATCAATTCGATGCCGCAGCTCAATGGCGTGCCAAAACTGATCTTTCACAGCATCGACGACCCGCTGGTACCGCTTGCCAATGGTATCCGTCTGTATCAGGCGGCACCGCCTCCGAGGGTGCTGCAGCTGACCCGTGGCGGCCACGTGCAGACCTTCGGCGACCCGGTCTGGCGTCAGGTGATGCTGCGCTATCTGGAAGATCCCGAACACTTCAATGGCCTGCGCCGTCTCGGCGAAATCCCGAATTACCCGCCACCTCCGAATTCTGAAGATGAGAGTCCGCAATGACTGAAGAACGTAACGCCATCCCGCTGATTATCACCGGTATCTGCAGCATCCTCGGCACCGTCGGGGCGCTGTGGTACTACGGCTACCTGCACTTCGCCAAGCCTGAGGATGCGTTGCTGCTCAACGAATTCACCATGCTCAAGACCGTGCCCGGCGAAGACTACAAAGTCTCGCTGGACCCGGCGCCGCAAGTCGCGCAGTGCATTGATGGCGTGCTGGTATTGTTCGATACCGAGCAGAAAGGTTTGACCGGTGTGTTGATCAACGCACAGAAAAAAGCCGTGCGTTGCATGGGGGAGGAGACTCCGCAGAAGCTGGAGGAGTGATTCTGCAGGACCAGCCCTCACCCTGACCCTCTCCCAGAGGGAGAGGGGACTGATCGAGTTGTTCTTGCGAGTTACGCCGACCTGAAAGATTGCGTTGATTATGGATTCGGCGAAGTACTTTCAGGTCGACGCCGCTACTGACCCCTTCCCCATTCGGCTCCCTCTCCCTCGGGAGAGGGCTGGGGTGAGGGGCCGCAATTTCAGCTCCCACGAAAAAGCCCCGCCTGATCACTCAGGCGGGGCTTTTGCGTTACCGCGTGACGCTTAGTTCGAGCTGACCGCCGAACGTGGCATCACTGGCTGGTTGTCGTTGGAGATAGTCACTTCCACACGACGGTTCATCGCACGACCGGAAACGCTGCCGTTATCGGCAACCGGGTATTCCTTGCCATAACCCTGAACCACGATGCGCGAAGGATCTACGCCCATCTTGATCAGCGCGACTTGTACCGAGGTCGCACGACGCTCGGACAGCGACTGGTTGTAAGAAGCCGCACCGGTGCTGTCGGTGTAACCCTCGACGATCACTTTGCGATCAGGGTTTTCCTGGAGGAACTGCGCCAGTTTATTGATGTTCACCAGACCGCTGGATTTCAGGTCAGCCTTGTTGGTGGCGAACAGCACGTCACCGAAGGTCACCAGGGTGCCGCGATCGGTCTGCTTGGCGTTGAGGCTGTCCTGCAGCTGTTTGATCTGCTGATCGCGAGCATCCAGACGCGCCTGGGCACGCTGGGCTGCGGCGTTCTTCAGGTTGTTTTCAGCGGTGCGCAGGGCGATGGTCTGCTTGGCCACTTCCACACGCTGGTTGGTCAGGTAGGCCAGTTGGTCAACCTTGGCCGCGTTTTCCTTGTCCAGGTAAGCCTTGTCGGCCTTGTCCAGGTAATCGCTGGCGTCTTTGGTTTCCAGGGCTGCGACTTTGCTGGCTTGTGGGTTGGCTTGCAGGCCGGCGTAGTTGGTGCGCGCCTGTTCCAGGTTCGGGTTAGGCGGGGTGGAGCAGGCAGCCAGGGCAACGCTTGCAGCCAGGAGAGCGGGGATCATCAGTTGCTTACGCATAATTTGTCGTCCTTTCTATCGTTAAAAGTTTCAGCTTTGCGATTCGGGATGCGCGCTTACTGCACGGTGCGCTGACTTTCCTGACGCAGTTCCTGAACACCTTTCTGGGAATCCTTCAGTGCCTGTTCGGCTTTCGCTGCCTGAGCCTTGCGTTCCGCTACGCGAGCGTCCCATTCGGCCTGCTCGGAGAGGGTGCGGGCTTCGTCATACTTCTTGTCGTGCATGGCGATTTCAGCTTGTTTCAGTTTGTCCTGCGCCTGCTTCATCTCGACGGCGGCGAATTCGGTACCACCGGCGCTCACGGCGCTGTTGACTGCCGACTGGGTCACGGCGTACTGCTCGGTCGGCGGGTTACCGGCGCAACCGGCCAGCACGAAGCTGGTGCCGATGGCCAGAGCAGCCAGTTTCAGACCGCGCAGGTGAGAGAACGAGGTTTGGGTCTTCATGGTCTTCAACTCCATTGTTTAACTCCTGATAAAACCGAAAATCCATCCTGGTCGAGAAGCCTAAAGCGTCGTATGAAAGCGCGTTTTTGAAACGCTCGTTCCAGGCGTGGTTACTCGTTCCGACCGGAGGCATTTTTCAAAAGTTCAGAAAAGATGGCCTATCGCCAAAAAAAACTTTGACCGAATGGACAAGGCCCTGGGACGGGAACTTTGGCGGAGGAGAGTGGTACGCGCGGGGGAAAACAACATGATTCTTGAGGGAAAATGCGGTCCTGTGGGAGCTGGCTTGCCAGCGATGGGGTCGTCAGATTCAACACGTCGGTGACTGAACGGACGCCATCGCTGGCAAGCCAGCTCCCACAGGTTTAACGCAATCTGGTGTCAGTGTTTCTGCTTGCCGGCAGTCGCCGAGAGGTCATGCAAATGACGGCGCGAAAGGGCCAGAAAACGCGGGGTAGGCCCGACATCCTCATACAGCGGATCACCTTCCTCATCGGTCGCCACCACTGTCGAACCCTTCACATAGGGCAGGCTCGCTTCAAACTCTTCAAGCGCCGCGCCGATCAGCTCGCCAAGCAGTTCTTCGACATGACGTTTGGGGTACATCTCGGTAATCGCTGCCAGACGCGCAGCGGCCTCAACGTCCAGATGAATCGCGTAGCCGGTGTCGGTCAGGCGACCTTTGGCGGTTTCTTCCCAATGCTGGGCGAGCTCACGGATTTTCATGATGACCTCATTTCGCACCTGCTCGTGGCAGGTCTGGGTGAGTGTCCGGCGTGGCCGGTGGCAAGCCGTTGTACGGCTTACTGTTGAGACTAGCTTTCGGTCACAAGGTTTAAAGTCCCTTCGTCGGCCTGCTTGTAAGAAGCGTCGCAGAGCGGCACTCTCTAGGTCATGCACTCGTTTCTAGGCCGCCCGGATTACCGCTGGAGAACTGCTGATGACCGATATTGATGCACGCTTGCGCGAAGATGTTCACCTGCTCGGCGAGTTGTTGGGCAACACCATTCGAGACCAGTACGGCGAGGCGTTTCTCGACAAGATCGAGCAGATTCGCAAGGGCGCCAAGGCCGACCGGCGTGGCTCGATGGACGCCGAGCTTAGCGCCAGCCTCAATCAATTGAGCGAAGACGAGTTGCTCCCGGTGGCGCGGGCGTTCAACCAGTTCCTCAATCTGGCGAACATCGCCGAGCAGTATCAATTGATCCATCGTCGCGAGGAATCGCAGCCGGCGCCATTCGAATCCCGTGTGCTGCCGGAACTGCTGGCGCGCCTGCGCAACGAAGGGCACAGCGCCGAATCCCTGGCCCGGCAACTGGCGCGCCTGGAAATCGAACTGGTGCTGACCGCGCACCCGACCGAAGTGGCGCGGCGCACGCTGATTCAGAAGTACGACGCGATCGCCGCGCAACTGGCCGCTCAGGATCATCGCGACCTCACCAGCGCCGAGCGCGAGCAGATCCACACGACCTTGCAACGGCTGATCGCCGAAGCCTGGCACACCGAAGAAATCCGCCGTACGCGGCCGACGCCAGTGGACGAGGCCAAGTGGGGGTTCGCGGTGATCGAGCATTCGTTGTGGCAGGCGATCCCCAACCATATGCGCAAGGCCGACAAGGCGTTGCATGCAGCGACGGGCCTGCGTCTACCGCTGGAGGCTGCGCCGATACGCTTTGCCTCGTGGATGGGCGGCGACCGTGACGGCAACCCCAACGTCACTGCGGCCGTGACCCGTGAAGTGTTATTGCTGGCGCGCTGGATGGCCGCCGATCTATACCTGCGCGATGTCGATCATCTGGCGGCCGAGTTGTCGATGCAGCAGGCCAGTGATGCATTGAAAGCCCGGGCCGGCGACAGCGCCGAACCTTATCGCGCAGTGCTCAAACAATTGCGCGAACGCCTGCGCGCCACCCGCAACTGGGCGCAGGCCTCGCTGACCGCGCCGACCCCGGCCCCCGCCGACGTACTGCACAACAACCGCGATCTGCTCGATCCGCTGGAGTTGTGTTTCAACTCGCTGCACGAATGCGGCATGGGCGTGATTGCCGATGGCCCGCTGCTCGATTGCCTGCGCCGCGCAGTGACCTTCGACCTGTTTCTGGTGCGCCTCGATGTGCGTCAGGACTCGTCGCGCCATAGCTCGGCGATGACCGAAATTACCGATTATCTGGGCCTGGGGCGCTACGAAGACTGGGACGAAGAGCAGCGCATCGGCTTCCTGACACGGGAACTGAGCAACCGTCGTCCATTGCTGCCGGCGCATTTCAAACCCTCCGCCGATACGGCGGAAGTGCTCAATACCTGTAAGGAAATAGCCGCCGCACCGGGGGCGTCACTGGGGTCCTACGTGATCTCGATGGCCGGGGCTGCATCCGATGTGCTGGCGGTGCAACTGCTGCTTAAAGAAGCCGGTGTGCTGCGACCAATGCGTGTCGTGCCGTTGTTCGAAACCCTCGCAGACCTCGACAACGCCGGCCCGGTGATGGAGCGTCTGTTGCTGCTGCCGGGTTATCGCGCGCGCCTGCAGGGCCCGCAGGAAGTGATGATCGGCTACTCCGACTCGGCGAAGGATGCCGGCACCACCGCTGCCGCTTGGGCGCAATACCGGGCGCAGGAACGTCTGGTGGAAATCTGTCGGGAACAGCAAGTCGAACTGCTGCTGTTCCACGGTCGCGGCGGCACTGTCGGCCGAGGCGGTGGTCCGGCCCACGCGGCGATTCTCTCGCAGCCGCCAGGATCGGTGGCGGGGCGCTTTCGCACCACCGAGCAGGGGGAAATGATTCGTTTCAAATTTGGCCTGCCGGACATCGCCGAGCAGAACCTCAATCTGTATCTGGCTGCCGTGCTCGAAGCAACGCTGTTGCCACCACCGCCACCGACGCCCGAGTGGCGGCATCTGATGGACGAGTTGGCGGCGGACGGGGTCAGTGCCTACCGTGCGGTGGTGCGGGAAAATCCGCAGTTCGTCGAGTATTTCCGCCAGTCCACGCCGGAGCAGGAGTTGGGGCGTCTGCCGCTGGGCAGTCGTCCGGCCAAGCGCCGTGCCGGTGGCATCGAAAGTCTGCGGGCGATTCCGTGGATCTTCGGCTGGACGCAGACGCGATTGATGTTGCCCGCGTGGCTCGGCTGGGAGTCGGCGCTGAGCAAGGCGCTGGCGCGCGGTGAAGGTCAATTGCTCGGGCAGATGCGCGAGCAGTGGCCGTTCTTCCGCACGCGCATCGACATGCTGGAAATGGTCCTGGCCAAGGCTGACGCGGACATCGCGCTGTCTTACGACCAGCGTCTGGTCGAGCCGGACTTGCTGCCGTTGGGCGCGCAGTTACGCGACCTATTGTCGCAGGCGTGTGCGGTAGTGCTCGGCCTGACTGGTCAGTCGCAACTGCTGGCACATAGCCCTGATACGCTCGAATTCATCCGTCTGCGCAACACCTACCTCGACCCGCTGCATCTATTGCAGGCCGAACTCCTGGCGCGTTCGCGGCAGCAGAATGTCGAGCAGGGCAGCCCGGTGGAACAGGCGTTGCTGGTGTCTGTGGCGGGGATTGCCGCCGGTTTGCGAAATACCGGCTAAGGTTTTTTCCGTAGGATGCGGCAGCCGATGCATGCCTCGGCTGTCGTTTGCTGCACAGGGGAAATGTGCCGCCAGGCGACAGTTAATGATGGGGTTGCGACTTGGGTCACCGTGTCGCAAGGTCGCGGCGGGCGTCGGTTTCTCCGACTTTTGGCGTCTTGTGTGGGCGCAGCCTGCTGTGTATCTTGATCAGCCTTTGGCCGTTTGTGTGGCCACGACCCGTATTTTCAGGATTCGCCGCCAAGTAGCGAATCCTTTGTTTTGTAAAGCTTTTATATAAAAAATTGAGGAGCACATCGATGCGCGTCATTCTGCTGGGAGCTCCCGGGGCCGGTAAAGGTACTCAGGCAAAGTTCATCACCGAAAAATTCGGCATTCCGCAAATCTCCACTGGCGACATGCTGCGTGCTGCGGTCAAGGCCGGCACCGAGCTGGGCATCAAGGCCAAGAGCATCATGGATGCCGGTGGCCTGGTGTCGGATGACCTGATCATCGCGCTGGTCAAGGATCGCATCGCTCAAGCTGACTGCGCCAACGGCTTTCTGTTCGACGGCTTCCCGCGCACCATTCCGCAGGCCGAAGCGCTGGTGACTGCCGGTGTCGAACTGGACGCCGTGGTTGAAATCGCCGTTGAAGACGAAGAGATCGTGCAGCGTATCGCCGGTCGTCGTGTGCACGAGGCCAGCGGCCGCGTTTACCACATCGTCTACAACCCGCCGAAAATCGCTGGCAAAGACGACATCACCGGTGAAGAACTGGTACAGCGCAAGGACGACACTGAAGAAACCGTGCGTCATCGCCTGTCGGTCTACCATTCGCAGACCAAGCCGCTGGTGGACTTCTACCAGAAGCTGTCCGCTACCAATGCCGGCAAGCCGAAGTACAGCCACATCCCGGGTGTCGGTTCGGTTGAAGCCATCACCGCCAAGGTACTTGAGGCGCTGAGCTGAAAAAGCTGATTCTGCTGCATCATCCACGGCCCGCTTGCGGGCCGTAGTTGTTTATACTGACGCACCTTTTTCCCACCTGTTTTGGATACATCAATGAGCACCTTGCTGGCCCTGGACACCGCGACTGAAGCTTGCTCCGTTGCCTTGCTGCATGACGGCAAGGTCACGAGCCATTACGAGGTGATCCCGCGCCTGCATGCGCAAAAGCTGTTGCCGATGATCCAGCAACTGCTGGCCGACGCCGGCACCACGCTGCAAGCGGTGGACGCCATCGCGTTCGGTCGCGGCCCGGGTGCATTCACCGGTGTGCGGATCGCCATCGGTGTAGTGCAGGGGCTGGCGTTTGCCCTCGACCGTCCGGTGCTTGCGGTGTCGAACCTGGCGGTGCTGGCGCAACGGGCTCATCGCGAGCACGGCGTCAGCCAGGTTGCAGCGGCCATTGATGCGCGGATGGATGAAGTGTATTGGGGCTGCTACCGCGAGACTGCCGGCGAGATGCGTCTGGTCGGTGCCGAAGCGGTGTTGCCACCCGAGGTTGCAGCGCTGCCGCAAGACGCCAGCGGCGAGTGGTTCGGTGCCGGTACCGGTTGGGGCTACGGCGAGCGTATTGCCGTCAAACCGAGCGGTTCCGATGCGGGCATGTTGCCCCATGCCGAAGACTTGCTGACCCTGGCGCGCTTCGCCTGGGAGCGCGGTGAGTCGATCCCGGCCGATGACGCGCAACCGGTTTACCTGCGCGACAAAGTTGCCACCCCCAAGGCTCGCTGATCAATCAAAACGGCGAGGTCCATTGTGGCGAGGGAGCTTGTTCCCTCGCGACAAAAACACTCACCCGCAATTCAGTGCCTTATTCCAAATCCTGCCAATCGTCAGTTTCCAACCCCGTGCTTTAAACCTTTTGCGCTTTATGTGTTCTAGTTATCACTCGGCGATTTGCTAAGTCGGTCAGGTGCCGCTAAATTGCCATCATTGATACCGAGCATGAATTTATGCGTATAGACGGCGTTTCCTCTCAGTCCTATCCCATCAAGCGCAAGCCTCGCAAAGGCAATGTGGCGCTGGATGAATCCGTCGACGATATCGACGGCGAGCTGGAGTTCCCGACTGAAGAGCAACTGGCCGCCCGTGCTGCCAAAGCCTCGGCACAACGCCTGAGCAATCTGCCTGCCCGTCAGCAAGACATGATTTATCACCGTGCGATGAAAAAGAGCGTAGCGATGGCCTTGGCCAGTTACCTGAGCACCGCCGGTTTTGTCGATTGGGATGCAGACGTGCTGGGCCTCGATTTGTACATCTGATGGCGCTGCCTTACTACCTCGGTTGCCCGTCCTGGAGCGAAAATGCCTGGCGCGAGTATCTGTACCCGGTAGACGCGAAAACCTCCGACTTTCTCGGTCTCTATTCCCAAGTGTTCAACGCCGTGGAAGGCAATACGACCTTCTACGCCAGCCCGTCGCCGGCCACCGTGCAGCGCTGGGCCGAGGTCATGCCCGAGCACTTTCGCTTCACCGCCAAGTTCCCCGGCGACATCAGCCACAGCGGTGACCTGCGCGAGCAACTGACCGCCGCCGAAACCTTTTTGCAGTTGATGCAGCCGCTGGGCGGACGCGTCGCGCCGTTCTGGCTGCAACTGTCGAAAAGCTTCACGCCGCAGCGTCTGCCGGAATTGGCGGGGTTCATTGATGCGCTGGATTGCCCGCTGGCGGTGGAAGTGCGTCACGAGCAGTTCTTCGCCAAGGGCGAGAGTGAGCGCCTGCTCAATCGTCTGCTGCTCGACCGTGGCGTCGAACGCATCTGCCTCGATCCGCGGGCGCTGTTCAGTTGCCTGTCGACCGAGTCTTCGGTGATTCACGCGCAGTCCAAAAAGCCCCGTGTACCGACGCGCCCGGCGGCCTTCACGCAGTCCCCGCAAGTGCGCTTCATCGGGCATCCCGAACTCGAAGCCAACGATCCCTTCCTCGTGCCGTGGGTAACAAAAATCGCCGAGTGGATCGAAGAGGGCCGCACGCCTTATATCTTTCTGCACACCGCCGACAACCTGCTGGCGGCGAAACTGGCGCAACGTTTTCACACGCAATTGATGCAACGTTTGCCTGGCCTGCCATCGCTGCCTGAGCTATACAGAGAACCCGCCGCCGAGCAACTTGGCCTGCTCTGAGGCGGTTTTTTCTGCCCAGGAGCCTGCCGATGGACGCCCAAGCCCGCGAAGAACAAGCCCGTAAAGCCCACGCTTTCAAAGCCCTGCATGAACGGCCGGGCATTTTCGTCATCCCCAACCCATGGGATGCGGGCTCGGCGAAGATGCTCGCCAGTCTCGGCTATCAGGCCTTGGCCACGACCAGCGCCGGTTATGCGTTTTCCCAAGGCAAGGCCGATGGTGCGTTGACGCTCGATGAGACCCTGGCCAACGTCCGGGCGATTGTCGCGGCCACGGATCTGCCGGTGGCGGTGGATCTGGAAAACGGCTTCGCCGATGACCCGATCGAATCCGCCAACAGCCTGTTGCGTGCCGCCGAGGCGGGCGCAGTGGGTGGTTCAATCGAAGACGCCACAGGCCGCGTCGACGCGCCCATCTATTGCTTCGAACACGCGGTGGCGCGCATCGAAGCCGCCGTCGCCGCCGTGCGTACGCTGCCTTTTCCCTTCACCCTGACCGCCCGTGCGGAAAACTACTTGCACGGTCATCCCGATATCAACGACACCATCCGCCGTTTGCAGGCGTTCGCCGAAGCCGGTGCCGACGTGCTGTACGCGCCAGGTTTGCGCAGTGCCGAAGAAGTGTTGGCAGTGGTGCGTGCGGTGGCGCCGAAGCCGGTCAACGTGTTGATGTCCGGCGGTTTGAAGTTGACGGTGCAGGAACTCGAAGAAATGGGCGTGCGGCGCATCAGCACCGGTTCGGCACTGGCACTGGCCGCGTTCGGCGAGTTCTTCCGCGCCGCTGAAGAGATCCAGCAAACGGGCACCTTCGGGTTTACTTCGCAGTCGATGCCCTACGCCCAGGCCAATCAGTTTTTCAAAGGCTGAACGTGGGACGCTGGTTTGCGCTGAGTGTGCTGCTGCTGATTGGCGGTGCGATGGTCAGTGTCTGGCGTGGCTGGCTGGACGTGCCAGCCGAGTGGAATCCGTGGGCGCCGCTGGATGTGAAGGCAGTCCCCAACTGGCTGACCGGCTACAAACTGATGCGCTTGCGCAGCGATCCCGAACTCTGTGCACAGGCGCTGAGCAGCTCTGGACTGCGTGTCACACGGCAATCCGACAGCCCCGGTGCCAAGTGTCCGCTGATCGGCGCCTTACGCGTGCAGGGCGGCGAGGTCGCGCTGAGCAGCGGTTTCCTCGCCAGTTGTCCGCTGGCGGTGGCCTACGCTTTGTTTGAGCGCCACACCCTGCAACCCGTCGCTCAAGCCGTTTACGGCGAGAAAGTCAGCCGTCTCGATCACCTTGGCAGCTTCGCCTGCCGCAATGTCTATAACCGTGAGAGCGGCGCACTCAGCCGGCATGCCAGTGCCGATGCGCTGGATATCGCCGGATTTCGTCTGGCCAGCGGGCGCAGCATCAGCGTCCTCAAGGACTGGCCAGGGCAAACTCGCGACGCGCAGTTTCTACGCCAGGTGCGTGACGGCGCCTGTGAGGCGTTCAGTGTGGTATTGAGCCCGGATTACAACGCCGCTCACCGTAATCACTTTCATGTCGATGTCGGGCGCTGGAGCGTGTGTCGCTGAGGGTCAGGCGGCGAGGCGCAGGTTCTGCAGAACGATCGGGCGGGCCCAGCCGTTATCGAAGTCCAGCGCCTTCTGTTGCTCGGCGATTTCTTCTGGCGGGAATGGCGGGAAAGGCTTTTGCAGCAGATCCAGATCGAACTCGGCAATCGGCAGGTACAGCGGCTTCTTCTGCGGGGCCGGACCAGGCTCTGGTGTTGGCTGGCCGTTGTTGATCACGATCGGGCGTACCCAGCTGCTGTCGAAATCCTGCTGCTCTTGCTGAGCCTTGAGCTCTTCAGGCGGGAACGGCGGGAACGGCTTGTCCAGCAATTCCATTTCGAATTCGGCGATCGGCAGGAACAGCGGCTCCGGCGGACGCACTTCGGTTTCGACCACATCGCATTCGCGCTGGCTGATGATGTGCGCGTGCAGTTCGCTGCCCAGGGTCGGTTCTTCAGGGCTGCTCAGGTCAACCGGGGGGAATGTGCCGCAGGCGGGTACCACTTCACTCGTCTGTTCCGCCAGCGCCTGGGCAAAGAAATCCTGCCACAGGTGACTGACGCCGCTCAGTGCTTGAGTGTTTTGACGGCTGAAGTCGCCATGGGGCGAAATGTAGCCAATCGATGTGGGAAGAATGCCTGACATTTTTTTCGGTTGACGCTCAGCTCTGGCAAAATGCGCGTTGATTGGTTTATCGGCCACTTTTTGCCGATCCTTAACTTTTTTGAGCGTGTTTTCATGATTGAGCAACCCGCGGCCTGCCGCATCCATGTCCAGGCCCTCGGCCCGGCGTTTGAAGCGCAAGCCGAGCAGTGGGCCGAGCGTCTGGGCCTGCCGCTGGCAATGGCCGACGGTGAGTTCGCCTTGCAGCTCGGCGAGCAGGGTTTGCAACTGCAGCAGTTGGGCCCGGATGCACCGGGGCCGGTACGCGTCGATTTTGTCGAGGGCGGCGCGGCGCATCGGCGGTTGTACGGCGGCGGCAGCGGGCAGATGATCGCCAAGGCCGTCGGCATCGCCCAGGGCGTGCGACCACGGGTGCTGGATGCCACGGCGGGGCTTGGCAAGGATGCGTTCGTGCTGGCCAGCCTCGGTTGCGAGATGAGCCTGATCGAGCGCCAGCCGCTGATCGGTGCGCTGCTGGAGGACGGTCTGGCGCGGGCGGCGGAAGATTTCGAGGTGGCGCCGATCGTGGCGCGGATGAAGCTGCTCAAGGGCAACTCCATCGAGGTCATGCGTAACTGGGAAGGCGAGCCGCCGCAGGTGATCTATCTCGACCCGATGTTCCCGCATCGCGAGAAAACCGCGTTGGTGAAGAAGGAAATGCGCCTGTTCCGGCCATTGGTCGGGGATGATCCGGATGCCCCGGCCTTGCTTGAAGCGGCGCTGGCACTGGCGACGCACCGGGTGGTGGTCAAGCGTCCGCGCAAGGCGCCGTGTATCGAAGGGCCGAAGCCGAGTCATGCGCTGGATGGCAAGTCCAGCCGATACGATATTTACCCGAAGAAAGCGCTCAAGCCGTAAAACCGAGTCGGTCCAATCGCAGGCAAGCCAACTCCCACAGGTTTTTGTGTCGTTCGCACGATGGGTGTTTACCACAACCCCTGTGGCAGCTGGCTTGCCAGCGATGGCATCAGCACAGACCCTGAATAATCAGGGCCGATACGCCCGCATGAACAACCCCACCACCTCCTGTACATGGATCTCCGCCGCCTCTTCACTCAGCGGCTCACCGCAGCAATACAGCAAGCGAAAATTCCCCGCGCCCTTGATCAGGCAGAAGAAGTGCTCGGCCGCGTTACGCGGTTGGTCGATGCTCAACGCGCCGGTCTCGTGGATGCGCTTCAGCAGCCGCTCCATGCCTTGCACCATGCGTTCGGGGCCGGCCTCAAAGAAGATCAGCGAGAGCTTCGGATCCTGTGTGCCCAGCGCCATCATCAAACGGTGCAAATTCACCGACTCTTCGCTGTTGATCAGTTGATGAAAGCCTCGCGCAATGTTCAGCAACACATTTTCCACGGCGATGCCGGCAGGCAATTCGAAGAACAGCGGCGGTAACTGCTCCTCGCATTTGGCCATCACGGCGGAGGAGAACAGCGTCTCCTTGTCGTTGAAGTGGCTGTAAACCGTCAACTTCGACACGCCAGCCTCGGCGGCGACCGCGTCCATGCTGGTGTTGGCGTAGCCTTGACTCAGAAACAGGATTTTCGCCGCATCGAGGATCGCCCGGCGCTTGGCCGGATCCTTCGGACGGCCCGGGCCGTTTGGAGCTGAAAGATTGTTCGACATTCTTCGCTTTTAATACTGGACTGGTGAGTTTGCTATTAATACCATACCGGCCAGTATAAATATTCCAAGCACCATTAGCGAAAGGTCCGTCACCATGTTCCGCCATGCGTTGTCCTTTGCGTTGCCAGCCAGTCTGGCGTTTTTGTTGTCGGCGTGTGGTCAGGAGGAGGCGGTGCAAGTGACCGTGCGACCGGCCATGGTGGTGCAGCCAGAGCCTTCGACGCAGGCGATGGAAAGTTTCCCGGGCGAGGTGCGCGCGCGCTACGAGCCCGATCTGGCGTTCCGCATCGGCGGCAAAGTCAGCCGACGACTGGTTGATGAGGGCCAACGCGTCAAGGCCGATCAACCGCTGGCCGAGCTCGATCCGCAGGATGTCCGCCTGCAACTGGAGGCCACCCGCGCCCAGGTCGCTGCTGCCGAAGCCAACCTCAATCTGGTGCGCGCCGAACGCGACCGCTACAAGACCCTGATGGACCGGCAGATGGTCAGCCGCTCGGCTTACGACAACGCCGAAAACCTTTACCGCTCCGGTGAAGCCCGCCTCAAACAAATCAAAGCCGAATTCAACGTCTCGACCAACCAGGCGAGTTACGCGGTGCTGCGCGCGCCGCAGGACGGCGTAGTGGCCAAGCGTTCGGTGGAAGTCGGTCAGGTGGTCGCGGCCGGGCAAACCGTGTTCACCCTCGCCACCGACGGCGAACGCGAAGTGCTCATCAGCCTGCCGGAACAAAGTTTTGGCCGGTTCAAGGTCGGTCAGCCGGTGACCGTTGAACTCTGGACGCAACAGAACCAGCGCTTCGCCGGGCAGATCCGCGAACTGTCGCCTGCAGCCGATCCAAAGTCCCGCACCTTCGCCGCGCGCATTGCCTTCACCAGCGGCAAGGTCCCGGCCGAGCTGGGCCAGAGCGCCCGGGTGTTCGTGCAGTCGGCCGATGCCGTGCCGTTGTCGGTGCCACTCTCGGCGCTGACCGCCGAAAACGGCGCGACCTATGTCTGGGTCGTCAGCGCCAACAACACGCTGAAGAAAACCCCGGTACGCGTCGGTCCGTTCGGCGAAAAAACCGTGCCGGTGCTCGAAGGCCTCAACGCCAACGACTGGGTGGTCGCCGCTGGCGTGCATGTGCTGCTCGAAGGCCAGCAGGTGCGCCCCGTGGATCGCTCCAACCGTGTGGTCCATCTGGCGGACAAGGAGTAAGTCCCGATGCGCTTCAACCTTTCCGAATGGGCGCTGCGTAATCGCCAGATCGTCCTGTTCCTGATGCTGTTGCTGGCCATCGTCGGCGCCTTGTCTTACACCAAACTGGGCCAGAGTGAAGACCCGCCGTTCACCTTCAAGGCCATGGTCATCCAGACCCGTTGGCCGGGGGCGACCGCGCAGGAAGTCTCGCGCCAGGTCACCGAGCGCATTGAAAAGAAACTCATGGAAACCGGTGAGTACGAACGCATCGTCTCGTTCTCTCGCCCGGGTGAGTCGCAGGTCACCTTCATCGCCCGCGACTCCATGCATTCCAACCAGATTCCCGACCTCTGGTATCAGGTGCGCAAGAAGGTCAGCGACATCCGGCAGACCTTGCCGCCGGGGATTCAGGGGCCGTTTTTCAACGATGAATTCGGTACCACGTTCGGCAATATCTATGCGCTGACCGGCAATGGTTTCGACTACGCCGTGCTCAAGGATTACGCCGACCGCATTCAGATCCAGCTGCAACGGGTCAAGGACGTCGGCAAGGTCGACCTGCTCGGTTTGCAGGACGAGAAGATCTGGGTCGAACTGTCCAACGTCAAACTCGCCACCCTCGGCTTGCCGTTGGCAGCCGTGCAGCAGGCATTGGAAGAACAGAACGCGGTGTCCACCGCCGGCTTCTTCGAGACCGGCAGCGAGCGTTTGCAGCTAAGGGTTACGGGGAATTTCAAGACCGTCGATGAGATAAAGAACTTCCCGATCCGCGTCGGCGATCGCACGTTCCGCATCTCCGACGTCGCTGATGTCCGCCGGGGTTTCAACGATCCACCGGCGCCGCGCATGCGCTTCATGGGTGAGGACGCGATCGGGCTGGCCGTGGCGATGAAAGATGGCGGCGACATTCTGGTGCTCGGCAAAGCACTGGAAGGCGAGTTCTCGCGGATCCAGAAAAACCTTCCGGCCGGCATGCAGTTGCGCAAGGTCTCCGACCAGCCGGCAGCGGTGAAAACCGGGGTCGGCGAGTTCGTTCAGGTGCTGGTGGAAGCGCTGGCGATTGTGTTGCTGGTGAGCTTCTTTTCCCTTGGCGTGCGCACCGGCATGGTGGTGGCGCTGACCATTCCGCTGGTGCTGGCGATGACCTTCGCCTGCATGTATTACCTGGGCATCGGCCTGCACAAGATTTCCCTCGGCGCGCTGGTGCTGGCGCTGGGCTTGCTGGTGGACGACGCGATCATTGCCGTGGAAATGATGGCGATCAAAATGGAGCAGGGCTTCGACCGTATTCGCGCGGCGAGCTATGCCTGGACCAGCACCGCATTCCCGATGCTTACCGGTACGTTGATCACTGCCGCAGGCTTTCTGCCGATTGCCACGGCGCAGTCCGGCACTGGCGAATACACCCGCTCGATCTTCCAGGTGGTGACCATCGCGTTGCTCGCCTCGTGGGTGGCGGCGGTGATGTTCGTGCCGTATCTGGGGGAAAAACTGCTGCCGGATCTGGCGAAGATTCATGCGGCCAAACACGGAACGGCGGATGGCCAGTCAGACCCTTACGGCACGCCGTTCTATCAGCGGGTGCGGCGGCTGGTGGAGTGGTGCGTGGTGCATCGCAAAACCGTGATCGTGATGACGCTGGGGCTGTTCATCGCCTCGGTGATGTTGTTCCGGTTCGTGCCGCAGCAGTTCTTTCCGGCCTCCAACCGGCTGGAATTGATGGTCGATCTGAAACTCGCCGAAGGCGCGTCTTTGGCCAACACCGCCGGCGAGGTCAAGCGCCTGGAAGCGCTGCTCAAGGATCACGCAGGCATCGACAACTACGTGACGTATGTCGGCACCGGTTCGCCGCGTTTCTACCTGCCGCTGGATCAACAATTGCCGGCAGCGAGCTTCGCCCAGTTTGTGGTGTTGGCGAAAACCATCGAGGAGCGCGAGGTGCTGCGCACCTGGCTGATCGACACGCTCAACGAGCAGTTCCCGGCCCTGCGCTCGCGGGTGACGCGTCTGGAGAACGGGCCGCCGGTGGGTTACCCGGTGCAGTTCCGCGTCACCGGTGAACACATCGAGGAAGTCCGCGCGCTGGCGCGCAAGGTGGCGGCGAAGGTTCGCGAGAATCCGCATGTGGTCAATGTGCATCTGGATTGGGAAGAACCGAGCAAGGTCGTGTATCTGAATATCGATCAGGATCGCGCTCGGGCACTTGGGGTGAGCACCGCCAATCTGGCGAAATTCCTGCAGAGTTCGTTGACCGGCTCAAGTGTCAGTCAGTACCGCGAAGACAACGAATTGATCGAGATTCTGCTGCGCGGCACGGTGCATGAGCGCACTGAATTGTCGTTGTTGCCGAGTCTGGCGGTGCCGACGGACAACGGCCGCAGTGTGGCGTTGTCGCAGATCGCCACGCTGGAATATGGCTTCGAGGAGGGCATTATCTGGCACCGCAATCGCCTGCCGAACGTGACCGTACGGGCCGATATTTATGGCAAGGAGCAGCCGGCGACACTGGTCAAACAGATCATGCCGACGCTGGATTCGATTCGTGCTGAATTGCCGGATGGTTACTTGCTGGATGTCGGCGGCACGGTGGAAGATTCCGAGCGCGGGCAGAAGTCGGTGAATGCCGGGGTGCCGATGTTCATCGTCGTGGTGCTGACGTTGCTGATGGTGCAACTGCGTAGCTTCTCGCGCACGGCGATGGTGTTTTTGACGGCGCCGTTGGGGTTGATCGGGGTGACGTTGTTTTTGATGGTGTTCCGTCAGCCGTTCGGGTTTGTGGCGATGCTGGGGACGATCGCGCTGTCGGGGATGATCATGCGCAATTCGGTGATTCTGGTGGATCAGATCGAGCAGGATATTGCCTCCGGGCTCAGGCCGTGGCAGGCGATTATCGAGGCGACCGTGCGACGCTTCAGGCCGATTGTGTTGACGGCGCTGGCGGCGGTTCTGGCGATGATTCCTTTGTCTCGGAGTGTGTTTTTCGGGCCTATGGCGGTGGCAATCATGGGTGGGTTGATTGTGGCGACGGCGCTGACGTTGTTGTTTTTGCCGGCGTTGTATGCGGCTTGGTTCAGGGTTCGTCGCGAGGGTTGATCTTTGGTTTGACGTGGCGGCCTTCGGGCCGGCCAGGTTCTTGGGGGGGTGGGTGAATATCCGTTGGTTTGGGGGTTGCGGCTGGCGGTTTCGCCCTTACGGCGAGTCCCTTTGGCAAACGCCCCAAAGGAACCAAAGGTCTTTGCCCCAACGTTCGGCCCGCTCGCTGGGGCTCGGGGTTCCTTCGCTCCGGGATTGTTCCGGGCGCATCGCCTCCGGTTTGCTTCGCTGCACCTCCTCTCGATGTGTTTGGCTTCGCCAAACGGTCGCTGCGCTCCCACCCCCGGATCAATCCCTCCACTCAGCCTGCCGACGGGGCCTGTGGATCAAGATCAAAAGCTGCAGCCGAGCTAACGCTCATCCTGTTGAGTGGTGAGGAGCGAGGCGGGATGAGGTGTGCGCGT
>NZ_JARKMT010000002.1:89342-1068415 GCF_037626295.1 Pseudomonas sp. LF-5
TTTGCTCGTGCGCTTCTGTGGGGGCTGGCTTGCCAGCGATGGCGGCCTGACAGCCGACCTGTTTTTTGCCGATGTACGCAATTAACTTTAGGAGCCAGCCTGCTGGCGATGAGGCCCGCACAGCCTCCCAATCTCTCTTTCCAAACTGTGGGAGGTCAAGATCAAAAGCTGCAGCCGAGCTAACGCTCATCCTGTTGAGTGGTGAGAAGCGAGGCGGGATGAGGTGCGCGCGTTTTGCTCGTGCGCTTCTGTGGGGGCTGGCTTGCCAGCGATGGCGGCCTGACAGCCGACCTGTTTTTTGCCGATGTACGCAATTAACTTTAGGAGCCAGCCTGCTGGCGATGAGGCCCGCACAGTCACCCAGTCTCTATCTGCATACACCCAGTCAAAATTGTGGGAGCTGGCTTGCCAGCGATGACGGCCCGCCAGCCGACCAATCTCTAACAGATTGCTCACGATCCAACTGTAGGAGTGAGCCTGCTCGCGAAGGCGCCTGACAGCCGACCTGTTTTTTGCCGATGTACGCAATTAACTGTAGGAGCCAGCCTGCTGGCGATGAGGCCCGCCCAGCCTCCCAATCTCTATCTGCATACACCCAATGAAAATTGTGGGAGCTGGCTTGCCAGCGATGGCGGCCTGACAGCCGACCAGTCTCTAGCAGACTGCTCACGATCCAACTGTAGGAGTGAGCCTCGATCAAGTCGATCCGCAACAATGGCGCCCACAAAAAAGCCCGCTGAGCCGGTGGAGGTCAGCGGGCTTTTTGTCGTTCGGGGTTTACAGCGTCCCGAACACTTTCTTCGCCAGGCTGGTCGCGGCAGCGGCCGGGTTCTGGCGGATGGTTTCTTCCTGTTTGCCGATCATTTCGAACAGGCCATTGAGCGCTTGTTCGGTGACGTAGTTTTCAACGTTGGCGCTCTTGGCGTCGACGACGCCGAAGGTGGCGGCCTGGCCGGCGAAGGCGTTGTATTTCTGGGCCACGCCGACTTTGTCAGTGGCTTGTTTGACGATCGGCAGGAATTTGGCGCGGATCTGTTCGCGACTGGATTTGTCCAGGTATTGAGTGGCCGAATCTTTGCCGCCGCTGAGGATGCCTTTGGCGTCAGCCACGCTCATTTTTTTCACGGCGTCGATCAGGATGGGCTGAGCCTGGGTCACGGCGGATTCGGCGGCCTTGTTCATGGCGGTTTCCAGTTCTTCGACCTGGGCACCCATGCCGAAGGCTTTCATTTTGCTGGCGGCTTTGCCGAGTTTGCCCGGCAATTCGATCTTCACGTCCGGGTTATTGCTGAACCCACCCGGGGTGCCGAGTTGTTTGACGGCGATTTGCGCGCCTTGAGCCAGCGCATCCTTGAGGCCGCCGGCGGCGTCTTGTTGCGACAGGTCGGTAAGCGACAGTGCCATCGCGTTGGCGCAGATCATCAGGCCTGCGCACAGGCCGGCGAAGCGAAGGGTAGGGCGGAGCATGGCGGCTTCCTTGTTGCAGAAAATGAATTAACGAACAGCGTCGACGCGGATTTTCAGCGGTTGCGGGTCGTTGCCGTCGAGTTGCACGGCGTGGTTTTCGGTGGTGATGAACATCAGCTCGCCGTTGACTTCAATGCGCGCGCTGACTGAGTAACGGTGGCCGGGTTTGACCTGGGCCGGATCGTAGCTCAAGTGGAACGGCAACGGAACCTGGCCTTTGACCGGGCCTTTTTGTTCATCGAGGACCACCGCCGGTGCATCGGCCAGCGACACGTCTTGCAGGCTCACGCTCAGGGTCGCGCTCGGTGGCAGGGCGATGCGTTGCAGGTAGAACACTTCGCCGTCGAGGCCGACTTTGCCGGCGGGGGTGGTCGACTGGCAGGCGCTGAGCAGGGCAGCGGCAGCGAGAACGGTGAGTTTTTTCATGGTAAATCTCCTTTCAATGTGGGGGGCGGGCTTGCTCGCGAAGGCGGTTCAACATCCCTGTTGTCTGCCCCACCGCGAGCCGGCTCTCCCCTACAGGTATTGCATCAGGCTTCGGACTGGCTGGTCGGTTGGTCTGCTGCATCTTCACTGCGGTGCAACGCCACCTGGCGGATCGACAAGCGAATCTCCGCTGGCAGCACGCGTTTGGCCGCGCCTTCGGCCAGTTCGCCGAGCAGTTCGTGATAGCTCAGTTTGCCGGCTTCGTCGCGACGAAGAACGTCGAGGTCGAGCAGGGTCTGGATGAAGTGGCGGAACAGGCTCTTGTCGAAGAATTCCGGAGCGTTGAGGCCGTGCAGGATCGACAGGCGCTGGGCCATGACCGTGCAGAGGTCTTCCAGCTCTTCGGCACTGATGCTGTTCTGGCCGGCGTTGAGCAGCAACGACACCGTCATGTAGAAGCGTTGCAACGTCTGCGCGATGCTTTTCGACAGCAAGGTCAGCAGCACGAAATGCCGCGAACTCGGTGCCGGTCGCAAGTACAGCTCTTTCTCGAAGCGCAGCAGCCCCTGTTCGACGAACGCTTCCAGCCACTGATCGACGACCCCGTCGAGTTCGTCCAGCGTCCAGCGAATGAACAGCTCCGATTGCAGGTACGGATACAGCGCGCGGGTGTAGCGCAGGATCTGTTCGCGACTCATGCGTGACGTGCTTTGGAAAAAGCTCGCCAGCAGTGCCGGCAGGGCGAAGATGTGCAGCACGTTGTTGCGGTAGTAGGTCATCAGGACGGCGTTCTGCTCGTCCAGGTAGAGAATTTTGCCCAGGGCGTCGTTCTGCTCGGACAGCAGATCCATGTCCTTCACGTGCTCGATCAATGCGCGGCCATCGCCTTCCGGCAAGGTCGTGTGTGGCGAGTACGGCACCTTGCGCAACAGGGCCAGGTACAGATCCAGCACCCGCGCCATCGCGCGATCATCCAGCGCCAGGCGGGTGGTCGACAACAATGCCAGCGCCACCAGATTGACCGGGTTGATCGCCGCCGCTTCGTTCAAGTGTTGCGCGACTTTGTCGCCGAGGCGGTTGGTGGTTTCGTTAAGCCATGCCGGTTTGTACTGCGGACCGAGTTCCTGCTGGCGCCAGCCCGGCTGTTCGCTGTCGAGGAATTCCGCGAGTTTGATCGGTTCGCCGAAGTTCACCGCTACCTGGCCGAAACGTTGCTTGAGCGCGCCGATGACTTTGAAAATGTCGAAGATCGATTCTTTCTTCTTGCTCGCGCCACGCAGTTCTCCGAGGTAGGTACGACCTTCCAGCACGCGCTCGTAACCGATGTACACCGGCACGAAGACGATCGGCATCCGCGACGAACGCAGGAAGCTGCGCATCGTGATGGCGAGCATGCCGGTCTTCGGTTGCAACATGCGCCCGGTGCGTGAGCGGCCACCTTCGACGAAGTACTCGACCGGGAAACCTTTGGTGAACAGGGTGTGCAGGTATTCGTTGAACACCGAGGTGTACAGCGGATTGCCCTTGAACGTGCGGCGCATGAAGAACGCGCCGCCACGGCGCAGCAGGCTGCCGATCACCGGCATGTTCAGGTTGATCCCGGCGGCGATGTGCGGAGGGGTCAGGCCGTTGCGGAACAGCAAGTACGACAGCAGCAGATAGTCGATGTGGCTGCGGTGGCACGGCACGTAGATCACTTCGTGACCCTGGGCGACCTTCTGCACGCCTTCGATGTGGTTGACCTTGATGCCGTCGTAGATCTTGTTCCAGAACCAGCTCAGCACCACTTCGAGGAAGCGGATCGCGGTGTAGGTGTAGTCCGAGGCGATCTCGTTGCCGTAGCGCAGGGCCTGGGCCTTGGCTTTTTCCAGGGAGATGTTCTCGCGCTCGGCCTCTTCGACGATCGCTTGCCTGACCAGTGGCTGGTTGAGCAGGCCTTTGACGAGGTTACGGCGGTGGGAAATGTCCGGGCCGATGACGGCGGCTTTCAGATTGCGGAAGTGCACGCGCAGGATGCGCTGAGCCATGCGCACCGTGCGTTCGTGGCCCTTGTTATGTTCGATCAGTTCGCGCAGGTGGATCGGCGCCGAGAACTGCACGCGGGTCTTGCGGCCAAGGACGATGATGCTCAGCAGGCGACGCAGGCGCCCGGTCACGGCCCAGCTGTCGGCAAACAGCAACTTCCACGGACTGTTTTCGCTGTCCGGTGACTGGCCCCAGAACACGCTGACCGGAATGATCTGTGCGTCTTCGGCGGCATTCTGGGTCAGGGCGCTGACCAGACGGGTCAGGGTTGGCGGTGCGCCGCGTTTATCCTGGCGACCGAGCCAGTCGGGGTCCGGCGTCAGATAGAAAAACGCCGCCGGCTCGATCAGCGAACCGACCGACACCGGCAGCACCGGACGCGGCAGGCCAGCCTTGGTGCACTCGGTGTCGACCACGGCCAGATCGGTCAGTGAAGGGTTTTGCAGGACGTAGAACACCGGACGACTGCGGTCGAGGTTGAGGGTGAACGACGACTGGTTGATCGTCTCGGATCGCACCCATAGATACAACAGTCGGCGCAAGGTGCCAAACACAAGACGGCGGAACGGGGAACGGGTCATACGGCTTCTGCGTGAGTTGATAAACCGAGCGTTTGCTCGGGAGGTCGACAGTTTGCCGTATTCACCGAAAATCGGCAAAAAAGCGGCGAAGTAATCTCCTGTTGAGACTTTTCGCACCTGTCATATACTCGGCGGTCTGTCGCCGGGGCCCTTTTATGGACGTCGGACGCAGGCTGACGTTCCGCGAAGGCTTTCCTGCGAAAAGCCTGTTCAATAATAAAAAAGGAGTATGAACAGATGGCAACACGTGAAACCGGCAATGTGAAGTGGTTCAACGACGCCAAGGGCTACGGCTTTATTCAGCGCGAAGACGGGGTGGACGTGTTCGTGCACTACCGCGCGATTCGCGGCGAAGGGCACCGGTCGCTGACTGAAGGCCAGCAGGTTGAATACGCAGTGATTACTGGCGAGAAGGGTTTGCAGGCTGAGGATGTAGTCGGCTTGTAACAGCGGTTTCAAGCTGCAAGCCACAAGCTACAAGCTACAAGCCGTTCAGCTTGAGACTTGCAGCTTGCAGCTCGTAACTTGCAGCTGCTGTTAAGCAGTTTTCCAGGTGATCTCTTCTTCACCATCGGCGCTGATGCGAATCCAGCGATCCGCCGTCTCTTCACCTTCTTCTTCAACCCACGTTCCTGGCGCGCAACGCACCTCCACGTTCAACGCGGCAAAGGCGGCGCGGGCGCAGGCGATGTCGTCGTCCCATGGGGTCGCATCGCTTTCCA
Organism: Pseudomonas sp. LF-5; assembly: GCF_037626295.1. Classification (NCBI taxonomy): domain Bacteria; kingdom Pseudomonadati; phylum Pseudomonadota; class Gammaproteobacteria; order Pseudomonadales; family Pseudomonadaceae; genus Pseudomonas; species Pseudomonas sp. LF-5. Next base: position 94,564 of record NZ_JARKMT010000002.1, read on the forward strand.
GGTACAGGCTGTTCCACTTGCCCACGGCTTTCGGCAGCCAGGTCACCGGGATGTTGCCGGCCTTGCATTTGTAAGTCTGGCCTTTCTGTACCCAGTCGCTGCACGGGCCCAGCGCGGCGCCGAGCCAGGCGGAAATGGCCTTGTGGTCGACGTCGGCGTCTTTCAGGTAAATCTCGATATCCGGTTGGCGCATGGATGTCCTCACTGCGGGTCTGAAAAATCCATTCGCGGATTTAGCCGGCCCCGGGCACTCGCCCGAGACCAAAAGTTATTGAAGAACGAAATAATCGTAGCGCATCGACACGGTGGTCACGAACGGCTCGGCCTGTTCGATCACCGCTGCACGACGCTCGGCACTGGCGCGCCAGCCGTGAGGTGTCATTGCCAGCAGGTTGGCGCGATCCTCGGGCTTGTCCAGCGTCAGTTTGAATTCCAGGGTTTCGCTGTGCGCCAGCGCCATGCCTTCGGGCACCAGGGCCAGATGCTTGTCGTCGGTGTATTCGCGCACTTCGTCGTACAGCCGTTCGCGCAGTTCCATCAGATGGCCGCTGGTCGGGCCGACCTTCATCAGGCCGCCGCCGACACTGAGCAGGCGCTTGGCCTCTTCCCAGTCCAGCGGGCTGAAAACGCTGGCGAGAAACTGGCAACTGCCCGACGCCAACGGCACGCGGGCCATGCTGGCGATCAACCAGGTCAGGGCCGGGTTGCGCTTGCAGGCGCGTTTGACGGCTTCGCGGGAGATGTCCAGCGCGTAGCCATCTGCGTTCGGCAAAGCCTCGGCGATCTGTGCGGTGTAGTAACCCTCGCCACAACCGATATCGACCCAGCGATCCGGGGCGTAACTCGCCGCCAGTTCGGCCAGGCGTTTGGCCACCGGCGCATAATGCCCGGCATTCAAGAAGTCGCGGCGCGCCTCGACCATGGCCTGGTTGTCGCCGGGATCGCGGCTGTTTTTGTGCTGCACCGGCAACAGGTTCAGATAACCCTGACGCGCACGGTCGAAGCGGTGGCCGGCAGGGCAGACCACGCCGTTGTCCACGCTGTTCAGCGGTTCACTGCAGATCGGGCACGCGAGCATCAGGCGAGCAACTTGATCAGGGTCTGGTAGTAGATCTCGGTCAGTACGTCGAGATCGGCTGCCAGCACGCGCTCGTTGACCTGGTGAATGGTCGCGTTGACCGGGCCCAGCTCAACCACCTGGGTGCCCATGGTCGCGATGAAACGGCCATCGGACGTACCGCCACTGGTGGACGCCTTGGTCTCGCGGCCAGTGATGTCGCGGATGCTCGACGACACCGCGTCGAGCAGCGCGCCCGGCTCGGTGAGGAACGGCAGGCCGGACAGCGCCCAGTCGATGTGCCAGTCCAGACCGTGTTTGTCGAGGATGTCGGCCACGCGCTTCTGCAGGCCTTCGACGGTCGATTCGGTGGAAAAGCGGAAGTTGAACACCGCCACCAGATCGCCCGGGATCACGTTGGTCGCGCCGGTGCCGGAGTTGACGTTGGAAATCTGGAAGCTGGTCGGCGGGAAGAAATCGTTGCCGTGATCCCAGTGCTCGGCGGCCAGTTCGGCCAGCGCCGGGGCGGCGAGGTGGATCGGGTTCTTCGCCAGATGCGGGTAGGCCACATGGCCCTGAACACCGCGAACAGTGAGCTTGGCACCGAGGGAGCCGCGCCGACCGTTTTTCACCACGTCGCCGACCAGGGTAGTGCTCGATGGTTCGCCGACGATGCACCAGTCCAGACGTTCGTTGCGCGCTGCCAGACGTTCCACCACCGCCTTGGTGCCGTGGTGCGCCGGGCCTTCCTCGTCGCTGGTGATCAGGAACGCGACCTTGCCTTTGTGGTTCGGGTAGTCGGCGACGAAGCGCTCGGCGGCCACGGTCATCGACGCCAGGCTGCCTTTCATGTCCGCTGCGCCACGGCCGCAGAGCATGCCGTGTTCATCAATGACGGCGTTGAACGGGTCGATCTGCCAGGCGCTCACCGGACCGGTCGGCACCACGTCGGTGTGGCCGGCGAAGCACAGCACCGGGCCTTCGTCGTTGCCGTGGGTGGCCCAGAAGTTATCCACATCCTCGATGCGCATCGGCTCCAGGGTGAAACCGGCATCGCCCAGGCGCTGCATCATCTGCTTCTGGCAATCGGCGTCGACTGGCGTCACGGACGGGCGGCGGATCAGGTCGATGGCGAGTTGGAGGGTCGGCGAAAGGTCGGCGTGGGCCGTCATGGAAAACTCCGGGATCATGAATTTGAGCGAGGGCCAATGTGGGAGCGAGCTTGCTCGCGAAAGCGGTGTATCAGGCAACATAAGGGTTGAATGTTACAAAGCCTTCGCGAGCAAGCTCGCTCCCACAGGGATTGGGTTCGGTCAGTTACACCGCGTATCACGCCAAGCCCCGCAAAATGGCGGTTATCTTAAAGCAAAACGGCGACCATTGGCCGCCGTTTAGTGCTTCGTCGAGGAATTAGACGACAGGCGCCGGCTCAGGCGCCGCCGAAGGTTTCGGCAGCGACGAGAGGAACGCCATGATCAGTGCAGCGACGTAAGGCAGCGACTGCACCAGCAGCATCGCCACCCAGAAGCGCATGTCGTTGCTCGGAATGCCTTGCACCAGGTAGATCCCCAGCGCCGCGCCCCACAGCAGCAACATGATGAACAGCTCTTCCCGTGCTTCGGAAATCGCCACCCAGAAGCCATGGTTGTCGGCGTTTTTCGGTGTGCGGAAGAACGGAATGCTGCTGGTGAAAAAGCCGTACAGCACCGCTTTGGCGATGGTGTGCGACAACGCCAGCCCGGCCAGTGCCGCGCAGAACGCATCCTTGAGGTTCACGCCGACGGCGCGACGGTACAGGAAGATGATCTTGCCGACCTTGAACACGAACAGCGCCAACGGCGGGATCGCGAAAATCAGCAGCGGCGGATCGACCCGTTGCGGCACGATGATCATCGCCGCCGACCACAACAGCGCGCCGACGGTGAAGAAGATGTTCATGCCGTCCGCGACCCACGGCAACCAGCCCGCAAGGAAGTGGTAACGCTGACCACGGGTCAGTTCGGTGTCCTTGCCGCGCAACAGGCTGCCGGTGTGGCGTTTGATGATCTGGATCGCGCCGTAAGCCCAGCGGAAACGCTGTTTCTTGAAGTCGATGAAGGTATCCGGCATCAGGCCCTTGCCGTAACTGTCGTGGTAATACGCCGCCGACAGGCCTTTTTCGAACACGCGCAGACCCAGTTCGGCGTCTTCACAGATGCACCAGTCGGCCCAGCCCAGTTCTTCCAGAACCGAGCGGCGGGTCATGGTCATGGTGCCGTGCTGGATAATCGCGTCACGGTCGTTGCGGGTGACCATGCCGATGTGGAAGAAGCCTTTGTATTCGGCGTAGCAGAGCTTCTTGAAGGTGCTTTCGTTCTGGTCGCGGTAATCCTGCGGCGACTGCACCACGGCGATTTTCGGATCGGCGAAGTGCGGCACCATGTGCTTGAGCCAGTTCGGGTGCACGCAGTAGTCGGAGTCGATCACCGCGATCACTTCGGCGTCCTTGGCGGTGTGCGGAATCAGGTAGTTCAGCGCGCCGCCCTTGAACCCGGCCAAGGGTGAGACGTGGAAGAACTTGAAGCGCGGCCCCAGGGTTTCACAGTAGTCGCGCACCGGCTCCCAGACGGCGGGGTCTTTGGTGTTGTTGTCGATGATCAGGACTTCATAGTCCGGATAATCGAGGGCAGCCAAGGCATCGAGGGTCTGTTTGACCATGTCTGGCGGCTCGTTGTAGCAGGGCACGTGAATCGAGACTTTCGGTCGATAGTCCGAATCACCGATCACCGGCAGGAATTCGCGTCGCCGCTTGTGAATCCACACCGCTTCGGCCAGTTCATGGGCCTCGGTGAGCAGCACGATAAATACCCCGAGCGCACCCAGCGCCAAGAGGAAACCCACGGTCAGACTGAACCAGGTGCTGTATTGCTGGCTGTAGTCGTAGCCGATCCACACCAGCACCGAACCGCAGAGAAACGCGATAAAGGTCAGGAAGGTACGGCCGCGCTGACGCAGGGCCGAACCGTCGATCATCAGCAGGGTCAGCGACAGCAGCGCCAGCACCACCGAACCGATGGCCAGTACGCGCCATTGCGGGATCGCCACCACCGGGCCTTCGAAGTTGAACTTCTGCTGACGCGCGGCATTGAATACGCCCCAGTAGGCGCCCACCGAACCTTCGTCACTGGCCTTCCATGGCTGGTCGAAGGCTTCGATCACGAAGTAGTTGAAGCCCTGACGGTTAAGTTTGTTGACCAGCGTGCGCAGGTAAATCGCCTGATCCGCCGGCGACGCATCGGCGCCACCGCGCATGCGACCGTTGCTCGGCCAGCCGACCTCGGACAGCAGCAGCGGTTTTTTCGGGAACAGCTTTTTCAGGTCGCGGGCGCGGTCGAAGACGAACTGCCCGGCCTTGTCCACGGGAATGAATTCCCAGTAGGGCAGGACGTGCGCCGCGATCAGGTCGACGTGCTTGGCCAGCTCCGGGTGTTCTTCCCAGACGTGCCATTGCTCGGAGGTGGTCACCGGCACCTTGACGGCCGCCCGCACGCGATCAAGCAGCACGCTCAGTTGTTCTGCGGTGATTTCCTTGCGGAAGATCGCTTCGTTGCCGACCACCACGCGAACCACGCTGCGCGAAGTGTTCGCCAGTTCGATGGCACGCTGGATTTCCCGCTCGTTGCGTTCCTGGTCGGGGCTGATCCAGATCCCCAGCGTCACGCGCAGACCGAACTCTTCCGCCAGTTTCGGGATGTCCTGCAGCGAACCGTCGACCGAGTAGATGCGGATGTTGTCCGTCAGCTTGCTCATGATCTCCAGGTCGCGGCGCATTTCATCGTCAGTCGGATACTGATCCTTCTGTGGGAATTGTCCCTGTTGGAATGGCGAATAGGAGAAACCGGAAATCTGCTCCGGCCAGTTGGGCGCGGAGACCGGGCGGTTGATCAGCGCCCAGAAACCGGTGAACAGGGCGGCGATTGCCAGAACCACCACCAGGTTGAGACCAAATTTACGCGATGACATAGCTATTTCGGGTTCCAAAGGCTGTGGAACGAAGGAACGGATCGGCTTACGCCAAAAGGGCGCGAATCCTACACCGGCACTCCACTAGTCGTACACCAGACAAGGAAATGCCGGATATTGGGCATCCGACTTTGACTTAAGTTCTTACACTTTTAGCTCGAAGGTTAAAACTTGTCGCTGCGTAGCCCTATAATGCGCGCCGGTTTTTGGGGTAATGGTCATGAGTACAGAAGATCCACGGTTTGCAGGCATCGCCCGTTTGTATGGCATCGAGGGTCTCGAGCGCCTGCGCGCGGCCCATGTGGCGATCGTTGGCGTCGGTGGCGTCGGCTCCTGGGCGGCGGAAGCCATGGCCCGCTGTGGTGTCGGCGAGATTTCGCTGTTCGACCTCGACGACGTCTGCGTCAGCAACGCCAACCGGCAGTTGCATGCGCTGGACAGCACCGTTGGCAAACCCAAGGTCGAAGTGATGGCCGAGCGCCTGCGCGGGATCAACCCGGACTGCACGGTGCACGCCGTGGCCGATTTCGTCACCCGCGAGACCATGGCCGAATACATCACGCCGAACATTGACTGCGTGATCGACTGCATCGACGCGGTCAACGCCAAGGCTGCGCTGATTGCCTGGTGCAAGCGGCGCAAGATCCAGATCATCACCACCGGCGGTGCGGGCGGGCAGATTGATCCGACGTTGATTCAGGTGTGCGACCTGAACCGTACGTTCAACGATCCACTGGCTTCAAAAGTGCGTTCGACCTTGCGTCGCGACTACGGCTTCTCGCGCACCGTGACCCGCCATTACAGCGTGCCGTGCGTGTTCTCCACCGAACAGCTGCGCTATCCGAAACCGGACGGCAGTATCTGTTTGCAGAAGAGTTTTGTCGGCGATGGCGTGAAGCTCGACTGCGCCGGCGGGTTTGGCGCGGTGATGATGGTGACGGCGACATTCGGCATGGTCGCGGCGACCAAGGCGGTGGACAAGATTGTGGCGGGTGTCCGGCGCCCGGCGGATCGGCTCAAGCCTCAGGTTTGATGTCGGGGCTTATGGCCTCATCGCTGGCAAGCCAGCTCCCACAGGTATTTGGTTGGTTCACTGCATTTGTGAAGACCATAGAGCCCTATGGCAGCTGGCTTGCCAGCGATGGCGATTAACCTGCCAACTCATTCATCCGCTGCAGTACGGCATTGAGACCATTACTGCGCGAAGGCGAGAGTTGCCGCGAAAGCCCCAGTTCGTTGAACCAGTCCGGCAGATCCACTTGCTGCAATTCAGCAGCGCTCAGACCATTGACCCGCAACAGCAACAACGCCACCAACCCGCGAATCATCCGCGCATCACTACTTGCCGAAAACTGCCAGTGGCCGTCATTCAGCGAGCCCAGCAACCACACCTGGCTTTCACAACCATGCACGCGGTTAGCGTCGTTTTTATCTGCATCGTCCAGCGGTGGCAGGCGATCGCCAAACTGCATCAGCAACCGCGCACGCTGTTCCCAACCGGCGGCATTCTGAAAAGTGTGCAGCGCTTCGGCAGCGGCGGGCGGCAGACTCATCGCAACAACTCCAGCGCCTGATCCAGCGCTTCGAAGAAGCGTTCCAGATCCTCGGAATCGTTGTACAACGCCAGCGAAACACGAATCGCCCCGGCCAGCTCCAGGCTTTTCAGCAACGGCATGGCGCAGTGATGCCCGGCGCGCACGGCGATGCCTTGCTCGGTCAGCAGGTGCGCCAGATCGGCGTTGTGCACGCCTTCGACGACAAAACTGGCCAACGCCAGTTGCGGCTTGCCCAGCAGACGGATGCCATTGCGAGCGTGCAGGCCCTTGAGCAGATAGTCATGCAGCGCCGCTTCGTGCGCGGACACTGCGTCCTGGTCCAGGCCGGCCAGGTAGTCGAGGGTCGCACCGAGGCCGATCACGCTGGCGATCGGCGGCGTACCCGCCTCGAAACCCAGCGGAGCAGGGCGAAAACGTGAATCGTGATAATTGGCTTCCAGCACCATTTCGCCGCCGAACTGCCAGGGCTTCAGTTGCTCAAGCGCCTTGTTGCGCCCGAACAGCACGCCGAGGCCATCGGGGCCGTACAGCTTGTGGCTGGAAAACACATAGAAGTCACAACCCAGCGCCTGCACGTCGTGGCGACCGTGCACCACACCTTGCGCGCCATCGACCACGGTCAGGGCGTTCTGTGCCTTGGCCATGCCCAATAGCGCTGGCAATGGCTGCCAGGCACCGAGCACATTGGATAACTGACTGACCGCCAGCAAACGTGTACGCGGCCCGATCAGATGCACGGCGGCCGTGAGGTCGATCAAACCGGCGTCATCCAGCGGCAGGATCACCAGTTTCAGGTCGCGCCGCTGCGCCAGTTGCTGCCACGGCAGCAGGTTGGCGTGATGCTCCAGGGCGCTGATGACAATTTCATCGCCCGGGTGGAAAAGATGTTCCAGGCCATAGGCCAGGAGATTCAGCGCACTGGTGGCGCCGTGAGTGAAGATGATCTGCCCGCTGTCACCGGCATTCAGCCACTGGGCCACCTTGAGCCGACTGTCTTCGAACGCCTGCGTCGCGTGAGCGCCGGGCAGGTGCTGCGCACGATGCACATTGGCCGCGCCGTTGGCGTAGTAATGCGTCAGTGCGTCAAGCAGGGCTTGCGGTTTTTGCGTGGTGGCGGCGTTGTCCAGATAGGTCTGGTCTTGCCGTTGCAGGGCGGCGATGGCCGGAAAGTCGGAGCGCCAGGGGGAGGGAATCATCATTTGTTCAGCCCTGTGAACTTGGGCGGGATGTACACAAGACACTGTGGGAGCGAGCCTGCTCGCGAAGGCGTTCTTGAATACGCCAAAAGCTTCGCGAGCAAGCTCGCTCCCACAGGAGGTCGATGTGCTGCTTAGTTGTGAGCGTGCAGCGCTTCGTTCAGCTCGATTGCCGATTTGTGGGTTTTGCACTCCACGGCACCGGTTTCCGAGTTGCGACGGAACAGCAGGTCAGTCTGACCGGCCAGTTCACGCGCCTTCACCACCTTGACCAGGTTGTTGTGCTCGTCCAGCAGTGCCACCTTGGTGCCGGCGGTCACGTACAGGCCCGACTCGACGGTGTTGCGGTCGCCCAACGGGATACCGATACCGGCGTTGGCACCGATCAGGCAGCCTTCGCCGACCTTGATCACGATGTTGCCGCCACCCGACAGGGTGCCCATGGTCGAGCAGCCGCCGCCCAGATCCGAACCCTTGCCGACGAACACGCCAGCGGACACGCGGCCTTCGATCATGCCCGGGCCTTCGGTGCCGGCGTTGAAGTTGATGAAGCCTTCGTGCATCACGGTGGTGCCTTCGCCCACGTAGGCACCCAGGCGCAGACGCGCGGCGTCAGCGATGCGCACGCCGGCCGGAACCACGTAGTCGGTCATTTTCGGGAACTTGTCCACCGAGAACACTTCCAGCAGCTCGCCGCGCAGGCGGGCTTCGAGTTGCATCTCGGCCAGTTCGCTCAGGTCGATCGCGCCCTGGCTGGTCCAGGCGACGTTCGGCAGCAGCGGGAAGATCCCGGCCAGGCTCACGCCGTGCGGCTTGACCAGACGGTGGGACAGCAGGTGCAGCTTGAGGTAGGCCTCAGGTGTCGAGGTCAGCTGCGCGTCTTCTGCCAGCAGGGTGGCGACCAGTGGCTTGTGGCTCTCGGCCAGACGGGTCAGCAGCTTGCCTTGCACGGCGTCGATGCCTTTGACCGCTTCGGCCAGTTGCGCAGCCTGCGCGGTGGTGAAGGCGATGGCCTGGTTGCCTTCGGTGTAGCCGAGGATCGGCGCAACAGCGGCGACCAGTTCGGCCGACGGGTTGAGCAGTGGCTGGGCGTAAAACACTTCCAGCCACGCGCCTTGACGGTTCTGAGTGCCGACACCAAAGGCGATGCTGAACAGGGATTTGGACATGTGAATACCTCTAGCAATAAGTGACGGGCTGCTTACTGGAGTGCAGCCGCGTAGATGTCTGGCTTGAAGCCAATCAGGGTTCGGTCACCGAGATCGAGCACCGGGCGCTTGATCATCGAGGGTTGAGCGAGCATCAGTTCGATGGCTTTCGACTGGTCGAGATCGGCTTTACGTTCGTCGTCGAGTTTGCGAAAGGTCGTGCCTGCACGGTTCAACACCGTTTGCCAGCCGTGCTCGTCACACCATTGGGTCAGGTGCTCACGGTCGATACCGGCGGTTTTGTAATCATGAAAGTCGTAGCTGACAGCGTGTTCATCGAGCCAGGTGCGCGCCTTCTTCATGGTGTCGCAGGCTTTGATGCCGAAAAGGTGCAACGTTTTACTTGAAACGGTCAAGGAATCGCCCCCTTTACAGGTGCTGGAGAAAAATGGTGTCGGATTATGCCATGACCAAACCGGTTCGCGGCGCCTCAGGTCGATTTGGCAATGCAAAACCCTGTGGGAGCGAGCTTGCTCGCGAAGCGGCCGTGTCAGTCAAAATCTCTGTTAATGGCACACCGTGTTCGCGAGCAAGCTCGCTCCCACATTGGTGCGGCGTGTACGCGTGCGACATAGGTGCAAACGCCAGACGCATCCTAAGCGGCTAATATGGCAGTTCAACGCTGTCGATCGTCTGAGATTTCCGCTTTATGCAAACCGCTTATACCGTCCTGATCCTGCTGATGCTGGTCAGCGTTTCGCGTCTGGTCGGACGGGTCATCCCGCTGCCGCTTCCTCTGGTGCAAATCGCCGCTGGCGCCTTGCTCGCCTGGCCGACCCTCGGTCTGCACGTGGCCCTTGATCCCGAATTGTTCCTGTTTCTATTCCTGCCGCCATTGTTGTTCTCCGACGGCTGGCGCATGCCCAAGCGCGAGTTCTGGCAGTTGCGCGGGCCGATTCTGACCCTGGCGGTCGGACTCGTTCTGTTCACCGTGGTCGGAGCGGGTTACTTCATTCACTGGCTGCTGCCGACGATTCCGCTGCCGGTGGCTTTCGCCCTGGCCGCCGTGCTGTCGCCGACGGATGCGGTGGCCGTCTCGGCGATTTCGCAGAACCGCTTGCCGACGCCACTGATGCACATGTTGCAGGGCGAGGCGCTGATGAACGACGCGTCAGGCCTGGTGACATTCAAGTTCGCCCTCGCTGCCGCAGTGACCGGGGTATTTTCGCTGGCCAATGCCAGCCTGACGTTTGTACTGGTGGCGGTTGGTGGCCTGGCGGTGGGCGTCGCGCTGAGCTGGCTGGTCGGGCGCTTGCGTGCGTGGATGATCGCTCGCGGCTGGGATGATCCGGCCACCCACGTGGTGTTCATGTTACTGCTGCCTTTCGCGGCGTATGTGCTGGCCGAGCGGTTGGGCGCTTCCGGCATTCTTTCGGCGGTGGCGGCGGGGATGATGCAGAGCTGGCTCGATCTGTTGCCACGCCAGACCAGCACCCGCTTGCTCAATCGCAGCGTCTGGTCATTGCTGGAGTTTGCCTTCAACGGTTTGATCTTCCTGCTGCTGGGCCTGCAATTGCCAGACATCATCAAAGCCGTGGTCAGCCACGAGCCGACGTTGTGGCCGACGCTGTTCTATCGCTGCCTTGATGTCGTGGCGATTTTCCTCGCGCTGGTGTTGCTGCGGTTTATCTGGGTGCAGAGTATCTGGCGCTTGTCGGTGTTGCTGCGACGTTTGCGCGGCAAGGGCGAGCTGACACAAGTGCCGACCGCGCGCTCCTGCTGGCTGCTGACCGTCGGAGGGGTGCGAGGTGCGGTGACACTGGCGGGTGTGATGTCGGTGCCGATGTTGATGGGTAGCGAGGCGTTCCCCGAGCGTGACCTGCTGATCTTCATCGCCGCCGGGGTAATTCTGCTGTCGCTGATCTCGGCATGTATCGCGCTGCCACTGTTGCTGCGGGGCATCGAAAAAAGCCCGGACGACAAGCGGCGCCAGGAAGTGCGCGATGCCTGGCGCAAGACTGCCGAGGCGGCGATCCATGCGCTGGAAACCGAAGAGGTCGCCCCGCAGGACGCCGCTCAGGCGGCACTCTCGGCGGAACTGAAAGCGCGGATCATGTCCGAGTATCGCCATCAACTTGAGGTCTTCAACGATTCCGCCGAAGCCCAGGCGCTGGCGTTTCAGATGGATCTGCTGGAGCGCCGGCTGCGTTTGAAGGCCCTACGGGCGCAGCGCCTCGAACTGTATAGCCTCAGTCGGCAGCATCAGATTGGCGATGACGTGTTGCGGGAGGTCTTGGGTGAGCTGGATTTGAGTGAGGCGAATCTGGGGCAGGTCAAATAGCCTGCGGAGTTGCCCGCGCCAGAGCGTCTGGCGCGGGCAATCGGATGCTTACTTGTGCCGTGTGATGAAGGCGCGAATACGTTCCGCCGCTTCGACGCATTCAGCCAGTGGCGCAACCAGTGCCATGCGCACGCGACCGGCACCCGGGTTGACACCGTCTACGTCGCGGGACAGGTAGGAGCCGGGCACCACGGTCACGTGTTCTTCGGCAAACAGCTCCCGGCAAAACACCGCGTCATCACCTTGCACGTTTGGCCACAGGTAGAAACTGCCATCCGGACGCTGCACATCCATCACCGGGCTGAGGATTGCCAGGACCGCGTCGAACTTCTCGCGGTACAGCGCACGGTTGGCGCGCACGTGCACTTCGTCGTTCCACGCGGCCACGCTGGCCAGTTGCGTTTGCACCGGCATCGCACAGCCGTGGTAGGTGCGATACAGCAGGAAGCCCTTGAGGATGTCGGCATCACCGGCAACAAATCCCGAGCGCAGGCCCGGCAGGTTGGAGCGCTTGGACAGGCTGTGAAACACCACGCAGCGCTTGAAATCCTTGCGGCCCAGTTCGACGCAGGCGCTGAGCAGGCCCGGCGGTGGCGTCTGTTCGTCGAAGTACAGTTCGCTGTAGCACTCGTCGGCAGCGATGACGAAGTCGTATTCGTCGGCCAGAGCGATCAGTTTTTTCAGCACATCGACCGGAATCAGTGCGCCGGTCGGGTTGCCCGGCGAGCACAGGAACAGGATCTGACAGCGTTTCCAGATCTCTGGCGATACCGCGTCGAAGTCCGGGTTGAAGCCATTCTCGTCCAGGCATGGCAGGTAGTGCGGCTTGGCGCCGGCGAGAAACGCCGCGCCCTCGTAGATCTGATAGAACGGGTTCGGGCTGACCACGAGTGCGTCATCGCCACGGTTGACCACGGTCTGGGTGAAGGCGAACAACGCTTCACGGGTACCGTTGACCGGCAGCACATTACGCGCCGGGTCAATCCAGCCGCTCGGCACGCCGAAACGACGCTCGCACCAGCCAGCGATGGCTTCGCGCAGGGCCGGGATGCCGAGGGTGGTCGGGTATACCGCCATCTGATCCAGACTGTTGGCCAGCGCTTCGGCGACAAAACTTGGCGAGCGATGTTTCGGCTCGCCGATCGACAGGGCGATCGGGCGCTTGTTCGGGTTTGGCGTGACGGTACCGAGCAAAGCGCGGAGCTTTTCGAACGGGTACGGCTGGAGCTGGTTCAGAGCGTTGTTCATTGGTGCAGGGTCTCGTGCAAAGCGTTTGAATTGGAGGGCGCCATCAAATACTGATGCGTGAAAGTTTGATATCCGGTTCCTGATTGACGCTCAACTGCTCAACGATCGCATCCTGCAAACGGCTGCACAGCAGCGGATCGGACAGCGGCTGGTTGTGCGCGTCGGTGATGAAGAACACGTCTTCCACCCGCTCGCCCAAGGTCGCAATCTTGGCGTTCTGCAGCGACAGGTCGAACTCGAGGAAAATCCCGCCGATGCGTGCCAGCAAACCTGGCCGGTCAGGCGCGGTCAATTCCAGCACGGTCACCGGGCGTTGGGCGTCGTTATGGATCGTCACCTGCGGTGCAAAGGCGAAGTGCTTGAGCTGGCGCGGGACCCGGCGCTGAATGATCGTCGGGTAGTCGTCCGGATTGCGCAGGGCTTCGGTGAGGCCTTCGCGTATCTGCTTGATCCGCGCCGGGTTGTCACCGATGGATTCCCCGTCGTTGTCGAGCACAATGTAGGTATCGAGGGTGAACTGGCTGCTGGACGTGATGACCCGGGCGTCGTGAATGTTCAGGTTGAGCTGGTCCATTGCCGCCACGGTCACAGCGAAGAAGTCGTGTTGGTCCGGGGCATAAATGAAGATCTGCGTACCGCCCTCGAATTCGCGCTGGGTGGTTTCCTTGATCAGTACCAGCGGCCCGCCATCGGCCGGCTGCTGCAGGATCGCATCGCTGTGCCAGGCCACGTCGCCGGCGGTGTGCCGCAGGAAATAGTCATCGCCCAGCTGCGCCCACAATTGCTCGACGTCGTCCGGATCGGTGCCGCCGCGCACCAGAATATCCAGCGCAGCGCTTTGGGTCTGGCGGATCTGTTCTTCACGATCCACCGGGTTCTCCAGGCCGCGACGCAAGGCGCGCTTGGTCTCGGTGTAGAGCTGGCGCAACAGGCTGGCGCGCCATGAATTCCACAGGGTCGGGTTGGTCGCGTTGATGTCGGCCACGGTCAGCACGTACAGGTAGTCGAGGCGGGTTTCGTCGCCGACGGCCTGAGCGAAATCGTGGATCACCTGCGGGTCGGACAAATCCTTGCGCTGGGCAGTGGTCGACATCACCAGATGGTTTTGCACCAGCCAGACAATCAGGCGGCTGTCCCACACCGGCAATTGATGGCGCTGGCAGAACGCCTCGGCATCGACCGCGCCGATCTCCGAGTGATCACCATGCCGGCCCTTGCCGATGTCGTGGTACAGCCCCGCCATGTAAATGAGTTCGGGCTTGGGCAGCTTGGCCATGAGCTTGGCGGCCAGCGGGAATTTTTCCGACACCTGGGTGTACTGCAACTTACGCAGATGTTTGATCAGGTTCAGGGTGTGCGCATCAACCGTATAGATGTGGAACAGGTCGTGCTGCATCTGCCCGACGATAAAGCCGAACTCCGGCAGGTAACGCCCGAGAATGCCGTAACGGTTCATCCGCCGCAGATTGCGGTGGATGCCGATCTTGCACTTGAACAGCTCGATGAACAGGCTGGTATTGCGGATGTCGTTGCGGAAATTGTCGTCGATCAGGTGACGGTTCTCCCGCAGCAGGCGAATGGTGTCTGCCCGTACGCCTTTGATTTCCGGCTGCTGGGCCATCAGCACAAAAATCTCGAGCATGGCGAACGGCGTGCGGCGGAACACGTTGTCGTTGCGTGCTTCGATATAGCCGTCATGCAGTTGGAAGCGCGAATTGATTGGCTGCGGCGGTGCTTCATCTTCGGGGGCGAGGATGACTTCCTCGAAATGCTGGATGATCAGGTCGCTGAGTTGAGCGATGCTCATCACGACGCGGAAATACTGTTGCATGAAGTTTTCGACGGCCTGCTTGGCGTCGTCACCTTCAAACCCCAGCAACCCGGCGATGGTGCGCTGATGATCGAACAGCAGGCGGTCTTCGGCGCGACCGGCGAGCATGTGCAGGGCGTAGCGCACCTTCCAGAGAAATTCCTGGGAGGAGGCCAGCAGTGCGTTTTCACTCTCGACCAGAAAGCCTTCGCCGGCCAGGGCGCGCAGGTTGAGGGTGCCGTATTGACGACGGGCCACCCACAGAATCGTCTGGATATCCCGCAGGCCGCCCGGCGAGCCTTTGACGTTGGGTTCCAGGTTGTATTCGGTGTCGTTGTATTTGTGGTGACGGGCCTTCTGTTCGGCGCGCTTGGCCAGGAAGAACTCCTTGGCCGGCCACATGTGCGCAGTGCTGGTGACGTCGAGCATGCGCTGGCGCAGATGCTCGGGGCCGCAGATGGTGCGGCTTTCCATGAGGTTGGTGACCACCGTCAGGTCAGCACGGGCCTCTTCGGCACACTCGTCGACCGAGCGAACGCTCTGACCTACTTCCAGGCCGATGTCCCACAGCAAGGTCAGAAAACGCTCAATGGAATCACGGAAAACTTCGTGATCGGCGCTGTCCAGCAGGATCAGCAAGTCGATGTCGGAGTAGGGATGCAACTCCCCCCGGCCATAACCGCCGACCGCAACCAGCGCGATGTCGGCGTCCTCGCTCCAGTTGAACTGCTCCCAGGCCTTTTGCAGGATATTGTCGACGAACCAGGCGCGGTCTTCGATCAGCCTGCGGATATCGCGGCCACTGCGAAAACGCGCGTCGAGCACTTCGCGTGCCTGGCGGATCGCCTTTTTGAACGCCGCGATAGGACTCGCTTTCAGAGCCAGTTCTGCCTGGAACTGGCCGCGGTCGAAGAGTTCGGGATCCACCTGCGGCATCGGTTGGCTTTCCTTCTATATAAGGCTGGGAGCGTTGCGGATCAGGCCGATACGCGCGGGATGGTGTCGTCGGCGCGCAGGGTGAAGATCTCGTAGCCGGTGTCGGTGACCAGCAAGGTGTGTTCCCACTGCGCCGAGAGTTTGCGGTCCTTGGTGATCGCGGTCCAGCCGTCACCCAGCACCTTGGTGTCGGCCTTGCCCTGGTTGATCATCGGTTCGATGGTGAAGGTCATGCCGGCCTTCAGTTCCATGCCGGTGCCGGCGCGACCGTAGTGCAGGATCTGCGGTTCTTCGTGGAACACCTTGCCGATGCCGTGACCGCAGAATTCGCGAACCACCGAGAAGCCATTCTTTTCCGCGTGCTTCTGGATGATTTCGCCGATATCGCCGAGGCGGCAGCCAGGTTTGACGATCTCGATGGCCTTGTACATGCATTCCTGAGTGACTTGCGACAGGCGCTCGGCCCAGACCGGTACTTCGCCGACGTGGAACATGCGGCTGGTGTCACCGTGGTAACCGTCCTTGATCACGGTCACGTCGATGTTCAGGGTGTCGCCGTTTTTCAGCGGTTTGTCGTTCGGAATACCATGGCAGACCACATGGTTGATCGAAGTGCAGATCGACTTCGGGTAACCCTTGTAATTCAGTGGGGCGGGGATGGCCTGCTGCACGTTGACGATGTAGTCGTGGCAGATCTGGTTCAGTTGATCGGTGGTAACGCCCGGTTTGACGTGTTCGGCAATCATTTCCAGCACATCGGCGGCCAGTTTGCCGGCGACACGCATGCCAGCGATGTCCTCGGGGGTTTTGAGGTTGACGGTCATACAGGCTCTCTCTGCGCTCGGCGGCGCTTGTTGATACGTATTGGGTGGCACATGTGCGTTTTGCGACCCTGAAAAACCCGATTCTAACAGACGAAAGGAGCAAATCCGCGCCTGCGTGCATCGTGTCTCTCTATACAATGGTGCGCTTGAAGGCGATTCCAAGGGGGTTGCGTCCATGTCCCGGGTGCGATTACAGATTCCGGGTTCCGTTTCTGCGCACCCTGTGGTATAAAATGCGCCGCTTTCCGGGGATACCCCGAAAAGCTTAAATCCACACACGTGTCGACACGATGACCTGGGTGCTTTTGGCTTTATGCCACTGGTTGGTCATTGGGATACGTGGAGGCCAAACCCGACTTATTAAGGAACTATCATGTCCCAAGTCAACATGCGCGATATGCTGAAGGCCGGTGTGCACTTCGGTCACCAAACCCGTTACTGGAATCCGAAAATGGGTAAGTACATTTTCGGCGCGCGTAACAAGATTCACATCATCAACCTTGAAAAAACCCTGCCAATGTTCAACGAAGCTCTGACTTTCGTAGAGCGTCTGGCCCAGGGCAAAAACAAGATTCTGTTCGTCGGCACCAAGCGTTCCGCTGGCAAGATCGTTGCTGAAGAAGCAGCACGTTGCGGTTCGCCGTACGTCGATCACCGCTGGTTGGGCGGCATGCTGACCAACTTCAAAACCATTCGTGCTTCCATCAAGCGTCTGCGTGACCTTGAAGTTCAAGCCGAAGACGGTACTTTCGCCAAGCTGACCAAGAAAGAAGCGCTGATGCGCTCCCGTGACCTGGAAAAGCTGGATCGCTCCCTGGGCGGCATCAAGGACATGGGCGGTCTGCCTGACGCACTGTTCGTGATCGACGTTGACCACGAGCGCATCGCGATCACCGAAGCCAACAAGCTGGGCATCCCGGTCATCGGCGTTGTCGATACCAACAGCAGCCCGGAAGGCGTTGACTACATCATCCCAGGTAACGATGACGCCATCCGCGCTATCCAGCTGTACATGGGTTCGATGGCTGACGCTGTTATCCGTGGTCGCAACAACGTTGCTGGCGGCACTGTAGAATTCGCAGCTGAAGAAACTCAGGCTGCAGCTGAGTAATTGACGCCTTGGCGTTGACTCAGTAAGCAAAAAGGGGGCTTGGCCCCCTTTTTGCCACCTCGAAAACCATTTGTCGGCGGCGCAGCTACAGCATCTGTAACGTGCAGCGGCTACAAGCTGGTTCGGGAAGAATTGAACGCCCGTTCGATCGGGTGGAATGGTTGAAAACCTATCCAAGAGGAATTTGAAAATGGCAGCAATTACTGCAGCGTTGGTTAAAGAACTGCGCGAGCGTACCGGCGAAGGCATGATGGACTGCAAGAAAGCCCTGGAAAAGGCTGACGGCGACATCGAAAAAGCCATTGATGACATGCGTGCTTCGGGCGCGATCAAGGCTGCGAAAAAGGCTGGCAACGTTGCCGCTGAAGGCGCAATCGCAATCAAGGACGACGGTAAAGCTGCCGTTATCCTGGAAGTGAACTCGCAGACCGACTTCCTGGCCCTGCAAGACGACTTCAAAAACTTTGTTGCTGCCAGCGTTGAAAAAGCCTTCGCTGACAAGCTGACCGACGCTGCTCCGCTGATCGCTGCTCAAGAAGCCGCTCGCGAAGCACTGGTTGCCAAAGTAGGCGAGAACGTCAACATCCGTCGTCTGACCCGTATCGAAGGTGACGTTGTAGGTTCGTACCTGCACGGCAACAAGATCGGTGTTGTTGTGGCTCTGAAAGGCGGTGACGTCGAGCTGGCCAAAGACATCGCGATGCACGTAGCTGCCAGCAACCCTGAGTTCCTGCTGCCTTCGCAAGTTTCGGCTGAAGCGATCGAGCGTGAAAAAGCTGTGTTCATGCAGCTGAACGAAGAGAAGATCAAAGGCAAGCCAGAAAACATTGTTGAGAACATGGTCAAAGGCCGTATCAGCAAGTTCCTGGCAGAAGCGAGCCTGGTTGAGCAGGCGTTCGTCAAGAACCCTGAAATCAAGGTTGGCGAGCTGGCCAAGAAAGGCGGCGCAGAAATCGTTTCCTTCACCTACTTCAAAGTAGGCGAAGGCATCGAGAAGCCGGTCGACAACTTCGCTGAAGAAGTTGCTGCCCAGCTGGCTGCAGCCAAGCAATAAGACGGTTTTTCAACTGTCGCCCGAAAGAGGCTGCCCGCTCACGCGCGCAGCCTCTTTTCAGATGGGGTTACCAATTTTTAATTGGTTTCCACTTGGAACTGACTTACAAAGCCATGTTCCGATGGCGCTGAAGCAGCGCCAAGCTAGAGTGAACGCCAGCTGTAAACAGCTCGCAAAGAATTTTTAATACGCCGCAGGAGAGATTCGCAATGGCTCAGCAGGGCAGTGGTTATCAGGCTCGCTATAAACGCATTCTACTCAAGCTTAGCGGCGAGGCCCTGATGGGCTCGGAAGAGTTCGGGATCGATCCGAAGGTTCTGGATCGCATGGCGCTGGAAGTCGGCCAACTGGTCGGTATCGGCGTTCAGGTCGGTCTGGTGATCGGCGGTGGCAACCTGTTCCGTGGCGAGGCCTTGAGCAAGGCTGGCATGGATCGGGTGACAGGCGATCACATGGGCATGCTGGCCACTGTGATGAATGCCCTGGCCATGCGCGACGCGCTGGAGCGTGCCAATATCTCGGCCATCGTGATGTCGGCCATTTCCATGGTGGGCGTAACCGATCACTATGATCGTCGCAAAGCCATGCGCCACTTGAACTCCAAGGACGTGGTGATTTTCGCGGCCGGTACCGGCAACCCGTTCTTCACAACGGATTCGGCAGCCTGCCTGCGCGCCATTGAAATCGACGCCGATGTCGTGCTCAAGGCAACCAAGGTCGATGGCGTTTATACCGCTGACCCATTCAAGGACCCGCATGCCGAGAAGTTCGATCATCTGACTTATGATGAAGTACTGGATCGCAAGCTGGGTGTAATGGATCTGACAGCTATTTGCCTGTGCCGCGATCACAAGATGCCGCTGCGCGTATTCAACATGAACAAGCCCGGCGCCCTGCTGAACATCGTACACGGCGGCGCTGAAGGAACCCTGATCGAGGAAGTTCAACAATGATCAACGAAATCAAGAAAGACGCCAAAGAGCGCATGACGAAGTCCGTTGAGTCTCTGGCTCACAACTTCGGCCGTATCCGTACCGGCCAGGCGCACCCAAGCATTCTGGAAGGCGTGATGGTGCCGTACTACGGCGCGGACACCCCGATCAAGCAAGTCGCCAACATCACCGTCAAAGACGCCCGTACCCTGCAAGTGGTTGCGTTCGAGCGCAACATGCTCGGTGCTGTCGACAAGGCGATCGGCAGTGCAGGTCTGAACCTGAACCCGACCAACCTGGGTGAATTGCTGCTGATCAGCATGCCGGCCCTGACCGAAGAAACCCGTCGTGGTTTCACCAAGCAGGCGCGTGATGTGGCCGAAGACGCCCGTGTTGCCGTGCGCAACATCCGTCGCGATGCCAACAGCTCGCTGAAGGATCTGGTCAAGGAAAAGGAAATCAGCGAAGACGAAGAGCGTCGCGCCACTGGCGAAATCGACGATCTGACCAAGAAGTACGTGGCCGAGATCGACGCGAAACTGGCTGAGAAAGAAAAAGACCTGATGGCCGTATAAGGGTCGAGTTTTAATGGACAAGACCAAGCAGACTGCGCCGTCCGCGGTGCCGCGCCATGTCGCGATCATCATGGATGGCAACAATCGCTGGGCGAAAAAACGCTTTATGCCGGGTGTCGCCGGGCATAAAGCGGGCGTGGATGCTGTACGGGCAGTGATCGAGGTGTGCGCTGAGGCCCAGGTCGAAGTGCTCACCCTGTTCGCGTTTTCCAGTGAGAACTGGCAGCGCCCGGCCGATGAGGTCAGCGCCTTGATGGATCTGTTCTTCAAGGCGTTGCGTCGTGAGGCCAAGCGCCTCAACGACAACAACATCAGCTTGCGGATCATTGGCGATCGTTCGCGCTTCCATCCTGAGCTTCAGGCGGCGATGCGCGAGGCCGAAGCCATGACCGCCGGTGCCAACCGCTTCATTCTGCAGATCGCAGCCAACTACGGCGGTCAGTGGGATATCGCACAAGCTGCGCAGCGTCTGGCGCGGGAAGTCCAGGCCGGACACCTGCGTCCGGAGGACATCACGCCGGATCTGCTGCAGACCTGTCTGGCCACCGGCGACCTGCCGTTGCCGGATCTGTGCATTCGCACGGGTGGTGAGCACCGCATCAGCAATTTCCTGCTGTGGCAGCTGGCCTACGCCGAGCTGTACTTCTCCGACCTGTTCTGGCCGGACTTCAAACACGATGCCATGCGCAATGCGCTGGCCGATTTCGCTTCGCGTCAGCGTCGCTTCGGTAAAACGAGTGAGCAGATTGAAGCTGGAGCCCGGGTTTAATGCTTAAACAACGAATCATCACTGCGCTGATCCTGTTGCCGATCGCCTTGTGCGGTTTTTTCCTGCTCGAAGGTTCCGGCTTTGCGCTGTTCATCGGGCTGGTGGTCAGTCTGGGCGCGTGGGAGTGGGCGCGGCTTGCCGGTTTCAATGGCCAGACGTTCCGTGTCGGTTATGCCGCCGCGGTCGCGCTGATGCTGTTCGTCATGTACATCTTGCCCGGCCTCGCGCCGTGGGTGCTGGGCGCGGCAGTACTGTGGTGGATGGTGGCGACCTGGCTGGTACTGACCTATCCGCAGTCGAGCGAGCACTGGTCCAGTGCGGCGACCAAGCTGGTGATCGGTCTGTTGATCCTGTTGCCGGCCTGGCAAGGCCTGGTGCAGATCAAGCAGTACCCACTGGGCAACTGGTTGATCATGGCGGTGATGGTGCTGGTCTGGGGCGCAGATATTGGCGCTTACTTCTCCGGTCGAGCTTTCGGCAAGCGCAAGCTTGCACCGCAGGTCAGTCCGGGCAAGAGCTGGGAAGGTGTCTATGGCGGTCTGGCGCTGAGTCTGGTGATTACCGCCATTGTCGGTCTGGTACGCGACTGGACGGTTGCCGAGCTGCTTAAAGGCCTGATCGGCGCTGCGCTGATCGTGTTCATTTCCGTTGTCGGTGATCTCACCGAAAGCATGTTCAAACGCTCATCCGGCATCAAGGACAGCAGTAATCTGCTTCCGGGTCATGGTGGCGTGCTTGATCGTATCGACAGCCTCACGGCGGCGATTCCGGTATTTGCCGTGCTGTTGTGGATGGCTGCACCGTGAGTCGCCCACAGCAGATTACCGTCCTTGGGGCGACCGGCTCGATCGGTCTGAGCACCCTCGATGTCATTGCTCGTCACCCTGAGCGCTATCAGGTGTTCGCACTGAGCGGCTTCACTCGCCTGAGTGAGCTGTTCGCCCTGTGTGTGCGCCATGTGCCGCAGTTCGCCGTGGTGCCGGAAGTCGCTGCCGCGCGCGGCCTGCAGGACGACTTGCGTGCGGCCGGTCTGCCGACCCGTGTGTTGGTCGGGGAGGAGGGCTTGTGTCAGGTGGCTGCAGCCCCTGAAGTCGATGCGGTCATGGCGGCGATTGTCGGTGCGGCGGGGTTGCGCCCGACGCTGGCGGCGGTCGAGGCCGGCAAGAAAATCCTTCTGGCCAACAAAGAGGCGCTGGTGATGTCCGGCGCCTTGTTCATGCAGGCGGTACGCAAGAGCGGCTCGGTGCTGTTGCCGATCGACAGCGAACACAATGCGATTTTCCAGTGCATGCCTCAGGATTTTGCTCGTGGGTTGAGCTCAGTGGGCGTGCGTCGGATTTTACTGACAGCCTCCGGCGGTCCCTTCCGGCAGACGCCGATGGCCGAGCTGGCGCATGTTTCGCCTGACCAGGCCTGCGCCCATCCGAACTGGTCCATGGGGCGCAAGATCTCCGTGGATTCGGCCAGCATGATGAACAAGGGGCTCGAATTGATCGAGGCCTGCTGGTTGTTCGATGCAAGGCCGTCGCAAGTCGAGGTCGTGATTCATCCGCAGAGCGTGATCCATTCGCTGGTCGACTATGTGGACGGTTCGGTGCTGGCGCAATTGGGCAATCCCGATATGCGTACGCCGATCGCCAACGCCCTGGCCTGGCCGGAGCGCATCGATTCGGGCGTGGCACCGCTGGATCTGTTTGCAATCGCGCGTCTGGACTTCGAAGCTCCGGACGAGCAGCGTTTCCCTTGCCTGCGTCTGGCGCGGCAAGCTGCCGAAGCGGGTGACAGCGCGCCGGCGATGCTTAACGCGGCCAACGAAGTAGCGGTGGCGGCGTTTCTCGACGGACGGGTACGTTACCTGGAAATCGCGAGTATCATCGAGGAAGTCTTGAGTCTGGAGCCGGTGGTGGCCCTGGACGATCTCGAAGCCGTGTTTACTGCGGATGCGAAGGCGCGGGTTCTGGCCGGGCAATGGTTGCAGCGTCACGGTCGATAGATTTTGCTACAAAATGGCTACACGCGGCACTGAACGGGATTGCGGAGAAAATAGATGAGCGCGCTCTATATGATTGCCGGCACCCTGATCGCCTTGGGTGTGCTGGTCACCTTTCACGAATTCGGCCATTTCTGGGTCGCGCGTCGCTGTGGCGTCAAGGTTCTGCGATTTTCCGTGGGCTTTGGCATGCCGTTGTTGCGCTGGCACGACAGGCAGGGCACCGAGTTCGTGGTTGCCGCGATTCCGCTGGGTGGCTATGTCAAGATGCTCGACGAGCGTGAGGGCGAGGTTCCACCCGATCAGCTCCATCAGTCGTTCAATCGCAAGTCCGTGCGTCAGCGCATCGCCATTGTCGCTGCCGGCCCGATTGCCAACTTCCTCCTGGCACTGGTGTTTTTCTGGGTGCTGGCCATGCTGGGCAGCGAGCAGGTGCGTCCGGTCATTGGTGCAGTCGAGTCCGGCAGCATTGCGGCAAAGGCCGGTTTGAGCGCGGGCGAGGAAATCGTCGCGATTGATGGTGAGCCGACTTCCGGTTGGGCTGCCGTGAATCTACAACTGGTGCGCCGCCTCGGTGAGAGTGGTTCCCTGCAATTGCTGGTGCGCGAACAAGGCTCGAGCGCCGATTCGCCGCGAACGCTGGCACTGGATAACTGGCTCAAGGGTGCTGATGAGCCCGATCCGATTCGTTCGCTGGGTATTCGTCCATGGCGTCCGGCCCTGCCGCCGGTGCTGGCCGAGCTTGACCCGAAGGGGCCGGCACAGGCTGCCGGGCTCAAGACCGGTGACCGGTTGCTGACCCTTGATGGGCAGGCGCTCAATGACTGGCAGCAAGTGGTTGATACGGTTCGTACGCGTCCTGATACCAAAATCATGCTGCGCATCGAGCGCGACAGTGCTCAAATCGACGTCCCGGTGACTTTGGCAGCGCGTGGTGAAAGCAAGTCGCCAAGCGGCTATCTGGGTGCTGGCGTGAAAGCGGTCGACTGGCCGCCGGAGATGATCCGCGAGGTCAGTTACGGGCCGTTGGCCGCTATTGGCGAGGGTGCCCGTCGCACTTGGACCATGAGCATTCTGACGCTGGATTCGCTGAAGAAAATGCTGTTCGGCGAGCTCTCGGTAAAAAACTTGAGTGGACCGATAACCATTGCTAAAGTGGCGGGCGCTTCTGCCCAGTCGGGCGTCGCTGATTTCCTGAATTTCCTTGCTTATCTGAGTATTAGCCTGGGGGTTCTGAATTTGCTGCCCATCCCTGTACTGGATGGGGGGCATTTGTTGTTTTATCTGATCGAGTGGGCGCGTGGTCGTCCCTTGTCGGATCGGGTGCAAGGTTGGGGGATACAGATCGGTATCAGTTTGGTGGTCGGGGTGATGTTGCTTGCTCTGGTCAACGATCTGGGTCGACTGTAACGCTTCGCTGAATTGCGAATCTGCCGCATTTTGCGGCAGTTTGTTTATTGCCAGTTGGAATAAGAAAGGACTTCATGAAACGTCTGCTGCTAACTGCGGTTCTCACCGTATTGATGATCGCCGAAGTTCACGCCGAGTCCTTCACTATCTCTGATATTCGCGTCAACGGCCTCCAGCGGGTCTCCGCGGGTAGTGTCTTTGGTGCCTTGCCGTTGAACGTCGGCGAGCAGGCGGATGATCGTCGCCTGGTGGAATCCACTCGTGCGTTGTTCAAAACCGGTTTCTTTCAAGATATCCAGCTGGGCCGCGAAGGCAACGTTCTGGTAATCACGGTTGTCGAGCGTCCATCCGTCGCAAGTATCGAGATCGAAGGTAACAAGGCGATCTCTACCGAAGACCTGATGAAAGGCCTCAAGCAATCCGGTCTGGCCGAAGGCGAGATCTTCCAGCGTGCCACCCTCGAAGGCGTGCGTAACGAGCTGCAGCGCCAGTACGTCGCGCAGGGTCGTTACTCGGCTACCGTCGATACCGAAGTGGTGTCGCAGCCGCGTAACCGCGTCGGTCTGAAAGTGAAGATCAACGAAGGCACCGTTGCCGCCATTCAGCACATCAACGTGGTGGGCAACACGGTTTTCCCTGAAGAAGACCTGACCGACCTGTTCGAACTGAAAACCACCAACTGGTTGTCGTTCTTCAAGAACGACGACAAGTACGCCCGTGAAAAGCTTTCCGGTGACCTGGAGCGTCTGCGTTCCTACTACCTGGACCGCGGCTATATCAACATGGATATCGCTTCGACCCAGGTGTCCATCACCCCGGACAAGAAACACGTCTACATCACCGTCAACGTGACCGAAGGTGAAAAGTACACCGTTCGTGACGTCAAGCTCAGCGGTGACCTGAAAGTCCCTGAAGACCAGGTCAAGTCCCTGTTGCTGGTGCAGAAGGGCCAGGTGTTCTCGCGCAAGCTGATGACCACCACCTCCGAACTGATCACCCGTCGTCTGGGTAACGAGGGCTACACCTTCGCCAACGTCAATGGTGTGCCTCAGCCGCATGACGACGATCACACGGTGGACATCCTGTTTGCTGTCGATCCGGGCAAGCGTGCCTATGTCAACCGCATCAACTTCCGTGGCAACACCAAGTCCGAAGACGAAGTGCTGCGTCGCGAAATGCGTCAGATGGAAGGTGGCTGGGCTTCGACCTACCTGATCGACCAGTCCAAGACCCGTCTTGAGCGTCTGGGCTTCTTCAAAGAAGTGAACGTCGAGACGCCGGCCGTTCCGGGTGTCGACGATCAGGTTGACGTGAATTACGCCGTTGAAGAACAGGCTTCCGGTTCGATCACCGCCAGCGTCGGTTTCGCCCAGAGCGCCGGTCTGATCCTCGGTGGTTCGATCACCCAGAACAACTTCCTCGGTACCGGTAACCGCGTCAGCGTGGGCCTGACCCGCAGCGAATACCAGAGCCGCTACAACTTCGGCTACGTTGACCCGTACTGGACCGCCGATGGCGTGAGCCTGGGTTACAACGCGTTCTATCGCACCACCGACTACAAAGACCTCGACGTCGACGTAGCAAGCTATGCGGTCGACAGCCTGGGTGCCGGCGTCAACGTTGGCTACCCGATCAGCGAGACTTCGCGTCTGACCTTTGGCCTGTCGGTTCAACAGGACGAGATCAAGACCGGTACCTACACCGTTGACGAGATTTTCGACTTCGTTAACAAGGAAGGCGACAAGTACCTGAACTTCAAGGCGTCGGCCGGCTGGTCCGAATCGACCCTGAACAAAGGCGTCCTGCCGACCCGTGGTCGCTCCCAGAGTCTGACCCTGGAAACCACCGTGCCTGGCAGCGACCTGTCGTTCTACAAGCTTGATTACCGCGGTCAGCTGTTCCAGCCGATCAGCGAGAACTACACCCTGCGTCTGCACACCGAGCTGGGTTATGGTGACGGCTACGGTGGTACTGACGGCTTGCCGTTCTATGAAAACTACTATGCTGGTGGTTTCAACTCGGTACGTGGCTTCAAGGACAGCACCCTCGGCCCGCGTAGTACGCCGAGCCGTGGTACCAACCCGGGTACGCTGGCTGACCCGGATCAGGATCCACTGCCGTTCGGTGGTAACGTCCTGATCCAGGGTGGTGTCGAGGTTCTGTTCCCGCTGCCATTCGTGAAAGATCAGCGTTCCCTGCGTACTTCGGTATTCTGGGATGTGGGTAACGTATTTGACTCGCAGTGCAAGGACACTACCAATGCGAACGGCTCGACGTCGAACACCAAGTGCAACGACATCAGCCTGAGCAACATGGCCAGTTCCGTTGGTGTGGGTGTGACCTGGGTCACCGCACTGGGTCCTCTGAGCTTCGCGTTGGCCATGCCGATCAAGAAGCCGGATGAGGCTGAAACTCAAGTGTTCCAATTCTCCCTCGGCCAGACGTTCTAAGCGTCTGACCCAAGATAACGACAATGGATTTTGTAGGAGTGCATCGTGCGTAAGTTGACTCAATTGGTTCTCCTGGCCTCCTTGATGGTGGCAGGCCCGGCATTTGCCGACATGAAAATTGCCGT
The DNA here is from genome assembly GCF_037626295.1 of Pseudomonas sp. LF-5. Taxonomy (NCBI): domain Bacteria; kingdom Pseudomonadati; phylum Pseudomonadota; class Gammaproteobacteria; order Pseudomonadales; family Pseudomonadaceae; genus Pseudomonas; species Pseudomonas sp. LF-5. The sequence continues at coordinate 121,098 of NZ_JARKMT010000002.1, forward strand.
TCTGAACTATCAGATGGCCTTGCTGGAATCGGACGCGGCCAAGAAATACGCCGTGGATGCCGAGAAGAAGTTCGGTCCGCAACTGACCAAGCTGAAGACGCTGGAAAGCAGCGCCAAGGGCATTCAGGACCGTCTGATGGCCGGTGGCGACAAAATGCAGCAAGGCGAGCGTGAGCGTCTGGAGCTTGAATTCAAGCAAAAGGCCCGTGACTTCCAGTTCCAGTCCAAGGAGCTGAACGAAGCCAAAGCCGTTGCCGACCGCGAAATGCTCAAGCAACTGAAGCCGAAACTGGATAGCGCAGTGGAAGAAGTCATCAAGAAAGGTGGTTTTGACCTAGTGTTCGAGCGTGGCGCAGTGATTGATGTCAAACCTCAGTACGACATCACGCGCCAGGTCATCGAGCGCATGAATCAGCTGAAGTAACCCATGACCGTGACTATCAAGCTCGGCCAGTTGGCCGAGTTCCTCGGCGCCACCTTGCGTGGCGACCCTGAGACGCAAATTACTGGGCTAGCCACTTTGCAAGAGGCTGGCCCAGCTCAGTTGAGCTTTCTGGCAAACCCTCAATATCGCAAATACCTGGCGGGCTCGCAGGCAGCAGCTCTGTTGCTCAAAGCGGCCGATGCCGAGGGCTTTGCCGGTAATGCATTGGTGGTGCCGGATCCTTATCTGGCTTACGCACGCATTTCTCATCTGTTCGATCCCAAGCCAAAAGCCGCAGCGGGTGTTCACCCGACAGCGGTGATTGCGGCGGATGCCGTGGTTGATCCAACCGCCAGCATCGGTCCGTTCGTGGTGATCGAGGCGGGGGCGCGGATTGCTGCCCACGTGACGCTGAGTGCGCATTGCGTAGTTGGCGCGCGCAGCGAAATCGGCGAAGGCGGCTGGCTTGCTCCGCGAGTGACGCTGTATCACGACGTGCGCATCGGCAAGCGCGTGGTGATCCAGTCCGGTGCGGTGCTCGGTGGTGAAGGCTTCGGCTTTGCCAACGAGAAGGGTATCTGGCAGAAAATCGCCCAGATCGGTGGCGTGACCATCGGCGACGATGTGGAGATTGGCGTGAATACCGCCATCGACCGCGGTGCGTTGGCCGATACCGTGATCGGTAATGGCGTGAAGCTCGACAATCAGATCCAGATTGCCCACAACGTTCAGGTCGGTGATCACACCGCCATGGCCGCGTGCGTGGGGATCTCCGGCAGCACCAAAATCGGTAAGCACTGCATGCTCGCCGGTGGTGTCGGCCTGGTTGGGCACATTGATATCTGCGACAACGTTTTCCTGACCGGGATGACCATGGTGACCCACTCGATTACCGAGCCGGGTGCCTATTCTTCTGGAACAGCCATGCAACCGGCGGCCGAATGGCGCAAAAGCGCGGCCCGCATCCGTCAGCTCGACGATATCGCGCGACGGTTGAAACAACTGGAAAAGCGCGTAGGGGAAGTGACCCCTGACGGTAATGCTTCATCAGATGGCTGATACCATTTCCATATCAAGTGTGCACAGCCTCTAGACTGCCTCCTTGATTTGCTAGAGGAGTGCGCGTCAGTCGCGCTCCCAATCTTTACATAGGCTTCCCCCCGAAATGATGGACATCAACGAGATTCGCGAATACCTGCCTCACCGTTACCCGTTCCTGCTGGTGGACCGGGTGGTGGAACTGGACACTGAAGGCAAGCGCATTCGCGCCTACAAGAATGTCAGCATCAATGAACCGTTCTTCAATGGTCACTTCCCGGCGCATCCAATCATGCCGGGCGTGCTGATCATCGAAGCGATGGCTCAGGCTGCCGGGATCCTCGGTTTCAAAATGCTTGATGTGAAGCCGGCCGATGGCACGCTTTACTACTTCGTCGGTTCCGACAAACTGCGTTTCCGTCAGCCAGTGCTGCCGGGCGACCAACTGATCCTGGAAGCGAAATTCATCAGTTGCAAGCGTCAGATCTGGAAGTTCGAATGCCAGGCATCGGTTGATGGCAAGCCGGTCTGCTCGGCTGAAATCATCTGTGCGGAACGCAAGCTATGAGTTTGATTGACCCTCGCGCAATCATCGATCCGTCGGCCGTTCTGGCTGACGGCGTCGAGGTCGGCCCGTGGTCGATCATCGGCGCAGGTGTGGAAATCGGCGAGGGTACCGTGATCGGGCCGCATGTGATCCTCAAAGGCCCGACCCGCATCGGCAAGCACAATCGTATCTACCAGTTTTCCTCGGTAGGCGAAGACACGCCTGATCTGAAATACAAGGGTGAAGAAACCCGCCTGGTGATCGGTGACCACAACGTCATCCGTGAAGGCGTCACGATTCACCGCGGCACGGTACAGGATCGTTCCGAAACCACCCTGGGCGATCACAACCTGATCATGGCCTATGCCCACATCGGTCACGACAGCGTCATTGGCAATCACTGCATCCTCGTCAACAACACCGCGCTGGCCGGCCATGTTCATGTTGATGACTGGGCGATCCTCTCCGGCTTCACCCTGGTTCACCAGTATTGCCACATCGGCGCCCACAGCTTTTCCGGCATGGGCACGGCGATCGGCAAGGATGTGCCTGCGTTTGTCACCGTGTTCGGCAACCCGGCCGAAGCCCGCAGCATGAACTTCGAAGGCATGCGCCGTCGCGGTTTCAGCGAAGAGGCGATTCACGCCTTGCGTCGCGCCTACAAGACTGTTTATCGCCAGGGGTTGACGGTTGAACAGGCTTTGGCGGAACTGGCCGAACCTGCTGCCCAGTTCCCGGAAGTCGCAATGTTCCGTGACTCCATCCTGTCGTCGACTCGCGGCATCACCCGCTGATCATGGCCAATCTGCGTATTGCGCTGGTAGCGGGTGAGGCTTCCGGTGACATTTTGGGCGCCGGTCTCATGCGCGCCCTCAAGGCACAACACCAGGCGGTCGAGTTCATCGGTGTCGGCGGGCCCTTGATGCAGGCCGAGGGGCTGACGTCCTGCTTTCCCATGGAGCGCCTGTCGGTCATGGGCCTGGTGGAAGTCCTTGGGCGGTTGCGCGAATTGCTCAAGCGTCGCAAGGATCTGATCGCCACGCTGATCGCCGCAAAACCGGACGTGTTCATCGGTATCGATGCCCCGGACTTCAACCTCAATATCGAACTCAAGCTGCGTCAGGCCGGAATCAAAACCGTGCACTACGTCAGCCCGTCGGTATGGGCGTGGCGGCAGAAGCGCGTGCTGAAGATTCGCGAAGGCTGCGACCTGATGCTGACGCTGTTGCCGTTCGAAGCCAGGTTTTACGAAGAGAAGGGCGTGCCGGTCCGCTTCGTCGGTCACACGCTGGCCGATACCATCCCGCTGGAAGCCGATCGCGCTGCGGCGCGCGCCGAACTGGGCCTGCCCGACGGTCCGCTGGTCGCGTTGATGCCGGGCAGTCGGGGTGGCGAAGTCGGCCGTCTCGGTGCACTTTTCCTCGATACGGCCGAGCGCCTGCGTGCCATGCACCCGGGTTTGCGTTTCGTCCTGCCATGCGCCAATGCCGAGCGTCGTGCGCAGATCGAAGCGCTGCTGGTCGGCCGCGACCTGCCGGTGACCCTGCTCGACGGCAAATCCCATCTGGCCCTGGCGGCGTGCAATGCCGTACTGATCGCTTCCGGCACGGCCACGCTTGAGGCGCTGCTGTACAAACGGCCAATGGTGGTGGCTTATCGCCTGGCGCCGCTGACGTTCTGGATTCTCAAGCGCATGGTCAAGAGCCCTTATGTGTCGCTGCCAAACCTGTTGGCTCAGCGGCTGCTGGTACCAGAACTGTTGCAGGATGATGCGACAGTCGAGGCGTTGGCGCAGACTCTGTCGCCCTTGATCGACGGTGGCGAGGAGCAGACCCGCGGCTTTGACGAGATTCATCGCACGCTGAGGCGGGACGCTTCCAATCAGGCGGCGGACGCCGTCCTCAACCTGATCGGTCAATCACGATGAGCAAGAAAATTATGCAGATGGGCCTGGATTTCACCCTGGTCGCCGAAGTCGAGGAGCTGGTCGCCGGTGTCGATGAAGTCGGTCGTGGCCCGTTATGCGGTGCGGTGGTCACGGCAGCAGTGATTCTCGACCCGAACCGGCCGATCCTTGGCCTCAACGACTCGAAGAAACTCACTGAAGCCAAACGCGAAAAGCTCTACGACGAGATCATCGAGAAGTCCCTGAGCTGGTGCATCGCCCGCGCCGAAGTCGAGGAAATCGACGAGCTCAACATCCTCCACGCCACCATGCTGGCCATGCAGCGCGCTGTGGCTGGCCTGCATGTGCAGCCGAAACTGGCGATGATCGACGGCAATCGCTGCCCGAAACTGCCGATGCGCGCCGAAGCGGTGGTGCAGGGTGATGGCAAGGTTCCCGCGATTGCGGCGGCGTCGATTCTGGCCAAGGTCAGCCGCGACCGTGAAATGGCCGCGTTCGAACTGATCTACCCGGGTTACGGCATCGGCGGCCATAAAGGCTATCCGACGCCCGTTCATCTGGAAGCGTTGGCCCGGCTCGGGCCGACGCCGATTCACCGGCGCTCGTTTGCCCCGGTGCGTCAGGCTTACGAGGCGCTGGAAGGCCTGACGCAGGTTTAGTCGCAAGGCTGATGTTTTGTTCGAGGCCCGGTACAATCCGGGCCTTGTTGTCTCTATGTAACTGGACAGGATCACTATGCCGGCTTCATTCGTTCATCTACGCCTGCACACTGAATACTCCCTGGTCGACGGGCTGGTGCGGATCAAGCCACTGGTCAAGGCCCTGACCGGCATGAACATGCCGGCGGTGGCGGTCACCGACCAGAACAACATGTGTTCCCTGGTCAAATTCTATAAAAACGCCATGGGCGCAGGCATCAAGCCGATCTGCGGCGCCGACCTGTGGCTGTCGAACAAGGATCCGGATGCGCCGCTGAGCCGGATCAGTCTGTTGGTGATGAACGCCAAGGGCTATCGCAACCTCACCGAGTTGATCTCGCGCGGCTTCATCGAAGGCCAGCGCAACGGCATGATCATCGTCGAGCGCGAGTGGGTCGCGGAGGCCAACGAGGGCCTGATCATGCTGTCCGCCGCCAAAGAAGGCGAGATCGGCATGGCCATGATCGGCGGCAACCCCGCGGAAGCCGAAGCGCTGGCGCGTGAGTGGATGGCGGTGTTCCCGGATCGTTTCTACCTGGAAATCCAGCGCACCAACCGTCCCAATGACGAAGAACAACTGCACGGCGCCGTGGCCCTGGCCGACAAGCTCGGCGCGCCACTGGTGGCGACCAACGATGTGCGCTTCATCAAGCAGGAAGACTTCGCGGCCCACGAAACCCGTGTATGCATCGGTGAGGGCCGTGCCCTCGACGATCCGCGGCGTTCGAAGAACTACAGCGATCAGCAATACCTCAAAAGCGCCGAGGAAATGGCTGAGCTGTTCAGCGACATTCCCGACGCCATCGAAAACACCGTCGAGATTGCCAAGCGCTGCAACATTGAGGTGAAGCTGGGCACGCACTTCCTGCCCAACTTCCCGATCCCCGATGGCATGACCATCGACGAATACTTCCGCAAGGTGTCCTTCGACGGTCTCGAAGAGCGTCTCGCGGTGCTGCTGCCCAAGGACACCACCGAAGACTACGAAGCCAAGCGTCAGGTCTACGTCGATCGCTTGAATTTCGAGCTGGATATCATCATCCAGATGGGCTTCCCCGGTTACTTCCTGATCGTGATGGACTTTATCCAGTGGGCCAAGAACAACGGCGTGCCAGTAGGTCCTGGCCGGGGGTCGGGTGCCGGCTCGCTGGTGGCTTATGTGCAGAAGATCACCGACCTCGATCCGCTGGAATACGACCTGCTGTTCGAACGTTTCCTTAACCCGGAACGGGTTTCGATGCCCGACTTCGACGTCGACTTCTGCATGGACGGTCGTGACCGGGTGATCGACTACGTGGCCGAGAAATACGGCCGCAACGCGGTGAGCCAGATCATCACCTTCGGTTCCATGGCCGCCAAGGCTGTGGTGCGCGACGTGGCGCGGGTGCAGGGCAAGTCCTACGGCCTGGCGGATCGTCTGTCGAAGATGATTCCGTTCGAAGTCGGCATGACCCTGGAAAAAGCCTACGAGCAGGAAGAGATCCTGCGTGACTTCATCAAGGTCGATGAAGAAGCGGCTGAAATCTGGGAGATGGCGCGCAAGCTCGAAGGCGTGGTGCGTAACGTTGGTAAGCACGCCGGTGGCGTGGTTATCGCGCCGACCAAACTGACCGACTTCTCGCCGATCTATTGCGACGAGGCCGGCGACGGTCTGGTAACCCAATTCGACAAGGACGACGTTGAAGCCGCCGGTCTGGTGAAGTTCGACTTCCTCGGTCTGCGGACCCTGACGATCATCGACTGGGCGCTGAAAACCATTAACCGCGACCGCGCCAAGGTCAACGAGCCGCCGCTGGATATCGCGTTTATCCCGCTGGACGACAAACCGACCTACACGCTGTTGCAGAAAGCTGAAACTACAGCAGTGTTCCAGCTTGAATCCCGCGGCATGAAGGAGCTGATCAAAAAGCTCAAGCCCGACTGCCTGGAAGACTTGATCGCACTGGTGGCGTTGTTCCGTCCGGGCCCGCTGCAGTCCGGCATGGTGGACGACTTCATCAACCGTAAGCACGGTCGCGCCGAACTGGCGTACCCGCACTCGGACTACCAGTACGAAGGCCTCAAGCCGGTATTGGCGCCGACGTACGGCATCATCCTGTATCAGGAACAGGTGATGCAGATTGCCCAGGTCATGGCCGGTTACACCCTCGGTGGTGCGGACATGCTGCGTCGGGCGATGGGTAAGAAAAAACCGGAAGAAATGGCCAAGCAGCGCGGCGGTTTCATTGAAGGTTGCGCGACCAATAATATCGACGCCGACCTTGCCGGTAACATCTTCGATCTCGTAGAGAAATTCGCCGGTTACGGCTTCAACAAATCTCACTCCGCCGCTTACGGCCTGGTTTCGTACCAGACCGCCTGGCTGAAAGCCCACTACCCGGCGCCGTTCATGGCCGCGGTACTCTCGGCGGATATGCACAACACCGACAAGGTCGTGACCTTGATCGAGGAAGTGCGCACCATGAAGCTGCGCCTCGACGCGCCGGACGTGAACACTTCCGAGTTCAAGTTCACGGTGAACGACGACGGCCGCATCGTGTATGGCCTCGGGGCGATCAAAGGCGTCGGCGAAGGTCCGGTTGAGGCAATTACCGAAGCGCGTCAGGAAGGTCCGTTCAAGGATCTGTTCGATTTCTGCGCCAGGGTCGATCTCAAACGCATCAACAAGCGCACGCTGGACGGTTTGATCCGCAGCGGTGCACTGGATCGCCTCGGCCCGTACTTTCACGACGAACAAAAGGCTTATCAGGCCAACATCGACCGTAACCGCGCCGTGCTGCTGGCGGCGATGGAAGAGGCGATCAAGGCCGCCGAACAAACCGCGCGTACCCACGACAGCGGCCACGCCGATCTGTTTGGCGGGCTGTTCGTCGAGGAAGACGCCGACGTTTATGCGTCGCATCGCAAGGCCAAGGAGCTGACCCTCAAGGAGCGTCTCAAAGGTGAGAAAGACACCCTGGGCCTGTACCTGACCGGTCACCCGATCGACGAATACGAAGGCGAGATCCGCCGTTTCGCCCGGCAGCGCATCATCGACCTGAAGCCGGCCCGCGACACGCAAACTGTGGCCGGGATGATCATTGCCCTGCGGGTGATGAAGAACAAGAAGGGCGACAAGATGGGCTTCATTACCCTCGACGACCGCTCGGGGCGGATCGAGGCGTCGCTGTTCGCCGATGCGTTCCACTCCGCACAGTCGCTGTTGCAGACCGATGCAATGGTGGTGGTCGAAGGCGAGGTCAGCAACGACGACTTCTCCGGCGGCCTGCGCCTGCGTGTCAAGCGCGTGATGAGCATGGAAGATGCGCGTACCAACCTGGCCGAGAGTCTGCGTTTGAAGCTGCAGACTCAGGATTTGAAAGGCGATCAGCTACGCTGGTTGGGGGATTTGCTCAAGCGTCATCGCGGGGCGTGCCCGATCACCATGGAATACACCAGCCCCGATGCGAAGACCTTGCTTCAGTTCGGCGAGACCTGGCGGATCGACCCGGCGGATGCCTTGATTCAAGCCCTGCGTGACCAGTTCGGGCGAGACAACGTCTTCCTCCAATACCGTTGACCGGCAGGTGCCATCATTGCGCTTGCCTGAAACCTGAATTTTTAATCTCGACCTCAGCGCGCCTCTCCCTTAAGGTAGGGCGCGAATAGACAACCGGCCGGCCCAAGCTCATTTGGGACACGACCCAAGACGGACGCCTATGAACCCGAATTTTCTAGATTTCGAACAGCCGATCGCCGACCTGCAAGCCAAGATCGAAGAGTTGCGCTTGGTCGGTAATGACAATTCGCTGAATATCGGCGATGAGATCTCCCGCCTGCAGGACAAGAGCAAAACGCTGACCGAAGACATCTTCGGCAAGCTGACCAGCTGGCAGATCGCACGCCTGGCGCGTCACCCGAAACGCCCGTACACCCTGGACTACATCGAGCACATCTTCACCGAGTTCGACGAACTGCACGGCGACCGTCACTTCTCCGACGATGCGGCAATCGTTGGCGGTGTGGCACGTCTGGAAGACCAGCCGGTGATGATCATCGGCCACCAGAAGGGCCGTGAAGTGCGCGAGAAGGTACGCCGCAACTTCGGCATGCCGCGTCCGGAAGGCTACCGCAAGGCGTGCCGTCTGATGGAGATGGCCGAGCGTTTCAAAATGCCGATCCTGACCTTCATCGACACCCCGGGTGCTTATCCAGGTATCGACGCCGAAGAGCGTAACCAGAGCGAGGCGATTGCCTGGAACCTGCGCGTGATGTCGCGCCTGAAAACCCCGATCATCGCCACCGTGATCGGTGAGGGTGGTTCCGGCGGTGCACTGGCGATCGGTGTCTGCGATCAGCTGAACATGCTGCAGTACTCGACCTACGCGGTGATCTCGCCGGAAGGTTGCGCTTCGATTCTGTGGAAAACCGCCGAAAAAGCGCCGGATGCCGCTGAAGCGATGGGTATCACCGCCGAGCGCCTGAAAGGCCTGGGCATTGTCGACAAGGTGATCAGCGAGCCACTGGGCGGCGCCCACCGTGATCCGGCGGCTGCCGCTGCGTCGATCCGCGCCGAGCTGAGCTCGCAACTGGCGATGCTGAAGAAGTTCGACAACGAAGCGCTGTTGAAGCGCCGTTACGATCGACTGATGAGCTACGGTCTCTAATCGAACGCCGATTCGGCTGACAATGCAAAACACTGTGGGAGCGAGCTTGCTCGCGAAGGCGTTATAACAAACAACGAAAATGTTGAATGTTGAACCGCTTTCGCGAGCAAGCTCGCTCCCACATTGGCTTTCCGTGAAGGTAAAAAATGAGTCCGCTTTCGATTGATTTGCCTTCACGGCTTTTGCGCAACCTTGAGCAGTGGCGCAACGCCGCGCATTGGCGCATCGCGTTTTCCGGTGGTCTCGATTCCACCGTCCTCCTGCACCTGCTTGCCGATCTGGCAAAAACCGAATCACTGCCTGCACTGAGCGCCATCCATATCCATCACGGTCTTCAGACTGCGGCTGATGCGTGGCCGCAACATTGCCAGGCCGTGTGTGATGCGCTGGGGGTGCCGTTGCTGATCGAGCGGGTGAAGGTGCAGCCAGGCGCGAGTCTGGAGCGGGCGGCGCGGGATGCGCGTTACGCGGTATTCAGTGCCCAGACACTAGCCAATGACGTATTGCTCACTGGCCAGCACCGTGATGATCAGGCGGAAACGTTGCTGTTTCGGCTGCTGCGTGGCGCGGGAGTGCGTGGATTGTCGGGAATGCCGCAGCAAAGGCCTGTGGGGCAGGGCACGTTGATTCGCCCGTTGCTGGCTGTCACTCGCGCCGAGCTGGAACGTTATGCACAGGCTCATTCGTTAAGCTGGATCGAAGATCCGTCGAATCAGCATCGGCAGTTCTCGCGCAATTACCTGCGCCATCAGGTCATGCCGGCGCTGAGCGAGCGCTGGCCGCAAGCGCAGGCGAACATGGCCCGCAGCGCCGCGCATCTGCGTGACGCACAAGGCTTGCTCGATGAGCTGGCGCAGATGGATCTGGCTCAGGCCGGCACTGCCCACGATTTCGAGTGGCTGGGCCTGCCGTCGCTGACATTGGCCCCGCTGTCCGGGCTGTCTGCCGCCCGTCAACGAAACGCGCTGAGGCACTGGCTCGAACCGCTGACGCGACTGCCCGACACTGACCATTGGTCGGGTTGGGACGATCTGTGCCATGCCGCCGGCGATGCTTCACCGATCTGGCGTCTGGCCGATGGCGAGTTGCATCGCAGCGCCGGTCGATTGTGGTGGCTCAGTGGCAACTGGCTGCGCACGCCGGTGATCGGTGGCGAGTGGCAAGCCCCGACGTCAGCGCTACGCTTGCCCGATAACGGCCGTGTCATGCTCACGGGGCAGGCGCCTGCCGGGCCGCTGCGCATTGCCTATCGGCAGGGCGGCGAAATGATGCGTCTGGCCGATCGCGGCCACCGCGATCTCAAACGCCTGCTTAATGAGCGGGCAGTGCCGGCCTTCGTGCGTGGCAGATTGCCGCTGCTGTTTCGTGGCGCAGAATTGCTCGCGGTGGCGAACCTGTCGGGGCTTGATGGCGATGGGCGCGATGGCTGGAAATTGCATTGGCAGCCAACAGACGAAGATCAAGGTTTGAGCTGAAAGGAGCATTCCGGTAGACTACGCTCCCTTCTTGATACAACTTCTGTGGATTCGCCTGAATTGCAGGAGTTGCCGATTACCAAGCAGTCTTTGCTGGGCGATTCCAAAAAATGTGTAGCGAGCAACGTACCGGTGTTTCATCTGCCGGTCTGTCCCAACGCGGCGGTTTTTTTGAAAGGTGCACTGTGATTAATGCAGGTGATCGGGGGCTTCGGCCTTCCTTCGCTTTCCCCGGCGGCTCGTACCGCTTTAACGCAGACTTCTAGGGTTTTTCATGACGCGCTACATATTCGTCACGGGCGGTGTTGTTTCTTCATTGGGGAAAGGCATTGCCTCGGCTTCATTGGCGGCCATCCTGGAGGCGCGGGGGCTTAAGGTCACCATGCTTAAGCTGGATCCGTACATCAACGTCGACCCGGGTACCATGAGCCCGTTCCAGCACGGTGAAGTGTTCGTCACCCACGACGGCGCCGAGACCGACCTGGACCTGGGCCACTACGAGCGGTTCATCCGCACGACCATGACCCAGAACAACAACTTCACCACCGGCCGTGTCTACGAGCACGTGCTGCGCAAAGAGCGCCGTGGTGACTACCTGGGTGCAACCATTCAGGTGATTCCGCACATCACCGACGAAATCAAGCGTCGCATCATCAAAGGTGCCGGTGACGCTGACGTGGCAATGGTCGAAATCGGTGGCACCGTCGGTGACATCGAGTCGCAACCGTTCCTTGAAGCCATCCGTCAGCTGCGTTTCGAAGTCGGCGCCAAGCGCGCGATGTTGATGCACCTGACACTGGTGCCGTACATCGCCACCGCAGGCGAGACCAAAACCAAGCCGACCCAGCACTCCGTGAAGGAACTGCGCTCGATCGGCCTGCAGCCAGACGTACTGGTGTGCCGTTCCGATCACCCGATCGACGTTTCGTCGCGTCGCAAGATCGCTCAGTTCACCAACGTTGAAGAACGTGCGGTCATCGCGCTGGAAGACGCCGACACCATCTACAAGATCCCGGGCATCCTGCACTCGCAGGGTCTGGACGATTTTGTCGTCGAGCGTTTTGGCCTGCAGTGCGGCAGCGCTGACCTGTCCGAGTGGGAAGCTGTGGTTGATGCCAAGCTGAACCCGGAACACGAAGTGACCATCGCGATGGTCGGCAAGTACATGGAACTGCTGGACGCCTACAAGTCGCTGATCGAAGCGATGAGTCACGCAGGCATCAGCAACCGTACCAAGGTCAACCTGCGCTACATCGACTCCGAAGACATCGAAAACCAGGGCACTGCGCTGCTCGAAGGTGTCGATGCGATCCTCGTACCGGGGGGCTTCGGTCTGCGCGGCGTGGAAGGCAAGATCACTGCCGTTCAGTACGCTCGCGAAAACAAGGTTCCGTACCTGGGCATCTGCCTCGGCATGCAAGTGGCGGTGATCGAGTTCGCCCGTAACGTGCTGGGCTGGAAAGACGCCAACTCCACCGAGTTCGATCGCGCCAGCGGCCATCCGGTCGTGGGTCTGATCACCGAGTGGGAAGACGCCACCGGCGCGGTTGAAGTGCGTACCGAAGCGTCCGATCTGGGCGGCACCATGCGCCTGGGCGCTCAGGAATGCCTGCTCGAGGCCGGCTCCAAGGTGCACGATTGCTACGGCAAGGATGTGATTGTCGAGCGTCACCGTCACCGCTACGAAGTGAACAACAACCTGCTGCCACAAATCATCGAAGCCGGCCTGAAAATCTCCGGTCGCTCCGCTGACGCCGCGCTGGTTGAAGTGGTCGAAGCACCGGATCATCCATGGTTCGTCGCTTGCCAGTTCCACCCTGAGTTCACCTCGACACCACGTGATGGCCATCCGCTGTTCAGCGGTTTTGTCAAAGCAGCATTGGCTCAACACCAGAAGAAGGCGTAACCCCGATGGCACAGAAGATCATCCGCGTCGGCGACATCGAGATTGCCAACGACAAACCCATGGTGCTGTTCGGCGGCATGAACGTGCTGGAAAGCCGTGACATGGCCATGCAGGTTTGCGAGGAGTACGTGAAGGTCACCGAGAAACTCGGCATTCCTTACGTGTTCAAGGCCAGTTTCGACAAGGCCAACCGTTCTTCTGTGACCTCTTATCGTGGTCCTGGCCTGGAAGAGGGCATGCGCATCTTCCAGGACATCAAACAAGCCTTCGGCGTGCCGATCATCACCGACGTCCACGAGCCTGATCAGGCTCAGGCCGTCGCTGAAGTCTGCGACATCATCCAGTTGCCGGCCTTCCTGTCGCGCCAGACCGATCTGGTCGTCGCGATGGCCAAGACCGGCGCGGTGATCAACATCAAGAAAGCCCAGTTCCTCGCGCCTCAGGAAATGAAGCACATCCTGAACAAGTGCGTGGAAGCGGGTAACGATCAACTGATTCTCTGCGAGCGTGGTTCGAGCTTCGGCTACAACAACCTCGTGGTCGACATGCTCGGCTTCGGCATCATGAAGCAGTTCGAGTACCCGGTATTCTTCGACGTGACCCACTCGCTGCAAATGCCTGGCGGTCGTTCCGACTCCGCCGGCGGTCGCCGTGCACAGGTCACCGATCTGGCCAAGGCCGGCATGAGCCAGTCGCTGGCCGGTCTGTTCCTCGAAGCCCATCCGGATCCGGACAACGCCAAATGCGACGGCCCTTGTGCCTTGCGTCTGGACAAACTGGAGCCATTCCTGGCCCAGCTCAAAGCTTTGGACGAACTGGTGAAGAGTTTTCCGACGGTAGAAACCGCGTAAACCTCAATTCTCCGGTAAAGTACCGCACGATTTGTCGCTCATGCCCTCGGGCATGAGCGTTATCGTCTGCAAGTCTGCCCGCTGCACACCCCTTGCCGACGGTAAAAAGATTTCCTCTAGCTGCGTCGTTTTCGTCAACTTTGGAGTGTTTACAACAATGGCAAAAATCGTCGACATCAAAGGTCGTGAAGTTCTCGACTCCCGTGGCAATCCCACCGTGGAAGCGGACGTGCTTCTCGACAACGGCATCATCGGCAGCGCTTGCGCGCCGTCCGGTGCATCCACTGGCTCGCGTGAAGCGCTCGAGCTGCGTGATGGCGACAAGAGCCGTTACCTGGGCAAGGGCGTGCTCAAAGCGGTAGCCAACATCAACGGTCCGATCCGCGATCTGCTGCTGGGCACCGACCCGAGCGACCAGAAAGCCCTGGATCACGCGATGATCAAGCTCGACGGTACCGAAAACAAGGCAACTCTGGGCGCCAACGCCATCCTCGCGGTGTCCCTGGCTGCGGCCAAGGCTGCTGCACAGGATCAGGATCTGCCACTGTACGCACACATCGCCAACCTGAACGGCACCCCGGGTGTTTACTCGATGCCGGTACCGATGATGAACATCATCAACGGTGGCGAGCACGCCGATAACAACGTCGACATCCAGGAATTCATGGTGCAGCCGGTCGGCGCCAAGACTTTCTCGGAAGGTCTGCGCATGGGCACCGAGATTTTCCATCACCTCAAAGCTGTGCTGAAGGCTCGTGGCCTGAGCACTGCGGTTGGCGACGAAGGCGGTTTCGCACCGAACCTGGCGTCCAACGAAGACGCGCTGAAAGTGATCTCCGAAGCAGTGGCCAACGCCGGTTACAAGCTGGGCACCGACGTGACCCTGGCGCTGGACTGCGCGGCGAGCGAATTCTACGAAGACGGCAAGTACAACCTGTCCGGCGAAGGCCAGGTGTTCACCGCTGAAGGTTTCGCCGATTACCTGAAAGGCTTGACTGAACGTTATCCGATCATCTCGATCGAAGACGGTCTGGACGAGTCCGACTGGGCTGGCTGGAAGATCCTCACCGACAAGATCGGCGAGAAGACCCAACTGGTTGGCGACGATCTGTTCGTGACCAACACCAAGATCCTGAAAGAAGGCATCGATAAAAAGATCGCCAACTCGATCCTGATCAAGTTCAACCAGATCGGCACCCTGACCGAAACCCTGGAAGCCATCCAGATGGCCAAGGCCGCCGGTTACACCGCAGTGATCTCGCACCGTTCGGGCGAAACCGAAGATTCGACCATCGCCGACCTGGCTGTGGGCACCTCGGCTGGCCAGATCAAGACCGGTTCGCTGTGCCGTTCCGACCGCGTTTCCAAGTACAACCAACTGCTGCGTATCGAAGAGCAGTTGAATGGCAAAGCCAAGTACAACGGTCGCAGCGAGTTCCGCGGCTAAGTACAAACTGATGGAAGGACACCGGATTGTGTCGGAAAAGTCGTGACAGCGATGGATTTGCCACTAATCTGATGCCTTACATGCACAAGCCTGGATCTTCCAGGCTTCGTGCTATCAGACGTTTCAAAGTTTTGGCGTGGCTGTCTTTTTTCACTGGATACCTGATATTCGATGCGCAGTCCTTACTGGTTGTTTCTCGTTTTGCTCTTGCTGCTGGCCGGTCTGCAGTACCGCCTGTGGGTGGGCAATGGCAGTCTGGCGCAGGTCGCCGAACTGAAACAGCAGATTGCTGATCAGCACGCCGAGAACGAAGGCCTGCTGGAGCGCAACCGGGTGATGGATGCTGAAGTCAGCGAGCTGAAGAAAGGCATGGAGACCGTTGAAGAACGGGCTCGCCATGAACTGGGCATGGTCAAGGACGGTGAAACCCTTTACCAGTTGGCCCAATGATCGATTCTCTGCCGGCCTTCTGGGCCGTGATTCCTGCCGCGGGCGTCGGTGCCCGAATGGCCGCGGACCGTCCCAAGCAGTACCTGCAACTGGGCGGACGTACAATTCTCGAACACAGCCTTGGCTGTTTCCTTGATCACCCGAGCCTGAAGGGCCTGGTGGTCAGTCTGGCGGTTGACGATCCTTATTGGCCGAACCTGGCGTGCGCTACCGACTCGCGAATTCAGCGTGTCGAGGGCGGATCCGAGCGTTCAGGCTCGGTGCTCAATGCTTTGCTGCATCTGCATGCGCAAGGTGCCGATGATGAGGATTGGGTGCTGGTGCATGACGCCGCGCGACCGAACCTGGGCCGTGATGACCTCGACAAGCTGCTGGCTGAGCTGGCGGATGACCCGGTGGGTGGTTTGCTGGCGGTGCCGGCACGCGACACGCTGAAGCGGGTCGACAAGTATGGCCGTGTGGTCGAAACGGTCGATCGCAGCGTGATCTGGCAGGCCTACACGCCACAGATGTTCCGCCTCGGTGCGCTGCATCGGGCGCTGGCGGACAGTCTGGTGGCGGATGCACTGATTACCGATGAAGCCTCGGCAATGGAGTGGGCCGGTCTGGCGCCACGTCTGATCGAAGGGCGGGCGGATAACCTCAAGGTTACCCGGCCGGAAGACCTGGAGTGGTTGCGTCAGCGTTGGGCTAACCGCCGCTGAATTTTTGTGGTGCCTGTTGAATCGCCATCGCGAGCAGGCTCACTCCTACATTTTGAAATGCGTTCCCCTGTAGGCGTGAGCCTGCTCGCGATAGCGCATTTACAGCCAACGCAACACTCATTCCTGATACTCCGGCCGCTCAGCCAACCCTTCCTTCAAAAAATCCACCAACTTGCGCACCTTCGGCGACAAATGCCGCTGCTGCGGGTACAGCGCCCACACTGCCGTATTCGGCGGCTGATGCGCCTCCAGCAACGAAATCAATGCGCCACTGTGCAAATGTTCAAGCACGTAATAGTCCGGCAACTGGCATAAACCGACCCCTTGCAGCGCTGCATCCAGCACCGCTTGCCCACTGTTGCAACGCCAGTTTCCCTGCACCCGCTGGGAAAATTCCCGTCCGTTCTGTTCCAGCTGCCAGATATCCGAACTGCCAATCAGGCAATTGTGCCGACTCAGTTCCGACAGGCTGTGCGGGCGTCCATACCGTTCGAGGTAGGACGGCGACGCGCACAGATACATGCGCCGAGGCGCCAGCCGCGTGGCCACTAATCGTGAATCTTGCAATCGGCCCAGGCGGACCGCCAGATCCAGGCCTTCATGAACCAGATCGAGTGGGCGGTTGGACAGTTCAATATCAATGCGCAACTGCGGGTACAACCCCATGAATCGAGTGACCAACGGCACGATGAAACGCTCGCCGTAAGCCACGGCGCAAGTCATGCGCAGCATGCCTTTCGGTTCGCTGGTCAGGTCGCCGACCGCGCGCAGCGCTTCTTCGCGACCGTCCTGCAAGCGTTGGCAATGTTGCAGAAACGTTTGTCCGGCCTCGGTTAATGTCACGCGACGGGTACTGCGGTAGAGCAGGCGTGTCTGCAAACGCTCCTCGAGCCGTACGATTTGGCGACTGATGTGTGAGGAAGAAACACCCAGGCGTTCGGCGGCAGCGGTGAACTGGCTGCATTCGGCGACGGCGACGAACTCGTCGATGCCTTCCCAGCGGTTTTCGGACATCGGGATTATCCCTGTATGGCAATAATGTTTTGCTTTTGACCCGATTATTCATCACCTGGCGCTGAACTACACTGGCTGTCTGGTTTTTTATTCAATGGATTCACTGGAGAGTCAGCATGATCAAGTCGCGCGCCGCCGTAGCCTTCGAGGCCAAGAAGCCGCTGGAAATCGTAGAAGTCGATGTCGCCATGCCCAAGGCCGGTGAAGTGTTGCTGCGTGTGGTCGCGTCCGGGGTTTGCCACACTGACGCCTACACCCTGTCCGGCGCTGACCCGGAAGGGATCTTCCCGTCTATCCTCGGCCACGAGGGTGGTGCCATCGTTGAAGCCATTGGCGAGGGCGTGACCTCGGTAGCTGTCGGTGATCACGTGATCCCGCTGTACACCCCGGAATGCGGCCAGTGCAAATTCTGTAAGTCGGGCAAGACCAACCTGTGCCAGGCGATTCGCTCGACTCAGGGTAAAGGCCTGATGCCGGACGGTACTTCGCGCTTTTCCTACAAGGGCGAAACAATTTTCCACTACATGGGCACCTCGACTTTCTCCGAGTACACCGTGCTTCCCGAAATCTCCGTGGCAAAAATCGCCAAGGATGCGCCGCTGGAAAAGGTCTGCCTGCTCGGTTGCGGCGTGACCACCGGTATCGGTGCAGTGCTCAACACCGCCAAGGTCAAGCCAGGTGACACCGTGGCGATTTTCGGCCTGGGCGGCATCGGTTTGTCCGCCGTGATCGGCGCCGTGAAGGCCAAGGCCTCGCGGATCATTGCCATCGACATCAACCCGGCCAAGTTCGAGATCGCCAGACAGCTCGGCGCCACCGACTGTGTGAACCCGAAGGATTTCGATCGCCCGATCCAGGAAGTCATCGTCGACATGACCGACGGTGGCGTCGATTTCTCTTTCGAGTGCATCGGCAACGTGCAACTGATGCGTGCAGCCCTTGAGTGCTGCCACAAAGGCTGGGGCGAGTCGGTGATCATCGGCGTGGCCGGGGCCGGTCAGGAAATCTCCACCCGTCCGTTCCAACTGGTGACCGGGCGTGTCTGGCGCGGTTCGGCGTTCGGCGGCGTGCGTGGCCGTACCGAGCTGCCAAGCTACGTCGACATGGCGCAGAGCGGCGAGATCCCGCTGGATACTTTCATCACCCACACCATGGGCCTGGAAGACATCAACAAGGCCTTCGACCTGATGCACGAAGGCAAGAGCATCCGTACCGTCATTCATTTCTAAAAGCAGCCTCAAGTTACAAGCTTCAAGCTGCAAGTCCGGGCGCTTTTGCCTTTTCTTGAAGCTCGAAGCTTGCCGCTTGCAGCTGGGAGAATCCCCATGAGTCTGGAAAACATCTCCTGTCAGAAGAGTTTCGGCGGTTGGCACAAGCGCTATCGCCACCGCTCCGAGGTGCTCGGCTGTGACATGGTGTTTGCCGTGTATCTGCCACCGCAAGCGGAGCAGGGCGGCAAGCTGCCGGTGCTGTACTGGTTGTCGGGCCTGACCTGCACCGACGAGAATTTCATGCAAAAGGCTGGCGCGATGCGCATGGCGGCTGAGCTGGGGTTGATCATTGTGGCGCCGGACACCAGTCCGCGTGGCCCGGACGTGCCGGGTGATCCGGATGGCGCCTGGGACTTCGGCCTCGGTGCCGGGTTTTACCTGAACGCCACGCAGGAACCGTGGGCGCGGCACTATCGGATGCATGACTATGTCGTGCAGGAATTGCCAGCACTGGTTGAAGCGCATTTCCCGGCATCGGCAAAACGCAGCATCAGCGGCCACTCCATGGGCGGCCACGGGGCGCTGGTCTGTGCGCTGCGCAATCCGGGGCGTTACCAATCGGTGTCGGCGTTTTCGCCGATCAACAATCCGAT
Source organism: Pseudomonas sp. LF-5 (assembly GCF_037626295.1). NCBI lineage: Bacteria > Pseudomonadati > Pseudomonadota > Gammaproteobacteria > Pseudomonadales > Pseudomonadaceae > Pseudomonas > Pseudomonas sp. LF-5. Next base: position 140,068 of record NZ_JARKMT010000002.1, read on the forward strand.
GGATTGCCCGTGGGGCCAGAAGGCGTTCTCGCGCTATCTGGGTGAAGACCGTTCGAAGTGGAAAGAGTGGGATGCCTGTGCACTGATCGCCGAGGCCACTGAAAAGCTGCCGTTGCTGGTCGATCAGGGTGATCGGGATGACTTCCTCGCCACTCAGCTCAAACCCGAAGCCCTGCAACAAGCGGCAAAACAAGCGGGTCATCCGCTGACCCTGCGTCTGCAGCCGGGCTACGACCATAGTTATTTCTTTATCTCAAGCTTCATTGACGACCACTTGCAGCATCACGCACGCGCCCTTCGGGCCTAATGCAGGTAGAATCACGCCCTGACAAAAATCGGGGCGTTTTTTTATGCGTATTGGCCACGGCTATGATGTGCACCGTTTCGCTGAAGGCGATTTCATTACTCTGGGCGGCGTGCGCATTGCACACGGCTTCGGGCTGCTCGCTCATTCCGACGGTGACGTCCTGCTGCACGCCTTGAGCGATGCCTTGCTCGGCGCGGCCGCGCTGGGTGATATCGGCAAGCACTTTCCGGACACCGACCCGCAATTCAAGGGCGCCGACAGCCGTGTGCTGCTGCGTCATGTGGTCGCGCTGATCCACGCCAAAGGCTGGAAAGTCGGCAACGTCGACAACACCATCGTCGCCCAGGCGCCGAAAATGGCTCCGCATATCGAATCCATGCGCGCGTTGATCGCCGCCGATCTTCAAGTTGAGTTGGATCAAGTGAACGTGAAAGCTACCACCACCGAAAAGCTCGGCTTTGTCGGTCGCGAAGAAGGCATTGCCGTGCATTCCGTTGCCTTGTTGCTGCGCGCATGAACGAACTGCAATTGCTCGGCCCACGGGCTTGGGGCGAACCGCTCGGCACTGCGGTACTGAAAGCCATCGCCGAAGATTTTCAGGTCGATGAAGTGCTCGACATCCCGTTCAGCGGCGATGGCGAACACCTGTGGATCTGGGTCGAAAAACGTGGCCTGAACACCGAGGAAGCGGCGCGGCGTATTGCCAAGGCGGCAGGCGTGCCATTGCGCACCGTCAGCTATGCCGGGCTCAAGGATCGGCAGGCGTTGACCCGTCAGTGGTTCAGCGTGCAACTGCCGGGCAAGGCTGACCCGGATCTGTCGGCGGCGGAAAACGACACGCTGAAGATCCTCAAGACCACGCGCCACAAGCGCAAGCTGCAACGCGGCGCGCATTCGGCCAACGGTTTTACCCTGCGCCTGACCCAGTTCGCCGGCGACAAGGCGGCGATCGAGCAGCGGCTGCAACTGATCGCCAGGCAGGGCATTCCCAATTATTTTGGCGCCCAGCGTTTCGGCCATGACGGCGGCAACGTCGTCGATGCTCGTGCCTGGGCGGCGCGCAAAGCCTTGCCGGAACAGCGCAATGTGCGTTCGCGACTGTTGTCGACGGCGCGCAGTTTTCTGTTCAATCAGGTGCTCGCAGCACGGGTCGCCGATGGCTCCTGGCAAACAGCCCAGGTCGGCGATCTGTTGGCGTTCACCGACAGCCGCAGTTTTTTCCCGGCCGGTGAAGCCGAGTGCAGTGACCCGCGTCTGGCGATTCTCGACCTGCACCCGACCGGGCCGCAGTGGGGCGAAGGTGACTCTCCGACCGCGGGCGCTGTCCATGAACTCGAACAGGGGATCGCCGCCCGTGAGGCGGATCTGCGCGACTGGTTGATTCACGCCGGCATGAGCCACGAACGTCGCATCCTGCGACTGCCCATTGGCGGGTTGTCGTGGCATTATCCCCAGCCTGACATTCTGCAACTGGAATTCGTCCTTCCGGCCGGATGCTTCGCCACCGTATTGGTGCGCGAACTCGTTGATCTGGTGCCGGTGGGGCAGACGGACAGCCCATGCGTATTCTGATTTCTAACGACGATGGGGTAACTGCACCCGGTCTCGCCGCGCTTTATGCTGCGCTGGCGGATTACACCGAATGCGTGGTTATCGCCCCGGAGCAGGACAAAAGCGGCGCCAGCAGTTCGCTGACGCTCGACCGTCCATTGCACCCGCAATACCTGGCCAACGGTTTTATCAGCCTCAACGGCACCCCGACCGACTGCGTGCATCTGGGCCTCAACGGCCTGCTGGAGCGCGAGGCGGACATGGTGGTGTCCGGCATCAATCTCGGCGCCAACCTGGGTGATGACGTGCTGTACTCCGGCACCGTGGCGGCTGCTCTCGAAGGGCGCTTCCTCGAGCGTCCGTCGTTCGCCTTCTCGCTGGTCTCGCGCCAGGTGGATAATCTGCCGACAGCGGCCTGGTTTGCGCGCAAACTGGTCGAGGCCCATGCCGGGCTCGATCTGCCGCCGCGCACGGTACTCAACGTGAACATTCCGAATCTGCCGATCGACCACATTCGCGGTATTCAACTGACCCGTCTCGGCCATCGCGCCCGGGCGGCGGCGCCGATGAAAGTGGTCGATCCGCGTGGCAAGGCCGGTTACTGGATTGCGGCTGCCGGTGATGCCGAAGACGGCGGGCCGGGCACCGACTTTCATGCGGTGATGCAGGGTTACGTTTCCATCACCCCGTTGCAGCTTGATCGCACCTTCAACGATGCCTTCAGAAGTCTCGACGGCTGGCTGGAGGGACTGCGCTGATGGCTCGTGAACACGAAGACAGAATGCGCAGCGGCATCGGGATGACGTCGCAGCGCACGCGCGAGCGTCTGATCCAGCGTCTATATGAAGAAGGCTTGTCCAACGCCAAGGTGCTGGAAGTGATCCGCCGTACGCCACGTCACCTGTTCGTCGACGAAGCGCTGGCACATCGCGCCTACGAAGACACGGCGCTGCCGATCGGCCACAACCAGACCATTTCCCAGCCTTATATGGTGGCGCGCATGAGCGAGCTGCTGCTGGAGGCCGGCCCGCTGGACAAGGTGCTGGAGATCGGTACCGGTTCTGGCTATCAGACAGCGGTGCTGTCGCAACTGGTCGAGCGGGTGTTCTCGGTGGAGCGCATCAAGGTTCTGCAGGATCGGGCCAAGGAACGCCTGGTCGAGTTGAACCTGCGCAATGTGGTATTTCGCTGGGGCGATGGCTGGGAGGGCTGGCCTGCACTGGCGCCTTATAACGGCATTATCGTCACCGCCGTGGCCACCGATGTCCCGCAGGCGCTGCTTGATCAACTGGCACCGGGCGGACGCATGGTGATTCCGGTGGGCTCGGGTGAAGTGCAGCAACTGATGCTGATCGTGCGTGAAGAGCACGGCTTTTCGCGACACGTTCTGGGCGCCGTGCGTTTCGTGCCTTTGCTCAATGGTCCGCTGGCCTGAGCATTTATTCACGGGTGCTGAATTCCTTTCGTTCGCCTCGGTCTTACTCCGGCAACGAGAGATTAAACGCAGCAGACTGGTCACTTGCAAACGTGTGCGCGCAGTGATTTCGCTTCATTAAAGGTAAAGCCGGTGCGGCCCGTTATACTTGCGACACTTCGTGCCGAATCCGGCATGCCAACTTTTTCAGCCACCACAAAAGGGAGCGGCGGGTGAGTCTCACAGTCATTGCGCAGCGTATGGGTAACACGAGCTTTCAGCGCCTGGTGACTGGCCTTGTCTTGAGCACCTTGCTGGTGGGTTGCTCCAGCACCAAATCGAGCAACGTGCGGGTGGTCGATCGTAACAATGCGGTTGCGCAGCGTCCTACAGTGACGACCGGACAGTACGTAGTTCGTCCAGGCGATACGATGTTCTCCATCGCCTTTCGCTACGGCTGGGACTACAAAGCCCTCGCGGCGCGGAACAATATTCCTACGCCCTATACGATCCACCCGGGTCAGACAATTCGCTTCGATGGGCGCACGGGTTCAACGCCGACGGCAGTGGTCAGCAACAGCAGTTCTTCGCCTTCATCGTCGAGCAAAACCACGGTAATCCGGCGCCAGGCGAATGGCACGACGACCACGACCGTGACCGGGTCCGGTGCCGGTTCTACGGGGGCTGCACCGTCCGTCGCCAGCAAATCGGCCCCGGCTCCACTGCCTCCTGCGGGTCCGGCCCCGACCGGCTGGGGATGGCCATCTAATGGCATTCTCATTGGAAAATTCTCTTCAAACGGTAGTTTGAATAAAGGAATTGATATCGCCGGAGATTTGGGACAGCCTGTTTTAGCTGCGTCTGATGGGACGGTGGTATACGCCGGGAGTGGCTTAAGGGGCTACGGCGAATTAGTCATCATCAAACACAGCGAAACCTACGTCAGTGCTTACGGTCACAACCGTCGGCTGTTGGTTCGGGAGGGACAGCAGGTCAAGGTCGGACAGACAATTGCCGAAATGGGGTCAACGGGTACAGACCGGGTGAAACTGCATTTTGAGATTCGCCGACAAGGTAAACCTGTAGATCCGCTGCAGTTCCTGCCAAGACGTTGATTTGTAAGCCAGCCTGTTCCGTCGCGTAGAGGGGACAGGCTCCAGCGCTGCCAAGGATAAAGGCGTCGCTTGAGCTTGGGGTCGAACTCACCAAAGGACTATAACAATGGCTCTCAGTAAAGAAGTGCCGGAGTTTGACATCGACGATGAGGTTCTCCTTATGGAGGCCGGCATCGATTCGGAATCTTCGATGTCGAATGATGAAGGGGCTGCTCCACCTTCCGTTCGTTCCAAATCCAAACACTCCGCTTCACTTAAACAACATAAGTACATCGACTACACGCGTGCACTTGATGCCACGCAGTTGTATCTCAACGAAATCGGCTTTTCCCCATTGCTCTCCCCGGAAGAAGAGGTTCATTTTGCGCGTTTGTCGCAGAGTGGTGATCCGGCCGGGCGCAAGCGCATGATTGAAAGTAACCTGCGGCTGGTGGTCAAAATCGCCCGGCGTTACGTCAATCGGGGGCTGTCGCTGCTGGATCTCATCGAAGAGGGCAACCTCGGGCTGATCCGTGCGGTGGAAAAGTTCGATCCCGAGCGCGGCTTCCGCTTTTCGACCTACGCAACCTGGTGGATCCGTCAGACCATCGAGCGTGCGATCATGAATCAGACCCGGACCATCCGGTTGCCGATCCATGTGGTCAAGGAGCTCAACGTGTACCTGCGGGCTGCACGGGAGCTGACGCAAAAGCTCGACCATGAACCTTCACCCGAAGAGATCGCCAACCTGCTGGAAAAACCGGTGGGCGAAGTCAAGCGCATGCTCGGCCTGAACGAGCGGGTTTCTTCGGTCGATGTGTCGCTGGGTCCGGATTCGGATAAAACCCTGCTCGACACCCTCACTGATGATCGTCCGACCGATCCCTGCGAACTGCTGCAGGACGATGACCTGTCGCAGAGCATCGATCAATGGCTGTCCGAACTGACCGACAAGCAGCGCGAGGTGGTCGTCCGCCGCTTCGGCCTGCGCGGTCACGAGAGCAGCACGCTGGAGGACGTAGGCCTGGAGATCGGCCTGACCCGGGAACGGGTGCGGCAGATTCAGGTAGAAGGCCTCAAGCGCCTTCGTGAAATCCTCGAGAAGAATGGTCTGTCGAGCGAGTCGCTGTTCCAGTAAGCGCTTCGATTGATCGCCCACAAAAAGCCCCGACTGGTTCGGGGCTTTTTGTTGCCTGCTCGAGTACGGAATGGAATTTCCTGTGGCGAGGGAGCAAGCAGCCTCGCCACACCATTCATCACCAGACATACGGTCGGCATTTCCATCGTTTGTAGTCTCGCGGTGTAAGCCTCGGCTTACTCTTTCGTAAGTGTTCCCTATTTTTGCAAGACGGCAGACGTCGATTACCTTCGGTGTTACTTGTTAACTATATGATTTATATGTTTATTTTTTAATGTGAAGTGCTTATTACAGCGTTTTTCTGCCCTCAGGGCCGATTGCTCTCGGCAGGGAACTCTTTAGTATCAGCACTGTGTCGACGGACAGACACGCCCTTCAAGGATGAGGGGAATGGACATCGCAGGACGCGATTCATCAGGACGATGAAAAGGAACACAGGGAATAGGGAAAAAATGTGGGCGGGTCAAACCGCCCCTTTTTTATGCCTGCAGAAAAGCAAAAAGGCCCGCAAGGGGCCTTTTGGTAACGCGCGACAGATCAGCGTTCGAGGTCTTTGATCTTGCCTTTGACGCCATCCCACTCTTCGGCATCCGGCAGCGATTCTTTCTTCTCGGTGATGTTTGGCCAGACTTCAGCCAGCTCAACGTTCAACTGAATGAATTCCTGCATATCTTCCGGAACTTCGTCCTCGGAGAAAATGGCCACGGCAGGGCACTCGGGTTCGCACAGGGCGCAGTCGATGCACTCATCCGGGTGAATCACCAGGAAGTTCGGGCCTTCGTAAAAGCAGTCCACCGGACAGACTTCTACGCAGTCGGTGTACTTGCACTTGATGCAGTTGTCGGTGACGACGAAGGTCATTTCTAATTTTCTCCTCAGGCGGCGGCAGCGTTGCCCCTTCACGGTTGGGGTCGCCAGGTTCGGGAGCGATGTCTGCTGGCCAGGCTATTAGCCAGCAGCATCCCAAGCCGCGCGAGATTCTAACAGCTTGAAGCCGTTTGCGTTATATCCGGTTCGCTGGTGCTTAGATCCGGTTCTTAAGTGCATATAACAATTCGAGCGCCCGCCGCGGGGTCAGGTCATCCAGATCCACTTTGGCCAACTCATCGAGCACCGGATGCGGCAGGCTGGCAAACATGTCGCTTTGCTGCGGAGCGGCCGGCTTGCCTTTGACGGCAGGCTTTGGCGCTTCGTGCGGCAATGCGGTGTCTTCCAGTCGGCTCAGGTGCTCACGGGCACGCACGATCACTTCACTCGGTACACCCGCCAGTTGCGCCACCGCCAGGCCGTAGCTCTGGCTGGCAGGCCCCGGCAACACGTGGTGCAGGAACACGATGCGCTCGTTGTGCTCGGTGGCGTTCAGGTGCACGTTGGCCACCAACGGCTCGGCTTCCGGCAACACAGTCAGTTCGAAATAGTGCGTGGCAAATAGAGTATAGGCACGCAGATGCGCCAGACGCTCGGCGGCGGCCCATGCCAGGGACAGACCATCGAAGGTGCTGGTGCCGCGACCGACTTCGTCCATCAGCACCAGGCTGCGTTCGGTGGCGTTGTGCAGGATATTGGCGGTTTCGCTCATCTCGACCATGAAGGTCGAGCGGCCACCGGCGAGGTCATCGCTGGAGCCGATCCGGGTGAAGATCCGGTCCACCAGCGACAACTCGCAACTGGCCGCCGGTACGAAGCTGCCGATGTGTGCCAGCAGCACGATCAACGCGGTTTGGCGCATGTAGGTGGATTTACCACCCATGTTCGGGCCGGTGATTACCAGCATCCGCGTGTTGTCATCCAGGCTCAGGTCGTTGGCCACGAACGGCGTGGTCAGCACTTGCTCGACCACCGGGTGACGGCCCTGGGTGATGCGCATGCACGGCTCGCTGACGAAGCGCGGGCAGTTCAGGTCAAGGTTCAGCGCACGCTCGGCGAGGTTGCTCAGCACGTCCAGCTCGGCCAGAGCGCCGGCAGTGTCCTGCAGCGGTGGCAACTGGCTGATCAGGTCTTCCAGCAAGGCCTCGTAGAGCATCTTCTCGCGGGCGAGGGCACGGCTCTTGGCGGACAGCGCCTTGTCTTCGAATTCTTTCAGTTCCGGCGTGATGAAGCGCTCGGCGCCCTTGAGGGTCTGGCGACGGATGTAGTCCGCCGGAGCGGATTCTGCCTGCTTGCTCGGGAGCTCGATGAAATAGCCGTGAATACGGTTGTAGCCGACTTTCAGGTTGGCCAGGCCGGTACGGGCCTTTTCCCGGGCTTCCAGGTCGATCAGGAACTGGCCGGCGTTCTCGCTCAGCGATTGCAGCTCGTCGAGTTCACTGTCGTAACCGGTTTTCAGCACGCCGCCGTCGCGGATCACCGCAGGCGGGTTGTCGATGATGGCTTTTTCCAGCAGCGCCGCCAGTTCCGGGTAGGTGCTGGTGGTGGTCGCCAGACGTTGCAGGTGTGGCGCTTCCAGATCGGTCATCGCCACTTGCAGCTGCGGCAACGCGCCGAGCGCATCGCGCAGACGGGCGAGGTCACGGGGACGGGCATTGCGCAGCCCGATCCGTGCGAGAATCCGCTCGATGTCGCCGATTTCCTTGAGCTGTGGTTGCAGCTTTTCGAAACGGTAGCCGTCGAGCAGACAAGTGATCGAGGTCTGTCGCGCCAGCAGCACGCTCAGATCGCGCAGCGGACGGTTCAGCCAACGGGTCAGCAGGCGGCTGCCCATCGCGGTCTGGCAGCGATCGACCACCGATTGCAGGGTGTTGTCGCGGCCACCGGCAAGGTTCGTGTCCAGCTCCAGATTGCGCCGGCTCGCGCCATCGAGCACGACGGTGTCATCAAGACGTTCGTGACGCAGGCTGCGCAAGTGGGGCAGGGCGGTGCGCTGGGTTTCCTTGGCGTAGGCCAGCAGGCAACCGGCGGCGCCGATGGCCAGCGTCAGGGTTTCGCAGCCGAAGCCTTTCAGATCCTGAGTGGAGAATTGCTGGCAGAGACTTTTCAGCGCCGAATCGCGCTCGAAATCCCACGGTGCACGACGCCGTACCCCACGGCGTTTTTCCGCCGGCAGGTCTTTCGGCCAGTCATCCGGGATCAACAGCTCCACTGGATTGACCCGCTCCAGCTCCGCCAGCAGGTTCTCCCAGCCCTTGATCTCCAGCACGGTGAAGTTGCCGCTGGTGATGTCCAGCACCGCCAGACCGAACAGGCGCTCGTCACCCAGCACGGCGGCGATCAGGTTATCGCGACGCTCATCCAGCAGCGCTTCATCGCTGACTGTGCCCGGCGTGATGATTCGCACTACCTGACGTTCCACCGGCCCTTTGCTGGTGGCCGGGTCGCCGACCTGCTCGCAGATCACCACCGACTCGCCGAGCTTGACCAGTTTCGCCAGGTAACCTTCCGCTGCGTGATAAGGAATCCCGCACATCGGAATCGCCTGTCCTGCCGACTGCCCACGGGCGGTCAGCGTGATGTCGAGCAGCTTGGCGGCCTTCTTCGCATCTTCATAGAAGATCTCGTAGAAGTCGCCCATGCGATAGAACATCAGCTGATCCGGGTGCTGGTTCTTCAGGCGCCAGTATTGCTGCATCATCGGGGTGTGGGAGGACAGGTCGGAGACGGCTTTATTCATCGGATTGTCGGGCAACTCGTTAAAAGATGTGGGGTAAAAGCGGGGCAAGGCCCAGGCTTTTCCGCGATGGGCGCAAGGTTACCATGGGCAGTCCGCTCGACGCAGGCATGACGGCTCACTGGCAGTTTTCTCAGGAAATTGAGAATTATGCATGATTTATGCAAATCAGCATTTGTCTTCGCGAAAAACTTCAAGCACTATGCGCGTTATGCAAAAACGCAACGTATCCTCCGTCTTAAGAGCACTGCTCGACCAGCACGGGATCTCCCCTACGGAGCTCCACCGTCGCACCGGCGTGCCTCAATCCACTCTCTCGCGGATTCTCAGCGGGAAGATCGTCGATCCCTCGGATAAACATATCTCGAAGATCGCCGAGTACTTCAATGTGAGCACCGATCAATTGCGCGGCCGCGCCGATGTCGCGACTGCGACCGGTGGTGCGCGTGATGACGTGCATGCGGAACTCAAGGACATAAGCCTGTGGGACGACGATACCCCTGTCGATGACGACGAGGTGTCGGTGCCCTTTCTTCGCGAGGTTGAATTGGCTGCTGGATCAGGAAGATTCGTCATCGAAGAGAGCGAACGCTCCAGCCTGCGCTTCGGCAAGCGCAGCCTGCGCCATAACGGTGTGCAGTTCGACCAGGCCAAATGCGTGACAGTCCGCGGCAACAGCATGTTGCCGGTGCTGCGTGACGGCGCCACCGTCGGTGTGAATGCCGGCAAGTGTGGCATCGGCGACATCATTGATGGCGACCTTTACGCGATCAACCACAACGGTCAGTTGCGCGTGAAGCAGCTCTACCGTCTGCCGACCGGTATCCGTCTGCGCAGCTTCAACCGTGACGAGCATCCGGACGAGGACTACAGCTTCCAGGATATGCAGGACGAGCAGATCGTCATCCTCGGTCACGTCTTCTGGTGGGGCATGTACGCCCGATAAAGCCACCCGCTCAGACAAAACCCGCCCATCGGCGGGTTTTTTTTCGCCTTCGAGAAAACCGTAGAAGCCTTGCCTGACGAGGGTTTCATGCGTCTGTGCATTTCTCGCGCATAAATAAATGCATTTACGCATTGACTGCATATGCATGAGTGCATATCCTTGCCACCAAGCCGCTCGACAAAGCGGCTGAGCAAGACAGCTCTTTAGTTCCACAAGAACAGGCAGCGATGAACCGGCCTCAACGGTTCAGAGGGTTGGCAACTGACCCGGGTGTGCAGCGTAAAGCACCAGAAGCAGTTATCCGGCGGGCAGGGACCGCGGTCGGAAAAACAATCTGAATGGACTCGTACCGCGCCAGTAGCGCCGAAAAGTCAGCTTCCTTCTCGAACACAGGATTTGAAGGAAGGCGAAGGAGCGCATTACTGAAAAGCCCGGCTTTGCTGCCGGGCTTTTTGGAATGCCTACCTGGGCAGAATCTGAAATGCCGCAATGCCGGCAATCAAAAAGGAAGATGAACATGAAGAAGTACGCACGTGTCGTTGCTGGCAAGGTCGACAACATTTTTGAAACCGCTAACCCGATCACCGATGAGTTTCCGGCGGATCAAGTCTGGGTGGATGTCAGCGCACTGCCGAAGATCGATTACTCCTGGAACGCGGTAAACACCGACGGCGTCTGGACATTTACCGACAGCGATATGTGGGGCCAGCCGTCCTTGCTGGCTATTCAATTGCGTAACGCAAGAACCAATCGTCTCGATAAAGCCAACACCACGCTGGCGACGTCGGCCTTGGTGCAAAAGGTTGAGCTGGGGCTGGCCACGCCGGCTGAGAAAGCTGCGCTACTGGAATATAAGCAGTTCTTCATTGATCTGAGCAACGTCAACAAACAGCCTGGTTATCCGCTGACGGTCAATTGGCCTGAAGTTCCATAAACAGCGCTTCTTGCACCGCAACATCACTATTTGAAATCCGCAGTGCGACGCTGAAGAGCCCGGTGCATAACCGGGCGATTCAACAGTGCCTGCGATGTTTACTCAGAGCCTCAAGCCAATCTTCGCAATGAGTGCCAGCAGGAGAAACAAATGAACCGCTATGCTTTTGTTCGCTTCAACTATTCCAAACCCTTCAACAAAGTTTTGGTGATTGTCGACGCTGTCGAGAAGCCTACGGCCATGCCAGTAGAAGCAAAGTTGTCGAATGGTTTTTGGGTGGATATCACAGCAAACCCGGCAGTCCAGGTGGGATGGAAGGGTACGACGACAAATTATGTTGATTGGGAGTTCAGTGAACCCACCTCTCAAGAGATGGAAAAAGATGTAGCGCAGGAAGCTCTGGAGCTTCTTTCTGCGGCAGCGCAGTGGTTGATGTTGAATTCCCTGCACTACAAGGTCGACCTTGGTGTTGCCACACCTGAAGAACAAGCGCTGTTGCTCGCTTACAAACAGTACTGCGTTGGTCTCAGCGACATGAACAAACAATCCGGCTATCCATCCACCGTCAACTGGCCGGTCGCTCCTTTCTGATTCGGTCATGACCGTCACACCCTCTATCGAGAGCGCATTACTGAAAAGCCCAGCCTCAGCGCCGGGCTTTTTGGAATGCCTGCCTCAAGAGAACGCGATTGATCCCAACACACACCACTCACCCAATACTTCCGGAGGCGTGACATGACAAACGAGCAACAAGCGTTGGCGGACATGCCGATCTGGCTGGTCATCCTCCTCGCCGTCGTCGGCGGGGTGTCCGGCGAAATGTGGCGCGCCGACAAGGAGGGCGCCCGTGGCTGGTCACTGCTGCGACGCCTTGCCTTGCGCTCTGGCGCCTGCATGATCTGCGGCGTCTCGGCAATCATGCTGCTGTACGCCGCCGGTCTTTCGATCTGGGCCGCCGGCGCATTCGGTTGCCTGACAGCGATGGCCGGCGCCGATGTCGCCATCGGGTTGTACGAACGCTGGGCCGCCAAGCGCATCGGCGTCTGCGAAGTTCCGCCTCGCGACCAACCTTAACTTTAGTACTTCTCCGTGCCGCCATTTTGGCGGCAGGGCTGCGCGTGGACGATTGAAAAGGAGGTCATGTATGCCCACACCGATCCAGCAGCCGTCGCAACTGTTCACAGCCATCGCGACGACACTGCGCAACACTGCCGGACTCAACCTCAACGTCGGCAATCACGATGATTTCACTGCGCCGGGCGATCAGGCCTGGGTGTTGATCAACTTCGAGCGGAATGGACCGGGAGAGCGCGCCGCGGACGGACGCATTGCTCATGTCATGACGGTGTCCCTGCGCGTCATCCCCGCCCTTGCCGTCAGCGCATTTGCAGCGTGCGATCTGATCGCGGTGCTGAAAAACCTGATCATCGACAACCGCTGGAGCTTGCCCGGCGATCAATGCGATCTGCCAATGAACATTGATGGCCTGCCGTCATTGCTCATCCGCGGCGATCAGCAATACAAAGCCTGGACGCTGTCGTTCAATCAGACCCTCTACCTCGGCCCTACCTTGCTCGACGATCCGCTCGGCACGCCGAAATTCGCCCGTACCTGGGAAGTCAGCAACATCGACGACCCCGACCAATACACCGCGCTGGAGGCCTGAGATGTTCGACGGACTATTGCGCATGCAACTCGGCCCGATCATCGAGCGGCTGGCCGAGATGGAAGCGGAGATCGACGACCTGCACCGACGCGCCGAAAGCTTCTGCCGCATCGGCATTTGCCAGACCGTCGATGCTGCGAGCAATACCTGCCAGGTCAGCCACGGTGGTTTGCTCACGCCGGCCATCAAATTCTTCAATCCGAGTGCCGGCGCCCAGAGCGAATCGCGGATTCCGAGCGTCGGCGAACAGTGTCTGTTGTTTAACTACGGCAGTGGTGAAAGCGGCGCGCAAAGTGTGGCGCTGTTCGGCCTGAACAGTGATCGGTTTCCGCCGACGGCAACGGTACCGACGCTGACGCGACGGGTGCATGTCGACGGCAGCGAAAGCGGTTACGACGACGCCAGTCACACCCTGCACTGGCAGAACGGGCCGGCGGCCTTCACTGGCTCTCGCCAGGCGCTGCAACTGAGCATCGGCCCGGCGCAACTGGCGATGACGCCGCAAGCGATCAGCCTGCAACTGGGCGCCGTCGGCCTGACCATCGACGCCTCGGGTGTGCACTTCAGCGGCCCGTTGGTCGATCACCAGGGCCGCGTCATCAGCCCCTGATTCAAGAGCCTGAACATGATCGGAATTGATAGAGACAACGGGGCCACGGTCGACGACTGGCTGCAGTTTGTGCAGCGCGCGACCCGGGCCCTGACCACGCCGCTGGGCACCCGGCAAAAAAGGCCCCTTTATGGCTCGCTGATCCCCACGCTGCTGGGGCAGAACCTCGGTGACGACGTTCTGCTTCTGGCCCAGAGCCACGCGGCTCAGGCGTTCTACAACACGCAGAACGGGATCAGCGATTTTCAGCCGCAAGTGATCGTCGCCACCCGCCAGGGCGCCGGCTTGCTGCTGCGCTTCGCCGGCACCTGGAAAAACCGTCAACAAACCTTCGAGGTCGTGACATGAGTATGTTGATCCCCGGCCAGAACCAGTTGGCCGAACCCGCGCTGATCACTGTCGAAGCGTTCGAAGAACTGCTCGCCGAGTTCAAGACCTTCGTCGTCGAATACGTCGGTGCGCGTTCGCCCGAGAGTGCCGCAAAGCTCAAGACCAGCCTGGAAAACGAGAGCGAATTGCTGACGATGGCGCTAGAAGCCTTCTGCGTTCGGCTGCAAACCCACGAACGCAAATACAACGCCCGCATCAAGCAGATGCTGGCGTGGTGGGCGACCGGCAGCAACCTCGATGCGCGGTTGGCGGACATGGGCCTGGAGCGACAATTGCTCGATCCGGGCGACCCGACAGCGTTCCCGCCGGTGCCCGCGATTTACGAAAGCGATGACGATGCACGCCTGCGTTATTACCTGGCGCCGCATGCCCCGGCGGCGGGTTCACGGATGCAGTATCGCCGTGAGGTATTCACCCTCGGCGAACGGCCGTCGGTGAAGGTCGAGTCCACCGATGCGGGTGTGGTCAACGTCACTTACACCTTCAACCCCGACGGCCTCGCTGCACAGGTCAAGGATGGTAATGGTCGTCGTACCGCGCCGGGGGAAGTGCAGGTCACCGTGCTGTCGCGAGACGGCGATGGCACGCCTTCCGCGGCGTTGCTGGAAGGCGTGCGTCAACACTTCGCCCGGCCGGATGTACGACCGGAAACCGACCTCGTCACCGTGAAGGCCGCCGACATTCAACGCTACAAGATCCGCGTCGTCGCCAAGATCAATTCGGGACCGGATTCAGGCCTGACCAAAGTCGCCGCGCAGCAGCAGTTGCAGGCCTACGCCGACAGTTGCCATCGCCTCGAAGGGCGGGTCGATCCGAGCTGGATCGACTACACGCTGCACAGCGCCGGCGCCGTGCAACTGCAGATTCTCGAACCGCTGGCGCCGGTCGTGACCACTGCGTTTCAGGCGCCTTACTGCACGGCGGTCGAGGTTGAGGTGCTGACGCTATGAGTGAGCCAACGCATCGCCGGACGCTGCTGCCGGCCAACAGCTCGGCACTCGAACGGGGGCTGGATCTGGGCTTCGGCACACTGCTTGATCGCATCGCGCCGCCGTTCCCTGAACTGATGAATCCAAGCGAAACGCCAGTGGCGTTCCTGCCGTATCTGGCGGCGGATCGCGGCGTCGCCGAATGGAGCACCCGCGCACCGGAAGCGGAAAAACGCCTGACCGTCGAACTGGCCTGGCCCACCGCGCGCCAGGCCGGCACTCGCAAGGCGCTGGAAAACGCGGCGAAGGGTTTACAACTGCGCCCCGAAGTCCGCGCCTGGTACGAACAATCGCCACCCGGCGTGCCTTACAGCTTCACCGTGCGCGCCTTCAGCGAGCAACCGTACAGCGCAGAAATCGACGCTCGTCTCGATCGCCGCCTGGCGGATGCCAAGAGCGAGCGGGACATTCTTTCGGTAACCGTTGGCTTGAGCGCGTTCGGCAGCCACTCCATCGCCGCTGCGACTTTCTGCGGCGAACTGACCACGGTTTATCCGGTGTTCATCGAAGGGCTTGAAACCTCTGGCGAGGCGTTCATGGCCGCTGCGTTGTACACCGTCGAAACATCCACAATTTATCCTCAGGGGGCCTGAATGGCTGACTATTACACCCTGCTCACCAACGCAGGGATTGCCTACGAAACGGCGTGCAAGGCCGCGGGCACACCGATCAAGCTGACGCAGATTTCCGTCGGCGACGGCGGCGGCGCGGTCTACAACCCGGCCGCGACCGCCACCGCGCTGAAACGCGAAGTCTGGCGCGGGCCACTCAACGCGCTGTTCCAGGACGAGAAGAATCCGAGCTGGCTGCTCGCTGAAGTGACCATTCCGCCGGACGTCGGCGGCTGGTATGTACGGGAAGCAGGGCTATGGACTGACACCGGCGTTCTGTACGCCATCGTCAAATACCCGGAGTCGTTCAAACCGGTGTTGGCCACGTCCGGTTCGGGTAAAGAGTTCTACATTCGCTCGATTTTCGAGACCAGCAATGCGTCGCTGGTGACGTTGCTGATCGACGACACCGTGGTAAAGGCCACTCGTGCCTGGGTCATGAGTTACCTCGCCGAAGAACTCGGCAAACTCGATGGCAAGCAATCTGTGCGCGTCGCGGCTTCGACCAACATCGTGTTGAACGGTGCGCAGCAGATCGACGGCGTGGCTGTGATTGCTGGCGACCGCGTGCTTGTTGCGAACCAGACCCTGGCCAAGGATAACGGCCTGTGGGTCGTCGCCAACGGCGACTGGGTGCGGGCGACCGATGCCAACATCAGCGCCAAGGTGACGCCGGGCCTGACGGTGATGGTGGAGGAGGGCGTGGCGAACGGTGATTCGCTGTGGCACCTGACGACCAATGCGCCGATCACCCTCGGCACGACTGCGCTGACGTTCAAGATGCTCGCCGGTCGAACCGGTATTGCGGCCGGGACTTACAAGAGTCTGACGGTTGATGAATATGGCCGGGCGACTGCCGGGGCAAATCCTGAGACGTTGGCCGGGTTTGGCATCAAGGACTCTTACACCAAGGCTGAAGTTGAAGCGCTGATCGCCAAGGCCTCGGCGTTGCCGGTAGGTTCGATTGTTGCCTTCCCGGTCGATACACCGCCGCCGGGCTTTCTGGAGCTGGACAACAGCGTCAAGAGCAGCGCGACTTACCCGGACTTGAGCGCTTATCTGGGCGGCAAGTTCAACAAGGGCGATGAGGGTGTCGGGAACTTCCGGTTGCCTGAAGCGCGCGGGGAGTTCTTGCGCGGTTGGGATCATGGACGTGGGGTAGATCTCAGTCGAGGGATCGGCGATTGGCAGCCTGATGAAGTCAAAGAGCATATGCACTACCTCATGGCCAAATACGGCGGAGGGACCGGTACATCTATAGCGGCAACGGTGCAGTTAGGACTTTCTGGGCAACCTGATACCAATAGTAAAACACAGGGGGTCGAAGCTCTTGATGGCTCGGCTATGGGGGGAGGTGAAACCCGCCCTCGCAACATCGCCGTCATGTGGTGCATCAAAGCCTGGAACGCACCGGTCAATCAGGGAACCATCGACGTAGCGGCGCTGGCCAAGGAAGTTGAACGTCTCAAGTCCGCCGTTCCGGTGGGTGCTGTTTTGGCATTCCCGACGGGGATCGTTGCGCCTGGTTATCTGGAGCTGGATGGCAGCGTGCAGAGCATTGCGACTTATCCGGATCTGGCCGCTTATCTCGGTACCAGTTACAACAAAGGCAACGAGGGCACGGGCAACTTCCGCTTGCCGGAGTCGCGTGGTGAGTTTTTACGCGGTTGGGATCATGGGCGTGGTGTAGACGGTGGACGTCCGATCGGCAGTTGGCAAAAAGGTAGCCTCCAGTCTTTCGACCCCTCCAATGTCAATCCGGCAGTTTCGGGCCTCTGGCATAACATGGCATCAGATGCCGGACTTCAGGACGCACATGGGCTTGACCCTCATAACACGACGGATTACAGCGTTTCCAATGCGGTATTCACCGCTGGCGCCACTCCGGTTAGTACTGGGGCATTGGGAGTTACGCGTCCACGCAACCTGGCGGTGATGTGGTGCATCAAAGCCTGGAACGCGGCGGTCAATCAAGGAAGCATCGACGTCGCCGCTCTCGCTGTTGAAGTTCGCAACACTTCTGGACGTTATCTGAGAACCCGGATTTTCAAGGCCAACGATCTTTATCAATCGGGTCCTGACACCAAAAAAATCAAATACAGACTGCAAGGTGGTGGCGGTGCCGGCGGAGGGGCTGCCTCGACCGCCAACACTCAACTGTCCGCTGGTTGCGGTGGTAGTGCTGGCGCTTACGCAGAAGGCTGGCTGACTCAAGGGTTCGATGGTCAGCAGATCACTATCGGTAAGGGTGGTGTGGGCGTTGTTGTAAATGTCGGTCTCAATGGGGGGACAACCTCTTTTGCCGGAATCGCTGCACCAGGAGGATACGGCGGAGGATTCTCGCTCAACGGTGTACCGCCTCTGCAACTTGGCCGAAGCCCAAACTCTGAGTTGGCATCAGGTGGATCGACCCTCAATGCAAATGGCCAGGGCGGTGGCGGAGTGAGCGGGCCGACACTGGCTCTTTGTACATCCGGTGAAGGAGGTCCGAGCAAATTTGGACCGGGTGGTAACGCTTCGGGCGGCGCCAGTCGTGAGGGGGAGGGGGCCGTAAATCCTGGTGCAGGTGGTGGAGGTGCTTTGGCCAAGCCGTCGTGCCCGTACAACTTTAAAGGCGGCAACGGTGCCGACGGCATCCTGATTATCGAGGAGTGGACCTGATGAGCGTCTATGTTCGTATTTATGCCGACAAGGTTGTCGAGCAAATCGAAACCAACGGTGATATTTCGACGATGTATCCGCCGACGCTGGTGTGGGTGTGCGTCGATCATCTCGATCCACTTCCCCGTCAAGGCTGGCTGGCGAAAGAGCAAGGCGGGGAGTGGTTGTTTTCGCCCGAGCTACCGATAACAGCCACGCCTGAAAGTCAAGCGGTCGCTATTGCCGCCGAACGCTTCATGCACGAAGCCGGTGGCGTCATTGTCGACGGATTAACCATCGAAACCACTCGTGACAGCCAGACGCTGATTGCTGGAATGGGCTTGTCGGCAATCGTCGATCCGGAATACCGATGCAACTTCAAGTCAGCCAATGGCTTCGTCGAAATTGATGCGCCGCGAATTCTCGAAATTGCCAAGGCTGTACGCACTCATGTCCAGGCTTGCTTTGACCGCGAGCGCGAGTTGCTGCTGGCAATCGACAGTGGAAATTATCGTCCCGAAATGCTGACTGAGGGCTGGCCAGATGTACCGCCAGTGCCTGAGCCCGGTTTGTGACGCTTCAATAAACGCCCCGCACCGTCGGGGCGTTTTCTTACCCGCCAAAGCCCCTCCCCACGAGGGGCTTTCCCGTTTATGGAGAAACGAAAAATGGCAACCCGCCAAACCTACACCGTGCTCGTCCCATTCCCCACCGGCGGTGGGCACTGGTCGAGCGTCGGTCAAGACCTTGATCTGCTCGACGTCGAGGCCAGTGCCTTGCACAGCGCCGGTCGACTGGAACTGAAAACCCCCTCCACCCAGGCCAAAAAGGCCGCTGCCAAGAAGGCTGACTAACTATGGCTGAGGTTCTGAACTTCGAGCACAACGGCATTACCGTCAATGCCACTGAATCCCCCGAGGCCATGGGTGGCCTGGGTGACAACGTCATCGGTCTGGTCGGCACCGCGCCGAAAGCCGATCCGCTGATTCCGCGTAACGCTCCGTTTCGCATCAACAGCTTTACCACCCATGCGCTGCTCGATCCGACCGGTTCGGAAGAGGGCACCCTGTACCACGCGGTTTACCAGATCCTCAAAGTGGTCAAGGTGCCGGTGTACGTGGTGATTGTCGAAGCGGGCGCGACCCCGGCTGACACCGTTAACGCGGTGATCGGCGGCGTCGATCCAGCCACCGGCCGCAAGCTCGGTCTGGCCGCGCTGGGCAGTGTCCCGGAAGACCTGACCATCATCGGCGCGCCGGGCTTCACCGGCACCAAAGCGGTGGCCAGCGAGTTCGCCTCGTTCGGCAAGCGCATCAAGGCCCGTGTGGTGCTGGATGGCAAGGATGCCTCGGTCGCCGATCAAGTGACCTACAGCCAGGAACTGGGCGGTGCGGATCTCGGTTTCGACCGTTGCCTGGTGGTGCACAACATGCCGGCGGTGTACTCGAAAGCAGCGAAGAAAAATGTCTTCCTCGCACCGTCCAGCCTGGCGATTGCCGCGCTGGCCAAGGTCAAGCAGTGGGAGAGCCCGGGCAACCAGGTGACCTACGCCGAAGACGTGTCGCGGGTCGTTGAATACAACATCCTCGACACCTCCACCGAAGGCGATCTGCTTAACCGCTACGGCGTCAGCTACTACGCCCGCACCGTGCTTGGCGGCTTCTCGCTGCTGGGTAACCGCTCGATCACCGGCAAGTTCATCAGCTACGTCGGCCTCGAAGATGCGATCAGCCGCAAGCTGGTCAAGGCCGGCCAGAAAGCCATGGCCAAGAACCTGACCAAGTCCTTCATGGATCAAGAGGTCAAGCGCATCAACGACTGGCTGCAAACCCTGGTCGCCGACGAAACCATTCCGGGCGGCAGCGTGTACCTGCACCCGGAACTCAACAGCGTCGAGAAGTACAAGAACGGCACCTGGTACGTGGTCATCGACTACGGCCGCTACGCGCCGAACGAACACATGGTTTATCAACTCAACGCCCGCGATGAAATCATCGAGCAGTTCCTGGAGGACGTTCTCTAATGTTTACCAACCGCAATCGCCAGGCCATCGCGGCCACCCTGCAAGGCCTGCCGTTGTCGGCGACCGTGGAGGAATTCACCCCGCCGAAAATCGAATTCGACATGGAAAACATGGCGGGCGGACGCTTCATTGTCGAAGAAATGGCCAAAAGCGCGAAGGCGCTTGGCGCCAAGTTGATCCTGCAGGGCGCTGGCCCGGAAATCATGCTCGCCCTGGGTGTGAAGCTCGGCGATGACATTCTGTTGAACGTGCGTGAAGCCGGTCAGGATCAGGACGGCAACACCTGGTTCACCTACCACACCGTCGGCGGCAAGCTGAAGATCCTCGATGAGGGCGTGATCAAAATGGGTGAGAAACCCAAGACCACCCTGGAATTGTCCTGCCGCACCTACACCCGCCTGGAAAACGGCATCCCGGTGATCGACATCGACGTGCGCACCCAGAAGTTCGTGCTCAACGGCGTCGACATCCTCGGTGATGCCCGTCGTGCGGTGCTGATGCCGTAAGCCACGGCTGAAGGCAATCACCAAACCCTGTGGGAGCCAGCTTGCTCGCGAAGGCGTCAAGTCAGTCGACAGCAATGTTGCATGCCACTCCGCTTTCGCGAGCAAGCTCGCTCCCACAGTGGATCTTTACGAATCACCAAGGAATTCATACATGTCGTGGATGCCACCCCAGCATGACCTGCTGTCGCCGATCACCGGCGATGACGGCGCGCAGATCGAGCAGATCCAGCTCAAGCCACTGTTCTACGCCGCACAAAAAGAAGCACTGGAACGCGCCGGCGATGATGAAGACGATCAGTTCTTCGAACTGGCGTTGCTCGCCACTGGCCTGTCGGTCAAGGAACTCGATCAGCTCAAACGCCCGGATTACGTGAGCATTGCCCAGTACGTGCACGAGATGTCGACCCGTCCGGCGTCGTACTTTCTGGAGCAGGTCGAGGACGCGGAAAAGTCCGCCGATCCTGACCAGGTGCAACTGCTGCAACCGCTTGCCGTGACCGGCCGCACCGTGACCTCGCTGTCGCTGGAAATGCCCGCACTGCGCGCCACCAAAGTGATGAAAAAACTGAAAACGGCCAAGGAACGCGCCGAGTTCATCACCGCCCACTGCACCGGTCTGATGATCCCCGATCTGGCCCACTTGAGCGTCCCTGACTGGACGCAATTGCAGGTGCGCATCGACGATTTTTTAAACCAGCCGGCGGCCTACTTTCGGAACGCGACATCGAAGTAATCCTCGATATCGTCCCGCTCATTTACCCGGTAAGTGAAGCGGAGATTCTGGAATGGGACGCCGAAAAGGCGTTGCGCCGCTACGACATAGCGATCACTCGCCTTGGCGTGAAACAGGAGTAGAGCGGCATGGCAAACACATCGTTTTCGCTGATGTACGCCGCGCAAACGGGCGGCGCGGGTTCCGGTTTGTCGGCAGGGGGATCGGCCACAGACAGCCTGATCAAACCACTGTCCGAACTGAAAGAGGCGCTGCTCACGGCCAGCCTGGACATCCGCAGTCTGGTGCGTGAACAGATCAAACTCGGCGCCGTTGTCCTGGGGCTGAACACGGCTCTGGCATCGTTCAAGGTGCCAATGGTAACTGCCGCGCCGGCGGCTGGCGGCGAGAGCAAGTCAAAGCTCAAGGCTGAGATTGAACAACGCTCGCCTCCGGCCTACCTGCAATCGGCCATGGCCCTGGAAACCGCCATGGCCCAGATCAAGCAGGTTCAAGGCCTGACTGGCGACCTCGACACAATGTCGAAAGCCAACCTCAAACTGGCCACCGACAAACGAGTTGCCGGCAGTGGGGCGACGGTCGTGGATCTGGTGCAGGTCGAAGTCGCGGCTGGCCGATCCGGGATCGGCGCGGGTCTCAAGGGCGCCGACAAGGAACAGGTGCTGCTGGACTTTGCCCAGGATGCAGCGGTCAATGCGGCGGCGTTCGGCATCAGCCTGAAGTCGGCCGGTGAAATGCTGTCGGCCTGGCAAGTGTCGATGAAACTGGATCGCACTCAAGGTCAGCTGCTGGCCGATGCGACTCAGCATCTGGGCAACAGCGGACTGAATGCGACGGCTGCCGACATCGGCTCGGTCGTGCAGCAATCCGGCGAGTCGGCCGTTGCAGTGGGGATCCTGCCCGAGCAGTTGGCGGCGCTGTCAGCCGCGTTGCTCAACGCTGATGTCGACAAGGCCGGTGCCGGCGCGACGGTGAAAAGTATCAGCGCAGCCCTGGGCAAAGGTACTCAAGGCTCGGCGGCCGAGCAGTCGGCGTGGAAGGCGTTGGGCCTTGATCCCGGCAAGTTGACCGAAAACGTACCGGACAACCTTGTCAAAGCGTTGATGGCATTGAAGCAACAACCGGCAGAGCAGCAAGCAGCACTGATCAAGACACTTTTCAGTGGCGATGACGGTGTACGCAAACTGCTGGCGAAACCCGAAGACCTGCAAAAAGCGTTTTCGCTGGTCGCGCCGGCCACACTGGAAGGAACGTCGACGCTTGTGTCCTCGCAAGCGACCCGGAGCAGCCTCGTATCGCCATTCAAGGGTGAGGGGGGCGTGCTCCAGTGGATGGGCAAACCCGGCGAGGCACAGACGCCGCTTTCATTGCTCAAGCCCAATGATCCACTGACACCGGCTTACAGCGGCGCGATTGAACGCAGCGCCGAGCCTGCGGGCAAAGATCCTCAGCGAAGCTGGAATGCGTTCGATGCCAGCCTCAATCGTCTGATCACGGCGTTAGCGCCGGATGCGACCGGCACGCTGGACTCGCTGACGAATATGACTAATGGCGTGGCCGATATGGCTGAAGCCCATCCCAAGACCTCGACGGCGTTGGCCCTTGCGGGCGTTGGACTGTCGGCCATCGTGGTGGCGGTGATGGCCAAGGCATTCGGCAATTTCACCGACAAACTGCTCAAGGGCGTCGCTTCAAAATTGCCGCTCGGTCTTGGCGGTTTGATTGCCGATATTGAAGACCCGAAAGCCAAGAAAACGTCTGCCGGAAATGGCGCGGGCCATGACTGCTGCTGCAAACCGCTGGGCGGCGGGACGGGTGACAGACTCAAGCCTCGCCGGTCAAGCATCAAGCCTCGAGTCCGACGTGAACAAACCGGTCAAGGTGCGAAAAGCCCCCGTACGGTGACCCCTCGGCCACCACGGATCAATGCACCATTGGCACCACCCGTTCTGCCCCGCATGTCCGGCACGTACTGGCCGGGAACCATGACGGCATTTGCAGGCTCATCAGCCGTCAGTCCTGCACCGGCCGCTTCACTGTCCGGTTCTTACGCCAGGGCAGGCAGACTGCTTGCCAAACGGGCACCGCCGCTGCGGTTGCTCAGTGCCGGATATGAAATGGTCACCGGCGTCATGAAGGGCGATAAGCGTGCCGTCGTGTCGTCCGGTGCCTCGTTGGCAGGGTCTTCTGCTGGGGCCGCCGTCGGTGCAGCACTTGGCACGTTGATTTTGCCCGGTGTGGGCACGGCAATTGGCGGGTGGCTCGGAAGCATGGCGGGGGGCGCGATCGGTGATTCCCTGGGCGACAAGCTAGGGACACAAGTCGATCGTCTCGGCTCACCTGCACAGGTCAGCAAAGACCTTATCGCGACCTCGGCGATTTCCACGATCCCCGGGGCATCTGCCACCACAGCCGCCAGCCAGCCGGTCACGTTCAACTCAACCATTAACATCAATGGTCAGGACCAGACCAGCGCCCAGGCACTGGCCAATCTGGTGGTGCAAACAACCATGGGGCAATTGGGCCAGATCATGCCGATCAATCCCCTCGCCACACGACGTGACGCAGCCCTGACCGATGGAGTCGCCACATGAAACAACAAATGGCCCTGGGCAGTTTCATCTTTGGCCTGTCACGCGGCTTTGCCTACAGCAGTTTTCTGCGCAAGTCCGACGGCGGCTGGACGGAACTGCAGATTCTCACCAGCAAACCCAAGTCCCATCAAATTGGCCAGAAACCCGAAACCCTGACCATCACCGGTAAATCAATGTACGCGGTGGCCATGGATCGGCTGGATGAGCTGCGGGCGCTGCAAGCCCTTCGTGTGCCGCTACCGCTGATTGATGGCATCGGCCGTAATTGGGGCCTGTGGCGAATCACCATGGTTCAGGAAACCCAGACCTGCGTCATCGATGATGGTACGGCGATGGTGGTCGACTGGACCCTTGAACTGGCGGAGTTCAACAATGCGTAAGGTACGAAGCATGGCCGGCGATTCGGTGAATCTGTTGCTGTACCGCGAAACCGGTCGCAGCGATGACAGCGCCGAAGAAGCCCTGTGGAAACTCAACCCGACCCTGGCCGAACGTGGTCCGATTCTCCCGGCAGGTGTATGGGTGACGCTGCCGGAACTCGACAGCAAACCCGCCGCGATCAAACCGGTTCTGGCCTGGGACTAAGGAGGTTGCATGACACAGGGATTTACCCCGGCGATCGAAATCTACGGGGCCAACAAGGACCTGCTGAACCAGCGTCTGATCAGTTGGGAGCACGTTGATGCTGCCGGGATGGAGTCCGATCAACTGACACTGGTGATCGACCTGGAAGGCCTCGAAGGCTTGCCGACCCTGGGCGGAACCATCGGCCTGCGGGTGGGTTATCTGGAGTCCGGGCTGGTCGAAAAGGGCCAGTTCAAGGTGACTAGACTGACACCAACGCTGTTCCCGCTGCGCCTGACGCTGGTCGCTACGGCCGCGCCTTTCAGCGGCAAGGACGAAACCGGATTCAAGGAACGGCGTACGGCCAGTCATGGCCCCACCACCCTTGGCGCACTGTTTCGCGAATTGGTCTCGCGGCACGGTTTTTCGCCGCGCGTCGATCCTGAACTGGCGCTGATCCGGATTGCTCATGTCGACCAGTCGAACGAGACCGACATGAGCTTTATCACGCGACTGGCAAAGAAGTACGACGCGGTGGCCAAACCGTTCAACGACCTCTACGTGCTGGCGAAACCGGCGCAGCTGAAAAACCTCTCGGGCCAGGTGATACCGGACGTCAGGCTATCGGTGACCAGCAACAATCGACCGGGTGATCACGCCTTTATCAGCGCCACACTGGAAGAGACTGCCCGCACCCAGAATCAGGGTTGCAAGACCAGCTTCTGGGACGGTGCTCTTGGCAAGCTGCAGGAGGTGATCACCGGTTCCGCACCCTACAAGGTCATTCGCCAGAAACAGGCGAGTGAAGAAGAAGCCAAAGCCATCGGTGAAGCCGAAGTGCGCAAGATGCTGCGCGAAAAATACACGCTGAAGGTCACCTGCCCGGGCGATCCGCTGCTGGCCGCCGAAGGCCTGTTGGTGCTCGATGACACCTGGCCGGACTTCATGCGCGGTCGCTGGTCGATCAAAAAGGTCACCGCCAGCGGCAAGCGCGAGGAAAGCTATCGCTGCGTGATTGATGCCAGCTGTCTCGATCCCAAGGCTGAAGCCAAGGACTGACCACACATAGCCCTGTGGGAGCGAGCTTGCTCGCGAATGCAATCTGACATTCAAAGAGCCATCGACTGAAACACCGCTTTCGCGAGCAAGCTCGCTCTCACAGGTTTTTGCAGTGTTCTGCAGACCGCATTTCACTCAACTCTGGAACACCCTCATGAAGATCACCCCGATCCTCACGCAGTTGCGTGCGCAATGCCCTGGCCTTGCCAACCACATTGTCGTTGGTGTCGATCTGGCCTTGCTGCAAGGCAACGCCGATCTGCCAACACCTTCGGCCCACGTGCTGCCAATCGCCGATGTGGCCAGCAACAGCACCGCGCAAAACCTCATCGCCCAACCAATCCGCGACCGCTTCGAAATCGTCCTCGCGCTTGACGCAACCGACGCTACAAAAGCGCTGGATCTGTTGCACGACCTGCGCGCCGAGCTGTGGCGCGCACTGGTCGGGTTCAAGCCGGGCGACGGCTACGGCGCCATCGTCTATGACGGCGGCGAAATGGTCTCGATCAACAGCAGTCGCGGGTTCTACCGGCTGCGCTTTTTTGCCGAGTTCCAGCTCGGCCGCAATCTGCCGAGTCAGCCTGCGGAGAGTTGGCACGAACGCGAACTGGACGGTTTGTCGTCCTTTACCGGGGCCACGGTTCGGGTCGATGCGATCGACCCGGCCGACCCCAACCTGAAACGCCCGGGCCCCGATGGGCGCGTGGAACTGACTTTCTCTGGAGACGTAACCCCATGAGCAAACGCATCACTGTGCTGCCGGTCATTGGCCGTGCCGTACCTGACCCGGAGGCGGGCGATCTGCTCCCGCTCGAAGGCCGTGAAGTGCTGGACAGCGCCTGGTGGCGCCGGCGTCTGGCCGACGGCGACATCACACTCAAAACCGCAAAAGCGGCTAAACCACAGGGAGCCAAATAATGGCGATCGGATTCAGCAACATCCCCGCGGACATTCGTGTACCGCTGTTCTACGCCGAGATGGACAACTCGGCCGCCAATACCGCGAGCTCGAGCATGCGTCGTTTGATCGTGGCTCAGGTCAACGACAATATCGCGCCGGCCGATGCCGGCAAACTGGTGCTGGTTTCCAGCGTGGCGCTGGCCAAAAGCATCGGTGGACAGGGCTCGATGCTCGCCTCGATGTACGAGACCTTCCGCAAGTCCGATCCGGTCGGTGAAATCTGGTGCCTGCCGCTGCACAACAGCGAAGGCAGCATCGCCAAAGGCGTACTGACCCTGACCGGTGCCGCTACGCAGGCAGGGGTGCTCAATCTGTACGTGGGCGGCGTGCGCGTTCAGAGTAGCGTCGTCACCGGCGCGACTGCCGCACAGGCCGCCACCGCGCTGGCGCTCAAAGTCAATGCCACGGCGGATTTGCCAGTGAGTGCCGTGGCCGCCGAAGGCGTGGTGACCCTGAGCGCCAAATGGACCGGCGATAGCGGTAACGACATCAGCCTGCAATTCAACCGTCTGGGCAAGAGCAATGGCGAAGAAACGCCGGCGGGTCTGGTCACGGCCATTACCCCGATGACCGGTGGCGTTGGCGTGCCGGATCAAATCGCTGCCGTGGCGGCACTGGGCGACGAGCCGTTCGAGTTCATCGCACTGCCGTGGTCCGATCTGTCGACCCTCAACACCTGGCAAGCGGTCATGGATGACAGTACCGGTCGCTGGTCCTGGGCCAAGCAATTGTTCGGTCACGTCTACAGCGCCAAACGCGGCACTGTGGGGACCCTGGTCGCTGCAGGCCAGGCACGCAACGATCAGCACATGACCATTCAGGCGCTGGAGCCAGGCGTGCCGCAACCGGTCTGGGTACAGGCCGCCGCACTGGCTGCCCGCACCGCCGTGTTCATCTCTGCCGACGCCAGCCGTCCGACGCAAAGCGGCAGCCTGCCGGGCGTTGACCCTGCACCGGCGAGTGAGCGTTTCACCCTGACCGAGCGTCAGTCGCTGCTCAACTACGGCATCGCCACGGCCTACTACGAAGGCGGTTACGTGCGCATCCAGCGCTCGATCACCACCTACCAGAAGAACGCTTACGGCCAGGCCGACAACTCCTATCTGGACAGCGAAACCATGCACCAGTCGGCGTTCATCGTGCGTCGTCTGCAAAGCGTGATCACCAGCAAATACGGTCGCCACAAACTGGCTTCCGACGGCACCCGTTTCGGCGCCGGCCAGCCGATCGTGACGCCAGCGACCATTCGCGGCGAGCTGATCGCCCAGTACGCCAAGCTGGAACTGGAAGGCCACGTGGAGAACGCTGAGCTGTTCGCCGAGCACCTGATCGTCGAGCGCGACGTGCAGGATCCGAGCCGCGTGAACGTGCTGTTCCCGCCGGACTACATCAACGGTCTGCGCGTGTTCGCACTGCTCAACCAGTTCCGTCTGCAATACGACGACGCGGCCTGATCGCCGCGTTTGACCGTAAGCATTCAGCCCACCTTGCGTGGGCTTTTTATTTGAAGGGAGTAACACCATGGGTCAAGTGATTGCAGGCACCTGCTACGTCAAAGTGGACGGTGCACAACTGACTATCAACGGCGGCTGCGAAGCCCCGCTGATGGCCGTCAAACGCGAAACCGTCGTACCGGGTTTCTACAAGGAAACCGACGTCGCGCCGTCGTTCAAAGTGACCGCGCTGCACACCGCCGACTTCCCGCTGAAGAAGCTGATCGAAGGCACCGACATCACCGTCACCTGCGAATTCAGCAACGGCAAAGTCTACGTGCTGGCCGGTGCCTATCTGGTCGAAGAGCCGGTTTCCAAGGGCGATGACGCCACCATCGAACTGAAATTCGAAGGCATCAAGGGGACCTGGCAATGAGCGGCGCCGTGAAGCTTCAGGTTGCGATCGAAGCTCACGGCGAGCCCCTGACCGAACTCGTCCTGCGCCGTCCGACGGTGCAGGAAGTGCGAGCGATCAAGGCGCTGCCGTACAAGATCGACAAGAGCGAAGAAGTCAGCCTCGACATGGACGTGGCGGCCAAGTACATCGCGGTGTGCGCCGGTATTCCACCGTCGTCGGTCAACCAGCTCGATCTGGCTGACCTCAACGCGTTGAGCTGGGCCGTCGCGAGTTTTTTCATGAGTGCGGCGTCGGCGCCATCACCGACCTGATCGCAGTCGCCTATGACCTGGCCTGGTTCTGGAAGGTTGACCCCGAACAGATGATGGCCAGGCCACTGGATGTGCTCCGCGAATCGCTGGAGCACGCGCAACGGATCAATGCGATGCAGCAGGTGCAGTGATGGCAGACGAAGACAAGAAAGTGAAAACGCCGGTGCTGATCACGGGCATTGATGAGCTGTCGCCCAAACTCGGCGCCCTCCGGGCCAGGGTCGAGAGTTTCAAGAAAAACCTCGAACAGACCGGCCTTGGCAAGCTGGATATCAGCGGGCTGTTCAAGGGCGGCAGCGTGATCACGCCGTTTGTGGACGGCATCAAATCGGCGGCAGCCTTTCAAGGCAAATTGACCGAGGTCAGCGAGACGGCGAAAACCGTCGACCTGCCCGCCGCGCCGAAAGTCGCTGCGCAGAACATGAACGTGTTCAGTGCGTCGATGGAAAAGGTGTCCACGGCAGTGAATGCCGCGCTGGTGCCGGCGGTGGGGGCGGTGGTGGTCGGGCTAGAACCGTTGATGACCGGGGTGGGCAACTTGCTCAATGACAACCCTGAACTGGTGCAAGGCCTGGCGGCAGGCGCGATTGCCTTCTCGGCGATGCAAACCGCCGTGACCGGTGCGACCCAGGTGCTCGACGTGATGAGCCTGGTGATGAAAGCCAATCCGGTCATGCTGATCGCTACCGGTATTGCCCTGGCGGCCGGTCTGATCGTGGCTTACTGGAAACCGCTCTCGACGTTTTTCATCGGGCTCTGGCAGACCATCGCGCCGGTGGTGGTGCCGATGGCCGAGTTCTTCAGAACGATGTTCAGCTACACGCCGTTGGGGCTATTGATCAGCAACTGGGGGCCGGTCATGGCGTTTTTCTCGGCGTTGTGGGACGGCCTCAAAGCGATTGCGGCGCCGGTGATCGAGTTCTACAAGACCGTGTTCAACTATTCGCCACAAGGGCTGATTCTGAACAACTGGGGACCGATCGTCAGTCTGTTCTCTTCGATCTGGGATTTGCTCAGGGCGGTGTCGGTCCCCGTGCAGGCGTTTCTCAAGAGCTTCTTCGACTGGTCGCCGCTTGAAGTGATTCAGGCAATCTGGGGCGGTGTGGTCAGCGTGTTCACGGCGATCTGGGATTACATCAAGCTGCCGTTCCTCGCGACCTACGCGATTATTCGTGAGCAACTGGGCTGGTCGCCGCTGGAAAAGATCATCGAGAACTGGGCCCCCGTCACGGCCTGGATTGAAAAGTGGGCGCAGAAGTTTCAGGACGCCATCGCCCCGATCAAGGCGTTTTTCAACGGTGGTTTCGGTGAACTGATTGCCGACGCCAAGGCCCGGGTGGATGTCTTCACTCAGGCTCAGCTGAAAACCAATGCTGAAGGCAAAGGCGAGCTGGCGCCGGTGTTTTTCAAGGGCAACAGCGAATCGCCCTCGATCGAATTGTCGCCTGCGGGCAGCCTGCCGGCCGCAGTGCCGGTGCCAGAGAAGCCGGTGTTGCAGGGCGGCTCACTGGTGCAAACCTCAAACACCCTGATCCAGCAAAGCGCCGCCAACAACCGGACGCAACTCGAAGGCGGCCTGACCGTGCGCTTCGAAAATGCACCGGTCGGGCTGCGCACCGATCAACCGCACACCAATCAACCGGGCCTGGCGCTGTCGTCGCGCATCGGTTATCGCTCGCTGTCCGTGGGAGGTTCCAATGAACTGGCGTGACCGTTTGTTGCCGGCATCCTTTCGCGGTGTCGGGTTCTGGATCGATCAGGCGAAAACCCCGGTCGGTCGCAAAGGTCAGTTGCACGAATATCCGCAACGCGACCTGCCGTTTTTCGAGGATCTCGGCCAGCAGGCCAAGACCCACGATCTGACGGCCTTCATCGTCGGCGCCGATTGCCTGGAGCAGCGCGACAAGCTGCTCAAGGCGCTGGAGCAGGGCAGTGGCGAACTGGTGCACCCGTGGCTGGGGCGCCTGCAGGTCAAGGTCGGCGAATGCGACATGACCCACACCCGCCAGGACGGTGGGCTGGTCACGTTCACGCTGAAGTTCTATCCCGACCAGCCGTTGCCGTTTCCGACCGCAAGCGTCAGCACCCAGAAAGTCCTGTTGGCCAAGGCCGACACGCTGTTGGGTTCGGCGGTGGCGCGCTTCGAACAGGCGATGACGCTGATCAAGGCAGCGCGGATCGGCATTGCCAATCTGCGTAACAGCCTGACCGGGGTCTACGAGGTGATCAAGGAACAACTCCAGCCACTGATCGACCAGTACAAAGAGATCACTGAACTGGTCAAGGCGGTCAAGGAGCTGCCCAAGGAAGTGGCGGCAGAGTTCAAGGGCCTGCTCGGCGATATCAAGGAGCTGAAAGCGTTCGCCAGGGAAGGCTACCGTGGCGTGATTGCCGACGTGTCGCAACAACTCGAAGCGATCCGCAAGGCCGATGCGCCGAAGCTCACCACCGGCAAGGACACCACGGCAGCGGCGCAAGCCATGGCCGATCTGGTGCAGGACACGATGTTGGTCAAGGTGGCGCAATGGGTAGCTTCCATGCCCGTGGCGTCGACACCGGTGAAGCTGTCATCGACACCGTCTCTGGATCATCAATCCAGGCAGCCGGTCAGCCGTCAGGAAGTACCGGTCACGGACGACATGCAGGCGTTGCGTGATGCGGTGGCAGTGGCGCTCGATCCGATGCTCGACAAGGCCGGGCCAGCGCATTTTCAAGCGATCAATGACGTGAAGGATGCCTTGAATGCGCACCTCAAGGCTGTCGCCTCGTCTGGTGTGCGACTGGTCAGCAAGTCCTTCCAGGAAAGCCTGCCGGCGTTGGTGGTGGCTTACAAACAATTCACCGACGCCACGCGTGTCACTGAAGTGATCCAGCGCAATGCGGCTGCCCATCCCGGGTTCCT
Source organism: Pseudomonas sp. LF-5 (assembly GCF_037626295.1). Classification (NCBI taxonomy): domain Bacteria; kingdom Pseudomonadati; phylum Pseudomonadota; class Gammaproteobacteria; order Pseudomonadales; family Pseudomonadaceae; genus Pseudomonas; species Pseudomonas sp. LF-5. The sequence goes on from NZ_JARKMT010000002.1 coordinate 171,465, forward strand.
GTCGCCCAATGACGTGAAAGTCTCCAGGGAGTGAGCCATGAGCGAGATGGATAATCGCGTCACGCTGACCGTAGGCGATATGGAATACGGCGGCTGGAAAAGTGTTGAAATCACTGCCGATCTCGAGCGCCAGTTTCGTACGTTCAAACTCGATATCACCTGGCAATGGCCGGGCCAGACCGTGGATCAGCGCATCGCCGCCGGCGATGCCTGCGAGGTGCGCATCGGCAAGGATCTGGTCTTGACCGGGTATGTGTTCAAGGCGCCGATCCGCTATGACGGGCGGCAGATCAGTCTGAGCATCGAAGGCAGTTCCTGTACCCAGGATCTGGTGGATTGCGCCGCGATCAATCGCCCGAACCAATGGAAAAACCAGCCGATGCTGAGCATCGTCGAAGCGCTGGCGTCTTCCTATAAGGTCAATGTGGTCAGCGAGATCGCGGAGACGGCGCGACTCGGCAGCTACACCATCGTGCCGGGCGAGACGGTGTTTCAATCCATCGACCGTTTGCTCTCGTTGTTTCGGGTGTTCTCCACCGATGACGCGCAAGGCCGGCTGTTGTTGGCCCGGCCTGGCAGCAGTGGCCGGGCCAGTGATGTACTGGAACTGGGCAAGAACATTTTGTCGGCCAGTGCAGCCATGGATTACAGCCAGGTGTTTTCCGAATATCGGGTGATTGGCCAACAAAAAGGCAACGATCAGAAGAGCGGGGCGGCGGTCAGCGAGATCGAGTCGATTGCTACCGATCTGGGGTACAAGCGCCGACGCGTGACGGTGATCAACGAAGGCCTGCAGATCAATCCTGACCTGTCGTTGCAACGTGCCCTCTGGGAAAGCGCCACCCGTGTCGGGCGAGCCCAGACCACGACTTATCAGGTGCAGGGCTGGCGCCAGTCCAATGGTGATTTATGGCGCCACAACACCTTGGTCCGGGTCAAGGATCCGGTACTGGGGTTTGATGGCGACATGCTGATTTCCAAAGTGACGTATTCGCTGTCGGCACAGGGTTCGGTGACCACGCTGCAAGTGGCGCCACCGCATACGTTCGATCCTGATCCAACCCCACCGAAACAGGCTTGAGCCTGAACTGTTGTAAACGCCGTTGGACCCTGTGGGAGCGGGCTTGCCCGCGAAAGCGACGGTCGCCGCAACACATCTTTGCCTGACTCACCGCCAACGCGGGCAAGCCCGCTCCCACTGGGTTTGTCTGCGCCTGGCCGAGCCTTGAGGACAACATCATGAGCCTACTGACACGCCTGCTGGCGCGCGGCACCGTCGTGCTCGCCAACTCGGCATCCAAGCTGCAATCGCTGCAAATGCGCCTCACCGCCGGTGAACTGAACGACGACGTCGAGCACTTCGAACCGTACGGGTTCACCAGTCGTCCATTGGCGGGTGCCGAAGGTGTCGTCACTTTTCTTGGCGGCGACCGTTCCCATGCCATCGCGCTGGTCATCGCCGATCGGCGTTATCGCCTGCAAGCACTGGCGGCCGGCGAAGTGGCGATCTACACCGACGAGGGCGACAAAATTCACTTCAAGCGCGGGCGGATCATCGACATCGAAACCGCCACGCTGAACATCCGCGCCACGACCGCTGTGAACGTCGATACGCCGGTGATCAACCAGACCGGCAAGATCGTCTCCACCGGCGACCAGCTCGCCGGTGGCATCAGCCAGATCAAACATGTGCACGTCGACGTGCAGCCCGGTAGCGGCAAGACCGGTGCGCCGGCAGGAGGCCAGTGATGTTTGTCAGCCAGAACCTCCACGCTGCACTGACCCGTGCCGTGCTCATCAGCCTGTTCACCTGGCGCCGTGCCGCCAATGACGACGCCCTCGACGACGATGAACGCTTCGGCTGGTGGGGCGACAGTTTTCCCACCGTTGCCGATGACCGTATCGGCTCGCGGCTGTGGCTGTTGCGCCGGGTCAAGCTGAGCCGACAGACCCAGATGGACGCCGAGTTCTATGCCCGCGAAGCCCTGCAATGGCTGATTGACGACGGGCATTGCCGTGCCATCGACATCATCAGCGAACGCCTCGACGCCCAGCGCCTGAACCTGCGCACGGTCCTGACCCTGGCCGACGGCGAACGTCTGGACATCAACCCCGATAACAGTTGGCAGGTGATCTATGCCGTTTGAAACCCCTTCGCTGCCGGTGCTGATCAAGCGCACCCAAAGCGACCTGGCCGGCGATTCGCTGCGCCAGTCCGATGCACAAGTGCTGGCCCGTACCCTCGGCGGCGCGGTTTATGGTCTGTACGGATATCTCGACTGGATTGCCCAACAGATCTTGCCCGACAAGGCCGATGAATCGACGCTGGAGCGCATCGCCACTTTACGTCTGAACCAGCCGCGCAAGCCTGCACAAGCGGCCACCGGCAGTGTGAGTTTTACTGCGTCTGCCGGAGCGGTGCTGGATGTCGATACATTGCTGCAATCGAACGATGGCCGCACCTATAAAGTCACCACGGCGCGCACCACTGGCAATGGCGTCAACGGCACGACCATTGCCGCACTCGAGGCCGGTAGTCAGGGCAACGCCGACGCGGGCCTGGTGCTGACCCTGGTGCAACCGGTCCAGGGGATCACCAGCAACAGTTTCGTGGTGCAAGAGCCCGGCATGACGGGCGGTGTCGCCCGGGAAAGCCTTGAGTCCCTGCGTTCGCGGGTCATTCGCTCCTATCGCCTGATCCCCCACGGCGGCTCGGCGCAAGACTACGAAACGTGGGCGCTGGAATGCCCGGGCGTCAGCCGCGCCTGGTGCCGAGGCAACTTTCTCGGCCCGGGCACCGTCGGCGTTTTCATCATGCGCGACGACGACCCGCAACCCATTCCCAATGAGGAGCAACTGGCTGAGGTTCAGGCCTACATCGAACCCTTGCGTCCGGTGACGGCGGATGTCCGAGTGTTGGCGCCGGTGCAGGTGCTGGTCAATTACCGACTGCGTATCACCCCCGACACCAGCGCGGTGCGCGCCGCCATCGAGAACCAGCTGCGGGATCTGCACAACCGCGAAGCAGGTCTGGGTGAAACCCTGTTGCTCAGTCATATCGCCGAGGCCATCAGCAGCGCAACCGGTGAAACGGATCACACGCTGGTCGCGCCGACGAAAAATGTCACGGCCGAGAACAATCAGTTGCTGACCTTCGGAGGTTGCGAATGGCTGTCTTGAGAGGTGTCGCGCAGTACCGCAATCAGCTACGCAGCCTGCTGCCCAGCGGCCCCGCCTGGGAGCTGGAGCGCCTGCCGGAGCTTGATCAAGTCTTGCAAGGCATCGCCGCGGAACTGGCGCGGCTGGACGCGCGCTCGGTCGATCTGCTCAACGAAATGGACCCGGCCGGCGTCAGCGAGTTGGTGCCGGATTGGGAGCGGGTGATGAACCTGCCCGATCCGTGCCTGGGCGCCACGCCGCTCTATGACGACCGACGTTTGGCCGTGCGCCGGCGCTTGTTGGCCGTGGGCGATCAGTCGGCGGCGTACTTCGTCGAGGTGGCGCGCAGTCAGGGTTATCCGGATGCGACCGTCACCGAACTGCGGGTCCCGCGGATGGGCCGCTCACGCTTCGGTAAAGCGCACTTCGGTACCTGGAAGGCGCAGTTCATGTGGATTCTCAACACCGGTGGGCGCCTGTCGCTGGGGCGCCGGTTTGGCGCCAGTTACTGGGGCGAACGTTTTGGCATGAACCCGGGTTCCGCCCTCGAGTGCCTGATTCACCGTAGCGCACCGGCTCATACCCAGGTGTACATCAATTATGACTAAGGAATGAATAATGGATTATCCAAAGAGTGTGCCCAGCGTCGGGCTGGTCAATGGCAAGTTTGTCGATGAAAACCCGGTAGCGGGAACGCCGGGTTCGCTGATTCCGGCAGTCTGGGGCAATTCGGTCACCGAAGAGCTGTTGGGCGTGATCAAGGGCGCAGGCCTGACGCCCGATGAAGTCGAGCTCGGCCAGTTGTTTCTGGCTGTGCGCAAGATCAGTCAGACCGGGTTGGTGGATTACGCCATGGATACCGGTACGGCCAACGCTTACCGCGCCACCTATGCGCCGGTGGTACCGAGCCTGGTGGACGGGTTGGTCTTGCGGTTCAAGGCCCTTAACACCAACACCGGTGCCAGTACCTTCTCGGCAAACGGTCTGGCGGCCAAACCCATTGTGGGCGTTGACCACAACGCTGTGCAGGAAGGCGAAATCACTGCCGCCGGTGATGTCTGGGTACAGTGGAACAGCTCGATTGCCGGTGGCGTCTGGGTGATGATTGCCAGCACCGGGATGGTCAAGCAGACCGGCAGTGACATCGGCGACATCAAGACTGTGGCCACGGCGGACGCCCCCAAGGGCTGGCTGAAATGTAACGGCGCTGTGGTTTCCCGTACGCAATATGCGGGACTGTTCGCTGCGATCGGCACGCGCTTCGGTGTGGGTGATGGCAGCACGACGTTTGCCCTCCCGGATCTGCGTGGCGAGTTCGTTCGCGGCTGGGACGATGGCCGCAAGGTCGACAATGCCCGGGCGCTGGGCAGCACCCAGGCCGGGCAGAACGCTTCCCACACCCACGCGGCTTCTGCCGCCGCGGCAGGCAGCCACACTCACGGGGCCTCTGCCGCCGTTGCCGGTAACCATAGCCACGGCGGTTTCACCAACGAGTTCGGGGAACACCAGCACGGCATTCTGGCGTCCGGTAACAACACGTCCTACGGCCGCCAGGGTACAGGCAGCGGTCCTGGCGACTATGCAGCCGTTACTTCAGTGGCCGGCAATCACGCGCACGGTCTCTATATCATTGCGGCCGGCGATCACGCCCATACGATCACGGTGAACGCCGTGGGCGACCACACTCACGCCGTATCAGTGGCTGCGGACGGCGGCAACGAGGCGCGGCCTCGTAACGTCGCCTTGTTGTACGTCATCAAGTACTGAGACCCGGCCCCGCAAATGTGCCCGTGCATGCCTGCGGGGCGCGGTTTTTTTCTTTTCACATTGACCGGAGCGAGTGATGGATTTGACCGATCAACAACTGCTCAAGATATTCCCCAACGCCCGCAGCCAAGCGGGCGTTTTTGTTTCAGCGCTCAACGCCGCCATGGCCCGGCGTCACATCGACAGCCCCAAACGCATCGCCGCGTTCCTCGCGCAGGTCGGCCATGAATCGGGGCAATTGCAGTACGTGCGCGAGTTGGGCAACAACCAATACCTGAGCAAATATGACACCGGCACGCTGGCCTTGCGTCTGGGCAACACCCCCGAAGCTGACGGCGATGGGCAAAGGTACCGTGGTCGCGGACTGATCCAGATCACCGGGCGCAGCAACTACCGCCAATGCAGCCTCGGACTGTTCGGCGATGAGCGCTTGCTGTCGTTGCCCGAATTGCTCGAGCAACCGCAATGGGCAGCCGAATCCGCGGCGTGGTTCTGGGAACTGAACGGCCTGAACGAACTGGCCGATCGCGATCAGTTCAACAGCATCACTCGCCGAATCAACGGCGGGTTGAATGGCCTGCAGGATCGCCTCGACATCTGGGCGCGGGCGAGGGCGGTGCTATGCCAATCCCCTGGCGAATGATCGGCGCTCTGTTGCTGGGGGCTGGCGCGTTTGCTGCGGCCTGGCAATTTCAGGACTGGCGTTACGGGCGACAATTGGCCGAGCAGGCGCGATTAAACACTGAGACCCTCAATCAACTGACGTTGACGGCTGCCACCGCGCAGCAGGCCGAGCAGGATAAACGTCTGGCCCTCGAGCAACGCCTCGCGGCCAGTGAACAAACCCACTATCGAGCACTCAGCGATGCCCAACGTGATCAGGATCGCCTGCGCGATCGTCTTGCCACTGCTGATGTGCGCCTGTCAGTCCTCATCGACGCCGGCGACGCTGCCCATGGCTGCGGGGTGCCAGCCACCGCCGGCACCGGCGGCGTGGATCATGCAACCGTACGCGCCCGACTTGACCCGGCGCATGCTCAACGAATTATCGCCATCACCGACACCGGCGACCGTGGACTGATTGCCTTGCAGGCGTGTCAGGCCTATGTCAGAGCGCTGGCGCCCGCACATTTTGAATGAGTCTGTGTATTGAAAGCGCAACCGGCTCGTGTACGGTGGTAGGCATTCCACCCGATCCGGAGCGCGCCGTGAAAGACCTCACTCAACTGGCTGCCGAACTTGGCCGACGCCTGCAATTGCTCAACGCCCACGTCACCACCGCCGAGTCCTGCACCGGCGGCGGTATTGCCGAAGCGATCACCCGCATTCCGGGGAGTTCGGCATGGTTCGAGGCCGGCTACGTGACGTACTCCAACCGACAGAAAACCCAGCAACTGAATGTGCCCGCCGAATTGTTCGGTACGGTGGGCGCGGTCAGTCGCGAAGTAGTCGAGGCGATGGTGCGCGGCGCACAGAAACACAGCCGGGCGCGGTTTGCCGTGGCGGTCAGCGGGATTGCCGGCCCGGACGGCGGCTCGCCGAACAAACCGGTGGGTACCGTATGGCTGGCCTTTGGTGTCGGCGATGCGCTGAGCAGTGAAGTTCAGCACTTCCCCGGCAACCGCGACGAGGTCCGCCGACAAACGGTGAAGGCCGCGCTAGAGGGGCTCCTGCGACTAGCGGCACGAGAAATCGAAAATCAGGGGTAGGCGATCCGCGAACGCTGTGGAATAATACTGGCTACTTATACAGGTGTTGGCCGTCAGGCCTTATTGATTACGTGAGGACTTTAATGGACGACAACAAGAAGAAAGCCTTGGCTGCGGCCCTGGGTCAGATCGAACGTCAATTCGGCAAGGGTGCCGTAATGCGTATGGGCGATCAGGACCGTCAGGCGATCCCGGCCATTTCCACTGGCTCTCTGGGTCTGGACATCGCACTCGGCATCGGCGGTCTGCCAAAAGGCCGTATCGTTGAAATCTACGGTCCTGAATCTTCCGGTAAAACCACACTGACGCTGTCCGTGATCGCCCAGGCGCAAAAAGCCGGCGCGACCTGCGCATTCGTCGACGCCGAACACGCCCTCGACCCTGAGTACGCCGGCAAGCTGGGCGTCAATGTCGACGACCTGCTGGTGTCCCAGCCGGACACCGGCGAACAGGCCCTGGAAATCACCGACATGCTGGTGCGCTCCAACGCCGTTGACGTGATCATCGTCGACTCCGTGGCAGCCCTGGTACCGAAGGCTGAAATCGAAGGCGAAATGGGCGACATGCACGTGGGCCTGCAAGCCCGCCTGATGTCCCAGGCGCTGCGTAAAATCACCGGTAACATCAAGAACGCCAACTGCCTGGTGATCTTCATCAACCAGATCCGCATGAAGATCGGCGTGATGTTCGGCAGCCCGGAAACCACTACCGGTGGTAACGCGCTGAAGTTCTATGCCTCGGTTCGTCTCGACATCCGCCGTACCGGCGCGGTGAAGGAAGGCGACGAAGTGGTCGGCAGCGAAACCCGCGTCAAGGTTGTGAAGAACAAGGTCGCTTCGCCGTTCCGTCAGGCCGAGTTCCAGATTCTCTACGGCAAGGGCATCTACCTCAACGGCGAGATGATCGACCTGGGTGTGCTGCACGGTTTCGTCGAGAAGTCCGGTGCATGGTATGCGTATGAAGGCACCAAGATCGGTCAGGGCAAGGCCAACTCGGCCAAGTTCCTGGCGGACAACCCGGAAGTCGCCGCCAAGCTCGAGAAGCAACTGCGTGACAAACTGCTGTCGCCAGCCGTGATCGCCGATTCCAAGGCCTCTGCAGTCAAAGAGACTGAAGACGACCTGGCTGACGCTGATATCTGATTGCAGCGATGACCACCGCCGTACTTGATACCCTCGTCGCGGTGCGGCGAACCGCCATGGACCTGCTCGCACGTCGCGAGCATGGTCGAGTCGAGTTGACGCGCAAACTGCGCCAGCGCGGCGCTGAGGCGCAGATGATCGAAACAGCCCTCGACCGTTTGACGGAAGAGGGACTGCTGTCCGAAGCCCGTTACCTTGAAAGCTTTGTTTCCTACCGTGCCCGTTCCGGCTATGGCCCTCTGCGAATTCGTGAAGAGTTGAGCCAGCGTGGCTTGCAACGTGCCGATATCGAAGTCGCCCTGCGCGAGAGCGGTATCAGTTGGCAGGAGCAACTTCAGGAAACGTGGCAGCGAAAGTTCTCCGGGCAGCTACCCAACGATGCCAAGGAACGGGCCAGACAGGGCCGTTTTCTCGCTTATCGGGGGTTCTCGATGGAGATGATCAACCGCTTGTTCAGCGGCAGGCACATGGACGATTAACACGGTTAAATAAAAAGCGGCCCGCTATGGAAATAGCGGGCCGCTTTTTTTTTGCCTTCAAATAACCTTCGACGGTTCGCGACTGCGTTGCGCGATTTGTGGTGCGGACTGTGCCCAGTTTTCCGGCAGGTTGATGTAGTCCACCAATGCCCGCAAACGTCCGTGATTGCGGGCATTGAAGGCGAAGGCAAGCCGCACCAGATGACTGAACTGTGCTTCATCGTGCTCTTCGCCGCTGTAGGCGTGTTGATGAAACTGGTCGCTCAGGCACAAATCGGCGAAGGCTGACTGCATGTGCTCAAGCGCCTGATCGCTGAGCTTGTGATTCATGCGAATCACGAACTGACGCTTGAGCCAGCGGCTGGAGTGGAAGTTGCTGTAAAACTGATTGATCTCTTCTACTGCTTCTTCGACGCTGTAGACCAGACGCATCAGCTTCATGTCGGTGGGCAGGATGTAGTGGTTGTCCTCCAGTTGCTGGCGGATAAAGTCCATCGCGCCCTGCCAGAACGTGCCGCCCGGTGTGTCCAGCAAGACCACCGGGACCAGCGGGCTCTTGCCTGTCTGGATCAGTGTCAGTACTTCCAGTGCTTCATCCAGCGTGCCGAAGCCACCCGGGCACAGCACCAGCGCGTCGGCTTCCTTGACGAAAAACAGCTTGCGGGTGAAGAAAAAGTGGAACGGCAGCAGATTGTCGGTGCCGTTGACGGTCGGGTTGGCATGCTGCTCGAAGGGCAGGGTGATGTTGAAACCGAGGCTGTGATCACGGCCGGCCCCTTCATGCGCGGCCGCCATGATGCCACCCCCGGCCCCGGTGATGACCATCATGTTCGAGCGAACCAGGGCGGCGCCGAGTTCTCGTGCCATGGCGTACAGGGGATGTTCGACTGGCGTGCGCGCCGAGCCGAACACCGTGACTTTGCGTCGTCCCTTGAACTGTTCCATCACCCGAAACGCCTGCTCCAGTTCACGCAGGGCTTGCAGGGTGATTTTGGCGTTCCAGCGGTTGTGGTCTTCCTGGGCCATGCGCAGCACGGTCAGGATCATGTCGCGGTAGATGGGAATGTTCGGGCTGTTGGGGGAAACACGGTTGAGTTGTTCTTCGACCTTGCTGATGAGGTCGGGGCCGTTTTCCTGAAAATGACGACTGAGCAGGTCATTCGGTTGGTAAGGCATTCAACGTCTCCTTATGCACAGAGCGAGTGGCCCTGACATGCGGCGTCAGTGCCGCGCTGCAATAACACTTCCGATCGGCAGGTCCTTGGCCGCCGTTTGCACGTGATCGGGAATACTCTGAATCTAGACCCTTGCGAGCATTTGCGCTGACTTGATCATTGCGCCGCAACGTTGTGCCTGGCAACCGCAAATGGAGGTAGGGGCCGATCTCGTCACCGCTCGTCCGAACGTACGCCGGCGGCCAAACGCTCTGATTAACTAACTTAAAGGCGCCGTACGACAACTTTGCGTCACGACCGTACGCAAGGTGCACGCTATTCAAGGATTAGCGGTTGGCAAGGAGGCGGGACACATGGCCAGAGTGATTCTGGAGATTGATGCGCAGTTGTATCGGATGTTGAAGGCATCGGCCGAGGCCAATCAAATCAGTCTCGAAGAGGAGTGCTGCCGCAGACTGGCAGGCGGGGAGCGTCGTTCACGCTATTTACAGGCCTTGCTGGCCGAACTGCGCGCCGAGGATGAACAGCGGCGCGCCAATTCACGATGATTACTTCTTCTTCGCCGGGGCCGCTTTCGGGCAATCCGATTCCTGATAGCTCGCGGAGCCGATCGCCTTGTTGGTTTTCACTTCCGTGAAGTCGTAACGCATGATCGCGCCCTTGGCCATCAGTTTGCGGTACGACGGGTTGTTGCACACCGAGGCGCCCAACTGGAAATACACGGCTTTGGGGTCGGCGCGCATTTTGTCGGCGTGGCTTTGTTGCACGCTCAGGTGGTTGATCAGTTGCGTGCCTTCGACGGTGTAGCCTTGATCGAGAATGTCTTCATTGATGGCCCGTGGCGTGCCGACGCTGCTTTGGGCGGCGACGTTGCGCAGCTCTCTGTTCAGATTCTGCTCACTCAAGGATGCCGCTTGAGCGGTGAAGGACGACGCCAGCAGAATGGCAGCGGTGGGAACGATTAGGCGCAGCATGAAACTCTCCTGATTCGGTGACTGGTGGTTCGACCAGCCAAGGGGCTGTGCGTTCAGTGGCGGCGAATTATAGGGGAGCCGGTCTGGACGGTACAGGCTTGTGCCCGTCGCTCTGGTAAACTGCCGGCCTTTATTGCCTTGCCGAGTGCTGTTCGTGTCGAGTTTTCCTGTCTGTCGGGGTTGCCTGCGATGAATCACGCCCCCAACGCCGTAGCCCGCCTGCGCGATCAGCGCGAGGATGAGGGCATCAAACCGATTCAGGCCCGTGGCTTTCGTTCCGAACGTTGCCGCGATTGTCGGGTGATCAGCAGCCATTGCCTGTGTGCCTGGCGGCCAAGTGTAGAAACGCGCTCTGGCGTGTGCCTGATCATGACCGGCAAGGAAGTGTTCAAACCGAGCAACACCGGTTGGCTGATTGCCGATGTGGTGCGGGACAACCATGCATTCATCTGGTCGCGCACCGAGCCCGACCCGCAGATGCTGGCGCTGCTCAACGACCCGCAATGGCAGCCGTATCTGGTGTTCCCCGGCGAGTACGTCGAACCGTCGCGGGTGACCAACGCCGTTGTCGCCGATAGTCATAAGCGCCCGCTGTTCATCTTGCTCGACGCAACGTGGACCGAAGCGCGCAAGATGTTTCGCAAGAGCCCGTATTTCGACCGTTTGCCGATCCTGAGCCTGCTGCCCGACAAACTGTCGCGCTACCGCTTGCGCCGTTCGACCCGCAGCGAGCATCTGTGCACCGCCGAAGTGGCAGCGTTGTGCCTGGAACTGGCGGGCGACAGCGACGCCGCCTCGGCGCTGGATGCCTATTTCGACGTGTTCAGCCAGCATTATCTGGGCGCCAAACAGCAACGGGACGTCAACGAGTCGACGCCGGCCCATGCCGAGTTGCGACCCTTTATACGAAAGCCGCAAGCGGTGTTGGCCCAATAGTGGCCCATACTGTACAGCGCAGGGGCGGTGCTGCTTGACCACCCGGTTAACGCTGGGCATGCTTGGCGCCGTTTAGGGTGCGGCCAAGGTTTGAAACGCCGTGTTTGCTGGTTATTGGCGTTGAACGTGCCCCTGTGGATACCGCTTTCAAGCGGCATCTTGAGTTGCTTGGGTCAGGCCGGAATGCACCGCGTCTGCCATCAAAAACAGGATCATTTGAAAAATGGCCACATACGACATCCTGATTGCCGATGATCACCCCCTGTTTCGTAGCGCACTGCATCAAGCGGTGACGCTGGGCCTCGGCCCGGATGTACGGCTGGTGGAAGTGGCGAGCATCGCCGAGCTGGAAGCGCGTCTGACCGAAAAGGCCGACTGGGATCTGGTCCTGCTGGACCTGAACATGCCCGGCGCCTACGGTTTCTCCGGCCTGGTGCTGCTGCGCGGGCAATACCCGCAGATTCCGGTGGTGATGGTGTCGGCGCAGGAAGAAGCCTCGGTCATGGTCAAGTCCCGCGAGTTCGGCGCCAGCGGCTTTATTCCCAAGTCCAGCGACCTGAGCGTGATTCAGGAAGCGGTGCGCAAAGTGCTCGACGGCGATGTGTTCTGGCCACCGCAGGCCTTCGAGGCGGTCAGCGTGTCCGACGAAGCCAAGGCCGCCAGCGATGGCCTCGCCAGCCTGACGCCGCAACAGTTCCGCGTGCTGACGATGGTCTGCGAAGGGTTGTTGAACAAGCAGATTGCCTACGAGCTGAGTGTGTCGGAAGCGACCATCAAGGCCCACGTGACAGCGATCTTTCGCAAGTTGAATGTGCGCACCCGGACTCAGGCGGCCTTGCTTCTGCAACAACTTGAGTCAATTTCGAGCTGATAAAGCGCGCGACTTCACGCTTTTTTGACTTTTGTTGAACTAGCTTTCCCACTCCTTTTTGGTTGGTTTTCACTTTATGTCACCTTTCAAGGGCCAGACTGGCCTGAAACGCATCCTCAACGCTTCCGGTTATTCGCTGGACGGTCTGCGCGCAGCCTTCACCGGTGAAGCGGCATTCCGCCAGTTGGTGCTGCTCAATGTGGTGTTGATCCCACTGACGTTTTTCCTGAATGTCAGCCGTGTCGAGCAGGCGGTGTTGATCGCTGTCTGCCTGCTGGCGCTGATCGTCGAGTTGCTGAACTCGGCAGTGGAAGCGGCCATCGACCGCATCTCGCTGGAATTGCACCCGCTGTCGAAGAACGCCAAGGACATGGGCAGCGCCGCGCAATTCGTGGCACTGAGCATGATTGCCCTGGTGTGGGCAGTGATTCTGCTTTAAGCGATATTTGGCAAGACGATCTCGTCGCTGCGCTGCACCCCGGCGGTGAAAGCGCGGCACAGTTCGAGAAACTCGCGCATGGCGGAAGTCTGGTATTTCTGCTTGTGCCAGATGAAGTAGAACTGCCGGGCCAGGTCCAGGTCCGGTGTCTCCACCGGCACCAGACTGCCGCGCCGAAATGCATCGCGCAGTGCCAGCCGCGAGATGCAGCCAATCCCCAGCCCCGATTCCACGGCGCGTTTGATCGCTTCGGTGTGTTCCAGCTCCAGCCGGATATTCAGCGCGCTGCGATGATGACGCATGGCCTGATCGAAGGTCAGCCGCGTGCCGGAACCCTGTTCCCGCAGAATCCACGCCTCGTGGGTCAATTCTTCCATGGTTGCACTGCCGCGTTTGGCCAGCGGGTGTTGCGGCGCGCAGAACACCACCAGCTCATCCTCGACCCAACTCTGCACTTCGATGTCCGGGTGGCTGCAATCGCCTTCGATTAGACCCAGATCAATTTCGTAATGGGCGACTTGTTGCACGATATTGGCAGTGTTCTGTACGTGCAGCTTCACCTGGCTTTCCGGGTGGCGCTGCATGAAACCGCCGATCAGCAGGGTTGCCAGGTAATTGCCGATGGTCAGCGTCGCCCCCACCGACAGCGAACCGAACCCGGATTTGCCGTTGAGCAGGTCTTCGATTTCCTTGGCCTGATCGAGCAGGGCCACCGCTTGCGGCAACAGTTGTTTGCCAAGGGCGTTGAGGCTCAGGCGTTTACCCGCGCGATCGAACAGTTGGCAGCTGGACTGGCGCTCCAGTTCGGTGATCGAGGTGCTGGCAGCCGATTGCGAGAGGTTGAGCAGACCCGCAGCACGGGATACGCTTTCCTGCTGGGCGACGGCGACGAAGACTTGCAGTTGACGGAGAGTAAATCGCATATCTATATAACCGATAACCCTTATCTTAATAATCCAGTTAACAGATATTGTCGTCGCTATTAGAATGCGATGCAATTGCGCACCGTCGGCCGTTTCCAGGCAAGCGCAGACCCAATATCCAGGAGTCCCACGTACATGAGCAACATGAACCACGAGCGTGTCCTCAGTGTTCATCACTGGAACGACACTCTGTTCAGCTTCAAGTGCACCCGCGATCCGGGCCTGCGCTTCGAGAACGGTCAGTTCGTGATGATCGGCCTGCAACAGCCCAACGGCCGCCCGCTTATGCGCGCTTACTCGATTGCCAGCCCGAACTGGGAAGAGCATCTCGAGTTCTTCAGCATCAAAGTGCCTGACGGTCCGCTGACTTCGCAACTGCAGCACCTGAAGGAAGGCGACGAGATCATCATCTCGAAAAAGCCTACCGGCACCCTGGTACTGGACGACCTGAATCCGGGCAAGCACCTGTATCTGCTGAGCACCGGTACCGGTCTGGCGCCGTTCATGAGCGTGATCCAGGACCCGGAAACCTACGAACGCTTTGAAAAAGTGATCCTGGTGCACGGTGTGCGTTACGTCAACGAAGTCGCCTACCGCGAATTCATCACCGAGCACCTGCCGCAGAACGAGTTCTTCGGCGAGGCGCTGCGTGACAAGCTGATCTACTACCCGACCGTGACCCGCGAGCCGTTCGAGAACCAGGGCCGTCTGACCGACCTGATGCGCAGCGGCAAGCTGTTCAGCGACATCGGTCTGCCACCGATCAACCCGCAGGACGACCGCGCGATGATCTGCGGCAGCCCGAGCATGCTCGACGAGACCAGCGAAGTGCTCGACAGCTTCGGCCTGAAGATCTCGGCGCGGATGCGCGAGCCGGGTGATTACCTGATCGAGCGTGCATTCGTCGAGAAGTAAGCCCCGCGCCCACAATTGGTTTTGTGGTGACACAGTAAAAGCCCGCGTTGCCTGAGAAGGCAGCGCGGGCTTTTTCGTTTCCGGGGATTACGCCCCGGCGGGGATCACTTCGAGCACGCGGATCTGCTCCGGTGTCGGGTAATGCCAGCGCACGTCCAGATCCCAGAATTGTGCGCCGTACTCGCGCTCGGGCAGCGGGGTTTGATACGCCGGGCGCGGATCCTGAGCCAGACACTGTTCAATCAGCTCAACCAACGGCTCGTCGAGGCGCTGAGCGTGCGTGTGCGCCTGTTGCAGCGCCGAATCCGTCCACTGCACGTCAATCAGCTGTGGCGCGGCGCTGGCGATGCTGTTGGCGGCTTCGGGGATGATATCGGCGTATGGCACGTAGGGTTTGATGTCGAGAACCGGCGTGCCATCAAGCAAGTCGATCCCGGAGATGAACAGGCGATTGGCTTCGACCTTGTCCAGTTTCACCACTGATTGGCCGATGCCGTTCGGTCGGTGCGTGGCGCGGGTGGCGAATACGCCCATGGATTTGTTGCCACCCAAGCGTGGCGGGCGCACTTTCAGGCGAGGTTTTTCTTCCAGTGCTTGATGAAACAGGAACAGCAGCCACACATGGCTGACCTGCTCCAGACCCTGCACGGCATCTCCCTGATCGAACGGCGCCACCAGTTCCAGCACACCACGGGCAGCGGGGGCCAGTTGTGGCTGGCGGGGGATGGCGAACTTCTCCTTGAAGCAGGAGCGCACGTAGCCGATGGGAGAGACGCTGTAAGTCATGGTTTGAATTCGAGGCGGGGCAGGGTGGGCATGATAACCCGTCCAACCTCAAGTCTGGTGGTGGCAGGGCTGGCCTATTCGCGAGCAAGCTCGCTCCCACAGGGATCTTGTGCACGCCATAGATCCAATGTGGGAGCGAGCTTGCTCGCGAAGGCCGCACCGCCGATGTCAGAGGCTGAACCCACCGTCCAGCGGAATGATATTCCCGGTCATATAAGCGCCGGCCGTACTCGCCAGACTGATCGCCAGCGCCGCCATCTCTTCTTCACGCCCCCAACGCTTCATCGGAATCAGCGCCGTGTCCTCAGCTAATGCCTGCTCATCGTTGCCGATATGCCGGGTCATCTTGCTCGGAAACCGTCCCGGTGCAATCACGTTGACGTTGATGTGCTGGCTCACCAGCTCCCGAGCCAGAATCCGCGATAACTGATGCAGGGCAGCCTTGCTCGGCCCGTAGGCATAAGCCTGCTCGCCAAAGGAAGAAATCCCCGCCACCGAGCCGATGTTGATGATCCGCGCCGGATTCGCTGCCGAACCGGCCTTGCGCAACAACGGCAGAAACTGCTGGATGCAACTGAACACTGATGTCACGTTGAGCTGCATGACCTTTTCCCAGCCCTTGACCGGGTAACTCTCCAGTGGCGCGCCCCAAGTGGTGCCGGCGTTGTTGACCAGAATATCCAGGTGAGTGATCTGCTCGCCCAGGCGCGCGGCGAGTGCGTGCACGCCGTCTTCGCTGGCCAGATTCGCCGCCACGCCGTGACAAGTGCCCAAGGCACCGAGTTCTTCAGCGGTTTGATGGCAGGCTTCGGCGTCGCGGGAGCAGACGTAAACACGGGCGCCGGCCTCGACAAAAGCCTTGGCGATCATTTTGCCGATGCCACGGGTGCCGCCGGTCACCAGAGCGGTGCGGCCTTGCAGGGAGAAGTACGGATGCATGGCTAGTCCTGAGGATTAGGGATCAGTACACCCTAGTCGTCAGCCACGAAAAGCGGAGCCACTATTTTTGCAGGGAATGGGGGGCCATGCGGCCAGCTTCGAGTTGCAAGCTGCAAGCGGCAAGTAAAAGCAGGGTGGCCACTTGCAGCTTGCAGCTTGGGGCTGCTTTTAAGCTCTCACGCGCAGCGTGAGCCCTTTGAGGAAATTGCGCAGCAACTGGTCGCCGCACGGACGGTAGTTGGTGTGGCCGACCTTGCGGAACAGCGCGCTCAGCTCAGGCTTGGACACCGGGAACTCGGCGGCCTTGAGGATCGCGTGCATGTCGTCTTCTTTCAGCTCGAAGGCCACACGCAGCTTTTTCAGGATGATGTTGTTGGTGACCGGGACTTCGATCGGCTGCGGCGGACGGCTTTCGTCCTTGCCACGCTTGAAGATCACCAGACCGTCGAGGAAGTGCGCGATGACCTCGTCCGGGCAACGCACGAAACCTTCTTCGTCTTCTTCTTTCTTGTCGAGCCAGGTCACCACGTCGGCAAGGGTGACGTCCATGCCGCCGAGTTTGATGATCTCGACCACTTTCTTGTCGCTGATGTCGAGCATGTAGCGCACGCTGCGCAGTACGTCGTTATGAACCATGTCGGTATTCCTGATAAGCGTTGTGGGCAGCACGCGGGCGTACTGCCGGAATGTGTGGCGGCAGCGGAAGCCTTAGAACTTCTCTTTGCCGGACAGATAGCGCCACTGGCCGACCGGGACTTTGCCGATCGAGACGCCGCCAATGCGGATGCGGCGGATGCCGATGACCTTCAGGCCCACCGCTTCGCAGAACTGGGCAATGATCCCCGGCTGCGGATTCTTCATGGCGAAGCGCAGGCGGTTTTCGTTCTGCCAGCTGGCCTTGACCGGCGGCAGCTCCTTGCCCTTGTGAGTCAGTCCGTGCTGCAAGCGGTTTAGGCCGTGGGCGACCATGTCACCTTCGACTTCGACCACGTATTCCTGCTCGATCTTGGCCGCATCGGCAGTGAGTTTGCGCAGGATCTTCCAGTCCTGGGTGAACACCAGCAGGCCGCTGGCCTTGGGCTGCAGGTCGGCGCTGGCGGTCAGGCGCAGGAAATGTCCGCGCAACGGGCGTTTGCCATAGCGGTGCTCCTCGCTGAGGGTCTCGGCGCTCAGCGATTGCATGGCGGTGTCGACATCCATGCCCGCCGGCACGTTCAGCAGAATCGTCACCGGCTCCGGCGCGGTGGCCTTGGCGTCCTTGTCGAGCTCGACTTTCTGGTCGCCCACCTTGAATTGCGGCTCGTCGATGACTTCGCCGTCCACGGTGACCCAGCCGCCCTCGATGAACAGCTCGGCCTCACGGCGGGAGCAACCCACCAGTTCGATGAGGCGTTTGGAGAGGCGAATCGGGTCAGTCATGACAGGGCCGTAACAAAAAAGGGGTGGGCATTGTACCTGTGTGGTGCCGGTTAAGTCCGGTTCCATTTTCACTGTGTCCGTATTCCCTGTGGGAGCTGGCTTGCCAGCGATGGCATCACCTCGGTGCATCTGTCAGACCGAGGCGTCTGCATCGCTGGCAAGCCAGCTCCCACAGGGGGCCATGGTGTGTCAGCCGTTACTGGAGCGCTGCTGGTTCTGCCGTAAACGCATGTGCAGCAGCGGATACGGCTGGCCCATGCCATCGACTTCCGAGCGGCCGATCACTTCGAAGCCCTGCTTGAAGTAAAAGCCCAGCGCCTGCGGGTTCTGTTCGTTGACGTCGAGTTCATCGGCGTTCAGGTGTTGCATGGCGTAGGTGAGCAGTTTTTTGCCCAGGCCCTGGCCCCGATGGGCGGGATCAATGAACAGCATTTCGATCTTGCCCGCGGCGACTCCGGCGAACCCGGTGATGCGATGCTGAGCGTCCTTGGTGCAGATCAGCATCACCGCATCGAGGTAGCGGGTCAGCACCAGATTGCGCAACAGCTCGATGTAGCTGTCTGGCAGAAAATCATGGGTTGCGCGGACCGAGGCCTCCCAGACCCGGGTCAGTTCCTGATAATCGCTGAGTTTCGGCGTATGGATGACCGAATGCTGACGCATGCCCGTCTGCCTCTTCTAATGTGGATAAGCGGGAGTCCTTCCCCCAGCAAACGATAGCCGTAAAAAAGCCCCGCATCTCGTAAAAAAGAGCGGGGCTTTGTGTATTTGTTGCGGTGTCTGGCTGGATATTTCTGTGGCCAGCAAGATCTCTCCCCCTCACCCCAACCCTCTCCCCCAGAGGGGCGAGGGGGAAGGGAGCTGATCTTCATGCTGTTCAAAACCTGAGTTCGACTCGAGCGTTCAGGTCGGTGCAGCTCGCAAGAACACCTCAATCAGTCCCCTCTCCCTCTGGGAGAGGGCTAGGGTGAGGGGCTTTTGACGTTCAGATCAGATCTGCTCAGCCCACAAATCGTATTCGTCAGCGTCAGTCACTTTGCACCAGACCTTGTCGCCCGGCTTGAGGTTGCTGCCGTTGTCGATGAACACGTTGCCGTCGATTTCCGGGGCGTCGAAGAAGCAGCGGCCCACTGCGCCTTGCTCGTCCACTTCGTCCACCAGCACTTCGATTTCGCGGCCGATGCGCATCTGCAGGCGTGCCGAGCTGATCGCTTGCTGGTGCGCCATGAAGCGCTCCCAACGATCCTGCTTGACGTCGTCCGGGACCACTTCCAGGTCCAGATCGTTGGCGGGTGCGCCGTCTACCGGCGAGTACTGGAAGCAGCCGACACGGTCGAGCAGGGCTTCGGTCAGCCAGTTCAACAGGTACTGGAAGTCTTCTTCGGTTTCGCCCGGGAAGCCGACGATGAAGGTCGAACGGATAATCAGGTCCGGGCAGATTTCGCGCCAGTTCTTGATCCGCGCCAGAGTCTTGTCTTCGAACGCCGGGCGTTTCATTGCCTTCAGCACTTTCGGGCTGGCGTGCTGGAACGGGATGTCCAGGTACGGCAGGATCTTGCCGGCGGCCATCAGCGGGATCAGCTCGTCAACGTGCGGGTACGGGTAAACGTAGTGCAGACGCACCCAGACGCCGAGGGTGCTCAGCGCTTCGCAGAGTTCGGTCATGCGGGTTTTCACCGGCGCGCCGTTCCAGAAACCGGTGCGGTATTTCACATCAACGCCGTAGGCGCTGGTGTCTTGCGAGATCACCAGCAGCTCTTTGACGCCGGACTTGACCAGGCGCTGGGCTTCGTCGAGCACGTCGCCGACCGGACGGCTGACCAGTTTGCCGCGCATCGACGGGATGATGCAGAAGCTGCAGCTGTGGTTGCAGCCTTCGGAAATTTTCAGGTAGGCGTAGTGGCGCGGCGTCAGCTTGATGCCTTGCGGCGGCACCAGGTCGATCAGCGGGTTGTGATCCTGACGCGGCGGCACGACTTCGTGCACGGCATTGACCACTTGCTCGTATTGCTGCGGACCGGTCACGGCCAGCACGCTCGGGTGTACGTCGCGGATATTGCCTTCTTCCACGCCCATGCAACCGGTGACGATCACCTTGCCGTTTTCCTTGATCGCTTCACCGATCACTTCCAGCGATTCAGCCTTGGCCGAGTCGATGAAGCCGCAAGTGTTGACCACCACGACATCGGCGTCCTGATAGGTGGACACCACGTCATAGCCTTCCATGCGCAGCTGGGTCAGGATGCGCTCGGAGTCGACCAGTGCTTTCGGGCAACCCAGAGATACGAAGCCAACCTTGGGATTGGCCGGCGCAGGAGTGGTGGACATGTCTAACCTCGGTGTTTTGTGACGTCGCTTGCCTGGTGTGGAAGCCGACGGATGGGCGCTTGAACGGCGCCTCTGATCAAAAAGTGCGCAATTCTAGCGGTGAGCAACGCACTTGACCAGCTTTATGCAGGGAAATACGACGAGTGCTGCGCTATGCTTCGCGCCGTTGAGCTTTACCAATTTTTTACAGTCAACAAAACGTCTGTAACAACGGGTAAAACAGCGCATGCTGCACCACAAAGCATAGTGCTTCATTCAAAGAAGCCGGTTCTGAGAAGTAGGAGTGTTGGATGGGTCAGGCAAGTAGTCAGGCGGCGGGCGCCGAGCATTCGGCTGCAAAACCGCTGAGCATGCTGGTCGCGGCAGTCGGGGTGGTTTACGGCGACATCGGCACAAGCCCGTTGTACACCCTCAAAGAGGTGTTCGCCGGTCATTATGGGGTGCCGGTCAATCACGACGGAGTCTTCGGGATTCTAGCGTTGATTTTCTGGTCGCTGATCTGGGTAGTTACGATCAAGTACGTGTTGTTCGTACTGCGCGCCGACAACCAGGGTGAAGGCGGGATCATGGCGCTGACTGCCCTGGCGCGACGTGCATCGAGCCGCTACCCGAAATTGCAGGCGGTGCTGGTGATTCTGGGGTTGATCGGTGCCGCGCTGTTTTACGGCGACAGCATGATTACCCCGGCCATTTCCGTGTTGTCGGCGGTCGAGGGTCTGGAATTGGCGTTTGATGGTCTGGAGCGCTGGGTGGTGCCGATGGCACTGGTGGTGCTGGTCGGGTTGTTTCTGATCCAGAAGCATGGCACCGATCGCATCGGCAAGCTGTTTGGCCCGGTGATGGTGGCGTGGTTTCTGGTGCTGGGCGGTCTGGGTGTCAGCGGGATCGTCAGACACCCTGAAGTGCTGAATGCGCTGAACCCGATCTGGGGTGTGCGGTTCTTCATAGTGCATCCGGGCATGGGGGTGGCGATTCTCGGCGCGGTGGTGCTGGCATTGACCGGCGCCGAAGCGTTGTACGCCGACATGGGCCACTTCGGTCGCAAGCCGATTGCCCGCGCCTGGCTGGCGCTGGTGTTGCCGGCGCTGGTGCTGAACTACTTCGGCCAGGGCGCCTTGCTGCTGGAGAACCCGGAAGCGGCGCGTAACCCGTTCTACCTGCTGGCGCCGAACTGGGCGCTGGTGCCGTTGGTGGTGCTGGCCACCCTGGCCACGGTGATCGCTTCGCAAGCGGTGATTTCCGGTGCGTTCTCGCTGACCCGCCAGGCGATTCAACTCGGCTACATCCCGCGCATGCACATTCAGCACACCTCCAGTGCCGAACAAGGGCAGATCTACATCGGTGCGGTGAACTGGGCGCTGATGGTCGGCGTGATCCTGCTGGTGATCGGTTTCGAATCCTCCGGCGCACTGGCGTCTGCCTACGGAGTGGCGGTGACCGGCACCATGCTGATCACCAGCATTCTGGTGGCGGCGGTGATCCTGCTGCTGTGGAAATGGCCACCGCTGCTGGCCGTGCCGATTCTGCTCGGCTTCCTGCTGGTCGATGGCATGTTCTTCGCGGCCAACGTGCCGAAGATCATTCAGGGCGGTGCGTTCCCGGTACTCGCGGGGATCGTGCTGTTCGTCCTGATGACCACCTGGAAACGCGGCAAGGAGCTGCTGGTCGATCGTCTCGACGAAGGCGCGCTGCCGCTGCCGATCTTCATCAGCAGCATCCGCGTGCAACCGCCGCACCGCGTGCAGGGCACTGCGGTGTTCCTCACCGCACGCTCCGACGCCGTGCCGCACGCGCTGTTGCACAACCTGCTGCATAACCAGGTGCTGCACGAGCAAGTGGTGCTGTTGACGGTGGTCTACGAAGACATCCCGCGTGTGCCGCCATCGCGCCGCTTCGAAGTCGAGGCCCACGGCGAAGGCTTCTTCCGGGTGATCCTGCACTTCGGCTTCACCGATGAGCCGGACGTGCCGCTGGCACTGAAGTTGTGCCATCTGGATGACCTGGACTTCAGCCCGATGCGCACCACCTATTTCCTCAGCCGCGAAACGGTGATCGCCTCGAAACTCGAAGGCATGGCCCGTTGGCGTGAAGCGCTGTTTGCGTTCATGTTGAAGAATGCCAATGGCAACTTGCGCTTCTTCAATCTGCCGTTGAACCGGGTGATTGAACTGGGGACGCAGGTCGAGATGTAGCTCGGCATCTACTGATAGCCCCCGTCAGCCTTGTGGCTGGCGGGGGCTTTTTTGTGGCTTTGTATAAACCCCACATTCACCGCAGACCCCGCTCTCACAAAGGGCCGTGGTGTTACCTGCGATCAGGCATGTCTTCAGATTCGGCATTGGCCCGCACAGATCGTGGCATCAGTGTCTGAATCACATCATCCAGCAAAGCCTTGCCCATCACCGTCAGGTAATGCGCAGCCCAGGCATGGCGGTCGGTGTCTTTGATGAAGGCCGCGTCCTCGGCGAAGGATTTGGCGAGGTATAGCAAGTCGGAGGATTGGGACAAGGCATCAATGATCGGGATGCCGGAGCGGACGTTGAAAAACGCTTGATCCGAGTGGTAGAGGAAGGGGGTGAAGCCGATGGTTTTAAGGTGTGCGAGTCCGTACAGATCAGTTTCGGTCATCGTGTTACTCCTTGGTTCGAAGTGCCGCGACTTTCGTTACCTCGCGAAAGGGAGGCAGCTGTACGCAGGGTGATAAACCGGGAACCGAGGAAAGGGGCACGCCCGCAGGCGTCCCACGCGCAGCTGCCATGACTTGATGGACGCGCTGTCGCGCTGGTTGCTCCGGGTTACCACACCTGATCGCTGAATGAGCCAGCGACGTCCGCAGAGTATCCCGTCGAAAAACAGCCCAATAGTGCAGCTAGCCGTTCAAATATGAGATTCGGAGTTTGCCTACAAGGTCTGTGGGCGCCATCCGATATTGCGAGGCCAGGTGCAAGCGAATCTAAACGTCAGGCACGAAATGAACCCAGTGGGGGCGGGCTTGCTCGCGAAGGCGCAATGTCAGATTTACGAATCTGCCGGTTGATCCACCTCATTCGTGAGCAAGCCCGCTCCCACATTGGTTTTTGGGTGTTCGGCGGCATGTAAAAAGCCCCCGCAACCGTAAGGCTGCGGGGGCTTTTCGTGTCGCCGGCTCAAATCACTCTGCCGGCTGATCCTTGCTCTGACGCTTCTCGATCAAGTCCACCAGACGCTTGGCCAGCGCCGGGTAGTTCTCGTCGAAGTGGTGGCCGCCGGGCAATTTCACCGCTTCGCCGACGGCAGTCTTGTCGGTGCAGCCGCTTTCATCGGTTTCTTCGGCGCCATAGATGCACACCACTTTGGCGGCCGGCAGCTTGGCCATTTCCGGGCCGGTGGCGGCTTCCTTGCCGGCGTTGCCGAGCCAGCCTTCGACTTCGATTTCGAAGCTGCCGGTGCGGGCGAAGGCCAGCAGGATGATTGCGTCGACGCGCTGTTGCTCGGTGTCCGGCAGGCGGTTGTAGATCGCCGGCAGGACGTCGGCACCGAACGAGTAACCGGTCAGGATGAAGCGCTTGGTGCCCCATTTCTGCCGGTAGTGCTGCATCAGTTCGGTCAGGTCCAGCGCGCTTTGCTCCGGGCTCTTGTGCTGCCAGTAGTAGCGCAGGGTGTCGATGCCGACCACCGGGTAGCCGATCTTGGCCATCTCGCCGGCCACATCGCGGTCGAGGTCGCGCCAGCCGCCGTCACCGGAGAGGAACAGGGTCACGGTGTCTTTCGCCTGGCCTGCCGGCACTTCCACCACCGGAATCGCCAGACCGCCGTTGGCCTTGTCGCCGCCGACGAGGATCTTGCGCAGTTCGTTGTTCAGCACTTGCGGCAGGTTGATGTCGTAGTCGCTGATGCTGGTTTCGGCGTTTGGTTGATCGCGCACGAAACCGGCGCTGGTGTCGTCCGGGTTGTCGTTCCACGCCACCAGCCAGTGGCCGTGAGCCGCAGATTTTGGCAGCAGGTGGGTGCAGCCGGGTTTTTCCAGCGCCAGGTCAACCGAGATGGCCTGGGCCTTGTCGTCCTTCTGCTCGGACAACCAGCGCCACGCCAGCACGGCGCCAGGGCCGATACCGCTGACCAGCGTAGCGGGGCCGTTCAGTTCGCGCAGGCCGGTCTGCAGGGCGCGGCTCTGTTGCAGGCAGTCCTTGGGCAGAATCACCTGAACGATCTGCGCCGAGGCGCTGCGGCTCAGGGTGCTCAGTTGGTTGTCGGTCAGCTTCTGGTCGTCATTGACCGCTACCAGCACCTGCGCCTTGGGCTGGGTGCCCGGGATCACGCGGGTCATGACGGTGCCGTCGGCGGCCGTCAGCGGTTGCAGGGTCGGTTGGGGGGCCGGACGTTTGAGGTACCAGTAACCGCCGCCGGCAATCACGGCCAGCACAATCAATGCGGCCAGGATGTACTTCAGGGAGCGTTGAATCATCAGCGTTTCACCAATCCAGTCAAGCCGCCCGCGATCAGGGCAGCAGTGTCGGCCAGCGCCACCAGCGGATCAAGTCCCGCGGGCACGGCCATATAACGGGGTTCCCAGTCAGGCTGGAACTTGTCTTTGAAGCGGCGCAAGCCTTGGAAGTTGTACAGCTGCTCACCACGGCGGAAAACCATCGAGCCCAGACGCTGGGTCAGCGGTGCACCGCGCCGGGGTTGCAACCCTGACAACGGCACCATGCCCAGGCTGAAGCGCGCGTATCCGTGACTCTTATAGTGTTGAATCAGGCCGACCATCATGAATTCCATGGTCAGCTTCGGGGCATCCGGGTGCGCGCGCATCAGGTCGAGGCTGGCCAGGTCGTGGCTGTAAGTCTCGAGCAAGTTGGCGAACGCCACCGGACGGCCTTCGAAGCGAATCACCGCAATGCGGAAATGCTTCAGGTAATCGTCGCTGAAACGGCCGAGGGAGAAACCTTTCTCACGCACGTTCTTGCCGGTCAGCCACGCATCGGAAATCACTTTCAGCTCGTCCATCGGCGCCTGACCCGGCTCATGGATTTCCAGCGACAGGCCATCGCGGGTGCCACGGTTCCAGGTGTAGCGCAGATCCTTCATTTCCTTGCCCTTGGCTTCCAGGTCAAAGCGCTGCAGATTGACGCGGGCCTCTTCGCCGAGCTTGATCGCGGTCAGGCCGATGTCCATGTAGTAGGGCAGGTTTTCTGCGCGCACCTGATAGAACACCGGCCGTGTGTGATGGATGTCGCACAGGTCACGGAACTGCCAGATCATTTCAGCGCGTTGCTGACCAGGACCGATCGGGTCGTATAGCGCCACCAGGCTGCGGCCACGACGCGCGTACATCAGGAACGCCTCGTCGTTGGGGTGGAACAGCAGCGCCTTGTCACCGGTCAGCGCGAGGCCGCCGTCAGGTTGCGCCGAAGCCATGAGGATCTTTGCTGCACGATCGAGTTCGTCCGGTGTCGGCAGATGAATGACCGGGCGTGCGGTGCGCAACAGCCAGGTCAGGGAAATCACCAGCAACAGCACGGCGGCACCGAGCAGCGAACGCAGACCCCGTGGGGCGTCAGCGTCGAGGGTGAATTGCCACCACAGCTGATGGCTGTACGGCACGTCCTGATAGGCGAACAGCAGCAGCCAGGTCGAGGCGCCCAGCACGCAGAGGCTGGACACCAGATACAGCGGCGAGAAGGGCAGTTCGGTCAGGCGGCTCGGACGATAGAAGGAGCGACGGAACACCCCGAGCAGGGCCGCCGTCAGCGTCATCAGCGTCGCTTCTTCCCAGTCGAAGCCTTTGAGCAGCGAGAGCAGGGCGCCCACCAGCAACAGAATGGTGGTCAGCATCCACGCGGCCGACAGGCGCCGACGCAGGCCCTGGGCGAGCAACAGGCAGAGCACGCCGATCAGGCTGGCGCCGAAGTGCGAGGCGTCGACCAGGCGATGCGGGATCAGGAAACCGATGTGTTCAAGGCGAGTGTCGATTTCCGGTGTGGCGCCGGAGAACAGCAGCACGACGCCGGACAGGAACACCAGTACCGCCAGAATCGGCGCGGCCAGGCCAGACGCGGCGCGCATGGTCTGGGTCTGGAACAGGCGCTGACCTTCGTTGATCAGCAGCAGAACGCAGGCCACCAGCAGCGGCAGCACCACGTAGATCAGCCGATACAGCAGCAGCGCAGCAGCCAGAGGCGCGGCGCCGAGTTTATCGGCGAAGGCGGCGAGCAGAATCGCTTCGAACACCCCCACGCCACCCGGGACATGGCTGAGTACACCCGCCGCCAGGGCCAGCAGGTACACCAGCAGGAAAGCGCCAAACGGCGGTGCTTCCGGCAGCAACAGATACAGAACGGTGGCAGCGGCAGCCACGTCGAGCGCGGTGATGACCAGTTGCAGGAACGTCAGGCGACGGCCTGGCAGGCGCAGAGTGCGGCGGCCAGCCTTGACCAACAGATTGTCGCGGTAGGGTTGTTCCGGCAGGCGCCGACGATAGATGCCGATTGCGAGAATGGCGCCAGCCAGCAACACGGTCACCGCGACGGTGCCGAGCAGGCCTTGCGACAATCCCAGCGCCTGGGACGCGGCGGGCAGGTCGCTCAGCGTGGCGAGCGCAGCCAGCGGCGGCAACGCGCAGCCCAGCGACAGGCTGGCAAACAGAGTCATGTGCGCGACTTCCGACGCCCCCAGTCCCAGTCGTGCGTATAAACGGTAGCGCACCGAGCCGCCGGACAGCAGCGACAGGCCGATGGCATTGCCGATCGCAAACGCGGTGAAGCCGCCCAGCGCCAGTGTGCGCGGTGGCAAGGTGACCCCGGCGTAGCGGCTGGCCGACCATTCGTAGCCCAGCAGAATGATGAAACCGACGACGGTGGCACCGAATGCACCGAGCAGGGCCGGTTTCGGCACGTCGAGAATCGAGTCGTGCAGCGCGTCGAGATCGAGTTCGACGAGCAGATGACGACAGGCAATCAGCGCAATCGTAAACAGCAGCAGCGTGACCACCAGACCGATGGGTTGACGGTATTTGCTCAGCCGATCCAGCAAGCGCAAACGCTCGGGTTTGATCGGATTTTCCGCTGTGACGGTGTCTTGTGGATCAGACGAGTTGGCGCGCATCAATCACCTCTTGGATTGTGCGCGACAGGATGGGGGTATCCAGCCAAGTTACCAATCCCTGTAGAAAAAAATAATCACAAAATACTACGCCTCTCACCGGGTATCGGCGAGGGCAGTCATGGATTGCAGACTGCTTGCCCGCGACGCAAAGCATAGTCGCAAGTGGGCGGGTCTGATGATCCTGGACGATTCACTGCACAGTGACAGATCATTGTTGCGAAAGGACTTTTTCAACAGATACAAAAAAGGCCACTCTTTCGAGTAGCCTTTTTTGATGTTTGGTTGCGGGAGCCGGATTTGAACCGACGACCTTCGGGTTATGAGCCCGACGAGCTACCAGACTGCTCCATCCCGCGTCTGTGTGGCGGCATTCTACAGGCGAACGGCTGAGTGTCAACCGCTAATCCCGAAAAGGGTCAAATAAGCGTGAAATCGCGGCAAACGGTCGCAGGTCATGGGTTAAGTTTCGGAAATACAACGAATTCCTGTTTGCCTGCAGCATTGTGGGCAGGTCGATCTGCAAAAACATACGCGCACAAAAAAGGCCACTCTTTCGAGTAGCCTTTTTTGATGTTTGGTTGCGGGAGCCGGATTTGAACCGACGACCTTCGGGTTATGAGCCCGACGAGCTACCAGACTGCTCCATCCCGCGTCTGTGTGTCGGCATTCTACAGAGGATCGCCGGAGTGTCAACCTTGATTTGGATAAAATCTCTTGAGGTTCAATCGGTTAGCGTTCCTTTACAGGTGTCTTGTCCTGCCGTAGGGCAGGTGGGGCAAGGCTTTCAGCTCTATTGGGTACTCAGTTTCAATTGAGAAAACAAATTCAAAGGACTTTTCCTACCGCTGGGAAAGAACATTCAAACCACTGGTGCTATATACAGGTCTCAGTGAGATACTGCTGATCCGGTTCGCCACGTTCCCTTTTCTGACATGACTCAGCGAAAAATCATCCACATCGACTGTGACTGTTTCTACGCCGCCATCGAGATGCGCGATGACCCGCGGCTGGCGGGCAAGCCATTGGCAGTGGGAGGGTCGGCGGACCGGCGCGGGGTGATTGCCACCTGTAACTATGAGGCGCGGGCGTACGGCGTGCGCTCGGCCATGGCCTCCGGGCATGCCTTGAAGCTGTGCCCGGACCTGACCATCGTCAAGCCGCGCATGGATGCGTACCGGGAAGCATCGAAGGAAATTCACACGATCTTTGCCGACTACACCGACCTCATCGAGCCACTGTCGCTGGATGAGGCTTACCTCGACGTGTCTGACAGCGCGCATTTCGGCGGCAGCGCCACGCGCATTGCCCAGGACATCCGCCGACGCGTCTCCAATCAGTTGCACATCACCGTTTCCGCCGGCGTGGCGCCAAACAAGTTTCTGGCAAAGATCGCCAGCGACTGGAAAAAGCCCAACGGCTTGTTCGTGATCACCCCGGACCAGGTCGAGGACTTTGTCAGCGGTTTGCCAGTGAGCAAGTTGCACGGCGTCGGCAAGGTCACCGCCGACCGGCTGGGCAAGCTTGGTATCGTCGACTGCCTGCAGTTGCGTGAGTGGGGCAAACTGGCGCTGGTGCGCGAATTCGGCAGTTTTGGCGAGCGACTCTGGAGCCTGGCCCGCGGGATTGATGACCGGCAAGTGCACAATGACAGTCGGCGTCAGTCGATCAGCGTCGAAAACACCTACGACGTTGACCTGCCGGATCTGCGCAGTTGCCTGGATAAATTGCCCGAACTGCTGGAAACCCTGAAAACCCGCATGACGCGCATCGACGGCAGTTATCGACCGGGCAAGCCATTCGTCAAAGTGAAATTCCATGACTTTACCCAGACCACGCTGGAGCAGGCCGGGGCAGGGCGCGATCTGGGCAGTTATCAGTTGATGCTGACGCAGGCGTTCAATCGCGGCGGGAAACCGGTGCGGTTGCTCGGGGTCGGGGTAAGGCTGGAGGATTTGCGCGGCGGGTTTGAGCAGATGGAGTTGTTTGAGCGGTAGTTTTGCGACAAATTTCGGATGGTCATCGCGGGCAAGCCCGCTCCCACAGGGATTTTTGGAGTTCACACAATGTGTGTTTCACCATTAAACACTGTGGGAGCGGGCTTGCCCGCGATGCTTTTAGCTTTTAATTCGGTCCCGGATCCGCCACCAGGCGCCCGGCATCCTTGGTCAGCGACTTGAGAAACTCGGTCTGCAACTCAGGATCGTTACGGGTCAGTTCGATCAGGCTTTGTTCCAGCTCGCTGGCTTCTTCTTCCAGCCCCAGTTCCGACAGACGTTTGACCCGGTGGACCCACTGACTCACTTCGTCGTCTTCCAGATCGTCGTAAATCAGCCCGTGCGCTTCCAGCAACTTGCTGCGCAGGTGGCTGCTGATGGTCAGGGACGAGTCGCTGTGCACGTCATCCTTGCCGTCCTCGACGCTGATCTGCAGTTTGCCGACATGATTGAGGTCATTTTCGGCGAACGGACTGTCCAGCAGGTTCAGGCGCAGCACGCCGTTGCGGTCGGTGGTCATGTCGAAGGTCTGCTTGCCGGCCTTGACCTGCACCGGCCGCTCGCTCCACGGCAGGCTCGAATACTCCATGCGCTTGTCGCGCTGGACTTCATCTATGCCGGCCAGGTTCTGTTGCGCACGCCCATGGGACTGCACGTTCATGAACGGGTTGACCCCGGCAATGCCGTAGTTCAGCCAATCCTTGGTCACGCTGTCCGGCAGGTTACCCAGAGCGAAGACATTGACCACGTTCGCGCCGATACCGGCCACCACGGCCACCGCGCCGAGCGGAATCTCGTAGACCTCCCGCCAGGGTTGGTAAGGCGTGTAACGGTCGTAACGACGGGTGACTTCGAACTCGGTGACTTCGAAGGTCTTCTGTTCGTTGATTTTCACGCGTCGCTGCGGCAGCTCAAGCTCCTTGGGCTCACCGACATCGATCTGCAGGCTGTGGTCGAGCAGTTTGCGCTCGACCCGCTCTTCGTGCTCGCTGCGCTGTGACATGTGATTGGCACAGCCGCTGACCAGCAGGGCACCGCACAGGGCGGTGCCACCGAGGCCCAAGGTGTTTCGCTTGAACATGAGGTCTCTATCTGGAATCAGCGGCGGATACGGGCCTGAAGGAAGGGCACTACATCGGCGACCGGCAGCGCTTGCGCTTCGGCCTCGGTACGGCTCTTGTATTCCAGGTTGCCTTCGGCAAGACCGCGGTCGCTGACCACGATCCGGTGCGGAATGCCGATCAGCTCCATGTCCGCGAACTTGATGCCCGGGCTGGTTTTCTTGTCGCGATCGTCCAGCAGCACTTCGAAGCCGGCAGCGGTCAGTTCCGCGTACAGCTTGTCGGTGGCTTCGCGCACCTGCTCGGTTTCATAGCGCAGCGGTACCAGAGCGATCTGGAACGGCGCCAGGGTGTCGCTCCAGATGATGCCGTTTTCGTCGTTGTTCTGCTCGATGGCGGCGGCAACCACGCGGGACACGCCGATGCCGTAGCAACCCATTTCCAGGGTGACAGGCTTGCCGTTCTCGCCCAGCACTTCGCACTTCATCGCCTTGCTGTACTTGTTGCCCAGCTGGAAGATGTGCCCGACTTCGATGCCGCGCTTGATTTCCAGGGTGCCTTTGCCGTCCGGGCTTGGATCGCCGGCCACGACGTTGCGCAGGTCGGCGACGGTCGGAACCGGCAGGTCACGCTCCCAGTTCACGCCGAAGTAGTGCTTGTCGTCGATGTTCGCGCCGATACCGAAGTCGCTCATCAGCTCGACCGAGCGGTCGATGATGATCGGCAATGGCAGGTTCAGCGGGCCGAGGGAACCGGCGCCGGCGCCGATGGCGTCACGCAGTTCGGCATCGGTGGCCATGACCAGCGGGCTGGCCACGCCAGGTTGCTGGGCAGCCTTGATTTCGTTGAGTTCGTGGTCGCCACGGATGACCAGCGCGATCAGCTTGCCTTCTTCTTCGGCGCGCACGATCAGGGTCTTGATGGTCTTTTCAATCGGCAGATTGAATTTCTCCACCAGCGCCGCGATGGTCTTGGTGTCTGGCGTATCGACCAGGCGCAGCTCTTCGGTCGGAGCGGCGCGCGAAGTTTCGCGTGGCACCGCTTCGGCTTTTTCGATGTTCGCCGCGTAGTCGGAACCGTTGCTGAAGACGATATCGTCTTCGCCGGATTCGGCCAGTACGTGGAATTCGTGCGAACCGGCGCCACCGATCGAGCCGTTGTCGGCTTCAACCGGACGGAATTTCAGGCCCAGGCGGGTGAACACGTTGCAGTACGCCTGGTGCATGCGGTCATAGGTGACCTGCAGCGATGCCTGGTCGGCGTGGAAGGAGTAGGCGTCCTTCATGATGAATTCGCGGCCGCGCATCAAACCGAAGCGTGGGCGGATTTCGTCACGGAATTTGGTCTGGATCTGGTACAGGTTGATCGGCAGCTGTTTGTAGCTGCTCAACTCGTTGCGCATCAGATCGGTGATCACTTCTTCGTGGGTCGGGCCCGCGCAGAAGTCGCGACCGTGGCGATCCTTGATGCGCAGCAGCTCAGGGCCGTATTCGTCCCAGCGCCCCGATTCCTGCCACAGCTCGGCCGGTTGGGTGCTCGGCATCAACACTTCCAGAGAGCCGGCGGCGTTCATTTCTTCGCGAACGATGGCTTCAACCTTGCGCATGACTCGCAGGCCCATCGGCAGCCAGGTGTACAGGCCCGAGGCAAGTTTGCGGATCATGCCGGCGCGCAGCATCAGCTGATGGCTGATCACGACCGCATCGGAAGGCGTTTCTTTCTGTGTGGCGAGCAAAAATTGACTGGTGCGCATGGTTGGCCGTTGTCGGTTGCTATGACTGGAAATGACGGAGCAGTGTACCGGCGAGTTTTGCTGACGTACAGAAGCGTGGCCGGCGGTGAGGTCCAACGGCGGGATTCCTCCCGCCGTGGGTGAAATGTCTTACGACTCTTCCGCAACCGGCGTCGGCACCGGCTCGGGGGTGGGCGTAGGGCCCTCGCGGCGATTTTCCTGGAACCAGTGCAGGGCAATCAGCACCAGGGTCGGTACGCCGAGCAACGCGGTGATCATGAAGAAGTTGTGGTAACCGAACTTCTCGACCATCACCCCGGAATAGCCGCCGATCAGGCGTGGCAGCAACAGCATGATCGAGCTGAGCAGGGCGTATTGCGTCGCGGAGAACTTGAGGTTGGTCAGGCTCGACAGATAGGCGACGAACGCCGAGGTGGCCAGCCCGGAACTGAAGTTGTCGAGGGAAATGGTCACCACCAGCATCTGCAGGTTCGGGCCCATGTCGGCGAGCATCACAAACAGCAGGTTGGTGCCCGCCGAGGCCGTACCGCCGATGAACAGGATCGGCAGGATGCCGAAACGCACGATCAGCAGGCCGCCCATGCCCGCGCCGACAAGGGTCATGATCAGGCCGAAAATCTTGCTGACACTGGCGATCTGGTCCTTGGTGAAACCCTGGTCGATGTAGAACACGTTGGCCATCACGCCCATCACGGTGTCGGACATCCGATAGGTGGCGATCAGTCCGAGCAACAGCAGCGCCTGCCAGCGGTAGCGCAGGATGAAGTCGTTGACCGGAGTCAGCACCGGCGCCAGGCCACGGCGACCCATCGCCGACAGGCACATCCAGGTGAGCAGCGTGTAAAGGATCGCACGCAGGAAGGCGCGGTCTTCGAGCAACAGGTCGAGCGGGCTCATGGTGCCAAACAGCACTTCGGCGAAGTCGGTGTTGTAGAGCTGGGTGAACATCGCCGGTACCGACACCAGTAACACGATCAGTACGAATACCGACGCGAGTTGATGCACAAAACTGTAGCGGCCGGCCTGCAACTGCGTGCGCAGCGGTACGGGTGGTTCGCGCATCAGCAGCGAGGTCAGCAGGGCAGGGATCATCAGCACCCCGAACAGGGCATAGGTGCCGGTCCAGGCCGAGTGTTGATAGTTGAAGCCGGTCGAGCCGAAGCCTTCTGCAAAGAACAGTGCACCGGCCGTGGCCAGCAGGGCGGCGACGCGGTAGCCGGACATGTAACTGGCGGCCAGTGCGGCCTGGCGGCTGTCATCGGCGATTTCCAGGCGATAGGCGTCGACCGCGATGTCCTGGGTTGCAGAGGCGAAGGCGACGACAACGGCGATGGCGATCAGCCAGGACAGGTGTTTCTGCGGATCACAGAAGCCCATGCCGATCAGGCCGAGAATCACCAGTGTCTGCGACAGCACCAGCCAGGAACGTCGTCGGCCAAGTTTGCCCAGCAACGGCAGGCGCCATTGGTCGAGCAGCGGTGACCAGACCCATTTGAACGCGTAAGCCAGGCCGATCAGGCTGGCGTAGCCGATGGTTTCACGGGCGACACCGGCTTCACGCAGCCAGACGGAAAGCGTAGAGAACACCAGCATGTACGGCAGGCCGGCGGCGAAACCGAGCAACAACAGCACGAGCGTCGAAGGACTGGCATAAGCGGCTAGCGCGGCGCGCCAGGTTTTACGGGGCATGGGCTGAAGTCTGCCTCAAGATTGCGAAAACAAAGCGCGCACTCTAACCGCTGTGCTCTACCGGACGCCAGCCATGGCGCTGAATATCCACACGATTGTTCAGGACGGTGATGCCTTCCATGCGCAATCTTGCCCGTTGTTCATCGCCCGAAGGGCTGCCCGCCGGCAGGCTGATCCGACCGCCGGCACCCAGCACACGGTGCCAGGGCAGGCGCGTATCCCCCGGCAATTGACTCAAGGTGCGGCCGACCCAGCGGGCGGCGCGCCCTAAACCGGCGAGTTCAGCCAACTGGCCATAGCTGACGACTTTGCCTTCCGGCACTTGGGCGAGGGTCGAGTAGAGCGCCGTGCGTCGGATTTGCGCTTCGCTTTCGTCTGCGTGGGTCGGGTCTGTCACGTACGCGGTTCCTGAGCATGCTCATGTTGATGACTCAAGCGTAATCCCTCGGGGCGCTATTGAGAAATGAACTCAATGGAAATCGCCCGGTCAGTCCTTGTCAGGGCATTATTCCTACGGATAATGCCGATCTTTTTTTGCAATCCTGAGCCCTCAGTCCGCTTATGTTGTCCAGAACCTTGCTGTGCCTTGCTGTCTTCAGCGCGTCTACGCCCTTGCTTGCCGATACCGTCTGGTTGAAGAACGGTGACAAGCTCAGTGGCAAAATTTCCCTGTTCGATGGCGGCAAATTGCTGATCCAGACCCAATATGCGGGTGCAGTCACGATCGACTGGAAACAGGTCAAGACCCTGGAAAGTGATCAAGAGTTGTTGGTCAAACAGGATGCTTATACCGGTGAAAAAGCCAAGTCACTGACCGCAGCCGATGACGGCAAGGTCACCCTGGCCAATGGCGAAGCACCGAAAACCGTCGAGCTGGCGAGCATTCAGCAGATTCTCAAGCCGAAACCGGTGGTCGAGGATCTGGTCTGGAAGGGCAACGTCGGCCTCGCCCTGGATTATCAGCGCGCGGAAAAGGACACCGACGACTATGACATCGACTTCAAGACCACTGCACGTCATGGTCGCTGGCGCCACACCGGCGAAGGCGAATACAACCGCGAAGTGCAGGACGAACAGGTCACCACTAACAATTGGCGCGCCGAATACGCCCTCGACCGCTTCCTGACCGACAAGTGGTTCTGGCAGGGGCGTCTGAACTACAAGCGGGATTACGTCGAAGAGCTGTCGCGTCAGCGCGTGGTCGGTACAGGTCCGGGTTACCAGTTCTGGGATGACGAACTGGGCGCGTTCTCGCTGGGTTCGCTGCTCAACCGTACCGATTACGAGTACAGCGATGGCGGCAAGGACAATTTCTACTCGGTCGCGATGAAGTGGGATTACAACCGCTACCTGATTGGCAAGAAAGTCGAGTTTTTCACCAGTGGCGAGCTGGGCAAGCCGCTCTCTGACGTCGCCAACTACGCGCTGGATGCCGAATTGGGTTTGCGCTACAAGGTCACCGACTGGGCGTCGCTCAACCTCAAGGCCGAGCGCGACATCATCAGCGGAACCCAGGATGCGGACCTGAACAAGACCCGCTATACCGCAGGGTTTGGCGTGGCCTGGTAAGGCACAGGCAAAAAGATCGCAGCCTTCGGCAGCTCCAGAGGATTAATGTACATCCTGTAGGCGCTGCCGAAGGCTGCGATCTTTTTTTACGCCTGGAAAACAAGCGCCCACAAAAAAGCCCCGCTTTTAAGGGCGGGGCTCTTTTCTAAAGAAGCTACAAGTTAGATAACTTGTACTTCTTCAGCTTGCATGCCTTTCTGACCGCGGGTAGCGATGAAAGAAACCTGTTGGCCTTCTTTCAGGCTTTTGAAGCCGTCGGATTGGATAGCTTTGAAGTGAACGAACAGGTCGTCACCGGATTGTGGAGTGATGAAGCCGAAGCCTTTTTCATCGTTGAACCACTTAACGGTACCGGTTTGGCGATTAGACATGGTGTAACTCCTTGAACAAAGATAACTGCGACTCAGGAAGAACCCTGGCCGAGACTGAGTGCAAAGAGCAGGAAAAATTCTTGTAGATGGTTGGATCGAAATTCAACATATCGTGTAGAGATTCTCAGTGACACAAGCAGCACAGTGGCGCCACCTTAACCCTTTTTCCGAGACGTGCCAATGCTTCTTGCACAGGTTTCTCTGTTTTAAGGATCGGCGGTGCGACGGTTCGTCGCCAGAGCCTGTCATTCCAGGGTGTTCGACGAGAATTGCACCCTGCACTTTGAACGCGGCGGCGCGCCCGGTAAGATGCCGGACAGAATTTTTCCACCTCGCTATTCAGGACACCCGCCATGAGCATCAAATCGGACAAGTGGATTCGCCGCATGGCGCAGGAACACGGCATGATCGAGCCGTTCGTCGAGCGTCAGATGCGCGGCAGCGACGACAGCCGTGTGATCTCCTACGGCGTGTCGAGCTACGGCTACGATGTGCGTTGCACCAACCATTTCAAGGTGTTCACCAACATCAACTCGGCCATCGTCGATCCGAAAAACTTCGATGCCGGCAGCTTCGTCGACATCCACAGCGATGTCTGCATCATCCCGCCGAACTCTTTCGCCCTGGCCAGCACCGTCGAGTATTTCCGCATCCCGCGCAATGTATTGACCATCTGCCTGGGTAAAAGCACCTACGCGCGTTGCGGCATCATCGTCAACGTCACCCCGCTCGAGCCAGAGTGGGAAGGTCACGTGACCCTGGAGTTCTCCAACACCACCAACCTGCCGGCGAAAATCTACGCCAACGAAGGCGTGGCACAGATGCTGTTCCTTGAGTCCGACGAGGAATGTGAAGTTTCCTACAAGGACCGTGGCGGCAAGTACCAGGGCCAGCGTGGCGTGACCTTGCCGCGTACCTGATCCGTCCATCCGACAGATCACGGGAATTCTTTGGCGGGCAGACACTCTATGGGGTGTACTGCCCGTTTTTGTTTCTGTCGAAACGGGCCTTCGCCGAGGAGTGCCCTATGAAGATCGATCCGCAAATCACTGCCGAACTGGCAAGGCTTGAGCCCAATCAGGTTGGCGTATTGGCCTGGTCATTGTTGGCGCACCCGCCTCTGAGCATGGCCGGTGGAATTCCCGGTCAGCCCGACCCCGATACCCCCAACGAACAACCGACCGAGCCGGGCGAGCCGACGCTTCCGGACGAGCCGCCTCCGGCACCGGTTGCCTGATCTGCGTTGAAAACCAATGGCCAGTCAGTCGAGGGCTGCGACGACTTCAACTGACTGGCCATATTTCGTTGTCACCGATGACGAAAATCCTGCAGCTTTCCTCCTTCTCGACCGGATAACCCCCGGTAAATGCGCCAAAGGCCGGTAGCAGGCTGATGCCTTCGCTGAGCCTGAAACACGCCAGGCGCAAACTTTGTCGACCCTTGCCATGCAGCCGATACACGGGATGCACATGACCGGCCAGCACGTGTCTTTCAGAATGCGGGTCCGGTTCATGCTGCAAAGCGAACGGTCCTATCAGCAGCGGTTCAGGCACGACCCGGATATTCAGCGATTCAGGCGGATCGCCCGCGCGTTTGTCGTGATTGCCACGGATCAGTGTCATCGGCAGTTCGGCGTGGCGCGCTCGCCATTGCGCCAAGGCGTTTAGCGTACCCGCTGCATGGGAGCCGGGCCCGTGCAGAAAATCGCCGAGAAATATCAGTTGCCGGCAGGGCAGTTTCGCCAGCAATCGTTCAATCACCGCGATATTGCTTGCCGTGGTGCCTTGCGGGACCGGTTGACCGAGGCTGCGGTAAGCGGCGGCTTTGCCGAAATGCACATCGGCTATCAGCAAGGCTTGTTGCGCTGGCCAGTACAGCGCCTTCTCCGGCAGCAACCAGAGGTCTTCACCTGCCAACCGCACAGGGTAGGGCGCGCTCATCGGGATTTGCCCTTGTCGGCGGATTTTTCCAGGTCACCGACCATACGTCTGATGCGGTCAGCGAGTTTCTCTGAACTCATGCTTTCGCGCATGCGTTCCACCAGCAATGGAAACCCCAGTGGCGTAGGACGCTTTATCTGATGCACGTCGAGTTTCATCCGGTTGATGTGCTCCAGTGTCTGTTCCAGACGTTGAATATCCAGTTCTTCTCGTAAGACTTCTTCCCCGGCCTGGGCCAGCAACAGGTTGTCGGCGTCGTATTGTTTGAACACTTCGAAAAACAGACCGCTGGAGGCCTGCACCTGACGGGTGCTTTTCGGCGCGCCCGGGTAACCGGCGAACACCAGCCCGGCAATTCGGGCGATTTCGCGAAAGCGCCGCAGGGCCAACTCGCCCGCGTTGAGACTGGCGAGCACATCCTTCAATAACTGTTCGGGGCTGAGCAACGCGGTATCGAG
This sequence comes from Pseudomonas sp. LF-5, assembly GCF_037626295.1. Classification (NCBI taxonomy): domain Bacteria; kingdom Pseudomonadati; phylum Pseudomonadota; class Gammaproteobacteria; order Pseudomonadales; family Pseudomonadaceae; genus Pseudomonas; species Pseudomonas sp. LF-5. The sequence goes on from NZ_JARKMT010000002.1 coordinate 209,344, forward strand.
GTGCTCGGCCCAGTCCACAGGCGTGGCGCTGAGCAATTCCAGCCCGTAGTCGTTCACCGCGATGGAGAACGTCAGCGGCTGGCGCTGGCTGACGCGCCAGGCCAACAGGCTGGCGAGCCCCAGATGCACCTGACGACCGGCGAACGGGTAGAGGAAAAGGTGCCAGCCTTCGCGGGACTTCAGCACTTCTGCGAGCAAATTATCGGTGGTGGGCAGGCCAGACCAGCGTGTCTGGGTGTCCAGCAATGGCCGCAAGGCGTGCATTTCCGGGCCGGCGAACGCGCCCTCTGCGGCGGCGCTGAAGCGCCTGACCACGGCCTCGGCCAGTTCATTGGAGAGCGGCATGCGCCCGCCATTCCAGCGTGGCACGGCGGCTTTTTTCGCGGTGCTGCGTTTGACGTAAGCGGTCATGTTTTCCACCCGCACCAACTCCAGCAAACGCCCGGCAAACAGAAACCCGTCGCCCGGTTTCAGCCTTGCAATAAAACCTTCCTCGACGCTGCCCAGTTGTTTGCCGCCACCGCCCTTGCTCCAGAACTTCAGATGAATGCTTGCATCGCTGACGATCGTGCCGATGCTCATGCGATGGCGGCGCGCCAAGCGTGCATCGGGTACGCGCCAGACGCCGTGTTCGTCCGGTTCGACCCGACGGTAATCCGGATAGGCCGTCAGAGACATCCCGCCATGACGTACGAAAGCCAGCGCCCAGGCCCAATCCGCCGGGGTCAGGTCACGATAGGCCCAGGCCCCACGGACCTCTTCGTACAGCTCATCAGGAACAAATCCGCCGCCCAATGCCATGCTGACCAGGTGCTGCACCAGCACATCCAGTGGCTTGTGTGGTGACTGGCGCGGTTCGATGCGCCGTTGCTCGACAGCATCGCGGGCGGCGGCCGCTTCAATCAGTTCGAGGCTGTGCGTCGGCACCAGGGTCACCCTCGAGGTGCGTCCCGGTGCGTGGCCCGAGCGCCCGGCGCGTTGCATCAACCGCGCGACACCCTTGGCCGAACCGATTTGCAGCACGCGTTCCACCGGCAGGAAATCCACCCCCAGATCCAGGCTCGACGTGCACACCACCGCCTTCAATTGACCTTCCTTCAAGGCGTGCTCAACCCAGTCACGGGTCTCGCGGGACAATGAGCTGTGATGCAACGCAATCAACCCGGCCCAGTCCGGCCGCGCCTCAAGCAAGGCCTGATACCAGATTTCCGACTGCGCCCGGGTATTGGTGAACACCAGGCTGCTGGCGCAGGCATCGAGCTCGGCCACGACCTGCGGCAACATCTTCAGACCGATGTGCCCGGCCCACGGAAAACGCTCGATGGCGGTCGGGAGAAGGGTGTCGACTGTCAGCGATTTTTCGCTTTGCCCCTGCACACACACGCCGCCACCCTGTGGGATCAGCACCTGCTCGGCGTGGGATTGATTACCGAGGGTCGCGGAAATACCCCAGACAATCAGCTCGGGTTGCCAATGACGCAAGCGGGCGAGGGCCAGTTGCAGCTGCACGCCGCGTTTGTTGCCGAGCAGTTCGTGCCATTCATCCACCACGATCATGCGCAGGGTCGAGAGCGCGGTGCGGGCGTCGGCGCGGGCCAGTAGTAAGGTCAGGCTTTCCGGAGTGGTGATCAGGGTTGTCGGCAGGCGTCGGCTCTGGCGGGCACGCTCGCTGCTGCTGGTGTCACCGGTGCGCAGGCCGATGCTCCACGGCAGGCGCAGATCATCGACCGGGCCTTGCAAGGCGCGCGCGGTGTCGGCGGCGAGGGCACGCATGGGCGTGATCCACAAGACGGTCAGCGGTTCGGCCGGTGGTTTGCGTTTGCGTGGCGTTTCAACGACGGCGGCGCATTTGGCAAAGCGATTGAGCGCGGCGAACCAGACCGCATAGGTTTTACCGGCACCGGTGCTGGCGTGGAGCAAGCCGGATTCGCCGTTTTTGACCGCAGCCCACACCTGCTTCTGAAAGGCGAACGGCTTCCAGCCACGGGCGCTGAACCAGGTTTTTGCGAGGTCGGAGGATTTCGCCATGCGGGCTGCGCGCGCTCTGGAAGTGTTCTTTCAGAGACCACGGGGCGGGCGGACAAGTTTGATTTTTGTAGGCTGCGGAGGTCCACTGTGGGAGCGAGCTTGCTCGCGAAGGCGGCGGAACATTCAAAATCAATGTGACTGACAGAATGCTTTCGCGAGCAAGCTCGCTCCCACAGGGTTTTGCACTAATGGCTATTTGAGGTTGCCGCTGAGGAATTGTTTGAGGCGTTCGCTTTTCGGGTTGCCGAGCACATCTTCGGGCGCACCTTCTTCTTCAACCAATCCCTGATGCAGGAACAGCACCTGGCTGGAGACTTTGCGGGCGAAGCTCATCTCATGAGTCACCATGATCATGGTCCGGCCTTCTTCGGCGAGCCCCTGAATCACCTTCAGCACTTCCCCCACCAATTCCGGATCGAGCGCCGACGTCGGTTCGTCGAACAGCATCACCTCCGGCTCCATTGCCAGCGCGCGGGCAATCGCCACGCGCTGTTGCTGGCCTCCGGAGAGAAACGCCGGATATTGATCGGCGACCCGCGCCGGCAAGCCGACCTTGTCGAGATAGCGCCGGGCACGGTCGTCGGCTTCCTGTCTGCTGCAACCCAGCACCCGGCGCGGAGCCATGGTGATGTTTTCCAGCACGGTCATGTGGCTCCACAGGTTGAAATGCTGGAACACCATCGCCAGACGCGTGCGCAGGCGTTGCAATTCATCGGCGTCGGCGACGTGCATGCCGTGGCGGTCGGTGATCATGCGGATCGCCTGGCCATCAAGGCTCATGGCGCCGTCGTTGGGTTGTTCGAGGAAGTTGATGCAGCGCAGAAAGGTGCTTTTGCCCGAGCCGCTGGCGCCGATCAGGCTGATCACGTCGCCGGTCTTGGCCTTGAGCGAAACGCCTTTGAGCACCTGATGGTCGCCATAGCTTTTGTGCAGGCCTTCAACGGTCAGTTTGTACATGGGACAGACATCCTCAAGGCGAAAGTAGGTAGCCGCTGCGATAGGCTTCAGCGCCCGCAACATGGGCGATGACCATGCCGGCAGTGGCCATGCGCCGCAGCGAGCGGGCGTACATCACGCCGGCGCTGGTGCAATGAATGGGGGTGACCCGGTCGTGAATCGGGTCGATGATTTCGGCGATCTGTTGCCCGGCTTCCAGGTATTGACCGGCCGTTGCGGTGTACACCAGCAGGCCGCCGACCGGCGTGGTCACCGGTTCGACGCCGGCCAGTGGCGTGGCCGGGAATGCCAAGGGCGGCTGCGGTCTGGTTTCGCCGACGATCGCATCGAACTGGATCAGGTAGTCGATCAAGGCCTGGCAATCGCGGCTGGCCATCGGGTGATTGACGTCACCCTGGCCGCGCAATTCGACGGTCACCGAGAAACTGCCCAGCGGAATGTCGAAGTGTTCGCCGAAGCGCTCCTTCAGTTGCCACCACAGCAGGGTGAAGCACTCATCGAACGACTGGCCGCCGGAATCGGTGGCCAGCAGGCTCGCCTGTGACTCGATGTAGCGTGCCAGAGGCTCGACCTGCGGCCACGCTTCCGGCGTGGTGTACAGATGAACCACTGATTCGAAGTCGCAGTGCAAGTCCAGCACCATGTCGGCGTCACAGGCCAGCCGTTGCAGGGTCAGGCGCTGGGATTGCAGTTGGGTGCCGGCGGTCTGGCGGGCGAGGGCGTTGCGCAGGCTGGCGCGGATCAGCTCAAGGTTGCGTTGCGGGTCATCGCTCAGCTTGCCCTCGATGTCGTTGCCGATTTCTTCGCTGAGGTCGACAAACCAGCGATTGAAATTCTGCCCGCTCTCCAGTTCGTAGCGGCCCAGCGGTACGTCCATCAGCACTTGTTCGAGGCCGACCGGATTGGCCACTGGCACCAGCACGATTTCGCTGCGCAGGCGCCCGGCGGCTTCCAGCTCCGCCAGGCGCTGCTTGAGGTGCCAGGCGACGAGCATCCCGGGCAGTTCGTCGGCATGCAGCGACGACTGGATGTAGACCTTGCCTTTGGCCTGCTCCGGGCCGAAGTGGAAGCTGTGGATCTGTCTTGCGGTCCCCGGCAGCGGGGCCAGCAGGTCATGGATCTGGTGTCGCATTACAAGGTTCCTAGTGAGTCGGCCCGAGGAAGGCCAGCCATCGGCGTTCGGCGAGGCGGAACAGGCCGACCAGCGCGAAGGTAATGGTCAGGTAGATCAGCGCGGCGATGCCGAACGACTGAAAGGTCAGGAATGTCGCCGAGTTGGCGTCCCGGGCGACTTTCAGGATGTCGGGGATGGTCGCGGTGAACGCCACGGTGGTCGAGTGCAGCATCAGGATCACTTCATTGCTGTAGTACGGCAACGAACGACGCAGGGCCGAGGGCATGATCACGTAGGCATACAGTTTCCAGCCCGTCAGTCCGTAGGCCTTGGCCGCTTCGACTTCACCATGGTTCATGCTGCGGATCGCCCCGGCGAAAATCTCCGTGGTGTAGGCGCAGGTGTTCAGGGCAAAGGCGAGGATCGTGCAGTTCATCGCATCGCGGAAGAAGCTGTCGAGCAACGGCTGCGCTCGTACCGCCGCCAGGCTATAGATCCCGGTGTAGCAGATCAGCAGCTGGATATACAACGGCGTGCCCCGGAACAGGTAAGTGTAGAACTGCACCGGCCAGCGAATGTAGAAGTGCGATGAAACCCGAGCGATCGACAATGGAATCGACACCAGGAAACCAAAGAAAATAGACGCGCTGAGCAGCCACATCGTCATCGCCAGCCCGGTTATGTTGTTGCCGTCGGTATAAAGGAAGGCCTTCCAGTATTCCTGCAGAAGTTCGATCATCGTACGGCCTCCCGGGCACCGGCGGCGTAGCGACGTTCAAGCCAACGCAAAATGAAGTTGGAAGCACTGGTGATCAGCAGATAGATCAAGGCAGCGAGAACCAGGAAGTAGAACAGTTGATAAGTGCTTTTACCGGCGTCCTGCGCGGCTTTGACCAGATCGGCCAGGCCGATGATCGACACCAGCGCGGTGGCCTTGAGCATCACCATCCAGTTGTTGCCGATGCCCGGCAGGGCGAAGCGCATCATTTGCGGGAACACCACGAAGCGAAAGCGCTGGCCGCGTTTGAGGCCATACGCGGTCGCGGCTTCGACCTGACCGCGCGGCACCGAGAGGATCGCGCCACGGAACGTTTCAGTGAAATACGCGCCATAAATGAAGCCTAGGGTCAGCACCCCGGCACTGAACGGGTCGATCTCGATGTATTCCCATTCCATGTAGTCGGTGAGCGAAGTCAGCCAGGTTTGCAGGCTGTAGAAGATCAGCAGCATCAGCACCAGATCCGGCACCCCGCGAATCAGCGTGGTGTAGAGCTGGGCTGGCAGGCGCACCAGTTTGACTTTGGACAGCTTGGCACTGGCGCCGAGCAGGCCGAGCAACACGGCCACCAGCAGCGACAACGCCGATAATTTGATGGTCATCCAGGTGCCTTCCAGCAGCAACGGGCCAAAACCCTTGAGGCTGAAGGCGGAGAGCCCCAGATTTTGCAGGAGGTTTTCGAACATAAATCAGCAACCTGAGCGGATGGAAAAGGCGCCCATCGAGGATGGGCGCCGGGGCATTATTTGCCGCTGTACAGATTCAGATCGCCAAAGTGTTTCTTCTGGATGGTGGCGTAGGTGCCATCATCGTGTAACGCTTTGATACCTTTATCCAAAAGCGCCTTCAGCTCAGTGTTACCTTTCTTAATACCGACAGCGGTCTTGGCTGGCAGCAATTCGCTGTCGACTGGCTTGCTGACGTCATAGTCGGCGCCCTGTGGCGACTTCAAAAAGCCCAGTTCGGCTTGCAGCATGTCCTGAATGCCCGCGTCGAGACGGCCGGAAGTCAGGTCGGAATACACCTGGTCCTGGTTCTGATAGGCCTGAGTCTTCACGCCGGCCTTGTCCAGCACGGCTTTGGCGTAGGCTTCCTGAATAGTGCCTTGCTCGTAACCGACGGTTTTACCTTTCAGCGACGCAACGTCGGCGGTGATGCCGGAGCCTTTCTTGAACACATAAGCGGTCGGGCCGGAGAACAGTTCGCTGGAGAAGTCGATGACTTTTTCGCGGGCCGGGGTCACGGTCATCGACGAGATCACACCGTCGAATTTATTGGCTTTCAGGCCCGGAATCATGCCGTCGAAGTCGCTTTCGACCCACTTGCACTTGACCTTCAGTTCGGCGCAGATCGCGTTACCCAGGTCGATATCGAAGCCCACCAGGCTGCCGTCGGCCGCTTTCGACTCAAACGGTGCGTACGAAGGGTCAACGCCAAAGCGCAGCTCTTTGTATTCCTTGGCCAGCGCGGAGCCGGCGGCCATGCACAACGCCAGTGCAGAAAGGGTCAGCAATGCTTTTTTCATTATTCAATCCCTAAGAACCAATATGAGCGCTTGTGGCGCAGAATTATTGTTACTGGAACGCGTACGACACATAGAAAGTAGCAATTTCCGAACCAGAGTCCCGAACAAGTGTTTTAAAAGGTGGCGCAAGGATGGCGAGGCGGGGATTGGTGCACGGAAACGGGCGCGGTAAATGCGTTGCACCAAGATGGCTCGTTTGCGCGGTTCACAGTGCTTTTGTGGCGAGGGGATTTATCCCCGTTGGGCGCGCTGCGCCTCCCCGACAGCCCGGTAAATGCGTGATCGGGATTTGCGACTGCCTCGCACTCGAACGGGGATGAATCCCCTCGCCACAGATGATCTCTCGCTGGCGGTTATTTATTCCTACGCGTGTCGCTGTCCCGGAAAACCGGGTCACGCCAACAGATCCTGTAACGTCGCCAGGCTATCGGCCTCTTCCACGGTCTTGTCCTGGCGCCAGCGCAGCATGCGCGGGAAACGCACGGCAATGCCGCTTTTATGTCGACGCGAAAGGGCAATGCCTTCGAACCCCAACTCAAACACCAGGCTCGGTTTCACGCTGCTGACCGGGCCGAACTTTTCCACCGTGGTCTTGCGCACGATGCTGTCGACCTGGCGCATTTCCTCATCGGTCAGCCCGGAATAGGCCTTGGCAAACGGCACCAGTGACCGCTCGCTCGACTCCGGCGGGCCGTCCCACACCGCGAAGGTGTAATCGCTGTACAGACTGGCGCGCCGACCATGGCCGCGTTGTGCGTAGATCAGCACCGCGTCGACACTGAACGGGTCGACTTTCCACTTCCACCACACGCCCATGTCCTTGGTGCGGCCGACGCCGTATAACGCGTCGCGGGCCTTGAGCATCATGCCCTCGACTCCCAGCCGCCGCGACGCTTCGCGCTGGCGGGCGAGGTCGAACCAGTCGGTGCCGGTCAACACAGGGGAGGGCAGTAACACCGGGCTGTTGCACCGGGCGATGAGCGCTTCCAGTTGTGCGCGGCGCTCGACCTGCGGCCGGTTGCGCCAGTCCTCACCCTGCCATTCCAGCAAGTCGTAGGCGAGCACCACCACCGGCACCTCTTCGAGAATCTTCTTGTCGAGGGTCTTGCGACCGATGCGTTGTTGCAGCAAGGCAAAGGGTTGCACCGCCGGTGGTTCGGTCGATTGCGGATCGAAAGCGTCTTCAGTGCGCGGATGCGTGCTTTTCCACACGACGATTTCGCCATCGACCACCGTGCCTTCCGGCAAACCGTGTACCAGCACATCAAGCTCGGGAAAACGTTCGGTCACCAGTTCCTCGCCGCGCGACCACACCCACAAACGCCCTTCGCGCTTGACCACCTGCGCGCGGATGCCATCCCACTTCCATTCCACCTGCCAGTTGCTCGCCGGGCCGATCAGTGCTTCGAACTCCTCGACCGGTTGCGACAAGGCATGGGCGAGGAAAAACGGGTACGGCTGCCCGCCACGCTGGGCGTGCTCGTCGACCGATTCTGCGGCGATCAGTTTCAGATAGCTGGCCGCGTTCGGCCGGTTCGACAGGTCGGTGTAACCCACCAGCCGCTGCGCCACGCGTTTGCTGTCGAGCCCGGCCATGGAGGCCAGGGCGCGAGTGACCAGCAGTTTCGACACCCCCACGCGGAAACTGCCGGTGATCAGCTTGATGCACAGCATCAGGCTCGGTCGGTCCAGTTGCGCCCACAGCGCTGGCAACTGGCGGGTGAGGTATTCCGGGGTTTCACCGCGCAACGGCAGCAGTTTGTCTTCGACCCACTCGGCCAGCCCGGCCTCGGAGCTGTGCGGGTTTTCCGGCAGTACCAGCGAAATGGTTTCCGCCAGATCGCCGACCGCCTGGTAGCTCTCTTCGAACAGCCAGGGTGCAAGCCCCGAGACCTCGACGGCCAATTCGCGCAGGATGCGCACCGGCACCAGTTGCCGTGGACGACCGCCGGACAGAAAGTACACCGCCCAGGCGGCGTCCTGCGGTGCAGCCTGGGCGAAGTAATGTTGCATGGCCGCCAGTTTGGCGTTGCTGGACGTGGTGGCGTCGAGTTCGGCGTACAACTCGGCAAAGGCTTTCATGCTTGTACCTCGGCAATAACCGGGGCGGCGCCGATGTTCTCCTCTTCGTCATCGCCGTATTCGGTGCTGAAACCCTGCGCGTCCAGGCCCTGTTCGCGCAGATGACGCACCAGCACGCTGATCGAGCCGTGGGTGACCATCACCCGTTCGGCACCGGTCTGGTTGATGGCCCAGAGCAGGCCGGGCCAGTCAGCGTGATCGGACAGCACGAAGCCGCGATCCACGCCACGTCGCCGGCGAGTGCCGCGCAGGCGCATCCAGCCGCTGGCGAAGGCGTCGCTGAAATCACCAAAACGCCGCATCCAGGTGCTGCCACCGGCCGACGGCGGGGCGATGACCAAGGCCTGACGCATGATCGGGTCGGACTTCTTCACATCGCCGGCGTAGATCGTCGGCGGCAGGTACACCCCGGCTTCGCGGTAGACCCGGTTCAGCGGTTCAACCGCGCCATGACTGAGGATCGGCCCGAGACTGGCGTCGATGCCGTGCAGAATGCGCTGGGCCTTGCCGAACGAATAGCAGAACAACACGCTGGCCTTGCCGGCGGCGATGTTCGCCTGCCACCACTGGTTGATCTCGCTGAATACCTGCGCCTGCGGCTGCCAGCGGTAGATCGGCAGGCCGAAGGTCGATTCGGTGATGAAGGTATGGCAACGCACCGGCTCGAACGGCGCGCAAGTGCCGTCCGGTTCGATCTTGTAATCGCCGGACGCGACCCAGACTTCGCCGCCGTACTCCAGACGCACCTGCGCCGAACCGAGCACATGGCCCGCCGGGTGAAAACTCAAGGTAACGCCGTGGTGGGTCAGGCGCTGGCCGTAGGCGAGGGTCTGCAGATTGATGTCCTGACCCAGTCGCGCACGCAAAATCCCTTCGCTGGCGCTGCTGGCCAGGTAATGCTGGTTGCCGTTACGGGCGTGATCGCCGTGGGCATGGGTGATGACCGAGCGTTCGACGGGACGCCACGGGTCAATATAGAAATCGCCTGCCGGGCAATACAAACCTTCGGGGCGCGCGATAACAAGGTCCATGTCGTTACCAGAATGGGGGGCTTGTTAGCTATGAGGCGGGCGCGAGTCCGGAAGTTCTATCGACTTTGAAAAGCCCCCTCACCCCAGCCCTCTCCCGGAGGGAGAGGGGGCCGACCGAGGTGTCTGGTGAATTGCATCGACCTGAAAGGCCGAGTTGATTATGGGTTCGGCAAAGCCCGAACCGAGTCGAATATGGGTTCGGCAAAGCCCGAACCGAGTCGAATATGGATTCGGCAAAGCCTGAACCGAGTTGATTCTGGATTCGGCAGTGCCCGTTCAGCTCGGCGCATGACTCCAGCAACCCCCCATCAACCCCTCTTCCGGAGGGAGAGGGGGCCGACCGAGGTGTCTGGTGAATTACATCGACCTGAAAGACCGAGTCGATTCTGGATTCGGCAGTGCCCGTTCAGCTCGGCGCATGACTTCAGCAACCCCCAATCAGTCCCCTCTCCCTTTGGGAGAGGGTTAGGGTGAGGGGCTCTTGATGTTTGCCTTATTTGCCGGGGGTGAGGGTCAGGCGGGTTTTGCCGTACACCCGGTCAAAGTTCTGCGGCTGCATCGGCAAACCGATGTACTGCCCCTTCAGCCATGCATCGACACCGTTGAGGTAGTTCGGGCTGACCGGGTTCCCCGACTGGCCGGTACCGTTCTGCCCCATCAGCGGTTCAGCCTGACCAAAGTCGACGATGAAGCGCATCGACGGCGCGCGGGTGGTAGTGAAGTCCTGGCCCCAGGCGAACGCGGCGGTATTCAGGGTGGTGTGATCGCCCCCGGCTGCCAGCGGTCCGCGAACGGTCTGGCCATTGGCGTTTTTCCACGCGTAGCTATGCAGTTTGCCCCACTGCCAGGCCCGGTGATCGCCACCCAGTTGGCCGTCGCCAGCGCTGATCGTCGCCGCGAGACTGCGGGCGAGGATCACGGCTTTGTCTTCTTTCTGCGGCGTGCGAATGTCGTCCCAGAACGGACTGTCCTCACGGCCGAGCAAGTGATCGGCCTGGGCCGCGTAAGACAAGTCGCCGTTGGCGATGAACGCTTTCCACGCCGGGCTCGATTCAGGGCCCAGTTCGTCGAGGAAGATCTGTTTCATGCTTTCTTGCAGGAACAGTTCGTAGATCGCCGCATCGGCCGAAGTCGGGCTGAGTTTGCCGTCGAATGCCATCAAGCGGGTGAACGCCTCGCGGGCCTTGTTGCGCTCCGCTTCCGGCAGGGCGTCGATCGCCTGTTTCAGCGGTTGCTTCATGCCCGGCGCTTCGAACATTTTTTTCAGTTTGGCGGCAAACGTGGTGGTCTGGTCGTACTGCATGGCGATCACGCTGCGGCCGTCATGTTTGCCGCTGCCGGCCAGTTCCGCCAGACGCTCGCCACGTTCCGGCGCCGCCCAGGAGTTCGACAGTTGCATGCCGTAACCGTGAGGAATCACCCGCTGGTTGGCGGTGCCGAGCCAACCCTGTGCCGGGTCCTGATCGTACGGGTGCAGCATCGGGTCGGCGTAACCGTCCCAATCGTAACGACCTTCCCAGCCCGGCGACGGCAGCAGGCCTTCGCCTTCACGGCGGTTGGGGAAACGCCCGGTGACTTGCCAGCCAATGTTGCTGGCGTCGGCGAACACCATGTTCAGGGCAATGGCGCGGATCTCGCGGCTCGCGTCCGAGGCACGTTCAACGTTCTGCGCACGGGTCAGGTCAAAAAACGCGTCCAGCGACTTGTCGTCGGTGAAGCTCGGTGTTTGCAGGGCCAGGCCAAAACCGTTGCCCTGTGCCGCGGCCTGGGCACTGTTGAGCAGCGCGCCGTGGCGGGTTTCGTACACCGCTTCGCGAATCGGCCGCTGGCCTTTGACGAAATAGGTTTCGTTGCGCACGCCCAGCGGCTGCCATTTGCCATTGACCTCGTAGGTCAGGCTGTTGCCCTGACGACGGATTTTTTCCAGGAACAGGTCCTGGTTGTCGCCGAGCACGCTGGTGGCGCTCCACGCAACTCTGCCGTTGAAGCCGCCGAGCACCATCGGCAAACCGGCAACGGTGACACCGGCGGCCTGATACTTCGGTGCGCGGATCTGCACGAAGGTCCACAGCGACGGCGCCGCCAGTGGGCCATGACTGTCGCTGGCGAGAAGGCTCTTGCCGCTGCGGCTGCGTTGCGGGGCGATGGCCCAATTGTTCGACGAGGTGGTGCCGAGCAGGTTCAGCGCCGACAACTGTTGGCTGGCGTTGCTCAATTCGCTCAGGCCGGGAATCTGTCCGTTCAGTTTCAAGCCTTGCAGCTTGTCGGCCTCAGCCAGCGGCAAATTCTCATCGGGGGCGGACGGCGTCAGCCAGGCGAGTTTGTCGCTGGTTACGGTTTGCGCGAGCACCAGGGATGAGATTTCTTCCGGCAGGTTGGCCGACTGGCTGAAATTCAACAGGGCGAATATCAGCGCCGAGTCTTCCGGTTTCCAGTATTCCGGCTTGTAGCCGCTGGAGGCCAGATCGCCCGGCAGTTTGTCGGCGTAGCGGAACAGGTAGGCGTTGACGCCCCGCGCATAGACTTCGAAAAAGCGCTTGAGCCGTGGCGACGAGGCCTTGTACAGCTCGCCGGCACTTTTCTTCAGGTTGACCGCGCGCATGTAGCGGTCGGCATCGAGAATTGACGCACCGGACATTTCCGCGAGACGGCCCTGAGCCAACAGGCGCAGGGTGACCATCTGGTTGATGCGGTCGCTGGCGTGCACGTAACCGAGGGTGAACAGCGCGTCATGGAAACTGTTGCTTTCGATCAACGGCATGCCCATGGCATTGCGTCGCACCGACACGTTCTGCGCCAGGCCCTTGAGCGGTTGCACGCCGGAGGTGGGCGGGAGGGTGTCCTGGGCGTTCCAGGTCTGGCACCCGGACAGGCCCAAAACACCGGCCACTGCTGCGGCAACGCCGAACCGGGGAAGAAAATGTGTAAGGGCTGGCGAGGCCATGGCAAAGCTCCTGCGGGGGGTAGCGTCAGTAAAGGCGCTACGTTAGTGAGCAGGAGGGTGCCGCGCAAGCGGGGGCGGGGGTTATTTCTCGATTTGTCAGACGAACCTTTACCTGAGGACAACACAAGACCTGTGGCGAGGGGATAAATCCCCTCGCCACAATGAGTTCAATCAGGCTTTGGGCGGGTTGATCTGCTGCACCAGGGCATACGCCTTGAGCGTCGCCGGACGATCCTTGATGTGATTGAACCAGCGCAGCACATGCGGGAAGTCCTCAAGGTTCTGGCTCTGCCATTTATGCGAGACGATCCACGGGTAGATCGCCATGTCGGCGATGCTGTACTCGCTGCCGGCGACGAATGTGTGGTCGGCCAGTTGCTTGTTCAACACGCCATAGAGGCGCGCGGTTTCGTCGATGTAGCGCTTGATCGCGTAGGGGATTTTTTCCGCGGCGAACTGGCTGAAGTGATGATTCTGCCCCGCCATTGGCCCCAGTCCGCCCATTTGCCAGAACAGCCATTGCAATGCCGTTTGCCGACCCCGCAGATCCTTGGGCAGGAAGTGCCCGGTCTTTTCCGCCAGATACAGCAGGATGGCCCCCGACTCGAACAGCGACAGCGGCTCGCCGCCATCGGCCGGTTCATGGTCGACGATGGCCGGGATTCGGTTGTTCGGAGCGATTTTCAGAAAGTGCGGCTGGAATTGCTCACCCTGACTGATGTTGATCGGGTGCACGTTGTACGGCAGACCGGCTTCTTCGAGAAACAGCGAGATCTTGTGGCCGTTGGGGGTGGTCCAGTAATACAGGTCGATCATGGAAAGCTCCAAATCAGAAATGGACTTGCGTGCAGCCAACGTCGGCGTCGAGTCGTCCCGTGTGCGTTCGATCGCTTGCCTGGCAGGAAGAGGTGATGCTGAACTAGGGGGAATTCAATGACCCCTCGTGAGAAAAATCGCCATGGAACTTCAGGCCAACGCTGCGCTGATCATCATCGACCAGCAACAAGGCATTCTGGAACCGCGTCTGGGGCGGCGGAACAATCCGCAGGCCGAAGAGCGAATCCTCGATTTGCTCGGATTCTGGCGCCGCAACGCGCGGCCGGTGGTTCATGTGCAGCATCTGTCGCATTCGCCGGACTCGGTGTTCTGGCCGCAACAGTCAGGCGTGGAGTTTCAGCAGCGGTTTTTGCCGCAGGATGGCGAGTGGCTGATACAGAAACGCGTGCCGGATGCCTTTTGTGGTACCGGGCTGGAGGCACGGTTGAATGAGGCGGGGATCGGGCAGTTGATCATCGTTGGCGTGGCCACCCACAACTCGGTGGAGTCCACGGCGCGTGCGGCGGGCAATCTGGGGTTCGACGCGTGGGTGGTGGAGGATGCGTGCTTTACCTTCGACAAGGCCGATTATTTCGGCACGTTGCGCACGGCTGAAGAGGTGCACGGGATGTCGCTGGGGAATTTGCAGGGGGAGTATGCGACGGTGGTCAGTGCGAAGCAGATTCTCGCGGCGGGCTGAAAATCTTTGCCCTGTGTACCGGCCCCTTCGCGAGCAAGCTCGCTCCCACAGGGCGATTGCATTCCAGCGGGAGGAACTCGGTCACTGTGGGAGCTGGCTTGCCAGCGATGGCGGAGTATCAGGCGAAGGCGCTCTTCGCCTGGCGCATCAAGCGCCGTGGCACTTCTTGAATTTCTTGCCGTTGCCGCATGGGCACGGATCGTTGCGGCCGACGTCTTTCAAGGCGTTGCGCACCGGTTCCTGGTGGGCGTGGCCGCAGTTCGGGCCGTGGACATGGCCATGATCGTGGTGATGGTCATGATCATGATCGTGGTTGCAGTCAGGGCCATGGACATGAGGTTGCTGGGTCATCGGTGTTGCTCCGGAATTAGATCGGCGGGGATTATCACGCCATTGCGTTCAAGGTGCACGTAGTGAGCGATGAATAAACCGGTTTCCATTTCGCCCTGTAACCGATAAGGAATCGGCTGGTTCGAATTTTTCAGCATTTTCACCACCTCCTTGACCTGCGGCCACAGGTTGGTGCGGATCGGCACCTTGAAGTAGGCGCTGCGTTTGGGCCCCACCGTGAACCAGTGTTCATGTTCACCCTCGGCCAGCAGCAGGTCGTCCAGATGAATGCGGTATTCCAGGCCGCGCACGGTCAGGTCGCTGTCGTTGGGGTTGTCGATGCGAAAGTGCAGGATGAATTTCTGTTCGAGCAGTTTTGCCCGTACCACCTCGACGTTCACCAGGTGCACGGCGGGGTCGACACTGTCGTCGCTGAACCACGAAGCGCAGCCGCCCAGACTCAGGGTCAGCATCAAGGTGAAGAGCTGGAATGTGCGCCAACGACCGAGCATGGTTGAACTCCTTTTGCTGCCAGTCTAGACGCTGAAAGATCGCCGCCTGCATGAGATGGCGTTCTCTGCAGGCGCTGCCGCAGGCTGCGATCTGTTGATCCTATGCGCCGAAATACCCCGCACAGCATTTCTTGAATTTCTGCCCGCTGGCACAAGGACACGCATCGTTGCGTCCCAGTTTCAACTGCACGGTCGGGTCGATGAAGTACCAGCGCCCGGCGTTTTGCACGAACGATGAGCGCTCGCGGTGACTGTGTTCGCCCTGGCTGTCGTGCCAGCGCGCAGTGAAGGTGACGAAGGCGTGCTCCGGCTGGCCGCCGAAGACCTCCGAGCTTTCTACGTCGAGGCCGAGCCAGGTGCTCTGCGCACTCCAGGCACTGATTGCCTGACGATCCAGCCCCGCTTGCTGGGCGGGCAGGGTGGTCGCCACCAGATAGTCGATCAGGCCCAGCACATAGGCGCTGTAGCGCGAGCGCATCAGCGCCTCGGCGCACGGCGCCGGGTGGCCGGCGTGATAGTGACCGCAGCAGGCGTCCAGCAGATTACCGCTGCCGCACGGGCAAATGGCTGTACTCATTGCATTACCACCAGTATTTCCCGAAGTTTTCCGGATTGGCCCAGAACCGCGAGTTGAGCCAGTCGGGGACTTGTTTGTAGTCAAGCAGATCGTAAGTGAACAGGGTCAGCACCTGATCGTCACGCTGGAAGCGCTCGCTGGCCTGCAGTGCCAGCGAATAGAAATCGGTTTCCTGCCAGCCGCTGGCCGTCAGATCCGAGAGCACTGCGATGCGGCTGGCGTTGAGGTTACGAATGCCGCCCAACAGGTTCAGGCCATCGCGCTTGGGCAAATGTTCCAGGCAATCGACCACCAGCGCCAGGTCGAAACGCCGC
Organism: Pseudomonas sp. LF-5; assembly: GCF_037626295.1. Taxonomy (NCBI): domain Bacteria; kingdom Pseudomonadati; phylum Pseudomonadota; class Gammaproteobacteria; order Pseudomonadales; family Pseudomonadaceae; genus Pseudomonas; species Pseudomonas sp. LF-5. Next base: position 225,052 of record NZ_JARKMT010000002.1, read on the forward strand.
GCGGCCAGTTCCGCTGGCAAGGCGCCGGGCGCGGCATGCGCCACGCAGGTGTCCGGGTGCGCTTGCTTGAATGCGCTCAGCGCCGGGAATTCACTGGCGCCGATCAACAGCAGACGCGCCGGGGCGTAGCGATCCAGCAAAGCGGCCAACGCCTGTTGTGGCGTGCGGGAAGAAATGGCGACGTTCATCAATGCTCCTCAATCAGACTGCCAAGACTAGCCTGCCTGACTGCGCCGGCAAAGCGCGCTGCGGCGCCGGTTTGCGGTAAATGGGGGGAAAGTCCTGTGAACACGGTCGCAAACAGCAATGGCCTATTGCTGGCGGAGATTAAAACTCCGGTCTTTACTCCCTGAATCGGTTCTAAGCCGATCCCTCAGGAGAAAACCAGATGAGCATAGTTCGGACAGCATTACCTTTGATTCTGCTAACCAGTGTGTTGACTGGTTGCGCAGGTTTGCAGAAAACCGACTGGCCGACCTGTGCGGCGGTCGGTGGTGTAGTCGGTGCGGGCCTCGGCGCGACGGAAAGTTCGGCGTGGGCCGGCTACGGCGCACTGTTGGTCGGCGGCACGGCAGCGGCCTATTGCTGGGTGCACGGTGATGGTGACGAGGACGGCGATGGTGTGCCGGACAGTCGCGACAAGTGTCCGGGCACGCCTAAAGGCGTACAGGTCGACGCTGACGGTTGCCCTCCACCAGCCCCTGCGCCGGTGGTTGAAGAAGCGGTAGTGGTCAAGGAAGAAACCATTGTCATCCGTGATGTGCACTTCCAGTTCGACAAAGCCACGCTGACCGGCCCTGACAAGCAAGTACTCGACAAGGTCGCCACTCGCCTGAAACAGGAATCCTCCAACGCGCAACTGACCGTGACCGGTCATACCGACAGTGTGGGCAGCGATGCCTACAACAAGAAACTGTCGGATCGTCGTGCGCATTCGGTGGTGGAATACCTGATCCAGCAGGGTGTGCCACGCGCCAGCTTCGTTTCGGTGTCCGGCATGGGTGAAAGCCAGCCAGTGGCCGATAACAAAACCGCTGACGGTCGCGCGCAAAACCGTCGTACCGAAATCAAAATCGTCCGCTAGACCTCTCGCATCCGCGGCTTGTGCAGTCGCGGATGCGGGTCTTTACTCCTGTGTAACCGGTATGGGCCGGTGACACAGGAGCTTTCAAAATGACTGTTTTCTCAAGGTCCGTCTTGCCGGTGCTGCTGCTAGGCAGCTTGCTCACCGGTTGTGCTACTCACAGCGATGGCACTGCACCCCTCAATCAACGTACGTGGCCGATTTGCAGCCTGATCGGCGGGCTGGTCGGCGGCGGTCTTGGCGCCATCGAAAGTGGTGGCTGGGCTGGCGGCGGCGCAGCGCTGGGGATCCTCACCGGCGGACTGATCTGTTATGCCCAGGACGGCGATGAAGACGGCGATGGCGTGTTCGACCGCCGCGACCGTTGCCCTGACACTCCGGCCAATACCCCGGTCGATCACCGTGGTTGCCCGCTGCCGCAATATCCGGTCACTGTAAAAGCCCCCGAACCTGCGCCGCAATCGGAAGTCATCACCCTCAGCGATGCCGGCAACGTGCTGTTCGATTTCGACAAATCTGATCTGACGCCGGCCGCGAAAGCCCAGCTCGATACGCTGATGGACAAGCTGCGCAACGCCGATGTGGTCAGCATCAAAGTCATCGGCCATACCGACAGCAAAGGTTCGGATGCCTATAACCAGGCACTGTCGGAGCGGCGTGCCAGCAGTGTGGCGGCGTATCTGCTGAGCCAGGGCCTGGAACCGGGCAAGCTGACCAGTGAAGGGCGCGGCGAGAGCGAGCCGGTCGCCGACAACGCGACGGACGAGGGACGGGCGAAAAACCGTCGGGTGGAGTTGCATATCAATCGCTAGGACTTGTCTGTAGTCCGCAGGCTAGAGCTGCCGGGCGACGATCATCGTCGAACCGGCAGCGATCCGACGACTGACAAAAGTTTTTTCATTTTTCCCTCTGGCTTATCCCCCGTCTAAGCCGTTACTGTGCGCCCAAAGAATAATTCCGACACGGGGGAGCGTATGAAGGTTTTCTGGGGGCTGGGGCGCTTGTTGACCCTGCTGTTCTGGTGCGTGGTGGTGGTCAATCTGCTGGTGCCTTTTGTGCATCCGCTGCACTTGCTGGTCAATCTGGCTGGCGCCTTGTTGCTGGCGCTGCATGTTCTGCAGTTGCTGTTCTGTCGCCTCAAGGGGCGTCCCAACCCGTGGCGTGACCGTCTGCGGATTCTGTTGTTCGGCGTATTTCACCTGCAAACCATCCCGGCCCCGGCCGCTCCGGAGGCTTCTTCCCATGCGTAAACTCTGCTTGCTCGCTGCATTGATCAGTCCCTTGGCCTGTGCCCAGGTGGTCAGCGTCGAACCCAATTCCCTGATGCGTTTGCCCAATACCGTCAGCACTTTGCAGCTCGAACGTCTGGACGTGGCCGATTACGGTACTTTGCTGATTCCCGCCAACGTGACCGAACTGACCGTGGGCCAATTGCGTCTTGGCCATGAAGCGCGCATTGCGATCGTTCCGGCTGAACAGGCGCTGGAATTGAAAGTGGCTAGTGCCGAACTGAGCGAAGGCAGCCAGATCACCGCGCGCGGGGCGCCGGGAACGTTTGAAAAAGCCGCCCGTGCGGGGCGCAATCTGAATCTGCAATTCAAGGCGTTGAACGCGCCGCAACTGTTGGTCGATGCCCGTGGCGGCACCGGTGCGCCGGGTTTTGTCGGCCTCGATGGCGGTAACGGCGAAGACCCGGGCTGCACCTATGGCGCGGCCGGGCACGGTTTCGATGGCAGTAACGGCAGCGATGGCCAACCGGGCGCACCGGGTGCGCTGGTGCGTCTTGAAGTGCCACGCGAGTTTCCGGCCGAGCTGATCAAGGTCAACGTGGCCGGCGGTGCCGGTGGCCCGGCGGGTGTTGGCGGCAAAGCAGGGAAGGGCGGCAAATCCAAGGGCTGCCTGGTGTATCGCGCCGATGGCGGCAAGAATGGCAAGGCCGGGGCTGATGGCCAGCCTGGGCCAGCGGGGGCGGCGGGTGCTGTGACTGTGCAGCGTCTCTGAACGTTTTACCCTCACCCAGCCCACTCCCCGAGGGAGAGGGCTGGGGTGAGGCGACTCAGGCTATCCATCGACCTGAAAAACCGTGTCGATTATGGATACAAAGCCAAATCCTCCAGGTCGGTGTAACTCTCCAATACCCCCCATTCAGTCCCCTCTCCCTCCGGGAGAGGGTTAGGGTGAGGGGCTTTTGATTTTCAGATCATCGGTCTTGCCGCCGCAATCGCCACCAGCACCAACCCGACAATCAGATTGATCCCTACCACCCGCCGAATCCGCCCCAGGACCGCCGCACCCGCCGGCCAGTCCTTCGCGTCCACTGCTTTGCGCAGTTCCGGCAGCATCAAACCCTGAATCCGGATGAACAGCGCGGTCATCACCACATACAAGCCCATCATCACCTGCACGTACTTCGGTGCGGTTTCGAACCCCACGTGCTGCAAATGCAACATACCCACGCCGCTGATCGGCAGCAGGATCACCGCGACCCACACCCAGCGGAAAAAACCTTGAAACACTTCCACCCACAAGGTCAGGCGGGCTGGGCCGTCGAGGGCCTTTACCGCCGCCGGGCGCAGGACCATCCAGGCGAAAAACATGCCGCCGACCCAGACCAGGGCGGACAGGACATGCAGCGGATAAACGAGGCTAAAAGGTGTCATTGGGGTACTCCGTTCTGCGCGGGATCGATTCGCGGGGTATGATAGCCGCCGAACCGAACCACTGAAAATTTATCCAGCGTTTTTGCGCCCGACACTCAATGATCAGCACTGAACTCAAAACCACGATCCAGGGCGCCTATTCGCGTTTTCTTGAAGCCAAGAGCCTCAAACCGCGTTACGGCCAGCGCCTGATGATCGCTGAAATCGCCAAAGTCCTCGGGGATATCGACACCGATGACGAAGGCCGGCGCAGTGGCGACCCCGCGATTGTCGCGGTGGAAGCCGGCACCGGTACCGGCAAGACCGTGGCCTACAGCCTTGCGGCGATCCCGACGGCGAAGCTGGCCGGCAAGCGTCTGGTGATCGCCACCGCGACCGTGGCCCTGCAAGAGCAGATCGTCTACAAGGACTTGCCCGACCTGATGCGCAACAGCGGGCTGAACTTCAGCTTCGCCCTGGCCAAGGGCCGTGGCCGCTACATGTGCCTGTCCAAGCTCGACATGTTGCTGCAGGAAGGCCACGCGCAAACCGCCACTGCGCAGTTGTTCGAAGAAGAAGGTTTCAAGATCGAGGTCGACGAGGCCAGTCAGAAGCTGTTCACCAGCATGATCGAAAAGCTCGCCGGCAATAAGTGGGACGGCGACCGCGACAGCTGGCCCAATGCGCTGGAAGATGCCCACTGGGCGCGTCTGACCACCGATCACAGCCAGTGCACCAACCGCCATTGCCCGAACTTCGGCCAGTGCGCCTTCTACAAGGCTCGCGAAGGCATGGGCAAGGTCGACGTGATCGTCACCAACCACGATATGGTGCTGGCTGACCTGGCCCTCGGCGGCGGTGCGGTGTTGCCGGACCCACGCGACACCATTTACGTGTTCGACGAAGGTCATCACCTGCCGGACAAGGCCATCGGCCACTTCGCTCATTACACGCGCCTGCGTTCCACCGCCGACTGGCTGGAAACCACCGCGAAGAACCTCACCAAACTGTTGGCCCAGCATCCGTTGCCGGGGGATCTCGGCAAGCTGATCGAGCAAGTGCCCGAGCTGGCGCGGGAGATCAAGACCCAGCAGCAGTTCATGTTCAGCGCGTGCGAGCAGATTGCCGATTTCAAACCCGGCGAAGACGTCGAAGGTCGCGAGCGGCCACGCCATCGTTTCGTCGGCGGGGTGATTCCCGAGCACATGCGCGAGATGGGCATCGAGCTGAAGAAGGGCTACTCGCGGCTCAATGACCTGTTCACCCGTCTGACCGACCTGCTCAAGGAAGGCATGGACGGCGAGGTCAATATCGGCATCGCGAGCAATCAGGCCGAAGAGTGGTATCCGCTGTTCGGCAGCCTGTTGTCCCGTGCCTCGGGCAACTGGGAGCTGTGGACCGCCTTCACCGCCGAAGACCCGGAAGACAGCCCGCCGATGGCCCGCTGGCTGACGCTGGCCGAAAGCGGTTCGCTGTTCGACATCGAGGTCAACGCCAGCCCGATTCTCGCCGCCGAGACCTTGCGCCGCAGCCTGTGGAACGTGGCTTACGGTTGTCTGGTGACGTCGGCAACCCTGACCGCGCTGGGCACGTTCGACCGTTTTCGGATGCGTGCCGGCCTGCCGAAAAAAGCCGTTACCGCTGTGGTGCCGAGCCCGTTCCATCACGCCGACGCCGGCGTGTTGCGGGTCCCCGACCTGAAAGCCGACCCGCGCGATGCCGCCGCTCACACCGCCGCAATCATCCGTGAGTTGCCGGATCTGGTCGAAGGCTCGCGCGGTACGCTGGTGTTGTTCTCCTCGCGCAAACAGATGCAGGACGTGTTCGACGGCCTCGACCGCGACTGGCGCAAGCAAGTGTTCATTCAAGGCAACCTGTCGAAACAGGAAACCCTGAACAAGCACAAGGCGCGGGTCGATGGCGGCGATTCCAGCGTGCTGTTCGGCCTCGCCAGTTTTGCCGAAGGGGTGGACTTGCCGGGCGCCTACTGCGAACACGTGGTGATTGCCAAGATTCCGTTCTCGGTGCCGGACGATCCAGTCGAGGCGGCGTTGTCGGAGTGGATCGAGGCCCGTGGTGGCAATCCATTCATGGAAATCTCGGTGCCGGACGCCTCGCTGAAACTGGTCCAGGCCTGCGGTCGCTTGCTGCGTACCGAAGAAGACCGGGGCACCATCACCTTGCTGGATCGCCGTCTGGTCACCCAGCGCTACGGCAAAGCGATCCTCAATGCGTTGCCGCCATTCCGTCGTGAAATATCCTGAGACAACGGTGGGCAGTTTTGCCCGCCGCGCTGTCTATCTCTCTGCCATGCTTTTCCATTGGCCCTTTGGTCGTTAGGGAGAACTCCGTTCTTATGATTCGCCGCTCGTTGCCTGCCGTGTTTGCCTTGATCTTCGCCGCGCCGTTGTTGGCGGCGCCTGCCGGTCAGCAGACCCTGTTCAACTTCGTTCGCCCCGCCGACGTGGTGAAAGTCGTCACCGAAAACACTGACCTGCCACAAGCCAACGCCGAACAGACCCAGGAAGGTGAAGTGCTGCGCCGGGTGACGTTCAACCCGGTAGCCCGCCCGACCCTGCGCCTGACCCCGCAGACCGGTGCATGGGACTGGTCGCAGTCCGGGATGATGAGCCTGCGGCTGCAAAGCGCAATGAACTGGGCCGTGACGGTCTACGTGCAAATCCAGAGCAACAACGGGCAGACGCTGACCAGTCGCGTCGACCTGCCAGCAGGGCCGGCACAAACCCTGCTGGTGCCGCTGGTGGCGACCTCGCCGCTGAGTCAGGGCATGAAGGCCGGGCCGCCGATGCCGGTGACCGTCGATGGCCAGCGGATTCTGTTGGCGAGCAGCAGCGGCGAGCTGGATCGCAGCCAGGTGGTGTCGGTCAGTCTGTCGATGGATCAGCCGAAAGTGCCTCAAAGCCTGCTGCTCGAACGTTTCGGCGTACAGGACGGCGATGCGGTGACGCAGGCCGTGTACGGCAATCTGGTGGACGCCTACGGGCAGTCGACCCGTAGCAGATGGCCGGAAAAGGTCACCAGCGACGAACAACTCAAATCTGCTGCCGCCAAAGAGCAGCAACAGCTGAAAACCTGGCTGGCCGAACGCGCAAAGTCCTCGCTGGACAAGTTTGGCGGCTGGAACAAGGGCCCGACGTTCAAGGCCAGCGGCTTCTTCCGCACCGAGAAACGTGACGGGCGCTGGTATCTGGTGACCCCTGAGGGCCATCCGTTCTACTCCCTCGGCGTCAACACCGTCAGCCCGGACGTCAACCAGACATACGTGGCCGGTCGCGAATACATGTTCGAATCCCTGCCCAAACCCGACGAACCGCTCGCCAGCCATTTCGGCGAAGGCGATAACCGGGGCGGCAATGGTGCCGATCAGGGCCGCGGTTACGGCAACGGGCGCTGGTACGACTTTTATGCCGCCAACCTGCAGCGGGTCTACGGCGAACCGTGCAAATCGGCCAGTGTCGGCGCATCCGGTGTCGCGGCAGCGGCGAAGACGCAAGCCGCCGAAAGCGTTGCCGCCAACACCGCAGAGCCTGCCGCTGTGCCGACTGAGCCGAAGGCCGGGGTTGCCGAAGCGGCGCAGACCGATGCTGCGCAAGCGACGAACGCCAACGCAGCCGCGCCCTGCACAGCCGCCCTCGATGAGCAGCAATGGGCCAGCCACACCCTTGATCGCCTGCAAGCCTGGGGCTTCAACACGGTTGGCAACTGGAGTGCGCCGCAGTTGGGCGACGCCGAGCGCGTACCGTACACCTTGCCGCTGTCGATCGTCGGCGATTACACCAGCATCAGCACGGGCAGCGACTGGTGGGGCGGCATGCCGGATCCGTTCGATCCACGCTTCGCCATGGCCACCGAACGTGCCGTGGCGATTGCCGCCCGTGATCACCGCGACGATCCCTGGCTGATCGGCTACTTTGCCGACAACGAACTGGCCTGGGCCGGCCCCGGTGACGATCCGCAATCGCGCTACGCGCTGGCCTACGGCACGTTGAAAATGACCACCGACGTGCCGGCCAAACGCGCGTTCCTCAAGCAACTGCGCGACAAATACCGTAATCAGGCGGGGCTGTCGAAGGCATGGGGCATTGATCTGCCGGCTTGGGAACTGCTGGAAGACCCGGGCTTCGTGCCGCCGCTGCCGAACCCTGAACACCCGGAAATCGAGGCCGACTTCAAGTACTTCCAGAAGGTCTTTGCCGACACCTACTTCAAAACCATTTCCGACTCGCTGAAATGGCACGCGCCCAATCAGCTGCTGCTCGGCGGCCGTTTCGCCACCAGCACCCCGGAAGCCGTGGCCTCCTGCGCGCAGTATTGCGATGTGTTGAGTTTCAACATGTACACGCTCAAGCCACAGGACGGCTATGACTTCGCCGCGCTGGGTGCCCTCGACAAACCGGTCTTGATCACCGAGTTCAACTTCGGCTCGACCGATCGCGGCCCGTTCTGGGGCGGCGTGACGCAGTTGAGCCGGGAAGAAGATCGTGGACCGGCCTACGCCAACTTCCTCAAGCAGGCGTTGAGTGAACCGTCGATTGTCGGTGTGCACTGGTTCCAGTATCTGGATCAGCCGGTGACCGGGCGTCTGCTCGATGGCGAGAACGGGCACTTCGGACTGGTCGGGGTGACGGATCTGCCGTATCAGGGGTTTGTCGAGACGGTGCGCAAAAGCAACCTGCAGGCGCTTGATCAGTTGGGCAAGGAGGCTGAGAAAGCGGCCACTGCGGCGGGGCATGAAGCTGAAGGCGGACGCAAGGGCGAGGCCGGCAAGGGGCCGGGTGCCAGTCATGCGGGTGGGCATTCCGGGAATGGTCACTAAGGTTTAGACCGCGTTAGCGTTCTTCGCGAGCAAGCCCGCTTCCGCATTCGATCTCTGCTGCACTGAAGATCAGTGTGGCAGCGGGCCTGCTCGCGAAGGCGCCAGTAGCCCCACCACAGCATTTAACCGTCTGGCCCGCAGCTGTTCCCAAATCCCTCTAGGGCTGGAACAATGCGGGCCACTTTGTAGAGCGTTTTCGCGGGGGAGTTGCGGGTGCAGATTCAGGGACATTACGAGCTTCAATTCGAAGCGGTGCGCGAAGCCTTTGCCGCACTGTTCGACGATCCCCAGGAACGCGGCGCAGCCCTGTGCATCAAGGTCGGTGGAGAAACCGTTCTCGACCTCTGGTCCGGCACTGCCGACAAGGATGGTCGCGAGGCCTGGCACAGCGACACCATCGCCAACCTGTTTTCCTGCACCAAAACCTTCACCGCCGTCACCGCGCTACAGCTGGTTGCCGAAGGCAAGTTGCAACTCGATGTTCCGGTTGCGCGCTACTGGCCGGAATTCGCCGCCGCCGGCAAAGAGTCGATCACCCTGCGCCAATTGCTCTGCCATCAGGCCGGTCTGCCGGCCTTGCGTGAGTTGCTGGCGCCGGAAGCACTGTACGACTGGCAAACCATGGTCGACGCCCTCGCGGCCGAAGCACCGTGGTGGACGCCGGGCACCGGCCACGGTTATGCCGCAATCACTTACGGCTGGTTGATGGGTGAATTGCTGCGGCGCGCCGACGGTCGCGGGCCGGGGGAGTCCATCGTCGCCCGTGTCGCCAGGCCCCTGGGCCTGGACTTTCACGTTGGCCTGGCCGATGAAGAGTTTCACCGCGTCGCGCATATCGCACGAGGCAAAGGCAATGCCGGGGACGCCGCCGCTCAGCGTCTGCTGCAAGTGACCCTGCGCGAACCGACCGCGATGACCACCCGCGCCTTTACCAATCCGCCCTCGGTGCTTACCAGCACCAACAAACCGGAGTGGCGCCGCATGCAGCAACCGGCGGCCAACGGCCACGGCAACGCACGCAGTCTGGCGGGCTTTTACGCCGGTTTGCTCGACGGCAGCCTGCTCGAGAGCGACATGCTCGAAGAGCTGACCCGCGAACATAGCCTCGGCGAAGACAAGACTCTGTTGACCCGTACCCGTTTCGGTCTGGGCTGCATGCTCGATCAACCGGACGTGCCGAACGCCACCTATGGCCTCGGCCCGCGGGCGTTCGGCCATCCGGGCGCGGGCGGTTCCATCGGTTTTGCTGATCCTGAGCATGATGTTGCCTTCGGTTTTGTGACAAATACCCTGGGGCCGTACGTCTTGATGGATCCGCGCGCACAGAAGCTCGCGCGGGTGCTTGCCACTTGTCTGTAAAGTTTCATTCGGGGTTCCAGGGCCGGAACCTCATGCGGTTTTTCGATTCAAACCGACTGTTTATCCGGGCGAAAGAGCTCTGATTTTTCCTTACTTCATTTTGTGGATTTTCAATGTCATCTAAAAAGACCCTCGCCCTGGCCCTGTGCGTTGCAATGACCGGTTGTGCACAGACTCCGAAAAACGATGCAGACGGCGGCAGTTGGTGGCCGTTCGGCTCTTCCGACAAAGTCGCAGCCAAAGAGCCAGCACCTGCTCCAGCCCCGCTGAAACCTGCCGCCACTGCACCGGTGGCCAAGACTGAAAGCAGCAGCCACTGGTACTGGCCGTTCGGCAGCTCCGATGATGCAGCGGCCAAGGCTGAGGTGAAACCTGAAGTAAAACCTGCAGCCAAAACCCCGGTTGCAGTGGCCAAGACCGATGCCGACACCGGCAGCAAGTGGTGGTGGCCGTTCGGCGGCAAGGATCAGTCCACTGCCAAAGTAGTGCCGATGCCTGACCCGAAAGTCACCCAGGCCTGGCTGGATGACTACGAGCCACGCCTGCGTGCGGCAATCAAGGACAGCAATCTGCAACTCGAGCGCCGTGACAACGTGCTGGTGGTGATCGCGCCGGTGGAGGGCTCGTTCAACCCGAAGCGTCCGGCCATGTTGCTGCCGGTGACACTCAGCCCGTTCACCAATGTTGCGAAAATTCTCGAAGCTGACCCGAAAACCGCGGTATTGGTGCTCGGTCACAGCGACAACACCGGCGCTGCGCCGGCCAACGTCAAACTCAGCCAGGAGCGCGCCCAGTCCGTGGCGGCGATCTTCCGTCTGAGCGGTTTGCAGCGTGATCGCCTGATGCTGCGCGGCATGGGCGGCGATGCCCCGCGTGCTGCCAACGACAGCGCCGAAGGCCGTGCCCTGAACCGTCGCGTCGAATTGCTGGTGACCCCGCAGAACACCATGGTTGCCCTGCTGAGCAAATACAACATGCCGGCACCGGCACCGACCACGATGATTGCCGCCCAGGACGTCAAGCCTGTAGCCAAGCCGGTAACACCGGCGCCGGCCGCTTCCAAAGCCGCCGTACCTGCAACCAAAAAGGCGCCAGCGAAGAAAGCCGCCGCCAAGGCTCCGGCGAAAAAAGCGGCGGCCAAGGCTCCGGCGAAAACGCCTGCCAAGAAAACCGCTCCAGCCAAAGCGGCGACCACTGACAAGAAAGTCGCCGCCACCGATACTTCCAAGCAGTGATCCGCTAACGAAAAGGAATGCGCCATGACCCAGGCTCTGGCAGATATGCGTCGTGATTACACCCGGGATGGCTTGACCGAGGCGCAAGCCCCGAACGAGCCGTTTGCGTTGTTTCACCAATGGTTTGCCGACGCGGTGAAAACCGAACAGGCGCCCGTGGAGGCCAACGCCATGACCCTGGCCACGGTCGATACGCACGGACGACCGCATTGCCGCATTCTGCTGCTCAAGGGCCTGGACGAGCAGGGGTTCACCTTTTTCACCAACTACGACAGCGCCAAGGGCCAGCATCTGGCGGCCAATCCGTTCGCCGCCATGACGTTCTTCTGGCCAACCCTTGAGCGTCAGGTGCGCATTGAAGGACGGGTGGTGAAAGTCACGCCTGAGGAGTCCGATGCGTATTTTCAGGTGCGTCCACTGGGCAGCCGCCTCGGGGCCTGGGCTTCACCGCAGAGCCGGGTGATCAACGGCCGGGGTGAGCTGGAAGAGTTGCTCAAGGCCACCGAACAGCGCTTCAGCGACACCCAGCCGCATTGCCCGGAACATTGGGGCGGTTACCGCCTGCTGCCCGAGCGCATCGAGTTCTGGCAGGGGCGTTCGAGCCGCCTGCACGATCGCCTCAACTACCGCCTGCAGGGCGCCGACTGGATTCTTGAACGTCTGGCACCCTAGGCAGTCTACCGAGCGCAATAGCTTGCCGCAGCGGCCTCCAGCCACTGCGGCAGATCCTTGCGCTTGATATTTTGCGCCTGCGCGTCCGCCAGCCGTTCAAGCATGAAGGCGCGTTTACCTTCATCCTCGCCCGCCAGCGACAGTGCCAGGTCGCGATCCATCCAGCGTTTGATGCGCACGTAAAGCCACCAATGGAAGTACAGTCCCGCAACGGTGGTGACGAAAATGATGAAGTAATCCATGAAAATCCTTGGTGTCGGTGGCGCAGAATCGGTAATTTGGCGCTACTGTTGGAAAACCTTGCAGGCGTCTGTACCGCGCCTGAATGAAAGCCAATTTATCCGGGCTGTGCCGTGACAGGCGTCAAGCAGCGGAGTTTAATGAATATATGTTCCTTTGGAGTTGATGCTATGCGTAAGTCTGTTCTGCTGGTTGCTTCCTTTTCCACGATGGCGATGTTGCTTACCGGCTGCCAATCGAGCCTGACCGGTGACTCCTACTCCCGTGACGAAGCGCGTCGTGTACAGACGATTCGCATGGGGACCATCGAATCCTTGCGTCCGGTGAAAATCGAAGGCACCAAGACCCCGATCGGCGGCGCTGCAGGCGCAGTGGTCGGCGGTGTCGGCGGCAGCGCGATCGGCGGCGGTAAAGGCAGCATCGTGGCTGCGGTCATCGGTGCGGTGGCGGGTGGTCTGATCGGTTCGGCCACTGAAGAAGGTCTGACCCGTACCCAGGGCGTGGAAATCACCGTGCGTGAAGACGACGGCAGCATGCGTGCCTATGTGCAACAGGTTCAGGAGAATGAAGTGTTCCGTGTTGGCGAGCGCGTGCGCATCTCCACCGTTGGCGGAACCAGCCGCGTTTCGCACTAAGTGGAATGTAGGGTAAAGAAAACCCCGATCAGGTGACTGGTCGGGGTTTTCTTTTAAGGTATTTACGCGCTTCCATGACAACCCATCTGAAAATTGTATTTAGAGTCGTAGAAAGCTCGACCGATTAAAGCTTCCAATTGCTTTATCTGCTCTTGGTCGAGGTCATAACCAAAGATTTCGTCTTCGGGATTGACCCAATGCATGATTATTCTGAGCCGCTCAATGTTTCCATCGGGAACGGGGATCTCGAAAGCTAACCGAGCTGTGCGTTTATTAAATGCCCCGACGGTGTGTTGCAGCTTGAAGTTGCCATAAGTCATTCGATGCACACCAACTGAACTATATGAGTTGCGTCCAAGAGCTTTTCTCCTGTCCAGTCCTCCAAAACTTTGATCTGCGCTTCGTCTAAATCAGAGCCATCGAACTCATCTTCAGGGTGTTGCCAGTTCATCAGGGCCTTCAATGCTTCCTCGTGATGCGCCGCGATCTCTACGGTCAGGAGCAAATCCTCAGTCTTTCGATCGAATACCTCTATTACATGCTTCATTTTTCTACTCTCCTTGTGGAATCGGCAGGCTTTGTTTGTTTCCCTGTTTTCGGGTCGTATTCTCCAAGGTGTTTTCCTTGCTTGGTGTACATCTCAACCTTGCCATGCTGAGAGTCCCATTCGTAAATTTTCCCCGATGCATCTTTCCAACGTCTTCGCTTTTTTCCTCCACCGCGAACGGAGGTTTTCAGTGGTGCAGGTTTCACGCCTGGAAAGGCCGGCAGCGAAACAGGGGCGGGGTGGTATTTGAAATCTTTAGGAACGTTTAAGACTATATATACCGGCCTGATTCCCGAGTTCACCGGAAAAACCAGAATAAAATCCCTGTACTCCGGCGGATAAACCGGATTAACCAGAATCCCGTCCGCCGCTTTCGTCGGCGGATAAACCCAGATGTGCGGTGCCTGCGGTGCAGCCTCCAGCGCGGGAATACCGAGGATGTCCGAGCCATCCACAGCAGGCGTCCATATCAGCTCTACGCCTTCACCCAAGTCAGCAATGAACTGGCTGCCACGCAACTTGAACTGCACGACATCAACCATTTCCCAATCGCGATTCTTGCCGGTGTAGAAGCCGTAGCCCTTCAGGCTGCCGTCGGCCTGCTGTTCGACTCTCAACCGAACACGCGTTCGCGCCTGTTCAAGTCCACGCAGTTGCTCGTCGGTATAGAGCGCGCTGTCACCAAGGCTCGAGGGTATGAACAGCGCCACCAGGGTCACCAATGGCGTGATCACTGCGGTGGATATAACTGTGGGCAGTGCTTTGAAAGCTGAACCCGTCAACGCAAAACTGCCGAAGCCTGCCGGGATGGCCGTTGCGCCGATTTTCTTGAGAGGAACTGCGCCGTTTTCATCAGCCTCGCGAGCGCCCAGCAGGATCAGATCGCCGTAATCCTTCAGGCTGTCGGTCGGCACCATCCCCGAAGGACTCGAGTAATCGATAATCGCATCCGGCAATTTGCAGGACTTGGCAAATACGCAACCGGCACGCACGGGCTCGGCTTTTTTGGCCGCAACTTCACGGCTGCGCTCGAAAGCCTCCTGCCGCGCCAGCATGGCGTCGTAAGCGTTTTGTCTGGCGTCGCGCTCGGCCAGTTCAGTGGCCGTCATGTAGCGGTAGGTGACGTGATGCCCGTCGCCTTGCGGTGGGTTGGAAACCCGGGGAATGTCCTTGTTGCCAGCCACTGATCGTCCTTTCGTTCATCCGTCGACAGCCCTTCGCAAAGGGCTGCGCAACGTTAACGAAGCAGGAAAATCGTGGCTGTAGGACGCGTCTCTAAAGACGTGGCGATTGTTCGCTACGGCGATCCATGGCGTATCAGGAAGGCAGCGCGGTGTTCTTTTTGCTCGCCGCCGCCGTCACCGCATAACCGATCAACGCCGCCAGAATCGAACCGGTCAGAATGCCCATTCGGTCCATTCCGGCGTAATCGCTTACGCCCGGTTCAAAGGCCAGCGAGCCGACGAACAGGCTCATGGTGAAGCCGATGCCGCACAGGATCGCCACACCCAGCACCTGGCCCCAATTCGCGCCTTGTGGCAGGGCAGCGATGCCGGCTTTCACGGCCAGCCAGGTCAGGCCGAACACACCGACAGTCTTGCCCAACAACAGGCCAATCGCGATGCCCATTGGCACATGGTGGGTGAAGCTTTCGACAGTGACGCCGCTCAGCGACAGGCCAGCGTTGGCGAAGGCGAACAGCGGCAGGATGCCGTAGGCCACCCACGGATGCAGCGCATGCTCGAGGGTCAGCAACGGCGACGGTTCGGCATTTTTCGTGCGCAGGGGGATGCAGAACGCCAGTGTCACACCGGCCAGCGTCGCATGGACGCCGCTTTTGAGTACACAGACCCACAGGATCAAACCGATGATCATGTACGGTCCGAGTTTGACCACACCCAGCCGATTCATCGCCACCAGCGCCGCGATGCACGCCGCCGCCAGGCCCAGCGACAGGGTCGAGAGTTCGCCGGAGTAGAAGATCGCAATGATCACGATGGCGCCCAGGTCATCAATGATTGCCAGGGTCATCAGAAACAGTTTCAGCGACACGGGCACCCGCTTGCCCAGCAGGGCCAGCACGCCGAGGGCGAAGGCAATATCGGTCGCGGTCGGGATCGCCCAGCCGCTCAGCGCGGGCGGGTTGTCGCGGTTGAGAAACCAGTAGATCAGCGCCGGTATCAGCATGCCGCCGATGGCTGCCGCGCCGGGCAGGACGATCTGCGAAGGCTTGGACAACTGGCCGTCGAGCACCTCGCGCTTCACTTCCAGGCCAATCAGCAGGAAGAACATCGCCATCAAGCCGTCGTTGATCCACAGCAGCAGCGGTTTAGCGATTTTCAACGCTCCGATCTGCGCCACCACCGGGGTGTCGAGCAGGCCGGTGTACAGCCACGACAGTGGCGAGTTATTGATAATCAGAGCCAGGATGGCCGCAGCGATCAATAACAGACCGCTGGCAGCTTCCAACTGAAAGAAACGCGTGAAAGTGCTACGCAGAGGCAAGGTCGCTCTCCATCGAAAGGTCAAAAGGTGGAACACCCTAACCCGTACTGTTAGTTGTTAAAACAAAAGTTATATTCTTTTTTGTTATATGGCGTTACAACGCAGCTTTCCCGAGGCCACGCTGAGCCTAGCAGTTGCCTGACATATTGAGACTCAGCTGTATCTGTGCGCGTTTCGGGTTTTTTCCTAAGCTGATGGACAAGCCTTCAAAAGGAGGTCGATTTTCTGCCCGATTCAACGAGAACCCTCACCATGAGCGACAACCGACAGTGGGCCCGCGAAGCCATCCGCATCATCGAGGCGGACTTCCAGCGTAGCGCCGACACCCACCTGATCCCCTTGCCACTGCCGGGTTTTGCGGGCATCGAGCTGTATTTCAAGGATGAATCCAGCCATCCGACCGGCAGCCTCAAGCATCGCCTGGCCCGGTCGCTGTTTCTCTACGCGTTGTGTAACGGCTGGCTCAAACCCGGCGCGCCGGTGATCGAGGCGTCCAGCGGTTCGACGGCGATTTCCGAGGCGTATTTCGCGCGGATGCTCGGTTTGCCGTTCATTGCGGTGATGCCGGCGACCACCTCCAAGGAGAAGATCGCGCAAATTGCCTTCTACGGTGGCCAGAGCCATCTGGTGAAGGATCCGACGCAGATCTACGCCGAGTCCGAACGTCTGGCGCGCGAGCATGGCGGCCACTTCATCGATCAATTCACTTATGCCGAGCGCGCCACGGACTGGCGGGCGAACAACAACATCGCCGAATCGATCTTCCAGCAGATGCGCTACGAGAAACACCCGGAACCGAGCTGGCTGATTTCCAGCCCCGGCACCGGCGGCACCACTGCGACCCTCGGCCGCTATGTGCGCTATCGCCAGCACTGCACTCGCGTGTTGTGCGCCGACGCCGAGCGTTCGGTGTTCTTTGATTACTACCAGACTGGCGACGCCAGCCTGCGTCTGGATTGCGGTTCACGGATTGAAGGAATTGGCCGGCCTCGGGTGGAAGCGTCGTTTCTGCCCAAGGTGATCGATGCGATGGTCAAGGTGCCGGACGCCTTGTCGCTGGCCGCCATGCATTATCTGGCGCAGCGTCTGGGGCGGCATGTCGGCGGGTCGAGCGGCACCAATCTGATTGGCGCATTGATGGCGGCGCAGCAGATGAAAGCGGCAGGGGAGTCGGGGTCGATCGTGGCGATTTTGTGCGATGGCGGTGAGCGTTACGCTGACACCTATTACGACCAGGACTGGCTCAAGGCGCAGGGGTATGAGTTGAGTGGGTTGATCGAAGCGGTGGCGGCGAGTGCCGAGCGGGGTGAGCAGCTGCCTGACTCAGTCCTGCGCGCAAACATCTGATCAAGAGCAGAGACCAATGTGGGAGCGAGCCTGCTCGCGAAGGCGTCATCTCATTCAACATCATCGTTGTCTGAAATACCGCTTTCGCGAGCAAGCTCGCTGCCACAGGGTCTTGTGTTGGGTCAGCTAATACTGATCAGGCTTCGAGGCCGAGAATGTCGCGTGCTACAGCCTCGGCAATCCGAATCCCGTCCACGCCTGCCGACAGAATCCCGCCGGCATAACCCGCGCCTTCGCCGGCCGGGAACAGGCCCTTGACGTTCATGCTCTGCAACGACTCGTTACGCGTGATGCGCAGCGGCGACGAGGTACGGGTTTCGATCCCGGTCAACACGGCGTCGTGCAACGAATAACCGCGAATCTGTTTCTCGAACGCCGGCAGGGCTTCGCGGATCGCTTCGATGGCGAATTCCGGCAAGGCCAACGCCAGATCACCCAGCGCTACGCCGGGTTTGTACGACGGCTCGACTTCGCCCAGTTCGGTCGAAGGCGTGCCGTTGATGAAGTCGCCGACCAATTGCGCCGGGGCCTTGTAATCGCTGCCGCCGAGGATGAACGCATGGGATTCCAGGCGCTCCTGCAACTCGATCCCCGCCAGCGGGCCGCCCGGATAATCGACTTCCGGGGTGATGCCGACGACTATCCCGGAGTTGGCGTTACGCTCGTTACGCGAATACTGGCTCATGCCGTTGGTGACCACCCGGTTCGGCTCGGAAGTCGCCGCGACCACGGTGCCGCCCGGGCACATGCAGAAGCTGTAGACCGAACGGCCGTTTTTGGCGTGATGCACCAGTTTGTAGTCGGCGGCTCCGAGTTTCGGATGGCCGGCGTACTTGCCCAGTCGTGCGCGGTCGATCAGCGATTGCGGGTGTTCGATGCGGAAACCCACCGAGAACGGCTTGGCTTCCATGAACACGCCACGGCTGTGCAACATGCGGAAGGTGTCACGGGCGCTGTGGCCCAGTGCCAGAATCACATGTCTGGAGTGCAGGGTTTCGCCGCTCGCCAATTGCACGCCGACCAGTTGGCCGTCTTCGATCAGCACGTCGCTGACGCGCTCCTGGAAGCGCACTTCGCCGCCCAGCGCGCGGATCTCTTCACGCATGGTCTCGACCATGCCAGTCAGGCGGAACGTACCGATGTGCGGCTTGCTGACGTAGAGGATTTCTTCCGGCGCGCCGGCCTTGACGAACTCGTGCAGGACTTTACGGCCAAGGAACTTCGGGTCCTTGATCTGGCTGTACAGCTTGCCGTCGGAGAACGTGCCCGCACCGCCTTCGCCGAATTGCACGTTGGACTCGGGGTTGAGCACGCTTTTGCGCCACAGGCCCCAGGTGTCCTTGGTGCGCTGGCGCACTTCGGTGCCGCGTTCGAGGATGATCGGCTTGAAGCCCATCTGTGCCAGCAGCAGGCCGGCGAAAATCCCGCACGGGCCGAAACCGACGACGATCGGGCGCTGGCTCAGGTCGCTCGGCGCCTGACCGACGAATTTGTAGCTGACATCCGGCGCCACGTTGACGTTTCGGTCGTCGGCGAACTTGCCCAACACCTTGGCCTCATCGCGTACGTTGAGGTCGATGGTGTAGATGAAGCACAGTTCGGAGGACTTTTTGCGCGCATCGTAGCTGCGCTTGAACAAGGTGAAATCGAGCAAATCATCGCTGGCGATGCCCAGGCGTTGCACGATGGCGGCGCGCAGGTCTTCTTCGGGATGGTCGATTGGCAGCTTGAGTTCAGTGATTCGTAACATGGCGGGGATCCGGGTTCGCGGGGCGCACAACTGCGCCAGGGCGTTTGAAGGCCGCGATTATAAGCCGCAAAGGCCGGATCCGGTGAGGCTAAAACACTCAGTCGTTGCGCGATCCGCCGAAATACCCGCAGCCGCGCTCGACCTGGCCGTCGATGCGCAACTCGGCGCTCATGTGCTGGACGCTGCCGGTGCTACTGTCGACGCAACGTTGTGGTGCGACCCACAACTCGATGCGCTGGTTGTTGGCTTCGCTGCTGAGGTTGAAGCGGCCGTCGCCCAGTTGCTCTTCAACATAAGGCACAGCCAGCGGCGGCTGTCCGGCGCGGTCGATGACCATGCCTTTGCCGCTGACCTTGACGTTCCATTCCGGGCCATGGCCGGCGGCGCGCAGGATCAGCAGTTTGAAATTCGGGTCGTCACACGCCGTGCCGGAACGTTCGACGCGGTACAACTGGGTCAGGTCGAGACGGTCGCCGGCGATCTTGCCGCGTACATCGGCGAATAACTTGCCCTGTTGATCGGCAAGCGTGGCGGCCTCTTGCAGCACGCTGGTGCCGCCGATGTCGTTGACCGCGTACTGACGCTGTTCGCCACACGGCTGGAACACCAGTTTGCCGTCGGCCGCCGTCAATTGCCCTTGCATCCGGGATTGCCCGACGTGGGAAGCACTCTGACGCGGGCCATCCAGCAATTGGCAACCGGCAAACAACGGCAGCAGGGCAATAACGATCAACGAACGGGCAACACGCATCTTCGGCTCTCCAGACAAGTGCCGCCACGTTACTGAGGCTGGCTGCCGATCACAAGGTTTGTCTGGCCACTATTGAGTTGGGCACAGCGGCATCACATAGTCTTGGGCCGGCTGGGTCCGATGGATCAAGGAGATCGCCATGCAATGGAAACATGCACTGCTGCTGTTGGCAGTCGCAGGCTGTGGGGCCAGCCAGGCTGCCGATATTGATTTTTCCTCCGCGGCAGATTTCACCCGGATGGAGATACTGCTCAAAGATGACCCAAGCGCCCAACCGGATCACGTCCGGCTTTCCGTGACCCTGTCTCCCGAGGCGACCATCAGGGCTCGAAGGATCAGTCGAGAGGCGCTGGGCCAGCCATTGAACCTGTCTATCAACGGCCAGCACATTTCAACGGCGACGGTGCATTCGGAGCTGGGGGCGCAACTGATGATCGTGATGTCGCGCCCTGTGGCCAAAAAACTGCTGCCGACTTTGATCGAGAAGTGAAAATCAACCCACGTGAAAGGTCTGTCCGGTCTGCAAGCCTTCGACACTTTTTGCGTAGGCCAACGCCACGTCCGCCGCCGGAACCGGCTTGTAGCCACGGAAGTACGGGGCGTAGCTGCCCATCGCCTCCAGCAGTACGGTCGGGCTGACCGAGTTCACCCGCAGACCGCGAGGCAGTTCGATGGCGGCCGCTTTCACAAAACTGTCCAGTGCACCGTTGACCAGCGCCGCTGACGCACCGCTGCGAATCGGATCATGGCTGAGTACGCCGGTGGTGAAGGTGAACGACGCACCGTCATTGGCGAACTCGCGGCCGATCAGCAGCAGGTTGACCTGGCCCATCAGTTTGTCCTTGAGGCCGAGGGCGAAACTGTCTTCGTTCATCTCTCCCAGCGGGGCGAACGTCACGTTGCCGGCGGCGCAGACCAGGGCGTCGAATTTGCCGGTTTTTTCGAACAGCTGGCGGATCGACGCACTGTCACTGATATCGACTTGCAGATCAGCGCTGGTGCGACCGATGCGAATGACTTCGTGGCGTTGCGACAGTTCTTTGTCCACGGCTGAACCGATGGTGCCGCTGGCGCCGATCAACAGGATTTTCATTGTGCTGTGCCTCAAGTGATTGAACGAGGTTTCAGTCTAGAGTGGTTTTTTCTACGGATAAGCGCGCTAATGGGCAACCTTTGGTTTTCAAATGGAAACAATCCATGAGCGAAATGGATGATCTGGCGGCGTTTGCGGTGTTGATCGAGGCCGGCAGTTTTACCTTGGCGGCGCAGCAATTGGGTTGCAGCAAGGGGCAGCTGTCCAAACGCATCAGCCAACTGGAAGCGCGATTTTCCGTGGTGCTGCTGCAGCGCACCACGCGCCGCCTGAGCCTGACTGCCGCGGGCGCAGCGTTATTGCCGCAGGCCCAGGCGCTTGTGGTTCAGGTCGAGCGAGCGCGTCAGGCCCTGGCGCGGCTGAAAGACGACATGGCCGGTCCGGTGCGGATGACAGTGCCGGTGTCGCTGGGGGAAACCTTCTTCGATGGCTTGCTGCTGGAGTTTTCCCAGCAGTACCCCGAGGTGCAGATCGAGTTGGAGCTGAACAACAGCTACCGTGATCTGTCGCGCGACGGCTTCGATCTGGCGATCCGCAGTGAAGTGGCCAACGACGAGCGACTGGTGGCGAAACCCTTGTTGGCCTGGCAGGAGATGACCTGCGCGAGCCCCGCCTATCTCGAGCGGTTCGGCGAACCGCTGACGCCCCAGGCGCTGGCCGATCATCGTTGCCTGCTCAACAGCCATTACAGCGGTCGCGAAGAATGGTTGTATCACCAGCAACACGAATTGCAGCGGGTGCGGGTGTCGGGACCGTTCGCCAGCAACCATTACAACCTGCTCAAGAAAGCCGCACTCAGCGGGGCGGGCATCGCCCGGTTACCTTCGTACCTGTTGCAGGCGGAATTGGCTGACGGGCGATTGCGCTGGCTCCTGCGCGATTTTCAGACTCGACGCATGCCGATGTACCTGGTGCACCCTTATCAGGGCGGTCTGCCGAAACGCACGCAAGTGCTGGCGGACTATCTGATGGGCTGGTTCAAGCGCAGTGGCGAGGCGCTGGATCGCCTGCCGAAATAGCTTTGCAATTCATTTCCAGTGAGATTCTGCTCAGCGCGAAAAGTGGCGGGCGATCAGATGGTCAATCGACAGCTTGCCCGGCCCGGTCGTCATCAGGTACAGCAACACGGCCGCCCAGGTGCCGTGGGTCGGATAGGCATCTGGATACACGAACAGTTGAATGGTCAGGGTCATGCCCAACAGCGCCAGCGCCGAAAACCGCGTAGCGAAGCCGACCAGGATCAGCACCGGGAAGAAGTGTTCGGCAAACGCGGCCAGGTGCGCGGCGACATCCGGCGACAGTAACGGTACGTGATATTCACTTTTGAACAGCGCAATGGTCGAGTCCGCCAGGCGTGGCCAGCCGAATTGAAACGTGCCGTCGATCAGGTCAATGGCCAACCCTTCGACCTTGGTCTGCCCGGACTTCCAGAACACCGCCGCAATCGAGAAACGCGCAATGAAGGCGATCAGGCTGTGGGGGATTTTCTCCAGCAGGGCGATGGCGCGGGTGATGAGGTTGTTCATGGCGATTCCTTGTTTTTCAGGTGGACGATGGCGTTGCGGGCAATCAACAGCGCGAGGGTGTGGCTGAGGTCGAACGGCGGGCTGTTTTGCGCGGACAGCAACAGCGGTTGGTCATTGAGCAGGTGACGCAGAAACACACTGGCGCCGGGTTCGACGGCAAACACCTCGACGTCGAGGCCGTTGCGCAGCACCAAGGCGTGCTGCCCGTGCCGGGTGTCGATACCGGTCAGCGTCGCATCACCCTGATGCGCAGCCCAGATCGCAACCACGGCGTAGTGCGAGTCCAGCAAGTGCAGCGACGGATGAAGCTTGAAGCGCAGGTCGCTCAGCGCAGTCGGATCGGCGAGTGCCGCGGTGATCTGCTCCGGGCGCACGGGCAGTGCATCGGCGGCGTGGTAGGCGCGGGTGCGCAGGCGTTCGAGCCGTGCGACGTCGGCCAGATACGGCACGCTCGCTGCCGGCTCGAATGCGTCGAGGAAGGCTGGCAGCGCTTCGCCGTAGCGACTCATCAACGGGGTTTCTGGCGGGTGTTGTTGTACGAAAACAGCGGCCATGGCGCGGAAAAAATCCTCGCCGACCAATTGCTGCACCACCGGATAGCTGTCCGCCAACGCGTTGATCAGCGAACTCTGCACATTGTTGCGATACACCGAAAACCGACTGGCCGGATCGGCCCCGTTGGCACTGCACAGCCCATCGGGGCAGGGCAATTGCGGGTCGAGTAGCGTGGCAGCAAAAGCCGCTTGATGACTCATGACCGGACTCCCGCGCCGAGCAGTATTTCGTCGGCCTGCCGTGCCTCGGCCAGCAGCACATTGAAGGCCGGGACCTGATTGTCACGTTCGATCAGCGTCGCCACCGGGCCGATACGCTCCAGCGCTTGTCGGTACAAGGTCCAAACGGCTTGATCAACCGGCGCTCCGTGATCGTCGATCAGCAAGCGGTCACCGAGGCTGTCGCAATCCTCGGCAAACCCGGCCAGATGAATCTCACCGACGGCGTGCAGTGGCAGCGCGTTGAGGTAGGCCTGCGGATCGCGTTGATGGTTGATGCAAGAGACGTAGACGTTGTTGACGTCGAGCAGCAAGCCACAGCCGCTGCGACGGATGACTTCACTGATGAAGTCGGCTTCGTCGAGGGTCGAGTGTTGGAAGGCCAGATAGGTCGCCGGATTTTCCAGCAGCATCGGGCGTTTGAGGGTGTTCTGCACCTGGTCGATATGCGCGCAGACGCGGTTCAGCGTCGGCGTATCGTAGGCCAGTGGCAGCAGGTCATTGAGGAACACCGGGCCGTGGCTCGACCAGGCCAGGTGTTCGGAAAAGGATTGGGGTTGATAACGCTCGATCAGCCCGGCCAGACGCTTGAGGTGCTCTGTGTCCAGTGGCCCTTCGGCACCGATGGACAGGCCGACGCCGTGCAGCGACAGCGGATACTGTTCGCGGATCAAACCGAGAAAATGATGAAACGGACCGCCGTCCACCATGTAGTTTTCGGCGTGGACTTCGAAGAAGCCGAGGTCCGGTAGTGAGCCGAGCACTTCACGAAAGTGCCCGGTCTTGAGCCCCAGCCCGGCACGGGGCGGGAGCCCGGGGAGGGCTGCCTGAGTGCGGGGTGGGACAGGTTCGTCGAGGGTGAACATGATCGTCACTCAGGCAGGCCGCAGGTCAGGACTTGGCTTTGAACGCTTCCATCTGACCGAAGCCGGTCGGCGAGGTCTTGCTTTCGGTGGTGGCGCAGGTGCCTTTCGGAACCAGTTTCCAGGCGTTGGCCTGGTAGTCCATTTTCGACGTGCCGGCACAGGTGGTGCCTGCACCAGCGGCGCAATCGTTTTTGCCTTTCAAGGCCACGCCGAAGCATTTTTCCATGTCAGCGTCAGCGGCGTGGACGGTCGATACGGCGGCGATGCTGAGGGCGGAACCGAGGGCCAGAACCAGGGCGGTGGCGGACAGGGTGCGGGTGGTAGCAGTCATGATGTTTCTCCAGATTTGAACTTGGGTTTTGCAAGCAAAGTGCGCTTGCTTGTCCCTCTAGAGAAACGAGGTGGCGTTGCGTTACAGCTCACTCAAAATCTTTTTGAAAAAACGCAAAACCCTGTAGGAGGACTTGAAGATCGAGCAGGCACAAAAAAACGGCCCGAAGGCCGTTTTTTATTTGGCGAAACACATCAACCGCCGAGGTACGCCTCGCGTACTTTCGGGTCGGTCAGCAGCGCTTCACCGGTGCCTTGCATCACCACCCGGCCGTTCTCCAGAACATAGGCACGGTCGGCGATTTTCAGCGCCTGGTTGGCGTTCTGCTCGACCAGGAACACCGTCACACCGTCCTTGCGCAGCTGTTCGATGATGTCGAAGATCTGCTGGATGATGATCGGCGCCAGGCCCAGCGAGGGCTCGTCGAGCAGCAGCAGTTTCGGCTTGCTCATCAGCGCCCGGCCGATGGCGAGCATCTGCTGTTCGCCGCCGGACATGGTGCCGCCGCGCTGGTTGAAGCGTTCTTTCAGGCGCGGGAACAGGCCGAGGACCTTGTCCATTTGCTCCTGATAGTCGCCCTTGTCGGTGAAGAAGCCGCCCATGGACAGGTTTTCTTCAACGGTCAGACGGGCGAACACCCGACGACCTTCCGGCACCACTGCGATGCTCTTGCGCATGATCTGCGACGAATCCTGGCCGACCAGCTCCTCACCCATGTAGCGGATGCTGCCGCTGTGCGCCTGCGGTGAACCGCAGAGCGTCATCAGCAGCGTGGACTTGCCGGCCCCGTTGGCGCCGATCAGGGTCACGATCTCGCCCTGGCGGACTTCGACGTTGACGCTGTGCAGGGCCTGGATCTTGCCGTAGAAGGTGGAAACGTTTTCGAACTGCAGCATTTACGCTTCCCCCAGGTAGGCTTTGATCACTTCAGGATTATCGCGGATCTGTTCCGGCGTACCGTCGGCCAGAGGCGTGCCCTGGTTGATCACGACGATGTGGTCGGAAATGCTCATGACCAGTTTCATGTCGTGTTCGATCAGCAGCACGGTGACGTTGTGCTCTTCCCGCAACACGCTGATCAGCGCCTTGAGATCTTCGGTTTCCTTCGGGTTCAGACCGGCCGCCGGTTCGTCGAGCATGAGGATCCGCGGACGGGTCATCATGCAGCGGGCGATTTCCAGACGCCGTTGCTGACCGTAGGCCAGGGTCCCGGCGGTACGGTTGGCGAACTCTTTGAGGTTGACCTTTTCCAGCCAGTACTCGGCAAACTCCATCGCCTCGCGCTCGCTCTTGCGAAACGCCGGGGTCTTGAACAGGCCGGACAGGAAGTTGGTGTTCAAGTGACGGTGCTGGGCGATCAACAGGTTCTCGACCGCGGTCATTTCCTTGAACAAACGCACGTTCTGGAAAGTGCGCACCACGCCTTTGAGGGCGATCTTGTGGCCCGGCAAGCCCTGAATCGGCTCGCCGTCCAAAAGGATGCTGCCGCCGGTAGGCTGATAGAAACCGGTCAGGCAGTTGAACACGGTGGTCTTGCCCGCGCCGTTCGGCCCGATCAAGGCAACCACCTGTTTTTCCTTGACGGTCAGGGCCACGCCATTGACCGCCAGCAAGCCGCCGAAGCGCATGCTCAGGTTTTCGACTTTAAGAATCTCGCGGCTCATTTTCGCAACTCCATGTGTGGGCGTTGCATCGGCAGCAGACCTTGTGGACGCCAGATCATCATCAATACCATCAGGGCACCGAACATCAACATGCGGTACTCGCTGAACTCACGCATCATTTCCGGCAACAGGATCATCACCACGGCCGCGAGAATCACGCCCAGTTGTGAGCCCATGCCACCCAGCACGACGATGGCGAGGATGATCGCCGACTCGATGAAGGTGAACGATTCCGGGGTTACCAGACCCTGACGGGCGGCGAAGAAGCTGCCGGCGAAACCGGCGAAGCTCGCACCGAGGGTGAAGGCCGACAGCTTGATCACGGTCGGATTCAGACCCAGTGCACGGCAAGCGATTTCATCTTCACGCAGCGCTTCCCACGCACGGCCGATTGGCATGCGCAGCAGACGGTTGATGATGAACAGCGCCGCTAGCGCCAGCAACAACGCAACCAGGTAGAGGAAAATCACCTTGTTGATCGAGTTGTATTCGAGGCCGAAGTACTCGTGGAACGTCTGCAGACCTTCCGCCGCCTTACGTTCGAAGGTCAGGCCGAAGAACGTCGGTTTCTCGATATTGCTGATGCCGTTCGGGCCACCCGTGATATCGGTCAGGTTACGCAGGAACAGACGGATGATCTCGCCGAAACCGAGGGTCACGATCGCCAGATAGTCACCGCGCAGACGCAACACCGGGAAGCCCAGCAGGAAGCCGAACGTCGCCGCCATCAGGCCGGCAATCGGCAGGCAGATCCAGAAGCTCAGGCCGTAGTAGTGCGACAGCAGCGCGTAGCTGTAGGCGCCGACGGCGTAGAAGCCGACGTAACCGAGGTCGAGCAGACCGGCCAGTCCCACGACGATGTTCAGACCGAGGCCGAGCATCACGTAGATCAGGATCAGCGTGGCGATGTCCACCGCGCCACGCGAACCGAAGAACGGCCACACCAGCGCACCGATGATCAGCGCAATGATGAAGTAGCGTTGGGTGGTCGGCAGGGTCAGGAAGTTACTCGCCTTGGCCGGGATCAGCGGCAAGCCTGGCGAGGATTTCCACGCCTTGCTGATCTGCTGGTTGAACAGCACCCGCAGGAACATCAGCACCGAGCAGATGGCGATGGTCGCCAGAATCATCGGGCTGGTGTTATGCACTTCGAGGTTGATGCCGACGATGGTCAGTTTCAGACCGAGTACCGGGTAGGCCACGGCCCACACCAGCAAGGCACTGAACAGTGCCTGTTTAAGATTCCTAGTCATACTTTCTCAACCTCCGGACGGCCCAGAATGCCGGTCGGACGGAACAACAGCACCAGAACCAACAAGCCGAAAGCCACGACGTCCTTGTACTGGTCGCCGAAGATATCGGCACCAAAGGCTTCCGCCACCCCAAGCACCAACCCGCCGAGCATGGCGCCGGGGATGCTGCCGATGCCGCCGAGTACTGCCGCGGTGAAGGCTTTGAGGCCGACGAGGAAACCGGCGTTCGGGTTGATCACACCGTATTGCATGCTCAGCAGCACAGCCGCGATGGCCGCCAGCGCAGCACCAATGACGAAGGTCAGGGCGATGATGTTGTTGGTGTTGATGCCCAGCAGGTTGGCCATCTTGATGTCTTCGGCGCAGGCGCGGCAGGCGCGACCCAGGCGAGAACGGGAGATGAACAGCGTCAGGCCGAGCATGGCGACCAGGGTCACCACGAACACCACGATTTGCATGTAGGAAATCAGCACTTCATGTGCGCCACCTGGCCCGATGGAGAAGTTGCCGGGGATCAGGTTGGGGATGGATTTGTCCTTGGAGTCTTGCGCCAGCAGCACCGTGTTCTGCAGGAAGATCGACATACCGATGGCGGAGATCAGCGGGATCAGACGGTTGCTGCCGCGCAGGGGGCGGTAGGCGATCCGTTCGATGCTGTAACCGTAGGAACTTGTCACGACGATGCTCGCGATGAAAGCTGCGGTCATCAACAGCGGGACGTTGTCGATTCCCATCATGGCCAGCCCGGCGATGGCGATGAACGCCACGTAGGAGCCGATCATGTACACCTCGCCGTGGGCGAAGTTGATCATTCCAATGATGCCGTAAACCATCGTATAGCCGATGGCAATCAGGGCATACGTGCTGCCAATGGTCAGACCATTAACCAGCTGCTGGAAGAAGTGATAGAGGTCAGGCATTACAACGCTCCTAAAAACCTGATACGCATTTCACTGGTGGAGTCATTTTCCCGCCCGGCCCCGTGGATCTGTATCCACTTCGAATCCGGGTTTTGCCAGCGAACCGCTGATGACGGTTTTGAGATTTTCAGGTGGGGAGACTGGCGGATCACGCCAGCGCGGCCCATACATTCGTAAAACAAAGCCCACGGCACGCCGTGGGCTTTATTGGCAGTCAGTCAGGGCGCGCCTTACTGAGGCGAAGCTTCAGTTTTCGGTTTGCCGAAGTGCCACTCGTAAACCACAAACTTGAAGTCCTTCAGGTCGCCCTTGGCGTCGAAGCTCAGGTCGCCAGTCGGGGTTTTGAAGGTGCCGGCGTGAATGGCTTCGGCCACTTTGGCAGTGTCTTCGGATTTGGCTGCGGTGATACCGCCGGCAATCACTTCAACCGCCGAGTAGGAAGGGAACACGAACGGGCCGCTCGGGTCTTCTTTCTTCGCCTTGAATGCATCTGCCAGGGCGACGTTGGCCGGATCCTGGTCGAAGGATTTCGGCAGGGTTACCAGCAGACCTTCGGAAGCGTCTTTGGCGATCTGCGAAATGGAGTCGTTACCCACGCCTTCCGGACCCATGAACTTGGCTTTCAGGCCTTTTTCCTGGGATTGACGCAGGATCAGACCCAGCTCCGGGTGGTAGCCGCCGTAGTAAACGAAGTCGACGTTGGCTTGCTTGAGTTTGGCGATGATCGAGGAGAAGTCCTTGTCGCCGGCGTTGACGCCTTCGAACACGGCGACTTTCACGCCTTTCTTCTCGAGGGTAGCTTTAACGGCGGTGGCGATGCCTTCACCGTATTGCTGTTTGTCGTGCAGGACGGCAACGACTTTCGGTTTCACGTGATCGGCAATGTAGTTACCGGCGGCAGGGCCCTGGGCGCTGTCCAGACCGATAGTACGGAAGACCATTTTGTAACCACGGGCGGTGATGTCCGGGCTGGTGGCAGCCGGGGTGATCATGATCACGCCTTCGTCTTCGTAGATGTCCGAAGCCGGTTGAGTGGAGCTGGAGCACAGGTGACCGACCACGAACTTGATGCCGTCGTTGACGACCTTGTTCGCGACCGCTACGGCTTGTTTCGGATCGCAGGCGTCATCGTATTCAACGGCTTCGAGTTTCTTGCCGTCGACGCCGCCCTTGGCGTTGATCTGCTCGATGGCCATTTTCGCGCCACTGAACTGCATGTCGCCGTATTGGGCTACTGGACCGGTCTTTGGACCGGCGATACCGATTTTGATGGTGTCAGCTGCGAACGAATGGCTGGCAACCCCGGCCAGAACCATAGCGGCAAACAGTTTGGAAATCTGCTTAGTAGCCTTAGTCATAGTGCTCCACTCTTACTGTTGTATTTTTTTAGAGTCCTGGCGCCGTAGCAGCAGAACCGGGTCAGATATCTTTGCGATACCCTCCGGAAATGCCCCCGGCAACTGTACCGGTACAGTGTAGAGCGCCGGTTGTTAGCCTGGGAAGCGGGCGCCGAGGGGCAAAACTTGAGGGTGTCGCATTTTTGAATGAAAAAGACAGAATTGCGGCGGGGCGATCGTGGGCATATAGCTCAATCAGCAGCATTCCCTGGCGTTCCTGCTCTTTTCGTTCGGTGCAGCCCTTTGCAACCGGGTTTTTCTGGCGGACCACCGACGTTATCATTCGCGCCGATTTCTTTTCCGGACAGTTCCCATGAATCAAGAACCTAGCACCCTCTATGCCAAGCTGCTTGGTGAAACCGCATCTATTACCTGGAAAGAGTTGGAGCCGTTCTTTGCCAAGGGTGCCCTATTGTGGGTCGACCCTGACCTGGATTTGATCGCTGCCGCCGAGGCCGTGGCCTCGGACGATGGCGAGAAAGTGGCTGCCTGGCTGGCCGAAGACAAGGTCGGCAAGCTGTCTGAAACGCGGGCGCTGGATATTTTCGAGCGCGATCCCGAGATGTGGGCGGTGGTGGTTCGGCCGTGGATTCTGGTCCAGGAAAGGGCGCGCAGTTGAATGCGTGCACCTCGGTGGTGCGCGTTGCCGCCGGGGAAAAGTGTGTAGTGGAGTAGCGTGATGGCAGGTTGCCGTAGAGAAATGCCACAAGCGGGGGTGGCATCACGGTGACGTAAACGTAACGGGAACAGTTTAGTAAGCAGCCTAACGGCTGCTTAATTGTTTCTGGATGTTGGGAGGCGTGAGTTTTTGCGCTGTTGTCATGGCCTCATCGCTGGCAAGCCAGCTCCCACAGGGTCCGAGTGAACACAACTAATGTGAACACCACAAATCCTGTGGGAGCTGGCTTGCCAGCGATTGAGGCGACTCGGTTCTGGATCAGACCGAGTAAGTCTTCCCCGTATGGTTATTGAGGGAAATAACCTTGGTCTTGCCGATCCGGTGACGGTAGATCTCGCGCAGGTACTTGATCGACTTTTTCACGCAATCCCGTGACAGGCGAATGTCATTGATCGAGACAAACTTGTCCTTGTCGTTGATCAGCTCGCGGTACTTCTTCTCGTACATCGGTTTGATCGCATACCAGTTGGTGTCGAGGATCTTCGCCGGGTTTTCGAACTCGTTGAGCAGATCGTCGATGCGGTCTTCGTCGAAATCCTCGTGGATGATGAAGTCGAGGATCGAGTTGTCGAGGGTCTCGTCGAAGCGGTACGGGTTCTTCGCGAAGCAACGCTTGATGAACGCCACGATCAACGTCAGGAAGTCGTCCGACAGGCACGGGCTCTTGGCGATCAAAGTGGTCAGCGACAGGTTGGCCGAGGCGCCGATCACCAGCGCGTAACGCTTGAGCGTGGTGTTGGGGAACAGGCTGTTGAGGTGGGTCTTCAACCGGTTCAGGTCCATGTACGACAGTTTGTAGTCTTTGGGCAGCGAGACAATCGAGACCACCGACGAGCAGTTCTTGAAGAAGTGCAGGTCGTGCAGGGCGGCGGCGTCGTAGCCGGAATTCTTGTACTGCTCCAGCGACGCACGATAGCGCTTGGACTCGATCGGCAGCAGGCTGATGCCCTCGATCGCCTGGGTGACCTTGTTGAAATGCGGCAGGTCGATCGAGCGGAAGAACAGGTCGTCGATGTTCAGGCGCTGCGGCTCTTTGTCGAACACCTTGAACTTGTCGCTGCTCGGCGGCGGAGTTTCCGGCACTACCGATTCGGCGTAGGCGATCGCCACCGGGCCGGCCAGGCTCATGAACAGGTCGTTGGCGTCGAGGCGAATGGTTTCGCCGATGTCGATGCCGGCACGACGGAAGTAGTTCTGGTCGTAGTCGGTGGTCACCGCCTGCGCCGTCAGAATGTTGAAGATCTGCTGCGAGATGTACTGATTGGCGTGCTTCTCCATCGCATTGACATCAATGTTCTGGATGTTGCCGTCATCGCTTTCTTCGGCGTAACGCATGATGTCGTTGGAGATCAGCATCATCGCGTTCCATGGACGGATACGGCCCATGACGCTGGCTTCGCTGCTGTCTTCGTTGGCGAAGTTGTAGGAGAAATCCCATTCTTCCGACAGGTATTTGCACAGCAGGCGTCCGGCGTTGATGTGCAGCGCCTCGGACATTTCACTGCGGTGGTCGGAAATGTTCGGCAGCACGCAGATGCCACTGGTAAAGATCGGCTCGAACACAAACGAATGGCCGCTCTTGCCGTCGTGCTCGTCCATCGGCTTGGTGTCGAACGTCTTGTTCATGTACGAGTGCTGCTGGGCCAGGCCGAACTCCGAAGCCATGCCCGAACCGGTACCGCCGCCGGCGCTGAAAATCGAGAAATACAGACGCGACTGGTTGGCCTTGATGCCGCAGCTGTCGATCAGGTACGAGTGGATCATTTTCCAGTCGGGGCTGGAGAAACGCTGGGTGTCCTTGTTGAGGATGATCTTCGCCAGGTACTGGCCGAGGATCGGCGCGTTACCGGCGCCACCGGCGTGGACTTCGGACAAGTCCATGATTTTCATTTTGCTGTAGTCGCGCAGGAAGCCGCTTTTCTCGCCTTTGCGCGAAAAACGGATGCGCCCGGCGATGTCCTTGTCGAGGTCGCCGAGCATCACCAACGGTTCTACCAGGAACACCGGTTTGGTGGATTTGTTCGGGCCGATCCGCAGGTTCTGCTTGATCCACTGGGCCGGGCTGTAGCCCTTGTCGGCCAGACGCCGATCCGCCGCGCGGTCTTCGTTGTTGAATTCGTTGAGGTAGAACTTGCGCGCGTTGTACACCAGCTCCGCGACGTCGAGGGCAATGTTCGAGCCGCAGCGACCGAGGCCGATCAGGCACACCGAAGGGAATTCCTGGTCGTTGTGCTGTTCGTTGTCGCCTTCCAGGTGCGGTGGGCGCGGGAACACCAGGTCGCGCAAGCCGTCGAGGTTGTCGAGGATGCGGTCGGTGTTGGTTTCGGTGAAGTACAGGTATTGCTGGGTCGACAGCGGGCGCGACGGGACCGCTGGCTTTGACGATGACGGGCTGTTGGCAGCGTGGCTCAACGTCAGATCGGAGACCGCAGTGGCAGGATTGTTTTTAGAAGTCATTGGGCGCCATATACCTGGACTGGTTTGGCCCGCTGACCGATGTCAGCGGGCCTCACGGAATAAGATCTCGCGTCTTTTGTGCGCGAATTGAGCCCGAGCGTCAGGCTTCTGGCCTGACTGTCGCTGGGGGGAATCCTTTCCTGATCGTTGATGAATCGGCCATTATTCGGCGATCTTTAATCGAAAAGAGGCAAAGTGATGTCAATGCTACCTTCGTTGGGGGTCGCCGGAATCGGTCTGATGGGGCTGCCCATGTGTCGGCGTCTGTTGGCGGCGGGTTACCCGCTGACCGTGTGGAATCGCAACCCGGACAAGTGCGCGCCATTGGTTGAAGCCGGTGCGCGACAGGTAGCGAGCCCCGCTGAACTGTGCGAACACGCCGACGTGGTGATGCTGTGTCTGGCGGATACGGCGGTGGTTCGCGCAGTGGTGTTTGGCCCGGCGGGTGTCGCCGAAGGCGCGAAAAAAGGCCAGTTGCTGGTGGACTTTTCCAGCCTTGAACCGACCGCCACGCGCGAGATGGCGGCAGAGCTGGTGGAGAAAACCGGCATGAGCTGGCTGGACTCACCGGTGTCCGGCGGCGTGGTCGGTGCCGAGGCGGGCAGCCTGGCGATCATGGTCGGTGGCGCTGCGGCCGATCTTCAGCGCGTACGCCCGGTGTTGCTCAACCTCGGTCAGCGGGTTACGCACATGGGTGGCATCGGTGCCGGGCAGGTGACCAAGGCCTGCAACCAGATGATTGTTGCCTGCAACGCGCTGGTGATTGCCGAAGTGGTGGCGCTCGCCGAACACGCGGGCGTCGATGCGAGCCTGATCGCTGAAGCGCTGGCCGGCGGTTTTGCCGATTCGAAACCGTTGCAGATCCTCGCCCCGCAAATGGCGGAAAGCCGTTTCGAACCGATCAAATGGCACGTGCGCACGCTGCTCAAGGATCTTGATACCGCCGTCAAATTCTCCCGCGAACAGGGTTCGGCGACGCCAATCAGCGGATTGGCCGCACAACTGATGCGCCTGCATGGGGCGCAAGGCTATTTGGCGCAGGATCCAGCGACACTGGTGCAAATGTACCGCGCGCCAGAATCAGCGGATTGACCGCGTGGGGCGGCGTGCGTTGATTGATTTCCTCGAGCACCGGACGTAATTCGTCCAGCGGCACCGGGCGGCTGAGCAGGTAACCCTGAATGAAATCGCAGCCCGAGCGTTCAAGGAATTCGTACTGCTCCAGGCTTTCCACGCCCTCGGTCACCACCTGCAAATGCAGGGTGTGCGCCATGACAATGATCGCCTGGACGATCTCCATGTCGGCGGTCGCCGTGGGAATGTCGAGGATGAACGAGCGGTCGATCTTCAGCGTGTTGAGCGGCAGGCGCTTGAGGTAGGCCAGCGAGGAGTAGCCGGTGCCGAAGTCGTCAATCGACAGTGAGACGCCAAGCGCGCGGATCTGCCTCAGCAATACCAGGGTGTTGGCAATGTTGCCCATCAGGGCGTTTTCGGTGACTTCCAGTTCCAGCCGTTCCGGCGCCACCCCGGCGGTGCGTAATGCACTTTCGATTTCCATGGCCAGTTCTTCACGGGCGAGGTTGAGCGGTGAGCAGTTCCAGGCAATTTTCAGTTCTTCGCAGCCATGCCGCGACAATTCACCCAGGTCCTTGCAGGCCCGGCGCAGCACCCAATTATCCAGCTCGGCAATCAGGCCGTTATTTTCAGCGATGGAGATAAAGCGATCCGGGGTCAGCAAGCCGTGCAGAGGATGTTGCCAGCGGATCAGCGCTTCCAGTTTGGTGACACGGCCGGTTTTCAGTTCGAAGATCGGTTGGTAATAGAGCGTCAGACCGTTTTCTTCGCGCAGGGCATGGCGCAGTTCTTCTTCCAGTTGCAGCTCGAAACTGGCGCGGGTCTTGAGGTTGGAACTGAAAAAGTGCAGGCCATTACGTCCCGCGCCTTTGGATTGATACAACGCCAGATCGGCGTGCTTGAGCAGTTCCTCGCAGGTGGTGCCATCCTCCGGAAACAGACTGATGCCAATGCTGGTGGTCATCACCATGCGGCGTCCAGCCAGTTCGATCGGCTCTTTCATCTTGAGCATGATGCGCTGGGCCATATTGCGGGCTTCTTCGCGATCACGAAGGCCGATCAGGATGCAGAACTCGTCGCCGCCAAAACGCGCGACCACGTCTTCATGGCTGCGCACCGAGCCTTTGATGTGCTGGGCGATAACCTTGAGCAGTTCGTCACCGGCGTCATGGCCGAGGCTGTCGTTGATCCGTTTGAAGTGGTCGATGTCGAGAAACATCACCGCGAGCATGCCGCCCTCAGTGGTTTTCTGGCAGAGCTTTTCGGCAAAGATCTGGTTGAAACCGCGACGGTTGATCAGGTTGGTCAGGGCATCGTAGTTGGCCGCTTGCTGCAGCGACATGCGCGCCTGATCGAGCTGGCTGAGCAGGGCGTTGAGCCGGCGCAGGTCCTCTTCCTTGTTCTGCAGTTTCTTGTCGGCCAGCGCCGCACTGATCGCACTGCCAAGGATCAGCAAGGTAATCAGCGCGACGGTGAGGCCCAGCTGCAGATGGTTGGTTTGGGCTGCCGGTATCGGCTGGCCGCTTTCGGGCAAGACCAGATTCAGCGCCGCCATGGCGGTGAAATGCATGCTGAAAATGCCGGCGCCGAGGAGCAGCGCGGCGCTGTACCTGAGCATCTGATGGAACAGGCCACTGCCTTCACGCAAATAACCGGCGACCCACAATGCGGCGAAACTGGCGCCGATGGCGATGGCGATCGACAACACGAACAGCGTCGGTTGGTAGTAGGCGGTGGCGTTCGATTTCATCGCCGCCATGCCGACGTAATGCATGCCGGCCATGCCCAGACCGATGAGGATGGCGGTTTTCAGATACCGCACCAGACTGGTCTGCGCTTCGCTCAACGTGTACATGGCCAGCCACGAGGCGAGCAGGGCGATCAGCAAGGAAAACAGGGTAATCGGCAGGTCGTAATGGATTTCGATCGGTGCCTGAAACGCCAGCATGCCGATGAAGTGCATGGCCCAGATGCCGCCGGCCAGGCACGTCGCGCCGATCCAGCGCCAAAGGCGTTGCGAGCGTGGATCTTCGGCATGGACGACGCGCTCGGCCATGTCGAGGGTGGCAAAACTCGCGGCGCTGGCGACCAGATAGGCCACCAGCACCAGCAGGGGATTATGTGTGCAATCGAGGATGACCTGCCCGCGATCCGGCAGCTCGGTAACAAACTGCAAACCAAGCCACTCCATAGCATGCCCCGTCTCTGAAGTCGTCCCGAGTAAGCGTTGAACGCAGCTGAATGTCAGGAGTATAGAGGCCGATTTCGGGGTGCAAGCGGTAGTGGCACATTGGCGCTAATGATTTTGGCATTAGCGTCATAGCGATTAGCGCTAAAAGCTTAAGCGATCTGTTCGAAAGGGATTTGCGCCCAGTCGGGTTGCAGGGGCGGCAAGCCGAAACGCGCGCGGGCCTTATCGCAATCGACATTCTGCTCGCCATTTTCCCATGACGACTCAAATTCGCGGCAGGGGCTGGAGCGCAGTTCATAAATCGAGCACTTCACCTCGCTGCCGACTTCACCGACCAACGCCGTGCAGCGCGGCGATTTGCAGTCGGTGCCGTTCATCGCCACCCGACTGGGGCTGATCTGTGTGACCAGCTCATCAGGCACCGTGCCACCTGAAGATGAGCACTCACCCCAAAAGAACGACACGCGAAAATGGGAACAGCAGGCACCGCAATTCAGACACGGACTGACTTCAGACATGGGCGAGGGTATCAAAGGGATTGATCGGGAGATCCGGACGGATCCGGCGGCCATTCTAGGCTTTGCCACAAACTTGGGAAGGGGGGTGCGAAAGTATTTTTTTGTGCCAGGATTTTGCCGCAAAAGCCCCGGTTTTCGGGGGA
This sequence comes from Pseudomonas sp. LF-5, assembly GCF_037626295.1. Classification (NCBI taxonomy): domain Bacteria; kingdom Pseudomonadati; phylum Pseudomonadota; class Gammaproteobacteria; order Pseudomonadales; family Pseudomonadaceae; genus Pseudomonas; species Pseudomonas sp. LF-5. The sequence continues at coordinate 261,538 of NZ_JARKMT010000002.1, forward strand.
TTGCAGGCTTATCAAGGGCTTACGTTTCGTTACAGTGCCATGGCCCGATATCAGGCAGACGAATGATCACAGACAGGCCAGTCCGCGCTGACTAGATTGCAGGTTCCGGGCTCGGATGCGGTGGCAGTGAAGCCCTATAACAATAAAGAGACGGACCCATGCAGAACTCGACCCAAGCGGCGAATGCCTGGCGCATTCTGTTCCTGCTGTTCCTGGCCAACCTGTTCAATTTCTTCGACCGCACCATTCCGGCGATCATCATCGAACCGATCCGCATGGAATGGCACCTCAGTGACTTTCAACTGGGCATTGTCGGTACCGCATTCACCATTGTTTACGCGATTGCCGGGCTGCCACTGGGGCGCATGGCGGACACCGGTTCGCGCAGCAAACTGATGGGCTGGGGCCTGGCGACCTGGAGCGCGCTGACCGCGGTCAACGGTCTGGTCGGCAGTTTCTGGAGTTTTCTGATCGTGCGCATGGGCATCGGCATTGGCGAGGCCAGTTATGCGCCGGCGGCCAACTCGCTGATCGGTGACCTGTTTCCGGCCCATCGTCGGGCGCGGGCGATGGGCATTTTCATGCTCGGTCTGCCGCTCGGCTTGCTCTTGGCGTTCTTCACCATCGGCGCGATGGTCAAGGCGTTCGACAGTTGGCGCGCGCCGTTCTTTATTGCCGCCGTACCGGGGCTGATCCTGGCGATTTTCATGTTCTTCATTAAAGAGCCGAAGCGCGGTGCGGCGGAAACCGTGCAAGTCTCGCAGGAGAAAGTCGACAAGCCGATCCGCCGGATTCTGGCGGTGCCGACTTTTCTCTGGCTGGTCATGGCCGGGTTGTGCTTCAACTTCGCGACGTACGCCTGCAACTCGTTTCTGGTGCCGATGCTGCAGCGCTATTTCCTCATGCCGTTGCAGGAAGCGGCGGTGGCCACCGGGATGATCGTTGGCGTCACCGGGTTAGTGGGGTTGACGCTGGGCGGCTGGATTGCCGACAAGATTCACCAGCGCGTGGCCAACGGGCGGCTGCTGTTTGCGGCGTTCAGCCTGATCATCTCGACCCTGTGCACGGCGTGGGCGCTGCATGCCGGGCGGATCGAGATTGGTGTGTTTGTCGCGGTGTTCAGTGTCGGTTGGCTGTTTGCCTACAACTTCTACACCTGCGTTTACACGGCGATTCAGGATGTGGTCGAGCCACGTCTGCGGGCGACGGCGATGGCATTGTTCTTTGCCGGGTTGTATCTGCTCGGCGGTGGTCTGGGGCCGGTGGTGGTCGGCGGGTTGTCGGATCATTTTGCGCATACCGCGATGTTGTCGGCGGGGGCGGAGCAGATGACCGAAGCGTTCAAGGCAGTCGGCCTGCATGATGCGATGTACCTGATTCCGGTGGCGCTGTTCTTGACCATGGTGTTTCTGTTTCTGGCGGCGCGGTGTTTTGTGCGGGATGCGAAGCGGATGAAGGAGGGGTTGGTGGCGGTGGTTGAGCCAGAGGTTGCAGCAGCGACTGCCTGACCGCTATCGCTGGCAAGCCAGCTCCCACAGGTTTTGTGGTGTTTACAGATTATGTGAACGACCCGATCACTGTGGGAGCTGGCTTGCCAGCGATGAAGCCATCAGCATCACCGGATAAATAACAGGCAAACAAAAAGGCCCGCATCGCTGCGGGCCTTCTTGTTTTCAGCAAGGAGGAGGGATTAACCCGCCACCAACACTCGGATCGCTTCCAGGCGCAACGCCGCTTTATCGAGCATCGCCAGACCCTGTTCACGCTGCTTGCGCAACGCATCCAGTTCGCTATCGCGCACGGACGGGTTGACCGCTTGCAACGCGGTCAGGCGCGCCAGTTCTTCATCGGTGTCGGCCGCCAGGCGGCGGCGGGCCTCGGCCACACGCTCGGCGTGACGCGGGGCGATCTTGTCTTCACCGGCGTTGATCCGTGGCGTCAGCTGATCGCGCTGGGCCTGGATGAACTTGTTGGCGCTGGCGCGTGGCACGCTTTCCAGCTGATCGTTCAGGGTTTCGAACGAGACCCGTGGCGACAGGTCGTTGCCGTTGGCGTCGAGCAGGCAGCGCAGGGCCGCTGGTGGCAGATAGCGGCCCAGTTGCAGCGAACGCGGGGCAACCACTTCGCTGACGTAAAGCAGCTCCAACAATACGGTGCCCGGTTTCAGCGCCTTGTTCTTGATCAGCGCGACGGCGGTATTGCCCATCGAACCGGACAGCACCAGGTCCATGCCGCCCTGCACCATCGGGTGTTCCCAGGTGATGAACTGCATGTCTTCACGCGACAGCGCCTGGTTGCGGTCGTAGGTGATGGTCACGCCTTCGTCGTCACCCAGCGGGAAACTGGCGTCGAGCATCTTTTCGCTCGGCTTGAGGATCAGGGCGTTTTCCGAATGGTCTTCGCTGTCGATGCCAAAGGCGTCGAACAGGGTTTCCATGTAGATCGGCAGGGCGAACTGATCGTCTTGCTCGAGGATCGCTTCGACCAGCGCATCACCTTCGCCAGCGCCACCGGAATTCAGCTCCAGCAGGCGGTCGCGACCGGTGTGCAGCTCTTCTTCCAGACGCTCGCGCTCGCTGCGCGCTTCGTCGATCAGCGCTTGCCACTCGCCGTCGTCGGCTTCTTCGAGCAGCGGCAGCAGGCGCGGGCCGAACTGATGCTGCAAGGCGTTGCCGGTCGGGCAGGTGTTGAGGAACGCGTTCAGCGCCTCGTTGTACCACTGGAACAGGCGCTCTTGCGGGCTGGTTTCCAGGTACGGCACGTGCAGTTCGATGATGTGCTTCTGGCCGATCCGGTCGAGACGACCGATCCGCTGCTCAAGCAGGTCCGGGTGCGACGGCAGATCGAACAGCACCAGGTGGTGCGCGAACTGGAAGTTGCGGCCTTCACTGCCGATTTCCGAACAGATCAGCACTTGCGCGCCAAACTCTTCGTCGGCGAAGTAGGCGGCGGCGCGGTCACGCTCGAGGATGTTCATGCCTTCATGGAACACCGTGGCCGGGATGCCGGAGCGCACGCGCAGGGCGTCTTCCAGGTCCATCGCGGTTTCGGCGTGGGCGCAGATCACCAGGACTTTGGTGCGCTTGAGCATTTTCAACTGATCGATCAGCCATTCGACGCGCGGGTCGAATTTCCACCAGCGTTCTTCTTCGCTGGCGTCCGGCTGGGCCTGGAAGCTGACTTCCGGGTACAGCTCGGCGTGATCGCCCAGCGGCAGTTCGAGGTATTCATCCGGGCATGGCAGCGGGTACGGGTGCAGTTTGCGCTCCGGGAACCCTTGCACGGCGGCGCGGGTGTTACGGAACAGCACGCGGCCGGTGCCGTGGCGGTCGAGCAATTCGCGCACGAGGCGGGCGCTGGCTTCGGTGTCGCCATCGTTGACGGCGGTCAGCAGGGCTTCACCCTCGTTGCCGAGGAAACCATGAATGGTCTTGTGCGCTTCTGGCGACAGGCGGCCCTTGTCGAGCAGTTCCTGGACGGCTTCGGCCACCGGGCGATAGTTGTCGCTCTCGGCGCGGAACGCGGCCAGGTCATGGAAACGGTTCGGGTCGAGCAGACGCAGGCGAGCGAAGTGGCTGTCCTGACCGAGCTGTTCCGGGGTTGCGGTCAACAGCAGCACGCCCGGAATGGTTTCTGCCAGTTGCTCGACCAGGGTGTATTCCGGGCTGGCCTTGTCTTCGTGCCAGACCAGGTGGTGGGCTTCGTCGACCACCAGCAGGTCCCAGCCGGCGGCGAACAGCGCGTCCTGGGCTTTCTCGTCTTCGACCAGCCACTCCAGCGCCACCAGCGCCAGTTGCGTGTCTTCGAACGGGTTGGAGGCATCGCTTTCGATGAAGCGCTCTTCGTCGAACAGCGCGACCTGCAGATTGAAGCGGCGGCGCATTTCCACCAGCCATTGGTGCTGGAGGTTTTCCGGCACCAGGATCAGTACACGGTTGGCACGGCCCGAGAGCAGTTGGCGATGGATCACCAGACCGGCTTCGATGGTTTTACCCAGGCCCACTTCGTCCGCCAGCAGAACGCGCGGGGCGATACGGTCGGCGACTTCACGGGCGATGTGCAACTGGTGCGCGATTGGCTGAGCACGAACGCCACCCAGGCCCCAGAGCGAGGACTGCAACTGGCGGCTGGTGTGTTCGAGGGTGTTGTAACGCAGGGAGAACCACGCCAACGGGTCGATCTGCCCGGCGAACAGACGGTCGCTGGCCAGACGGAACTGAATGAAGTTCGACAGCTGGGTTTCCGGCAGGGTAACTGCTTCGTTTTGCCCGTTGAGACCGTGATAGACCATCAACCCGTCGACGTCGTCGACTTGCTGTACGGTCATCTTCCAGCCTTCGAAGTGGGTGATGCTGTCACCCGGCGAGAACCGCACGCGGGTCAGGGGCGCATTCCGTAGCGCGTACTGGCGGGTTTCGCCAGTGGCCGGGTAAAGCACGGTCAACAAGCGGCCGTCCTGTGCCAGAACGGTGCCTAAACCAAGCTCTGCTTCGCTGTCACTGATCCAGCGTTGCCCCGGTTGATACTGCTGCGCCATGCTGCCTGACTCCCACCTTGAAAAAGCGGGCTATCTTAACGGAATGCGGGCTTAAGGGCCAAAGATTACTGGGTAGGCGCTGTGGCGGACGGCGATTTTTTAATCGTTGGGAACACTTGAGTTTTGTGGTGTCCGATTAAAAGATCGCAGCCTTCGGCAGCTCCTGCAGGTGCCAAGCGCGTCACAGATTTACGACGAGTGGCTCAAGGCGCCTTTGCCACAGCCGATAGCCTGCTGACAGGAGACCCTTTATATGTTGCCACCGATGCTCCCCCTGAGCGCCGTGCCGATCACTTCCCAGCAGGATCCGATCCGCCAGCGACCGGACATTCCGCCAGTGGTACCGGTGCAGGAAAGCTCCAACGAAAGCACGATTGATCTGCAAAAACGCGATCCGGAAGAGGATGGCTTGCTGTTGCGCGAAGAACAGCGCCGTCAGCAGGAGCGTGATCGCCGTCGTCGCGAGGCCGACGAAGATCCGGAAGCACATCTTGCGGTGCCAGGCACCGAACTCAATGCCGACAACACCGTACCGGTGGTGCCGCTGATGGAAGACCAGCCGCGTCAGGGTTTGTGGGTCGATATCGAGATCTGAATCCGTCCATTTACATGAAATGTCTTAGAGCGGTGGCTGGTCAGCGCTGGCGTCAGGCGGCATGATTGGCGCAGTCCTGCCGGCGATGCGGCAGTTGTGATTTCTTCAAGCGATGCGCCGAACGCCATGAGCCAAGACGATAAACTGATTGACCTCAGCACCGAGCGCGCCAAGCGCGTGCATGACCTCAACGAGAAGCGCCTGAATGAAGTGCGCAAGGCCTTCGAGCAGGCCATGCCGTTGGGAAAAACCCAGAAAAAGCCGAAAAAGAAACCGAAAAAGCGTTGATCTCCCTCCGCATCCTTTGATGCAGGTCAGTTATTTTCCCGCCTTTGCCCTCTGTGTTGACCGGACTTGATCCTGGTCAATTTCTGCGCCTGCGTGATTGGTTAACTTAGCTCCATCGCAGCAAAGCAGGGGCCGGGAGGCCACAGTCATGTTTTTCGATAACGTGGTGTTTGCCGGGGTTCTGACCGTTGGGCTCATGGTTCTGTTTTTTGCAGGGTTTGGATTTTTTATCTGGAAGGATGCGAATAAGCGCAAGAAGTAGGTCTTTCTGGGTTTGATGAGCACGCAAGGCATTTTGGGCAACTTCGGTTGCCCTTTTTTTTGTGCCGTGGCGGCCTTTGGGCCGACCAGGCTCTTGGGGTTCTGGTTGGATATCCGTTTTTGCGGGTGTTGCTGATTACGGTTCCGCCCTTACGGCGGGTCACCTTTTTCAAACGCCAAAAAGGTAACCGAAAAGGCTTGCTCCTACGTTCGGCCCTCGCAGGCTCGGGTTCCTTCGCTACGGGATCAATCCGGGCGCAGCGGCTCCGGTTTGCTTCGCTGCACCTCCTTCCGCTGTGTACGACTGCGTCGTACGGTCGCTGCGCTCCCACGCCCGAATCAATCCCTCCACTCAGCCTTCCGACGTCGCCTTACAGATCAAGATCAAAAGCAGGCGAGCTGACACTCGGCCTATTGAGTGGTGAAAAGCGGGTGTTCGGCTTTGGGTTTGTGCTGCTCTTGCCCCTCATCGGAACGCCGCCCGCCCAGCCCTCTCCAGAGGGAGAGGGAGCCGATGGTGGGCCTGTGAAATTTTGCGTTCAACTCGGACTTTCACGTCGGCGTAACTCTACCAAACACCTCGGTCAGTCCCCTCTCCCTCCGGGAGAGGGCTAGGGTGAGGGGCTTTTGATCTGGCTTCGGCTTTTGATCTTTTGCCCCATCGGCAGGCCGAGTGAAGGTGTTCATCAGGGGGTAGGCGCGCAGCGCCATGCGGCGCAGCCGCAAACATCGAGAGGAGGTGCAGCGAAGCAAACCGCAGGCGATGCCCCTTGATGGACACCGTAGCCAGGGAACACTGAGCCTCAGCGAAGTGCCGTACGCCGGGGCAAAGCCTTTTGGGTTATTTTTTCGCTGGGCCGGCATTCCGGCGTTTGGAAAAAGTGACTCGCTGTAAGCGCGAAACCGCCAGCAGCAACACCCACAGCAACGGATATGCTCACAAAACCAGACCCAAAAAAAAGACGCGATCCTCAAGAATCGCGTCTTTTCATCAAAGCTTGAAGCAGCCTATCAACTACCCAACGCCTTCGACGCCAGCCAGAACAAACCAGCCGACAGCGCCACCGTCGCCGGCAGGGTCAGGACCCAAGCCAGCAGGATGGTGCGAACCGTGCCACCTTGCAGGCCGCTTTTGTTGGCGACCATGGTGCCCGCCACGCCCGAGGACAGAACGTGAGTGGTGGATACCGGCAGGCTGAAGATGTTGGCCAGGCCGATCATGCTCGCGGCGGTGATCTGCGCCGACATGCCCTGGGCATAGGTCATGCCTTGCTTGCCGATTTTCTCGCCGATGGTCAGTACCACGCGTTTCCAGCCGATCATGGTGCCCAGACCCAGGGCCAGCGCGACCGCCAGAATTACCCAGAACGGGGCGTATTCGGTGGTGGTGGTCAGGTCTTTGCGCAACTTGTCGAGGTCAGCCTTTTCGCGGGCTTCAAGGCCTGGCAGCTTGGCGACTTTCTTCGCGGTGTCGTCCAGGCACAGCAGGTAGCGACGCACTTCGATGCGGCTTTCGGCCGGCAGCGAGTGGTAGTCCGCTACACCTTTGAGGGTGTGCAGCAGGGCGGAAATGGTCGGTTCGGTCTGCTGCGGGTTGCAGCGGAATTTCTCCGGCAGGTCGCCTTCCACGCTTTTGCCCAGGGCCAGGAACTCACCGAGGGTGGCGGAGTTGCGCTGGTAGAACTGGCTCAGGTGCAGGGTCGCGTCGCGGGTGCGTTCGATCTGGTAAGTGGTGCTGTTCAGGTCGAGCACGAACTGCGCCGGCACGATACCGATCAGCACCAGCATGATCAGGCCGATGCCTTTCTGACCGTCGTTGGAACCGTGCACGAAACTCATGGCCATCGCCGACATCACCAGCACCAGACGATTCCAGAATGGCGGGTGTTTCTTGTCGTCGATCTTGCGGCGCTGTTCCGGCGTCTTGTGCATCTTCGACAGTGGGCGCCACCATTTGAGGCCAATCAGCACCAGCGCCGCGACAAGGAAACCGGCCATTGGCGAGAACACCAGCGAGGCACCGATGTCGATCGCTTTCTGCCAGTTCACGCCGTCAGCCAGCGGAATGTCGTTGATCAGGGCGTTGGCCAGGCCGACACCGAGGATCGAACCGATCAGGGTGTGCGAGCTGGAGGCCGGGATACCGAAGTACCAGGTGCCCAGGTTCCAGGCGATTGCCGCGGCGAGCAACGAGAACACCATTGCCAGGCCATGGCCGGTGTTCACATTGATCAGCAGCTCTACCGGCAGCAGGTGGACAATGGCATACGCCACGCCAACGCCGCCCAGCAGCACGCCGAGGAAATTGAACACACCGGAGAAGAACACCGCCAGGTGAGGCGGCATGGCTTTGGTGTAGATAACAGTGGCTACCGCGTTAGCGGTGTCATGAAATCCATTGATGAACTCGAAGGCGAGGACAAACGTCAGGGCGAGCAAGAGGCTCACAAGCACCCAAGCATCCAGTCCGCTGAATAAATCGATCATGAAGGTTTTCTGACCCGGTCGTAAGGGGGCGCGATTATGCCAGAAAAGACTGGGAATCGATCCCCTACCTGCTCATTGGTAACAATGTTCTTCGATTTAATTTGTTGCAGCAGGTTAAAACCAAGCGCGGCGCAGGGTTTTTCAAGTCATTGATTTTGTTGCTAAAAGCTTTGCCTGGAAGGGGTTTTTCCAGGCGTGACAAAGCATCAAACGCTTGTCTGAAATATCTCTGAAACGTGTAGGAAGCTTCCTTCAGTCGGTCTGACTGAAAGAGAGCCGCTGCCCGCGGGTAGCGGGCGCGCAAGGCATCGTCGATACACCGCGTTGGTAACCGGTGCGCACGTTGACCTTCGAAATCGTCAAAACCCGTGGCTCATGGCTCTTCGGCTTTGAGTTCCTTTTCGATCTTTTCGATTTCCTGCTTGAAGACCTGATCCTGAACGGTAGGGCGTTTGCGCCATGCCTTGCGTTCCGGCTCGGGTTGAGCGGCGTAGGTGGTGACTTCCCCGCCGTAAACTTCCTTGTAACGTTGTTCCTGGCGCTCAAGTTCCGCGCGCAGTTCGTCTTTCGTCACAGTGCTACCTGTTTGAGTTGAGTTGAATGTCTGGTGAACACACTGCAACGAGTCGCTTGATCGGTCCCGTCGAGTGCTCAACGCCTGAACGGACATTGATATAAGAGCAGGGCGGGTCAAGGACTTCCATGTTACAGGCGGCTACGACACCAGATTAAAACTGACGCAGCATCAGTTTCCTGTTTCAGCGAGCGCTGGCGTTGCATGAGGCATTGGTGTCAGGCGCAGGCCGGGGCGTCGGCGATGGACATCGCATCAGCCAGTGGCGACCCCGGTGATTAAAAACGCGGTGCCACTGAGGTGCATTATAGCGGTCGATTCGGGAATGACTATCTTTGCCAAGTTAAAAACGGTTCTGGATGTGTGATCGTTTTGTTGCTCGCAACTTTATTGCTAGTTAACGTCTGGAAAATACGTTATTGGCCTGGCGATCTGTTTTTGGCGTCATTTAGTCGAACAACTAAAGCGCTGTTCAGTGCGCAGGCGAAGTTGAGGCCTGAGCAAAAAAGCACCGAACGAGGCCGCGCAGGTCGATTGCGATTATCGGTCGACGGTTCGATAATCGCCCAATGTTGGCAGTTCGACGCTTGTGCATCGGTTGCCAAGTCGTTTGTATAGCCGCTGAGCCGAGCACAAAAACAAGGACCCGACATGAACGATCAAATGCGCAACTCCTTTACCTCCGTGGCGCCGCCGATCGTTGCCTCGCCGGCCAAGCGCATTCAGGCCCTGACCGGCGATCCGGACTTCATGACCTCGCTGGCCCGGGGCCTGGCGGTGGTGCAGGCATTTCAGGAGCGCAAGCGGCACCTGACCATCGCCCAGATCAGCCACCGCACGGAAATTCCCCGCGCTGCCGTGCGTCGTTGCCTGCACACCCTGATCAAGCTCGGCTACGCCACCACCGACGGCCGTACCTATTCGCTGCTGCCCAAAGTGCTGACCCTCGGTCACGCCTATCTGTCTTCGACTCCGTTGGCGGTTTCGGCCCAGCCGTACCTCGACCGCATGAGCGAGCAATTGCACGAAGCCTGCAACATGGCCACGCTCGAAGGGGACGACATTCTCTACATCGCCCGCTCGGCGACCACGCAACGGCTGATTTCGGTGGACCTGTCGGTGGGCGGGCGCCTGCCGGCGTATTGCACGTCGATGGGGCGGATTCTGCTGGCGGCGCTGGACGACACATCCCTCGGTGAATACCTCGATCATGCCGAACTCGTGGCCAAGACCAGTCGCACGCTTCACACCCCGGAAGCCTTGCTCGAGTGTCTGCAAGAAGTGCGGCAGCAGGGCTGGTGCATTGTCGATCAGGAGCTGGAACAAGGCCTGCGCTCGATTGCCGTGCCGGTCTACGACGCTTCGGGGCAAGTGGTCGCTGCGCTCAACGTCAGCACCCACGCTGGCCGTGTCAGCCGTACCGAGCTGGAGCAACGCTTCCTGCCGGGCCTGCTCAGCGCCAGCCGCGACCTCAGTGCGCAACTGTTTGCCTGAGGAAGCTGTTCGATAAACGCACAGTGTTGCGTTTATCGAATTGACGCTAAAACCCTCGGATCATTAATGTCGCGGCAGCGTCATCCGGCGCTGATGTGAATGAGCTCGCCGGACTGCCGACTCCCATAATAATGACAAGAGGCAACTCCCCATGCGCACGTTCCCCGACTGTCGCCGCCGCTCCCCGTGTTGCCGGTTTCAACGCAACGCCTGATCCACACCTTCTATTCTTGTGACCGTGCCGCTCTCTGGCCGGTCGCCGTTCGACTGCGTTTTTTGCGTGGAATAAAAATAATGAACCAGCCTCAGTCCGCTGTGGGTAACTGCCTCGACGTGCAGACCTTCATCAATGCCCAACCGATCTCGCGCTATCAGTGGCGGGTGGTGATCCTGTGTTTCCTGATTGTGTTCCTCGATGGTCTTGATACCGCCGCGATGGGCTTCATTGCCCCGGCGCTGTCTCAGGACTGGGGCATCGACCGCGCCAGCCTCGGCCCGGTGATGAGCGCCGCGTTGATCGGCATGGTTTTCGGTGCTCTGGGTTCCGGCCCCCTGGCTGACCGCTTCGGGCGCAAAGTCGTGCTGGTCGGCGCAGTGGTGTTGTTTGGTGCCTTCAGCCTGGCGTCGGCGTACAGCACCAATGTCGAACAACTGCTGGTGCTGCGCTTTCTCACCGGCCTCGGTCTGGGCGCCGGCATGCCCAACGCCACTACGCTGCTGTCGGAATACACCCCGGAGCGCAAGAAGTCGCTGCTGGTGACCAGCATGTTCTGCGGCTTCAACCTCGGCATGGCCGGCGGCGGTTTCATTTCCGCCAAATTGATTCCTGCGTTCGGCTGGCACAGCCTGCTGCTGATTGGCGGGATTCTGCCGTTGATCCTCGCGGTGGTATTGCTGGTCTGGCTGCCGGAATCGGCGCGGTACCTGGTGGTGCGTAACCGCGGCACCGACAAGGTGCGCAAGACCTTGGCACCGATCGACCCGGTCACCGTTGCCCAGGCGTCGAGTTTCAGTGTGCCGGAACAGAAAACCGTCAAGGCGCGCAATGTGTTCGCGGTGATCTTCTCCGGCACCTACAGCACCGGCACTTTGCTGTTGTGGCTGACCTATTTCATGGGGCTGGTGATCGTGTACCTGCTGACCAGCTGGTTGCCGACGCTGATGCGTGACAGCGGCGCGAGCATGGAGCAGGCCGCGTTCATCGGTGCGCTGTTCCAGTTCGGCGGTGTGCTGAGCGCGGTCGCGGTGGGCTGGGCGATGGACCGCTTCAATCCGCACAAGGTCATCGGCACGTTCTATCTGTTGGCCGGGGTGTTTGCCTATGCGGTGGGGCAGAGCCTGGGCAACATTACCTTGCTTGCGACCTTGGTGCTGGTGGCGGGGATGTGCGTGAACGGTGCGCAATCGGCGATGCCGTCGCTGGCGGCGCGGTTTTATCCGACTCAGGGCCGGGCGACCGGTGTTTCCTGGATGCTGGGGATTGGTCGCTTCGGCGCGATTCTCGGAGCTTGGATGGGCGCGACGCTGTTGGGCCTGGGCTGGAACTTCGAACAGGTGTTGACGGCGCTGGTGATTCCGGCGGCGTTGGCGACGACGGCGGTGGTGATCAAAGGCATGGTGAGTCATGCGGATGCGACCTGAGTTTCACTTTCAGCATCGTCGGTGAATGTGATGGCCGCATCGCGAGCAGGCTCACTCCGACATTTGAGAATGCATTTCTCCTTTAGGAGTGAGCCTGCTCGCGATGCCTTTGGTTTTGATTGTTAGGGTGATAACAATCCGTTCGATAAACGAACACTCAGTCGATTATCGGATTGTTTGGTGATTTTCAGCGGCTTAATCTGCAGTGACTCCGGCGCTGAACCTCGCGCCTTTTTATCACTGGCGATTCATTACAAAAACGGGAGCCCGCTCCATGGCTGAGATCCTTTCGCTGCACGACGCGGTGAAGCAATTCGTCAACGACGGCGATACCGTCGCGCTCGAAGGCTTCACTCACCTGATCCCTACGGCAGCGGGTCATGAAATCATTCGGCAGGGCAAGAAAGACCTGACCCTGGTGCGGATGACGCCTGACCTGATCTACGACCAACTGATCGGTGCCGGTTGTGCCCGCAAGCTGATTTTCTCCTGGGGCGGCAACCCGGGCGTCGGTTCGCTGCACCGTCTGCGCGATGCGGTCGAGAAGCAATGGCCGCACGCTTTGGAAATCGAAGAACACAGCCACGCCGACCTGGCCAATGCCTATGTTGCCGGCGCTTCCGGCCTGCCGTTCGCCGTGTTGCGGGCTTACGCCGGTTCCGACCTGCCGAAGGTCAACCCGCTGATCAAATCGGTCACCTGCCCGTTCACCGGTGAAGTGCTGGCGGCGGTGCCGTCGGTGCGCCCCGACGTGACCGTGATCCACGCGCAGAAAGCCGACCGCCAGGGCAACGTGCTGCTGTGGGGCATTCTCGGTGTGCAGAAAGAAGCCGCACTGGCGGCCAAGCGCTGCATCGTCACCGTCGAGGAAATCGTCGACAACCTCAACGCCCCGATGAACGCCTGCGTGCTGCCGACCTGGGCCTTGAGCGCGGTCTGCCACGTACCCGGTGGCGCGCACCCGTCCTACGCCCACGGTTACACCGAACGCGACAACCGTTTCTATCAGGCGTGGGACCCGATCGCTCGCGACCGGGCGACGTTTACCGCGTGGATCAACGAATACATCCATGGCTGCGCTGACTTCAGCGAGTTCCAGGCCAAGTTGGCCGCTGCTTCGGAGGCCAAGTAATGACGTACACCACCAATGAAATGATGACCGTTGCCGCAGCCCGTCGCCTGAAAAACGGCTCGGTGTGCTTCGTCGGTATCGGCCTGCCGTCGAAAGCCGCGAACCTTGCGCGCCTGACCTCGTCACCGGACGTGGTACTGATCTACGAGTCGGGCCCGATTGGCGCCAAGCCAAGCGTGTTGCCGCTGTCGATCGGTGACGGCGAGCTGGCGGAAACCGCCGACACCGTGGTCCCGACCGGTGAGATTTTTCGCTACTGGCTGCAGGGCGGGCGCATCGACGTCGGATTCCTGGGCGCGGCGCAGGTCGACCGTTTCGGCAACATCAACACCACCGTGGTCGGTGATTACCATGCGCCGAAAGTGCGTCTGCCGGGTGCCGGTGGCGCGCCGGAAATCGCCGGTTCGGCGAAAAGCGTGCTGATCATCCTCAAGCAGTCGGCGCGTTCGTTCGTCGACAAGCTCGACTTCATCACCTCGGTCGGTCATGGCGAGGGCGGCGATTCGCGCAAGCGTCTGGGCCTGCCGGGTGCCGGCCCGGTCGGGATCATCACCGACCTGTGCATCATGGAGCCGGAAGCGGGCACTCATGAGTTCGTGGTCACCGCGCTGCACCCCGGTGTGACCCGCGAGCAAGTGGTCGCGGCCACCGGATGGGCGATTCGTTTTGCCGACCATGTCGCCATTACCGCCGAGCCGACCGACGTCGAACTGACTGCGCTGCGCGATCTCGAAGCACGCACCGCCGCCGCCCACGGCCAGGCACCGGGAGAAGCATGATGCGTGACGTGTATATCTGCGATGCGATTCGTACCCCCATCGGCCGTTTCGGCGGTGGTCTGGCCGGCGTGCGCGCCGACGATCTGGCCGCCGTGCCGATCAAGGCGCTGATGGAGCGCAATCCGTCGGTGGACTGGAACGCCATCGACGAAGTGTTCCTCGGTTGCGCCAACCAGGCCGGCGAAGACAACCGCAACGTCGCGCGCATGGCGCTGCTGCTGGCCGGCCTGCCGGAAACCGTGCCGGGCGTGACCCTCAACCGTCTCTGTGCATCGGGCATGGACGCGATCGGCACCGCGTTCCGCGCGATTGCCAGTGGCGAGATGGAGCTGGCGATTGCCGGTGGCGTCGAGTCGATGTCCCGTGCGCCATTCGTGATGGGCAAGGCTGACGCGGCGTTTTCGCGCAACATGAAACTGGAAGACACCACCATCGGCTGGCGCTTTATCAACCCGTTGATGAAGGCCCAGTATGGTGTCGACGCGATGCCGCAGACCGCCGACAACGTGGCCGATGACTATAAAGTCTCGCGCGCCGATCAGGACGCTTTTGCTTTGCGCAGTCAGCAACGCACCGCCGCCGCGCAGGCTGCCGGCTACTTCGCCGAGGAAATCGTCGAAGTCCGCATCGCCCACAAGAAGGGCGAAACCGTGGTCAGCCAGGACGAACATCCGCGCGCTGAGACCACCATTGAAGCGCTGAGCAAATTGAAACCGGTCAACGGCCCGGACAAAACCGTCACCGCCGGCAACGCGTCCGGCGTCAACGACGGTGCTGCAGCGCTGATTCTCGCGTCGGCTGAAGCGGTGAAGAAACACGGCCTGACCGCCCGCGCCAAAGTGCTCGGCATGGCCAGTGCCGGCGTCGCGCCACGGGTGATGGGCATCGGCCCGGTGCCAGCGGTGCGAAAATTGACCGAACGTCTCGGCGTGGCAGTCAGCGATTTCGATGTGATCGAACTCAATGAAGCCTTCGCCAGCCAGGGCCTGGCGGTGCTGCGTGAGTTGGGCCTGGCCGACGATGCGGCGCAGGTCAACCCGAACGGTGGCGCGATTGCCCTCGGTCACCCGTTGGGCATGAGCGGTGCGCGCCTGGTGCTGACCGCGCTGCATCAACTTGAAAAGACCGGCGGTCAGAAAGGTCTGGCGACCATGTGCGTCGGTGTCGGCCAGGGTCTGGCCCTGGCCATCGAACGCGTCTGACGCAGCGCGTCGACTGATAAGAACAGAGGAAAGCGAAATGACTGACAAGCCTGGCTACCGTCGTCCGCAGGAAGGCACCCAGCCCGAGTACCTGCACCCGACGTATCAATCCACCAACCTGCGCTCGCCGTCCAAGCCGTTGGTGTTTCTGCCGCATTCGTTGTCGGAGATCACCGGTCCGACCATCGGCGCCGAACGCGTCGCCGACAAGGACAACGACCTGACCGCCCAGCACGACGGCGAACCGTTGGGCGAGCGCATCATCATTCACGGTCGCGTGCTCGACGAAAACGGCCTGCCGGTGCCGGGGATTCTGGTGGAGATCTGGCAGGCCAACGCTGCCGGCCGCTACAACCACAAGCGCGATCTGCACGACGCGCCGCTGGACCCGAATTTTACCGGCACCGGCCGCACCGTGACCGATGCCGACGGCTGGTATCAGTTCCAGACTATCAAGCCCGGCGCCTATCCGTGGGGCAACCACCATAATGCGTGGCGCCCGGCGCACATCCACTTCTCGCTGTTCGGGCCGAGCATCCTCACCCGTCTGGTGACGCAAATGTACTTCCCCGGCGATCCGCTGCTGGCCTACGACCCGATCTACAACTGCGTGCCGGACACTTCTGCCAAGGAACGTCTGATCGCCGCTTTCGATCTGGAAAAAACCATTCCGTCCTACGCCCTCGGTTACCGCTGGGACATCGTGTTGCGCGGCCGTGAAGCCACGCCGATGGAGAAATAAGATGACGCTGACTGCGACCACGTCCCACACCGTCGGGCCGTACTACCACATCGGCCTGACCTGGCTGAACCGCGAGAACCTCGCGGTTGAACAAACCCTCGGCGAGCGCGTGGCGATCACCGGGCAAGTGATTGATGGCAATGGCGATGTCGTCAATGACGCCATGCTCGAAGTCTGGCAGGCCAACGCCGCCGGCAAGTACGCGCACCCGGAAGACGAGCAGGACAAACCGCTGGACCCGCATTTCGAAGGGTTCGGCCGGGTGCCGGTGGACGCCGAGGGGCGTTTCCGTTTCACCACGATCAAACCGGGCACGGTCGAAGGCCTGAAGGGCTCGACCCAGGCGCCGCACCTGGTGGTGCTGGTGTTTGCCCGTGGCCTGGTGAAGCATTTGCTGACACGGATCTACTTTGAAGGCGAGCCGGCGAACGTAGATGATCCGCTGCTGGAGTGTGTACCGGCCGAGCGTCGCGCGACGTTGCTGGCCAAGCCGGATGCGGCGGGGGTTTATCAGTGGAATGTGGTTTTGCAAGGCACTGAGGCGGAGACGGTGTTCTTCGATTACTGATCGAAATCCCATTCCAAGGGAGTGAGTTTGTGGTGAGGGGATTTATCCCCGACCGAGTGCGCAGCGCTCGCAAAACCGGTAAATGCACCAGGTCTGTTGCTTCGTGATTATCCGTTTTGGGGCTGCTTCGCAGCCCATCGGGAATAAATCCCCTCACCACATAGTTCACTCCTGCAAGGGAACTGTGTTGGATGTATCTGTGGAACGGGAGTGTTGCAAAGTGTGTCTAGACTCTCACCTGTCCCTTCAGAGTAAAAAACAATGACAACTACCACCGCTGATTACACTGGCGAGGAGCGCAGCAAGCGCATCTTCGCGATTGTCGGTGCCTCGTCCGGCAACCTCGTCGAATGGTTCGACTTCTATGTCTATGCCTTCTGTGCGATCTATTTCGCCCCGGCGTTTTTCCCCTCCGACAATCCCACGGTGCAACTGGTCAACACGGCCGGGGTGTTCGCCGCCGGGTTCCTGATGCGCCCGATTGGGGGCTGGATTTTCGGTCGGCTGGCGGACAAGAAGGGCCGCAAGACTTCGATGATGATCTCGGTGCTGATGATGTGCTTCGGCTCGTTGCTCATCGCCTGTTTGCCGACCTATTCCAGCATCGGCGTCTGGGCGCCGCTGCTGTTGCTGTTTGCCCGTCTGCTGCAAGGTTTGTCGGTGGGCGGGGAGTACGGCACCACCGCGACCTACATGAGTGAAGTCGCGCTCAAGGGCCAGCGCGGCTTCTTCGCCTCGTTCCAGTACGTGACCCTGATCGGCGGGCAATTGCTGGCGGTGTCGCTGGTGGTAATCCTGCAGCAGTTCCTCAGCGAAGACGAACTGCGTGCCTACGGCTGGCGGATTCCGTTTGTGGTCGGTGCGGTGGCGGCGGTGATTTCGTTGTTCCTGCGTCGCTCCCTGAAAGAAACCAGCAGCAAGGAAATGCGCGAGAACGAGGACGCCGGCAGCATCCGCGCACTGTTGCGCGATCACAAAGCCGCGTTCATCACTGTGCTCGGTTACACCGCCGGTGGCTCGCTGATTTTCTACACCTTCACCACCTACATGCAGAAGTACCTGGTGAATACCGCCGGTATGCATGCCAAGACCGCCAGCTACATCATGACCGGCGCGCTGTTCCTGTATATGTGCATGCAGCCGCTGTTCGGCATGCTTGCTGACAAGATCGGTCGACGTAATTCGATGCTCTGGTTCGGCGCGCTCGGTACGCTGTTCACGGTGCCGATTCTGTTGAGCCTGAAAAGCGTCAGCAGCCCGATTCTGGCGTTTGTGCTGATCACCGTGGCGCTGGCGATCGTCAGTTTCTACACCTCGATCAGCGGCCTGGTGAAAGCCGAAATGTTCCCGCCGCAAGTGCGCGCCCTCGGCGTCGGCCTGGCCTATGCCGTGGCCAACGCGGTTTTCGGCGGCTCGGCGGAATACGTTGCCCTGAGCCTGAAAGCCGGGGGCATGGAAAACGCGTTCTACTGGTACGTCACGGTGATGATGGCGGTGGCGTTTCTGTTCAGCCTGCGCTTGCCGAAACAGGCCGCGTATCTGCACCACGATCTTTAACCCGATGGGCGCGGGCCGCCACGGCCCGCGCCGGCAAGGATTTTTATGACTCAGCGACCGGGCAATCAATTGTTCGATGCCTACTTCACTGCCCGCGATATGCGTGAGGTGTTCTGCGATCAGGGCCGCGTGCAGGCGATGCTCGACTTCGAAGCTGCACTGGCGCGGGCCGAAGCACGGGTCGGGGTGATTCCGGCGTCCGCCGTTGCCCCGATTGGCGCTGCCTGTAACGCCGGTCTGTATGACTTCGCAGCACTGGGTGAGGCCATCGCCACGGCAGGGAATTCGGCGATTCCGCTGGTCAAGGCGTTGGGCAAGCAGATTGCTGCCACCGACGCTGCAGCAGAACGCTATGTGCACCTGGGTGCCACCAGTCAGGACGTGATGGATTCGGGGCTGGTGCTGCAAGTGCGTCAGGCGCTGGAGTTGATCGAAAGCGATCTGGCGCAACTGGCGGATGCGCTCGCGACCCAGGCACAGCGTTACGCCACCACGCCACTGGCCGGCCGTACCTGGTTGCAACACGCGACACCGGTGACCCTCGGCATGAAGATCGCCGGCTGGCTCGGGGCGGTGACTCGCAGCCGTCAGCGTCTGCGTGAACTCAAGCCGCGCTTGCTGGTGCTGCAATTCGGCGGTGCGTCGGGGACGCTCGCGGCGCTCGGCGAGCAAGCGTTGCCCATTGCGCAAGCCCTGGCCGAAGAACTGCAACTGACGCTGCCCGAGCAACCGTGGCACACCCAGCGTGATCGCATCGTCGAGTTTGGTGCGGTACTCGGCTTGATCGCCGGCAGCCTTGGCAAGTTCGGCCGCGACATCAGTCTGTTGATGCAGACCGAAGCGGCGGAAGTGTTCGAGCCGTCGGCGCCGGGCAAGGGCGGTTCTTCAACCATGCCGCACAAGCGCAATCCGGTGGGCGCGGCGGTGTTGATCGGCGCGGCGACCCGGGTGCCGGGGCTAGTCTCGACGCTGTTCAGCGCCATGCCTCAGGAGCACGAGCGCAGCCTCGGTCTCTGGCATGCCGAGTGGGAAACCCTGCCGGAGATCTGCTGCCTGGTGTCCGGCGCGTTACAACAAGCGCAATTGCTCGCCGCTGGCCTGGAAGTCGACGCCGCGCGCATGGCGCGCAACCTCGAATTGACCCAAGGGTTGGTGCTGGCCGAAGCGGTGAGCATCGTGCTCGCGCAACGGGTCGGTCGCGACACCGCGCACCACTTGCTCGAACAATGCTGCAAGCGGGCGGTGGCCGAACAACGGCATTTGCGTGCGGTATTGGGTGACGAACCCAAGGTGACTGCCGAGTTGAGCCACGCCGAACTCGATGATCTTTTGAATCCCGCCCATTACCTCGGCCAGGCGCAGGTCTGGGTCGAGCGTGCGGTGGCCGAACACAACGCTTTGACTGTCTGAAGGAGAGGGCTGTGGCTTTCGTTCAACTCGCCGATGGCGAACTGCACTATCAACTGGAGGGCCCGGCCGAGGCGCCGGTGCTGGTGCTGTCCAACTCACTGGGCACCGACCTGCACATGTGGGACGCGCAGATGCCGGCGTTCACCGAACACTTTCGCGTGCTGCGTTTTGATACGCGTGGCCACGGCCAGTCGCTGGTGACAGCGGGGCCTTACAGCATTGAACAACTGGGCCGCGACGTGCTGGGTCTGCTCGATGCATTGCACATCGAGCGTGCGCATTTCTGCGGGCTGTCGATGGGTGGTTTGATCGGCCAGTGGCTGGGGATCAACGCCGGGCATCGTCTGCACAAATTGATCGTGTGCAACACCGCGGCGAAAATCGGCGACCCGTCGGTGTGGAATCCGCGCATCGACACCGTGCTGCGCGACGGCCCGGCAGCGATGGTCGCCCTGCGTGATGCGTCGATTGCGCGCTGGTTTACCCCGGACTTTTCAGCGGCCGATCCGGCCGCGGCGAAGAAAATCACCGACATGCTCGCGGCCACCTCGCCTGAAGGTTACGCAGCCAACTGCGCGGCGGTGCGCGATGCCGACTTCCGTGAACAGTTGGCCTCGATCAACCTGCCGCTGCTGGTGATTGCCGGCACCGAAGATGCGGTGACACCGCCGTCCGGCGGGCATTTCATTCAGGCACATGTGCGCGGCGCCGAGTACGCCGAGTTCTATGCGGCGCATTTGTCCAACGTGCAGGCCGGTGCGGATTTCAGTGATCGCGTGCTGGCGTTTTTGCAGGCTCAGTGAGGAAGTGTTTGTGGACGAGAAACAACGTTACGACGAGGGCATGCAGGTTCGCCGTGCGGTGCTGGGCGATGCGCATGTCGATCGCAGCCTCACCACCCTGACCGAGTTCAACTCGGAGTTTCAGGAAATGATCACCCGCCACGCCTGGGGCGATATCTGGACGCGACCGGGGTTGCCGCGGCATACCCGCAGCCTGATCACCATCGCCATGCTGATTGGCATGAACCGCGAGGGCGAACTGAAACTGCACCTGCGGGCGGCGGCCAATAACGGCGTGAGCCGTAGCGAGATCAAGGAAGTGATCATGCAGAGTGCGATTTATTGCGGGATTCCGGCGGCCAATGCGACGTTCCATCTGGCCGAATCGGTTTGGGATGAGCTAGGCGTCGAATCCCGGGAATAATGGCGCCATCGCTGGCAAGCCGGCTCTCACAGGTTTTCGGGTGTACACAAAAATGGTGTTCACTGAACATTGCTGTGGGAGCTGGCTTGCCAGCGATAGCGTTAGGTGCCTTGATGAATTAAACCCTGGCCACAATGAAAATCCGCTTGAACGGAAACAGCGTATTGCCGTTTTTCTCCTGCGGATAATGCGCATGCACGCGCATCATGAAGTGGTAGATAAACCGCGCCTGTTCCTCTGAGTTCAGCGCCTGCATCACCGACCGCAGCGCCGACACCTTTACCCAGTCATAAATCGGCGACTTGCCGTCCACCACCTGCAGTTGTTCGGTTTCCCAGATATCCAGCGACGTGGTCAGTGGCGCCAGCAAGCGGTAGTAATCTTCCAGCGACAGCAACGGTCGCGCGGCCATGCGCTGGCGCAATTGCGCAGTGCCCAAGGGCGTGTGGCCTGGGCCCGAGTCCTCAAGCGTGTCGAGCATCAGGCGATACCACAACGCATCGCGCCAGTCCGGCATATGCGCCGCCAGACAGCCGCCGGGGCTGAGATGGCCCAGCAAACGGGGCAGCAACTGTTCGTGGTCACCGATCAAGTGCAACACCGCCGCCGCGAGCAGCAGGTCGGCCGGTTGTTCAGGTTGCCAGTCGAGCAGGTCGCATTGTTTCCACAGTGCGCTGATTGGCAGGCAACGCGCCTCTTCGAGCATCTGTGCGGAACTGTCGACGCCATGCAACTGCGCACTCGGCCAGCGTTCGGCCAGCAGTTGCGTGGCAATGCCGGTGCCGCAACCGAGGTCGTAAATGCATTTGGGGTCGTCCAGTTCGACACGGTCGAGCAATTCGTTGACCGGGCGTTGCCGGTGGCGGGAAAACTGCTGGTACGCCTTGGCGTCCCAGTCGGGCACGGTGTAGAAACGGGTGACCATGAGGTGGTCCTCCGATGATCAGCAGTGTCTTCCGATGACAATCTGGCCAAATCTTGAGGACCAACAACTATGGGTAGCGGAAGCGGGTGAGTGTGGCGCCTGAGTCCTTCAGGTTTTTCTTACTTTATCCGAGGCCTCGCGATGTGCCACAGATCCTGACGGATGGCACCGACCCTGTAGGAGTGAGCCTGCTCGCAAGGGCGGTAGATCAGTCACCAACAGTGTTGGCTGGTATGCCGCCTTCGTGCGCAGGTTCACTCCTGCAAGGGGTTAGAGCAGGCTGATCGGATAGCTGACGATCAGGCGATTCTCGTCGAACTCGTTGTTGCTGAAATCGCGACGCATGGTCGAGTTGCGCCACCGCACGTTCAGGTCCTTGAGCGTGCCGCTTTGCACGGTGTAACCGAGTTCCGATTCGCGCCCCCATTCCTTGCCGTCGGTGATGGTTCCGCTGTGTACGTTGTCGCCGCTGATATAGCGGTTCATCAGCGTCAGGCCGGGAATGCCCATGGCGGCGAAGTTGTAGTCATGGCGCAATTGCCAGGAGCGTTCCTGCGCGTTGTCGTAGCTGGCGTTGTAGCTGTCGTTGGCCAGGGTGCCGCCACTGGTGCCGTTGACGCGCATCCAGGCGCTGTCGCCGGTGAGTTTCTGCAGGCCGAGGTAAAAGGTGTTGCCGCCGTAGCGGGCCGAGAACATTCCGGACCAGGTTTTGTTATCGAGGTCACCGGCGCGGGCGCTGCCGTCATCCTTGCCATAGAAGAACCCGAGGTTGGCCCCCAGCGTCCAGTCGCCGAGTGGCTGGCTGTGAATCAGGTTGACGTATTGCTGGCTGTAGATGTCCTTGAGCTCGGCGTTCCACAGGCCGATCTGCGTGCGTTTGTCGTTGAAAACGTATTCACCACCCTGGAAGTTGAAGCGATCGGAAGTGAACGCCGCTTTGCCGGTCATCGACATGTCGCTCATGCTGCTGTCGTCGCGCGGACTGTTGGCGCGGAACTGCCCGCCGTAGAGGGTCAAGCCGTCGATTTCCTTCGAGGTGATCTGCCCGCCACGGAAGGTTTGCGGCAGCGAACGGCCGTCGTCGGAGCGCAGGATCGGCAGTACCGGCATCCATTCGCCGACCTTGATTTCGGTCTGCGACAGCTTGGCCTTGAACGCGACGTTGGTGCGACCGAAGTTGTCTGCCGGACGGCCGTCGTGATCCAGCGGCAGCAGTTGCGTGCCGCCGGTGCCTTTACCGCCATCGAGCTTCACCGAGTACAAACCGAGTACGTCCATGCCGAAGCCGACGGTGCCTTGGGTGAAGCCGGATTTGGCGTCGAGGATGAAGCTCTGCGTCCATTCTTCAGCCTTGCCCTGGGCCTTGGTCGGGTTGGTGAAGTTGCGGTTGATGTAGAAGTTGCGCAGGTTGAGGTTGACCTTTGCCCCTTCGATGAAACCGGCTTCTTCGGCCGCTACGGGCAGGGCCGCGCCAGCCAGTGTCAGGGCGATCAGGCCGGGAATTGCATACGGCGCAATGGGATGGGTCATCGCAGGGTCTCTTGTTATTTTTTGGGGTCGAACGAAATCCGTTGCCGCCGTTCTCGGGGCAGTTACGAAGTTGCATTTTTTTGGGGATGAAGCGGCGAGCGATCAGCCGGACGGAGCAGGGCGCGGGAGCATGGTATCGAACCTGTTGTTATTGGTTTTGTGGAGCGAATGGTGCGGGGCGCGAAGGGCGAGTTTCAATCGGGGAAAGCGGGTTTTGGGCGATTATCGAACGCAAGATTCTGCCGGGTTTTGTGGGGGTTGATAAGGCCCCATCGCTGGCAAGCCAGCTCCCACAAGGATCTTCAGTGAACACACATTTGCAGACCCCCAGATAAATCTGTGGGAGCTGGCTTGCCAGCGATGGGGCCGGGTCGGACACCACAGCGTTTTGACAGGCAACAAAAAGCCCACCAATCGGTGGGCTTCCTGTTTTCACCTGAAGATGATCAGAACAGCTTCATCTTCGGTGCTTCTTCTTTCAGCGCTTCGTTCTGCGCGGTCTGCGCATTCCAGCCGCCGCCCAAGGCCTTGTACAGGTTGACCGCACTGGTCAGCTGCGCGAGGCGGTCGGTGATCAGTGACTGTTGCGCACTGAACAGCTGACGCTGGGCATCGAGGAAGGTCAGGTTGCTGTCGACACCGATGCGGTAACGACGCTCGGCCAGGCGGTAGTAATCCTGGTTGGCCGCGACGAAGTCACGCTGCGCCTGCAACTGCTCGGTGTAGGTCTGGCGTGCCGCCAGGCCGTCGGCGACTTCCTGGAAGGCGGTCTGAATCGACTTCTCGTAGTTCGCCACGCCAATGTCCTTCTGGATCTTGGCGTAGTCGAGGCTGGCGCGCAGGCTGCCGGCGTTGAAGATCGGCAGGTTGATCTGCGGCTGGAACAGCCACGTCCCCGAACCACCCTTGAACAGACCGGACAGGTCCGGGCTCAAGCTACCCGCGTTGGCGGTCAGGCTGATGCTCGGGAAGAACGCGGCACGGGCCGCGCCGATGTTGGCGTTGGCCGCCTTCAGGTTGTACTCGGCTTGCAGGATGTCCGGACGACGTTGCAGCAAGTCCGATGGCAGACCGGCCGGTACGTCGCTGAGCAGGTCATCCGACAGCGGCTTCGCCCCTTGCAGGTTGGCCGGGATGCCGGTGCCGAGCAGCAGGGTCAGGCTGTTTTCGTCCTGCGCGACCTGGCGGGTATAACGCGCCAGTTGGGCCCGGGCGTTTTCCACGGAAGTACGCGACTGCGCCAGGTCGAGTGCCGAAGCCACGCCGACTTCGTTGCTGCGGCTGGTCAGCTTGTAGCTTTCCTCGAAGGCACCGAGGGTGTCCTGCGTCAGCTTGAGCAGTTCCTTGTCCGCTTGCCAGGTCAGGTAGGCGTTGGCCACGCTGGCCACCAGACTGATCTGGGTACTGCGCCGTGCTTCTTCGGTGGCGAAGTATTGTTGCAACGCTTGTTCGCTCAGGCTGCGAACGCGACCGAACAAGTCGAGTTCGTAGGCACTGATGCCGACGGTAGCGGAGTAGGAGCTGCTGATCGACGCTTCACCGGTCTGCGAGGCACGGGCCGGAACCCGCTGACGGCTGCCGTTGGCATTGGCCGACACCGCCGGAAACAGATCGGCACGCTGGATGCGGTATTGAGCCGCATAGGCGTCGATGTTCAGCGCCGCGACACGCAGGTCGCGGTTGTTTTCCAGGGCGACCTGGATCAGCTGTTGCAGGGCCGGGTCATGGAAAAACTGCTTCCAGCCTTGCTCGGCAGCCGCTTGCGCCGGAGCCTGGGCCGGCGAGTACGCCGGGCCCTGCGGGTACTGGCCCGCAACCGGTGCTTCAGGCTGCTGATAATCGGGGATCAGCGAGCAACCGCTCAGCACGAAGGCGGCGACTGCGATGGAGAGTAGCGACTTGCTCATTGGCCAGCCTCTTTAGGGGTTTCAGTCGTCTCGTCCTGGTCGGCGATTTTGCGCTGGCCGAGGGACGAAACCGTGACGAAGAACAGTGGGACCCAGAAGATCGCCAGGATCGTGGCGGTGATCATACCGCCGATTACCACAGTACCGATGGCATGCTGGCTACCCGAGCCGGCCCCGGTGGAGATGGCCAGTGGCACGACGCCCAGAATGAACGCCAGGGACGTCATGATGATCGGGCGAAGACGCATGCGGCACGCTTCGACTGCGGAGTCGATCAGGCTGTTACCCTGCTCGTGCAGCTCCTTGGCGAACTCGACGATCAGAATAGCGTTTTTCGCCGCCAGACCAATGGTGGTCAACAGACCCACCAAGAAGTACACGTCGTTGGACAGGCCGCGCAGGCTGGTGGCGAGCAATGCCCCGATAATCCCCAACGGCACTACGAGCACAACGGCGATCGGGATCGACCAGCTCTCGTACAGCGCCGCCAGACACAGGAATACCATCAGCAACGACAGCGCAAACAGCGCCGGAGCCTGCGAGCCTGCCAGACGTTCCTCATAGGACAGTCCGGTCCAGGAAATACCGACACCTTTAGGCAGCTTGGCAGCGATTGCCTCGACTTCAGCCATCGCTTCACCGGTGGAGTAGCCCGGTGCCGGGGCCCCGAGGATTTCCATCGCTTCCACGCCGTTGTAACGCGACAGCTTCGGCGACCCGTAGATCCACTCACCCTTGGCGAACGCCGAGAACGGAACCATGGTGCCGGAGGCATTGCGCACGTACCACTTCTTCAGGTCTTCCGGGCTCATCCGCGAATCCGGCTGGCCCTGGACATACACCTTCTTCACGCGACCGCGGTCGATGAAGTCGTTGACGTAGCTACTGCCCAGCGCAATCGACAGGGTGTTGTTGATGTCGCTGATGGTGATACCCAGTGCACTGGCCTTCTCGTCATCGATTTCGAGCTGGAACTGCGGCTCGTCGTTCAGACCGTTTGGACGCACCTGCGACAGCACTTTGCTTTGCGCTGCCATGCCGAGGAACTGGTTGCGAGCGGCCATCAGTTGATCATGGCCGATACCGGCACGGTCCTGCAGGAACACGTCGAATCCGGTGGCGTTACCCAATTCCAGAACCGCAGGCGGGGCGAAGGCAAACACCATTGCATCGCGGAAACTGAAGAAGTGCTGCTGGGCACGGGCGGCGAGTTTGAACACGCTGTTGTCGGCGTTCCGCTCGTGCCACGGCTTGAGCATGATGAACGCCATACCCGAACTCTGACCACGGCCGGCGAAGTTGAAGCCGGTGACGGTGAACACCGACGAGACCGCGTCACCTTCGCCGCCATCCTTGCTCGGACGCAGCAGGAACTCACGCATTTCATCCACGACCACCTGCGTGCGCTGGGCACTGGAACCGGCCGGTGTCTGCACCTGGGCAAACAGTACGCCTTGGTCTTCTTCCGGCAGGAAGGAGGACGGTATGCGCAGGAACAGCCAGATCATCCCTACGAAGATGATCACGTAAGCCAGCAGGTACGGGGCCTTGTGACGCAGGATATTGCCCACGCCTCGTTCGTAGCTTTTGACGCTGCGGTCGAATCCACGGTTGAACCAGCCGAAGAAGCCTTTTTTCGGTATGCCGTGCTCGCCATGGGGAATCGGCTTGAGCATGGTGGCGCACAGCGCAGGGGTAAAGATCAGGGCAACCAGTACCGACAACGCCATGGCCGAAACGATGGTGATGGAGAACTGCTTGTAGATCACCCCGGTTGAGCCGCCGAAGAACGCCATCGGCAACAGTACCGCCGACAGCACCAGGGCGATACCGACCAGGGCCCCCTGGATCTGGCCCATGGATTTTTTGGTCGCTTCCTTCGGTGACAGGCCTTCCTCGCTCATCACCCGTTCGACGTTTTCCACCACGACGATGGCGTCGTCCACCAGCAAGCCGATGGCCAGCACCATGCCGAACATGGTCAGGGTGTTGATGCTGAAACCGGCGGCGGCGAGGATGCCGAACGTACCGAGCAGTACCACCGGCACGGTCATTGTGGTGATGACCGTGGCGCGGAAATTTTGCAGGAACAGGAACATCACCAGGAACACCAGCACGATCGCTTCGACCAGGGTTTCAACCACACCCTTGATCGACTCGGTCACCACCGGCGTGGTGTCGTACGGGAACACCACTTCCATGCCTGGCGGGAAGAACGGCTTCAGGCTGTCGATGGTATTACGCAGGGCCTTGGCGGTGTCGAGGGCGTTGGCGCCGTTGGCCAGTTTGACTGCCAGGCCGGAAGCCGGGCTGCCGTTGAACTGGGCGCTGATCGCGTAGTTCTCACCACCGAGGCCGACGTCGGCGACGTCTTTGAGGCGAACCTGCGAGCCGTCCTTGTTGACCTTGAGCAGAATCTCTTTGAACTGCTCGGCCGTTTGCAGACGGGTTTTGCCGATGATCGTCGCGTTCAGTTGCTGACCCTGCACGGCAGGCAAGCCGCCGAGCTGGCCAGACGAGACCTGGACGTTCTGCGCCGCGATGGCAGTCTTCACGTCGATCGGGGTCAGGTTGAAGTTGTTCAACTTGGCCGGGTCGAGCCAGATGCGCATCGCGTACTGGGCACCGAAGACCTGGAAGTCACCGACACCGGCGGTCCGCGAGATCGGGTCCTGCATGTTCGACACGATGTAGTTGGACAAGTCGTCCTTGGTCATGCTGCCGTCACGCGACACCACGCCGATCACCAGGAGGAAGTTTTTCACTGCCTTGGTGACGCGGATACCTTGTTGCTGCACTTCCTGCGGCAGCAGCGGGGTGGCCAGGTTCAGCTTGTTCTGAACCTGAACCTGCGCGGTGTCGGAGTTGGTGCCTTGCTCGAAGGTCGCGGTGATGGTCATGCTGCCGTCGGAGTTACTTTCCGAGGACACATAACGCAGGTTGTCGATACCGTTGAGCTGCTGCTCGATCACCTGGACCACGGTGTCCTGCACGGTTTGCGCCGAAGCGCCCGGGTAGGTCACGGAGATCGCGATGGCCGGAGGCGCAATGCTCGGGTACTGGTTGATCGGCAGTTTCAGGATCGAGAGTGCCCCGACCAGCATGATCACCAGGGCGATTACCCAGGCGAAAATCGGACGGTCGATAAAAAATTTCGACATGAGTTACTCCCCTTTGCCGCCAGCGGCTTTGTCAGCTGCCTGAGCGGGGGCCGGGTTTTTGGTGCCGACGTTGGTCGCTTCGGTCGGTTTGACCTCGACGCCCGGTTTGACGAATTGCAGCCCTTCGGTGATGAGGCGATCGCCGGCCTTCAAACCGTCTTCGATCAGCCACTGGCTGCCGACAGTGCGGCTGGCCTTCAACTGACGCAACTCGACTTTGTTGTCCGGGCCGACGACCAGTGCGGTCGGCGTGCCTTTGAGGTCACGGGTCACGCCTTGCTGCGGAGCGAGGATAGCTGCGCTGTTCACACCTGCCTGCAACTGGGCGTGGACGAACATGCCTGGCAACAGGGTGTGATCCGGGTTCGGGAACACGGCGCGCAGGGTCACCGAACCGGTGGTCTGGTCGACCGACACTTCGGAGAATTCCAGCTTACCGTCGAGCTTGTATTGGCTGCCGTCTTCCAGGGTCAGTTTGACGGTGGCGGCGTTGTCGCCAGCCTTTTGCAGACGACCGCTTTCCAGTTCGCGGCGCAGCTCCAGCAGCTCCACCGAGGACTGGGTGACGTCAACGTAGATCGGGTCCAATTGCTGGATCACGGCCATGGCGTCGGTTTGACCATTGCTCACCAAGGCACCTTCGGTGACCGAAGAGCGGCCGATTCGCCCGGAGATCGGCGCGTACACCTTGGTGTAACGCACGTTGATCTGTGCGCTCTGCAACGCCGCTTCCGATTCCATACGGTTGGACACGGCGGTGTCGTATTCCTGACGGCTCACGGCCTGCTCATCGACCAGTTGCTTGTAGCGGTCGGAGATCGACTTGGTCGAACGCAGGCTGGCTTCGGCGCTTTTCAGGGTCGCTTCATAGACCGCCGGGTCAATCTGATACAGCTGCTGGCCGGCTTTGACGTCGCCGCCTTCCTTGAACAGACGCTTGAGGATGATGCCGTTGACCTGCGGTCGAACTTCAGCAATGCGGTACGCACTGGTGCGCCCCGGCAGTTCGGACGTGAGGGTGAACGCTTGTGGTTGCAGGGTGACGACGCCGACCTGAGGAGGCGGAGCGGCTGGAGCCGCTTCTTCCTTTTTACATCCGCTGAGCAGCGATGCCAGGGCGACGGCAGTGACCAGAGCGGTAACAGCTGGCTTGAATTGCATGAAAATCCTCGGGTCAGGCGCGCGAAAAACGCACAAGAAGTGTGGAAGGGTAAAAAACGGCTTCCGGGTGGATAAGTAGCTTGCTAAGGAATATACTTACGTTCATGGTTGTTTGTAAACACCTTGGCGTTGTACCCACCCTGTTACAAAACGCGTCGCAAGGTTTGAAATTGTAGGCCGGGGAGCCGATTCACGAGAGATCGCCCCCTCTTTATTCAGCGGATATTCAGCCATCCCTGAAACATCCTGTTTGAGGTTTTACTGCCATGGTCCGTCGTACCAAAGAGGAAGCTCAAGAAACCCGTAGCCAGATTCTGGAAGCGGCGGAGAAAGCTTTTTATGAAAGGGGCGTTGCGCGCACCACCCTGGCGGATATTGCGGCGTTGGCCGGCGTCACGCGCGGTGCTATTTATTGGCACTTCAGCAACAAGGCCGATCTGGTACAGGCCATGCTCGACTCCTTGCGGGAACCGCTGGATGAGCTGGCTCGGGCCAGTGAAAGTGAGGATGAGCTGGATCCGCTGGGCTGCATGCGCCAATTGCTGATTCATTTGTTTCATCAAGTTGCGCTGGACCCGAAAACCCGGCGTATCAACGAAATTCTGTTTCATAAGTGCGAGTTCACCGATGAAATGTGCGATCTGCGTCAGCAGCGCCGGGAAGTCAGTCTCGATTGCAATGAGCGCATCGCGCTGACCTTGCGTAATGCGGTCAATCGCGGCCAGTTGCCGGAAGATCTCGACACCGCCCGTGCGGCCATCAGTATTCATGGCTATATTGATGGCCTCCTGTATGGATGGCTTCTGGCGCCGGACAGCTTTGAGCTGCATGCCGAGGCCGAGCGTTGGGTCGATACAGGGTTGGATATGCTGCGCCTGAGCCCCAGCCTGCGCAAATGAAACAAAATGCGTAATTGGCACAGCCTATGTCAATTGGCCGGCTTTTATATACGTTCGCGGCAGGGAGTTTATACGTAGAGAGCTACGCATTTTGTAGGGAATTTGTGTCTTCTGTGTGAACAAGTGTTGGCTGCTGCCCTCACCCTAACCCTCTCCCAGAGGGAGAGGTGACTGACCGTGTTGTTCATTCGAGTTACACCGACCTGAGATATCAGGGCCGAACTCCAGATTTGAAAAGCACACAGATCTGCTCCCTCGCCCTTGGGAGAGGGGCGGGGGTGAGGGGCCACGTACTCAGCCACCCAATCAATCTTCAGGCGAACAAAAAAGCCCCCGGCTCTCACGAGTCGGGGGCTTTTGTCTTCCAACCTTACGGCTTACAGAGTCGGGTAGTCGATGTAGCCGATCGGGCCTTTGGCGTAGAACAGCTCTGGACGCGCCTCGTTCAACGGCGCATCCGCCTTCAGGCGTGCCGGCAGATCCGGGTTGGCGATGAACGGCACGCCGAAGGCCACGGCATCTGCCTTGCCAGCCGCCAGCCAGGCGTTGGCGCTGTCTTTGGTGAAACGTTCGTTGGCGATGTACGGGCCACCGAAGGCTTCCTTCAGTTGTGGGCCGAGGCTGTCGGCGCCTTCTTTCTCGCGGGAGCAGATGAACGCGATACCGCGTTTGCCCAGCTCACGGGCGACGTAGGTGAAGGTTTCCGCCAGGTTGTCATCGCCCATGTCGTGGGAATCGGCGCGCGGTGCCAGGTGCACACCGACGCGGCCAGCGCCCCAGACTTCGATCGCCGCGTCAGTCACTTCCAGCAGCAGACGGGCGCGGTTTTCCAGGGAGCCGCCGTAGAGGTCGGTACGCTGGTTGGTGCTGCTTTGCAGGAACTGGTCGAGCAGGTAACCGTTGGCACCGTGGATTTCCACGCCGTCGAAACCAGCAGCCTTGGCGTTTTCGGCACCGGTGCGGTAAGCGTCGACGATGTCGGCGATTTCAGCGGTTTCCAGAGCGCGCGGGGTTGGGTAGTCAGCCATTGGACGCACCAGGCTGACGTGACCTTTAGGCTGGATCGCGCTCGGCGCAACCGGGGTTTCACCGTTCAGGTACGACTCGTGGGAGATACGGCCAACGTGCCACAGTTGCAGGAAGATCTTGCCGCCGGCCGCGTGAATGGCCTTGGTCACGTTGGCCCAGCCACGCACCTGGTCATTGGACCAGATACCCGGGGTGTCCGGGTAACCGACGCCCATCGGTGTCACCGAGGTGGCTTCGGACAGGATCAGGCCGGCAGAGGCGCGTTGTACGTAGTACTCGGCCATCAGCGCGTTAGGCACACGGCCTTCGTCGGCGCGGCAGCGAGTCAGCGGGGCCATGATGATGCGGTTGGCCAGTTCGACGTCGCCGAGTTTGATCGGATCAAAAATAGTTGCCATGTCTACAACCCTCATAAGTAAAAGTTAATCAGTTGGTTGCCGGGGCCAGATCGGCGTTGCCGTTCTGACGGAAAGTAATCAGGGTCACCAGCAGGGCGAGCACTGCCAGCGCGGCGGCTGCGAGCGGCACGCTGGTCAGGCCGTAGCCGTGCGCGATGACGGTGCCGCCGACCCAGGCGCCAAGGGCATTGCCGACGTTGAACGCGCCGATGTTCAGGGTCGAAACCAGGTTCGGTGCCGCTTTGCCGAAGGTCACCACGTTGACTTGCAGTGCCGGCACGGCGGCGAAACAGGCGGTGGCCCAGAGGAACAGGGTGATTTCTGTCGGGATCAGCGCGACGCTGGTCCAGGTCAGCACGGTGGAGACCACGGCCATGGCGATGAATACGCCGATCAGCGTGGCGGCCATGCCTTTGTCGGCCAGCTTGCCGCCGATGATGTTGCCGACCGTCAGGCCCAGGCCGATCAGCATCAGCGTCCAGGTCACGCCACGGGGCGACACGCCGGTGACTTCGCCGAGCAGCGGCGCCACGTAAGTGAACAGGGTGAACACCGAGGCGGCGAACAGCGCGGTCATGCTCAGCGACAGCCAGATACCGGCGCCTTTGAGGGCGGCGAGTTCGGCGCGCATGTCGAGTTTTTCCTCGTCACGCTTGGCCGGCAGGAAGCGGATCAGGCCGATCAGTGCGATCACACCGATGACGGTCACGGCCCAGAAGGTCGAACGCCAGCCGGCTTCCTGACCCAGTGCGGTGCCCAGCGGCACGCCGAGGACGTTGGCCAGGGTCAGGCCGGTGAACATCAGGGCCACGGCCGAAGCGCGTTTGTTCGCCGGCACCAGATTGGCCGCCACCACCGAACCGATACCGAAGAAGGCACCGTGGCACAGCGCAGTGATCACGCGGGCAAACATCAGTACGTTGTAGTCACTGGCGATGGCGCAGAGCAGGTTGCCGACAATAAAGATGCCCATCAACGCGACCAGTGCAGCCTTGCGTGGCAGTTTTGCCGTGGCCAGGGCCATGAACGGTGCACCGATGGCCACGCCGAGGGCGTAGCCGGTCACCAGCCAGCCGGCGCCGGGGATCGACACACCGAGGTCGGCCGCCACATCGGGCAGCAGGCCCATGATGACGAACTCGGTGGTGCCGATGGCGAAGGCGCTCAAGGCGAGTATGAGTAGCGAGAGGGGCATGCAGGTTTCCTTGTCGGCTGGCTGACGTTAAGGGTCAGAGCTCTTTACTGAGGGTGCTGAGGAACGCCTGGATCACGTCCTCGTTACGTTTGAAAAAGTGCCATTGACCGGCCTTCTGGCTGCTGATCAGACCGGCGCGTTGCAACGTTGCCAGGTGTGCCGAGACAGTCGATTGCGACAGGCCGCAGCGCTGATCGATCTGCCCGGCGCAGATGCCGTACTCGTGGTTGTGCAACTGTTCCGGGAACTCGCCTTTCGGGTCTTTCAGCCAGTTGAGGATGTCTCGCCGTACTGGGTGCGCCAGGGCTTTTATTATTTCGTCGAGGTCAAGGTTCATGGCAGGGTGCTCGTGTGTGTACAACGCTATATCGCGATGAGGCGAACTTTAAATCGTTAGTTCGCGATACACCAATATGATTTTGATCTGAACTCAGCATAAATCGGTATATCGGGTTATAACGATACATGGGGTGTTGATTGCAGGACGCA
This sequence comes from Pseudomonas sp. LF-5, assembly GCF_037626295.1. Taxonomy (NCBI): domain Bacteria; kingdom Pseudomonadati; phylum Pseudomonadota; class Gammaproteobacteria; order Pseudomonadales; family Pseudomonadaceae; genus Pseudomonas; species Pseudomonas sp. LF-5. Next base: position 294,705 of record NZ_JARKMT010000002.1, read on the forward strand.
GTGCTAAGCTGCGCCCATGAACTATCTCGCACATTTGCACCTCGGTGGCCAGCGTCCCGGCCAATTACTCGGCAGTCTCTATGGCGACTTCGTCAAAGGCCGGCTGCAAGGGCAGTTCGCTCCGGAGGTCGAGGCGGCCATTCAACTGCATCGACGGATTGACGTATTTACCGATCGTCATCCGTTGGTGGACACCGCCCTCGGGCGCTTTACCCAGACCCGCCGGCGTTATGCCGGGATCGTCCTCGATGTGTTTTTTGATCATTGCCTGGCGCGGGACTGGACGCTGTATGCCGATCAGCCGCTGGAGCACTTCACCGCAGATGTGTACCGGGTGCTGTCCCGTGAACCGCAATTGCCCGAGCGACTGGCGAAGATTGCCCCGCACATGGTCGCCAATGACTGGCTGGGCTCGTATCAGGAGTTTGAAGTGCTGGAGCAGGTATTGCGCGGGATCTCGCGGCGGTTGACTCGGCCGGAAGAACTGGCGGGGGCGATGCAGGAATTGCGGCGGTTGTATGAGCCATTGAGCGAAGACTTCCGGTTGTTCTACCCGCAACTTCAGGACTTCGCACGCTTCGACCAATAAACCTGGATCCCTGTGGGAGCGGGCAAGCCCGCTCCCACAGGGTCATTTGTCGATTTCGGGAAATGTGCTTCAGGCGGCGATCAGCTCGCCGGCACGACGTGGTTCAGCAGGTTTCGCCACCTCACCAAACAACGCCTTCTGCACCGCCTGCTGCGCTTCAAACGCCAATGCCGCACGCTCACGACCCTGGCAGGCAATCGGCTTGAGCAGGTGCACTTCTACGTCACCGCAATCGTGGCTGAACAGGCGCATCAGATGCGAGAGCAAATCGTCGTCACCAATGAACGGCGCCAGCGCGTCGATTTCGCCATCGCGCAGATAACGGATCGCCACCGGTTGCAGCATCACTTGCGAATCAATCGCCGCCGACAACAGGCGCCCATGGAAGGTCCGCAGCGAGCGGCCGTCGGTGGTGGTGCCTTCCGGGAACATCAGCAGCGCATGATCGGTTTGCAGGTGACGGGTCATCTGCTTGCGGATCAACTGGCTGTCGCCCGAACCGCGACGGATGAACAGACTGCCGGCCTTGGCCGCCAGCCAGCCGGCCACCGGCCAGGTGCGCACTTCGGCCTTGGACAGAAACGACAGCGGCGTCAGCATGCCCAGCAAGGGAATGTCGGTCCACGACACATGGTTGCTGACCCACAGCATCGGCTGCTTTGGCAGCTCGCCGTGCACGGTCACGCGAAAGGGCAGGGCATTGCTCAGACGCGCCATGAAAAAGCGCGACCAGCGCTGGCGACGCTCCATTGAATGCGCCAGGCCAATCCGTTCGAACACGCCAAAGACACTGGCCATGGTCAAGCCCAGAGCCACCACCAGCAACACTCGCGCGATTCGCGCGTACACCCGCAACCGGCTCATCACACCGCCGCCTTGAAGTGCTTGGCGTAGCGCGGGCAGAGTTCGTCGCGCTTGAGCAGGATAAACACGTCGGCAACCTGGAAGTCTTCGTCCCAGCACGGCTCGCCGCAGATCTTCGCGCCCAGACGCATATAAGCCTTGAGCAGGGGCGGCATTTCGGCGATCACGTTGGACGGGATGTCCAGCGTCGGCAGCGGGTTCTTCGGCTCGGCGCGCAGGTTTTCGGTGCACAGATAACGTTCGCGCAGGCGCTGCATGATCGCGTGGGCCTGGATACCGCCGTCCTGCATCGGAATGCTCGCGCAACCCATCAAGTAGCTGTAACCGCCCTGATTCAACACTTCCGCCAGTTCACCCCAGAGCACGGCGATGGTGCCGCCGTTGCGGTAGGCCGGGTCGACGCAGGTGCGGCCGATTTCCAGAATCGGGCCTTGCAGATGCGCCAGGCCATGCAGGCTGAATTCTTCTTCGCTGTAGAACTTGCCCAGGCTGCTGGCGGCGGTGTGATCGAGCAGGCGGGTGGTCGCGACCAAACGGCCGGTGTTCAAGTCACGCACACCGATGTGGCTGCAGTGAACATCATAGTCATCCATGTCCAGACCCAGTTCCGCGCCTTTCAGTTTGGCGTTGAACTCGCCGCTGAAGACGTTGAAGCGCAGGGCCTGGGCTTGCTGCAGAGCCTCGGCGCCGATCAGGCGTTCGGCTTGCAGGCGGCGTTCATTGCCGGTGTCGCTGATGCGGGCGATTTGAGTCATTGTGAATCTCCGTACGGGCCTTTAACCCGTCGTGGGTTGCAGCCGATCGACTTTCTTTATGCAGCCGTGTTGTGCAAAGTCAGGCTATGTAGCCCCGGTGTCATCGCCATGAACGTTCGGTGATGCTTATATGACAGCCCACAAGGAGCCTCTTATGCCCTGGCCCGCTCTGCTGCAAAACCGTGAACGATTGCCCGCCGCCCCTGACCTTGCGGAGGGTTTTGCGACGTTGTTGCATCAACTGGGCAACGTCACACCGTTTGAATTGGCGGTGGCCGGCGCACGGCGGATGGCGACGCCGGGGCTGGCGTTTCTGGTCGGTTATCAGGCGGCGCTGAGGATGTTGTGGCCGAGCGCGCCACTGAGCCTCGGTGCATTGTGTGCGACCGAACAGCGCAGCCTGCGCCCGGCAGACATGCAGACCCGGCTGACGGATTTGCGCCTGAGCGGGCGCAAGGATTTCGTCACTGCCGGCGATGCTGCCGACTGGTTGTTGATCGCGGCACGCAGTGAGGAACCCGGTGAAACGCCGCGTCTGAGTCTGGCCGTGGTCTATCCCGGTGAACCCGGCGTGAGCGTGGAAAAACTGCCGGCGCTACCGTTGATGCCCGACATCAGTCATGGCCGTTTGCAGCTGAATGGTGCGTTGTGCGAGTTGCTCGCGGGTGATGGCTGGGATGCTTACGTCAAACCGTTTCGTACCCTTGAAGATGTCTATGTCCTGAGCGCGATGACCGCGTGGCTGTACGGCGTCGGCCAGGACAGCGACTGGCCGCAGACCCTGCAATTGCGCTTGCTGGCGCTGTTGGCCGGGTGTGCCGAAGCGAGTCGGCAGCCGCCGAACAATCCCGCCGGGCATGTGTTGCTGGGCGGGTTGTTTGCGCAGTTTGATGCGCTCAAACCCGAGATCGATCAGGCGTTGGCCGAGGGCAATCCGGAGTGGGCGCAGATGTGGCAGCGCGATCAGGGGGTGATGCAATTGGCGGCGGGGGCTCGGGCCAAGCGCTTGGCCAAGGCTTTGGCGGTGTCCTGACTGGCCCCATCGCTGGCTTGCCAGCGATGGCGATCTCATGGACAGCAAAATCTCAAATTTGTCATGAGCCCCGACTAGTCTCAGCAGGTTATCCCCAAGAGCCCTCGTCATGTGCAAAGGCCTGTCGCTGTTTCTGCTGCTGATCTGCTTCACCGTTCAAGCCGAACCATGGCCCGGCGAACAATGGCCAATCGGCCCGAAGATCACCGGCCCGGCTGTCGAGGCCTTGGAGCGTTACGCCTTCCCGTCCCGCGATGACAGCACCCGCCAGGGCGTCCGCACCGATGCCTTGTTGATCGTCCGCGATGGCCAGATCATCTACGAACGCTACGCCGGCCCGACCACCGAACAAACTCCGCACCTGACCTGGTCGATCAGCAAAAGCCTGATGGCCACCGTCCTCGGCGTGGCGTACGGCGAAGGCCTGTTCAAACTCGAAAACCCGGCCGTGCAGTTTTACCCACCGCTGGAAAAACACCCGACGATCAAAATCGCCGACCTGCTGCACTGGGCCTCAGGCATCGACTGGCAGGAAGACTACGAGTACGCACCGCTGAAATCCTCGGTGGTGGCGATGCTCTACACCCGTGGTCATCAAGACATGGCGGCGTTCAGCGCCGATCACGCAGCCTATGCCGAACCGGGGCAGGCGTTCCGTTACTCCAGCGGCGACAGCAACCTGCTCGCCGCCGCCTTGAAAAACATCGTCGGCGCGCAACGTTATCCGGACTACCCGTGGACGGCGTTGTTCGAACCCCTGGACATCCGCCACGCCGTGTGGGAAACCGATGCCGCCGGCACGTTTGTCGCGTCGTCCTACGCTTATCTGACGGCGCGGGATCTGGCGCGGGTCGGTCTGTTGATGGCCCGCGATGGACGCTGGAAGGATCGGCAATTGCTGCCCAAGGATTGGCTGGCCTTCAACCGTCAACCCTTCAGCGGTTACAAGGCCCATCAGGACGAAGCCGTTCCCGGGGGCCAATGGTGGCTCAATCGCCCGGCCGATGGCGCCGCCTCGCCGTGGCCCGACGCCCCTCCCGACACCTTCGCCGCCCTCGGCCACTGGGGACAGGCGCTGTACGTGATTCCCAGTGAAAAACTGGTGATCGTGCGCTATGGCGATGATCGTGATGGCAGTTACCGCCACAACGAATTGCTCAAACGCGTGTTGAAGGCGGTGCAGCCATGAAGCGCTTGTTGCTGGTGCTGCTGATCGCGTTGCTTGGGTGGATCGGCTACGAGCGTGAAAATCTATGGGCGTTCCCGGACATCATCAGCGCCTACACCGCCAAGGAATATTGTTCGTGCCGTTATGTGATGAGCAACGACGTCGGGTATTGCCATGGCTATGTGAAACAGTGGCTGCCGACCGGCCACTTTAGCGATGACGCCGCCAGCAAAACCATCACTGTCAGCGGCCTGGGTCGCAGCAACAGCGCCCGCTGGCAGGGCGAGCGCCAGGGCTGTCGCCTCGATCCCTGAAACCCTCGATCCGCCAGGCAGTAGATAACCCTGTGGGAGCTGGCTTGCCAGCGATGACGGTGTTTCAGTCAACAGAGATATAGCCTGCCCTGGCGCTATCGCTGGCAAGCCAGCTCCCACAGGGATTTTCACCAATCGTTAGATTTGCTGCGATCAGTTTGCAATAACTGCGTGGGCGGTTAAGGTTCGTGCAGGTTTATTGCCCCCACGAGTCTTCAATGTTCAACCGCCCCCTCATTGCAACCGTGTCCAGCCTGTTGCTGGCCGCCGCCGCGTTGCCGGCGCAGGCCAATTGGTACCTGGATGGCGAGTCGTCGCGGCTCTCGTTCGTCAGCACGAAAAACGCCAGCGTCTCCGAAGTGCAGCGCTTTCTGGTGTTGCACGGCAAGGTCGATCCGGATGGCCGCGCCGAAGTCGAAGTCGAGCTGGACTCGATCAACAGCGGCGTCCCGCTGCGTGATGAACGCATGCGCAAAGAGTTGTTCCAGATCGAGCAATTCCCCGAAGCGACCATCACCACCCAGATCGACCTGCGGCCGATCAACGATCTGGCCCCCGGCGCGCAGCTGGAGTTGCGCTTGCCGCTAACCGTCAACCTGCACGGCAAACAACACGAATATCCCGCCGAACTGCTGGCAACGCGTCTCGATGACCGCCGGTTTCAAGTGGTCACGCTGGAGCCCTTGGTGATCAACGCCGAGGATTTCGATCTGGCGCCGGGGCTGGAGTCCTTGCGCAAACTGGCCGACCTGTCGGCCATCAGTCTGTCGGTGCCGGTGGGTGCGGTGCTGATCTTCACGGCGCGCTGACATGCGCGGCGGGGTGTTTCCGTGGCGTGACGGCAACCGGTTCGAGTTGTTGATCGACGGCCCGCAATTTTTCCCGCGCATGCTCGAGCAGATTGCCGGCGCTCAGGAGCAGATCGAGCTTGAGTTGTATCTGGTCGAGGCTGGTGCCTGTGCCGAAACCATCGTGCAAGCCCTGGTGCTGGCGGCCGAGCGCGGGGTGCGCGTGCGGTGCCTGTTCGATGATTACGGCAGCCTTGCGTTTACCCTGCATCTGCGTCAGCGCCTGATCCAGGCCGGCGTCGAGCTGCGTTTCTATAATCGCCTGAACTGGCGGCGCTGGGTCGGCAATTTCTACCGCGATCATCGCAAGCTGTTGCTGGTCGATCAGCGTCTGGCAGTGGTGGGGGGGACCGGTGTCACCGATGAATTCTGGACGCCGGGCCACGCCACCAGTGAATGGCATGAGGTGATGGTGGAAATCAGCGGCCCGCTGGTGATTGACTGGCAATTACTGTTCGACCGCCAATGGATCGCCAACCGCTATCGCCGCGCCTGGAGACCGGCCGCGCATTTCGGTCTGCCGCGTTTGCCACGAGTGCCGGACAAGGGCGAGGGCATGGGCCGCGTTGCGTATGCCGACGCCCGCCAGCATCGCGACATTCTGCAATCACTGTTCCGCGCCTTGAACAGCGGACAGCAACGCATCTGGATGGCCACGCCGTACTTCCTGCCCACCTGGAAAATTCGCCGCTCCCTGCGCAAAGCGGCCGCGCGTGGCGTCGATGTGCGCCTGCTGCTGACCGGCCCGCGCACCGATCACCCCTCTGTGCGCTACGCCGGGCATCGTTACTACCCGCGACTGCTCAAGGCCGGGGTGCAGATCTTCGAATACCAGCCGTGCTTTCTGCATTTGAAAATGGTGCTGGTGGACGATTGGGTGAGCATCGGCTCATGCAACTTCGATCACTGGAATTTACGCTTCAATCTGGAGGCGAACCTGGAAGCGCTGGATCCGGCGTTGACGGCAGCAGTGCAGGCGAGTTTCGTGAAGGACTTCGGGCTGAGCCAGCAGGTGAGTCTGGAAGAATGGCAGCGCCGACCGTTGTGGCGGCGGGTGAAGCAGCGGGTGTGGGGATGGGTGGATCGGGTGGTGGTCAATATCCTCGATAGACGCGGCTAGTTGCAACACCCCAAAACACTGTGGGAGCTGGCAAGCCAGCTCCCACAGGTTTTTTGTGTAGCTTCAGTTCTTACAGCAATTCGAAGCTCTGCTGCGTCACTTCCTGGGAATCCAGGCCGATCTGCACGTTGAACTTGCCAGGCTCGGCCGCGTATTTGAGCTGGGCGTTGTAGAACTTCAGGTCATCCTCGGTGATGGTGAAGTGCACGACTTTCTGTTCGCCGGCCTTGAGCATGATTTTCTGGAAGTTCTTCAGTTCTTTCACCGGGCGGATCATCGAGCCGGTGACGTCCTGAATGTACAGCTGCACCACGGTTTCGCCGTCACGTTTGCCGGTGTTCTTCAGCGTGACGCTGGCGTCGAGCTTGCCGGTGGCGTTCAGCGTTGTCGACGACAGCGCCATGTCGCTCAGGGCGAAGCTGGTGTAGCTCAGGCCATAACCGAACGGGAACAGCGGACCAGTGGTGTCATCGAAATACTGCGAGGTGTAGTTGCCCGGTTTGCCCGGTGTGAATGGCCGGCCAATGCTCAGGTGGTTGTAATAGGTCGGAATCTGGCCCACGGAGCGCGGGAAGGTCACCGGCAGTTTGCCCGACGGGTTGTAGTCGCCGAACAGCACGTCAGCGATGGCGTTGCCGCCCTCGGTGCCACTGAACCAGGTTTCCAGAATCGCGTCAGCCGACTGGTTCTCTTCGAGGATGGTCAGCGGCCGGCCGTTCATCAATACCAGCACCAGCGGCTTGCCGGTGGCTTTCAGTGCGCGGATCAGCTCGCGCTGGTTCTCCGGGATGTTCAGGTCGGTACGGCTCGAGGATTCGTGGGACATGCCACGGGACTCGCCCACCGCTGCGACGATCACGTCAGCGTCCTTGGCGGCTTTCACCGCTTCGTCGATCAGTACGTTGGCCGGACGCGGGTCATCGACCACTTCCGGCGCGTCGAAGTTGAGGAAGTTCAGGTAGTCCAGGACCTTCTTGTCGCTGGTGATGTTGGCGCCACGGGCGTAGATCAGGTTCGCCTTGTCGCCGATCACCGAACTCATGCCGTCGAACAGGGTCACCGACTGCGCAGGGCGCCCGGCGGCAGCCCAACTGCCCATCATGTCGATCGGCGCCTTGGCCAGCGGGCCGACCAGGGCGACTTTCGCGTCTTTCTTCAGCGGCAGGGTGTCGTTCTGGTTCTTCAGCAGCACCAGACTGCGGCGCGCCACGTCACGGGCCTCGGCGCGGTGCAGGCGGCTGTCGGCGTAGGTGTCGGCCGGATCATCTTCAGCCTTGCCGATGCGCAGGTACGGGTCTTTGAACAGGCCCATGTCGTACTTGGCGGCGAGCACTTCGCGCACCGCGTTGTCGATGTCTTTCTGTTCGATGTCGCCAGACTTGAGCAGCCCCGGCAGCTCTTTGCCGTACAGGGTGTCGTTCATGCTCATGTCGATGCCGGCCTTGATCGCCAGCTTCGCCGCTTCTCGACCGTCGCGTGCCACGCCGTGCTTGATCAGTTCGAAGATCGCGCCGTGGTCGCTGACCGCCAGGCCCTTGAAGCCCCAGTCCTTGCGCAGCAGATCGTTCATCAGCCAGGTGTTGGCCGTGGCCGGGATGCCGTTGATCGAGTTCAGCGCCACCATCACGCCGCCAGCGCCGGCATCAATCGCGGCGCGGTACGGTGGCAGGTAGTCCTGGTACATCTTCACCGGGCTCATGTCGACGGTGTTGTAGTCGCGACCACCCTCGACCGCACCGTAAAGGGCGAAGTGCTTGACGCTGGCCATGATGCTGTCGGCGGCGCTCGGGGTGTCGCCCTGATAGGCCTTGACCATGACTTTGGCGATGCGCGAGGTCAGGTAAGTGTCTTCACCGAAACCTTCGGAGCTGCGGCCCCAACGTGGGTCACGGGATATATCGACCATCGGCGCGAAGGTGATGTCGAGGCTGTCGGACGCGGCTTCCCTGGCGGCAACGCGCCCGGACTGGCCGATGGCGTCCATGTCCCAGCTCGAGGCGAGGGCCAGTGGAATCGGGAAAATCGTACGGTGACCGTGGATCACGTCGTACGCAAAAAACATCGGAATCTTCAGGCGACTGCGCATCGCCGCGTCCTGCATCGGACGGTTTTCCGGGCGGGTGATCGAATTGAACGTACCGCCGATGTTGCCGGCGGCGATCTCTTTGCGGATCAGCTCGCGAGGCATCTCCGGGCCGATGCTGATCAGGCGTAACTGGCCGATCTTCTCGTCGAGGGTCATTTGCTTCATCAGGTCGCTGATGAACGCGTCCTTGTTTTCCAGGGGTACCGGGGTCGTGGCGGCCAATACTTGATGACTGGCCAGGCTGACGAACAGACCCAGCAAACACAGCTTCTTCATGAATGTTTTTCTCTAGGGCCCAAACGGCAATGCAATGCCGGCCAGCCAAAATTTAGGGAGCGACTATTGTTGTTCGGGTGCAGGCTCGAAAAGTCAGAGCCGGAAAACGGCAGCCGACGGTTGGCAGCGTGAGCGCGCAGGGCACTTTTTAGCCCATTGGCCCGTCGCAATCCAGTGGCGCGGCCGATTATGCCCCAACAGCCGGCGAGAATGTTTCGCGCTCGGTTTTTAAATGAAATGTGCCAGGGAGCATCATTTTGATGAATGTCAGTCCGATCCACCGTTCGCGTTTGCAGGTTGTCACGTTACTGATATTGGCAACGCTGCTGACTGCGTGCGGCATCAACAATATTCCAACCCTCGACGAACAGGCCAAGGCCGCCTGGGGCCAGGTGCAGAACCAGTATCAGCGTCGCGCGGACCTGATTCCCAACCTGGTGGAAACCGTGAAGGGTTACGCCAAGCATGAAGAGGCAACCCTGACAGCGGTCGTCGAAGCCCGGGCCAAGGCGACGTCGATCCAGGTCGATGCCAGCACCCTCGACAATCCTGAGAAACTCAAGCAGTACCAGCAGGCGCAGGATCAACTGAGCGGCGCGTTGAGTCGCTTGATGGTGGTCTCCGAGCGTTATCCGGACCTGAAAGCCAACCAGAACTTCCTCGCCTTGCAATCGCAGCTCGAAGGCACGGAAAACCGTATTGCCGTGGCGCGGCGCGATTTCATTCTGGCGGTGCAGAAGTACAACACCGAGATCCGCACGTTTCCCGGTCGCCTCTGGCACAGCGTGATGTACAGCGATCTGCCGATTCGCGAAACCTTCGAAGCCACGACCCCCGGTGCGGAAAAGGCCCCGGAAGTGAAGTTCTGACCCGAGGTTATTCATGCGTGTGTTGAAGATAGGCCTGGTGCTGATCCTGTGGCTGTTCGCCGTCAGCGCCCGGGCCGAGTTGACGTTCCCGGCGCTGAGCGGACGCGTGGTCGACGAAGCGCAAATGATCGAGCCGTCGGTGCGTGCGCAACTGAGCCAGCAATTGCAGGCGCACGAGCAGACGACCGGCGAGCAACTGGTGGTGGTCACGGTGCCGGACCTGCAAGGCACCACCATCGAGGATTACGGCGTGCAACTGGGCCGGCACTGGGGCATCGGCCAGAAGGACAAGAACAACGGCGCGCTGCTGATCGTCGCCCGGGACGAGCGCAAGCTGCGCATCGAAGTCGGTTACGGGCTGGAGGATCGCCTGACTGACGCCCAGACATCGGTGATCATCCACCAGGTCATCACTCCGGCGTTCAAGGCCGGCAATTTCAGCAAGGGCATCAGCGACGGCGTGGCGGCGATGCTGGTGGTGCTCGGCGGCAATCCGCTGGACGAGCCGTCGACGGTGTATGAGTCGAGCGGTGACCCGCAAAACGATTTTGTCTCGCGCCATCCGCTGTTGTTCGTTTTTCTGGTGATGTTGTTCATCCTGACGGTGTTTGTCTGCCAGATGCTCGGTATCCTTCCCGCCGGCCGTGGCGGCTCCGGTGGCGGGGGCGGTTTCGGCGGCGGTGGATTTGGTGGCGGCGGCGGAGGCGGGGGCTTCAGCGGCGGCGGGGGCAGTTTCGGCGGCGGCGGTTCGTCCGGCGGCTGGTGACATTAAAAGAATAATGAGCAGGCACTTTCGACATGGCATTACTGACTGAACACGAACAGCGCAAAGTCGCCGAGGCGATCGCCCGGGTCGAACGCGACACTGACGCCGAACTGGTGACGGTGCTGGCAGCCCGCGCCGACGACTATGCGTACATCCCGTTGCTGTGGGCCAGTCTGCTGGCGTTGCTGGTGCCAGGCATCGTCCACTACCTGACGGGCTGGTTGACCATGCGCAGTCTGTTACTGGTGCAGTGGGGGCTGTTCATTGTCCTGTGCCTGCTGTTTCGCCTGCCGAAAGTCACCACTCACCTGATCCCGCGCCGCGTGCGCCACTGGCGTGCATCGAACCTGGCGCGGCGGCAATTTCTCGAACAGAACCTGCACCACACCGTCGGCAGCACCGGCATGCTGATCTTTGTCTGCGAGGCCGAGCGTTACGTGGAGATTCTGGTGGACGAGGGCATTTCCCGGCGGCTGGACAACAAGAGCTGGGACTCGATTGTTGCGGCGTTTACCGAGCAGGTCAGGCAAGGGCGCACGCTGGAGGGGTTTGTCACCTGTATCGAAGCGTGTGGGGAATTGCTGAAAGTGCATGTGCCGGTGACGCAGGTGAGGAATGAGTTGCCGAATCGGTTGATTGTGCTGGGGTGAGACAAACCCTCACCCCAGCCCTCTCCCGGAGGGAGAGGGGGCCGACCGAGGTGTCTTGCGCTCGACATCGACCTGAAAAACCGTGTCGATTATGGATTCAAGGCAAATCGTTCAAGTCGGTGTATCTCGTCAATATCCCCCAATCAGTCCCCTCTACCTCTGGGAGAGGGCTAGGGTGAGGGCCGCTTTAACCAACCGTTCGGCAAATAAGAGCGTGTCCCCAACCCCCATCCCCCCTAAAATACCCGCCATTCCCGATTTCGCCCGTCCGAGGCCGCTTTTTCATGTCTGTTACCGCCCCATCCATCAAGCCTGCGCCCGATCACCACGCCCAGTTCATCGAACTGCTGCAAACCAGCCTCGAACAGAACGGCTTCATCAAACTGGTGCTGGCCAAGTACGTGGGCGAAGAGGCGGATCTGCAGCGGATCATCATCAAAGCGGTGACGGTCAAGGCCCAGCCGAACCTGTCGTTCGTCTATCGCTACAAGACCCGTGACATCACCAAGAATCTGGCGCTGAGCGAAGGCGTGGCGGTGATTGCCGAGCTGCTGCCGGCCGCGTTCAAAAATGCGCATTTGCTGACCGTGACCGACGAAGCCCAGCTCGAATACAGCAAAAAGGGCAAGTCTTCGCTGTTCAAGAGCAAACCTCAGCAATTGCGTGAAGCGCCGTCCGCCGAGCACAACCGCGAGAAAAACCGTTTTCTGGAGCTCAGTCGACCGTTCCTCAAGGACCTCGGCGTGACCAACGCGCAACACGAGCTGATCCCGGCGATGTCGCGCAAGTGGAAGCAAATCAACAAGTTCATCGAAGTGTTCAGCCACGCCCTGACTTCGTCACCGCTGGCGCTGGACAAACCGGTGCGGGTGGCGGACTTCGGTTCGGGCAAGGGTTACCTGACGTTTGCCATCCACGATTACCTGCGCAACACGCTCAAGGCCGAAGGCGAAGTCACCGGCGTCGAATTGCGCGAGGAAATGGTCAACCTGTGTAACGCCGCCGCCGCGAAGCTGGAACACCCGGGGCTGGTGTTCAAGTGCGGTGACGTGCGCAGCGTGGCGCCGAGCGAGCTGGACGTGATGATCGCCCTGCATGCCTGCGACATCGCCACCGATTACGCGATCCACACCGGCATCCGTTCGGGGGCCTCGATCATCATGTGCTCGCCGTGCTGCCACAAGCAGATTCGTCTGCAGATCCAGAGCCCGGCACTGCTCAAACCGATGCTGCAATACGGTCTGCACCTCGGCCAGCAGGCGGAAATGGTCACTGACAGCTTGCGCGCGTTGTTCCTCGAAGCCTGTGGTTACGAGACCAAGGTGTTCGAGTTCATCTCGCTGGAACACACCAACAAGAACAAGATGATTCTGGCGGTGAAACGCGCCGAGCCGCTGGACCCGGCTCAGTTGTTGGTGAAGATTCAGGCGTTGAAAGACTTCTACAACATCAGCGAGCACTGCCTGGAAACCCTGCTGCGCGCAGACGGTTACCTGGCCTGACCTGGATCCTGTGGAAGCAAGCCTGCTCGCGACATCATTGTGACGGTCAGTCGGCCTTCGCGAGCACGCTCGCTCCCACATGGGGTTTGATGACGGTCTTGCGACCGAGCATCACCGTCGCAATTACCCCGCAGGCAAATACCCAGGTGATCGGCTCCACCTGTTCGCCAAAGAACAACGCCGAAAACGCGATGGTGAAGAAGATCTGCAGCAACTGGATCTGACTGACCCGCGCAATCCCGCCCATCGCCAGCCCGGCGTACCAGGCGAAGAACCCGAGAAACTGCGAGAACAGCGCGACGTAGCCAAAAGCCCACCAGGTCCTGGCCGACACTGCGCCATGATGTTGCAGCGCCAAGTACAGCACCGGCCCGATCAGCAGCGGCGTCGACAGCACCAGCGCCCAGCAGATCACCTGCCAGCCGCCCATCTCCTTCGCCAGTCGCCCACCCTCGGCATACCCCAGGCCACCCACGGCAATTGCGCCGAGCATCAACAGGTCCCCGGCCTGAATGCTGCCGGCACCGGTGTACAGCGCGTAACCGAGCACCAGCGCACTGCCCAGCGCGGCGCAGGCCCAGAAGGCTTTCGACGGCCGTTCATGGGACAGCCACGCCGCATACAGCGCCACGCACAGCGGCTGCAAACCATTGACCAGTGCGCCGTGGGACGCCGGCAAGGTCTGCATGGCCCACGCCGACAACACCGGGAAGCCGAGGATCACCCCGGCGATCACCAGGCTCAGGCCTTTGATCTGCTGCCAGGTCGGCCATTTTTCCCGGCGCCACAACAACAGCAACGCTGCCGGGATTGCCGCGAATAGCGCCCGCCCCAGGCCATTGAGCAATGGATGCAGTTCCTGCACCACGATCCGGGTGAAGGGCAGGGTGAGGCTGAAAATCACAACCCCGAGCAGGCCGAGGGCCATGCCGGTGTTTTCGCGCGAAGACATAGGAAGACCGAAATTGAGGGTGGCAGGGAACGAGCCTCATAAAGCCATAAACCGTGGACTTCTGGCTGTTACAGCTAGGCACAGACTTAGGCGTACAGTTCGAGTTTGCCATCGCTGGCAAGCCAGCTCCCACAGTGTCCGAGTTGAGCGCCAACAAATGCGTGATCGACACAGAGCCTGTGGGAGCTGGCTTGCCAGCGATGAAGTCAACTCGGTAGTAGCCGGTTGTTACCCGCCCGAACGGATAAGGTCTACCTTGAATACTCCCAGGCATTTCCCAGAGGAGTCCTCCCCATGGCCGCGAAAAAAATTCTGATGCTGGTCGGCGATTACGTCGAAGACTACGAAGTGATGGTGCCGTTCCAGGCCCTGCAAATGGTCGGGCATACCGTGCACGCCGTGTGCCCGGACAAAGCCGCCGGCAAAACTGTGCGCACCGCGATCCATGACTTCGAAGGCGATCAGACCTACAGCGAGAAACCCGGTCACCTGTTCGCCCTCAACTTCGACTTTGCCAAGGTCGCCGAAGCCGACTACGACGCCCTGCTGATCCCCGGCGGACGTGCGCCGGAATACCTGCGCCTGAACGAAAAAGTCCTCGAACTGGTGCGCGCCTTCGACAAGGCCGGCAAGCCGATTGCGGCGGTCTGCCACGGTGCGCAACTGCTGGCGGCGGCGGGCGTTCTCGAAGGGCGCGAGTGCAGCGCCTATCCGGCCTGTGCCCCGGAAGTGCGCCTGGCCGGTGGTACGTACATCGACATCCCGGTGACGGACGGCCACGTTCAAGGCAATCTGGCCACTGCACCGGCCTGGCCGGCGCATCCGAACTGGCTGGCCGGTTTCCTCGGCTTGCTTGGCACCAAAATTACCCTGTAACGAGGATTCGTCCATGTGCGAGCTCTACGTCAAGGCCGATCCGATTCTCTACGAATCCCGCTCGCGCTCGCTGCGCATCCGCGGCGTGGTGACGACGCTGCGCCTGGAAAACCAGTTCTGGGACATCCTCAGCGAAATCGCCGAAGTTGACGGCATGACCACCAATCAACTGATCGCCAAGCTGTATGAAGAGGTGATGGACTATCGCGGCGAAGTGGTGAATTTCGCCTCGTTCCTGCGGGTGAGTTGTACGCGGTATCTGAGTCAGCGGCGGGTGAGTGCGCCGGAGTTGTCGGTGGTGCGGGCGCTGGTGAAATAGCCCTGACCGAGTTGACCCCATCGCGGGCAAACCCCCACAGTTTTCTCTGGTGCTCACAAATTTTGTGTTCGCTGAAGAACCTTGTGGGAGCGAGCTTGCTCGCGAAGGCGCCGCTTCAGGCGACAGAAGTCTGAGGCTGGTCTTTACTTCGAAGCGCGGAACCTCTCAACCGCCAAGGAGAATCGAGCATGTCCGGATGGTACGAAGTGAGCAAAAGCAGCAACGGTCAGTTCAGGTTTGTGCTGAAGGCCGCCAACGCCGAAACCATTCTCACCAGCGAGCTCTACACCACCCGTGCGGCCGCCGATAACGGCATTGCTGCGGTGCAGGCCAACAGCCCGCTGGACGAGCGCTACGAGAAAAAGACCACCAGGGATGGCCATCCGTACTTCAACCTCAAGGCTGCCAACCATCAGATCATTGGCAGCAGCGAGTCGTACACCAATGACGCTGCGTGCGCCAAAGGCATCGCCAGCGTCAAGGCTAACGGGCCGAGCAAAACGGTCAAGGACAAGACCTTGCCGGTGCTCTGAATGCCCTCTCAAATTTCACACAGCTCCTGTGGGAGCGGGCTTGCCCGCGATGAGGGCCTATCATTCAGCATTGATGTTGACTGATACACCGCTATCGCTGGCAAGCCAGCTCCCACAGGTAATTGTGTGTGTGAGATCAACGCAGGGTCTCGAGGATCGCTTGCAGCTGACCTCGCCCAGCCTCGCTCAACGCAAACACCGGCAAGCGCGGATCGCCAACCTCCAGCCCTGTCTCGCGCAACCCGGCCTTGATCGTCGCCGGTAAACCACCCTTCAAGATGAAGTCCAGCAGCGGCAACTGGCGGTAGAACAACTCGCGTGCCCGTTCCAGATCACCGGCCAGCGACGCCGCGTATAAATCCAGATTGAGCTGGGGGATCAGGTTCGGTGCGGCGGTGCACCAGCCCTTGGCCCCAGCGGCAAACGCTTCCAGCGCCAGCGGATTGCAACCGTTGTAGAAGGGCACCTGAGCGTCGCCGAGCAGTTGCAGCTTGTGCATGCGCTGAATGTCGCCGGTGCTCTCCTTGACCATGGTTACGTTTTCCACCTCGTTGACGATGCGCAGAATCAGTTCCACCGACATGTCGGTGCCGCTGGTGGCCGGGTTGTTGTAGAGCATGATCGGCACGCCGATGCTGTCGCCGATGGCGCGGTAGTGCGCAAGGATTTCCGCTTCGCTGAGCTTCCAGTACGAGGCTGGCAGCACCATCACCACGTCGGCGCCGTGGGCTTCGGCGAAGCGTGCACGGCGTATGGCTTTGGCGGTGGTCAGGTCGGACACGCTGACGATTGTCGGCACCCGTTTGGCCACGTGTTTGATGCTGAACTCGGCAACCTGATCCCACTCGGCGTCGCTCAGGTAGGCGCCTTCGCCGGTGCTGCCCAGCGGGGCGATGGCGTGGACGCCGCTGTCGATCAGGCGATTGATAGACTGGCCGAGCGCCGGCAGGTCGAGGCCTTCACCGTTGGCGCCGAACGGGGTGATGGTGTAGCCGATGATGCCGTGAATGTTGGACATGATGAGTCTCCGGAAAAAGCTGAAATCAGTTCAGGCAATCGGCGTGCTGGCGCAGGTTCTGCCGGGCGTAGTAGTTGAAAGCGGCGGCGTGGCGTTTGGGTTTCGACACCCAGTCATGGGCCTCGCGGCCCAGCGCCGGAATGATCGGTTTGATGGTGCCGGCCGCCATCGCCAGCAGTTGCAGCCTGGCGGCGCGTTCGATCAGTTGGGCGATGACACAGGCCTCTTCGATCGTGGTGCCGGTCGACAACTGGCCGTGGTGCGAAAGCAGAATCGCGCGCTTGTCGCCCAGCGCGCCGGCAATCAGCTCACCTTCTTCATTGCCCACCGGCACGCCCGGCCAGCCTTCGAGAAACGCGCAGTCGTCGTACAGCGGGCACAGGTCCATGTGGGAAATCTGCAGCGGCACTTCCAGCATCGACAGCGCGGCAATGTGCGCCGGGTGGGTGTGGATGATGCAGTTCACGTCTGGCCGGGCGCGGTACACCCAGCTGTGGAAACGGTTGGCCGGGTTGGCCATGCCGTGCCCTTCGAGGACTTCCAGGTCTTCATTGACCAGCAGCAGATTGCTCGCGGTGATTTCATCGAACCCCAAGCCCAGTTGCTGAGTGTAATAGGTGCCGGGCTGCGGGCCACGGGCGGTGATTTGTCCGGCCAGACCGGAGTCGTGGCCATTCTCGAATAGAATCCGGCAGGTCAGTGCCAGCTTTTGCCGGTCAGTCCACGTATTATCCGCCAGGCTTTTTTGCATCTGGGTCAGCGCTTGCTTGACCAGTTGTTCTTTGGGTAGTGCTAATGTCTTGGCCATGTGTGTGTCCTTTGGGTGAGAGCAAATGACACTAAAGAGGCTATATGACACAAAGTGTCATTGGCAAGCATAAATCGTCGCTTCCTTGCTGGAATAACCGCTGCGCATGTCTATCCGTTTGAAATTATTGAGAAAAAAACTTGGGGTGACACTTGAGGCGCTGGCCGAAAAATCCGGCATGACCAAGAGTTACCTGTCAAAAGTCGAGCGCGGGTTGAACACGCCGTCGATCGCTGCCGCGCTGAAACTGGCGAAAGCGCTGAACGTGAAGGTCGAGGAATTGTTCTCCGAGGACAGCGTCAGCCTCGACAGCTACAGCCTGGTGCGCAGCCACGAACGCCAGTCCCTCGCGGCCAATGATCAGAGCCCCGGGTATGCGGTGCTGGCGCATCAGGTCAGCGAACGCAACCTGCTGCCGTTCATCATTTACCCGGCGAAGGAATTCACCGACAAGACCTTCAAGGAGCATGTGGGCGAGGAGTTTCTGTTCGTCCACGAAGGGCAGGTGGAAGTCGATTTCATGAACGAGAAGGTGCTGCTCGAGCGTGGCGATGCGCTGCACTTCAATGCACAGAAGCCACACCGGATCCGCTCGGTGGGCGAGGTGCAGGCGCAGTTGCTGGTGGTGGTGCACAGCAGCGAAGAATCAACGTGAGTTGGATGGACAGGGTAGTGGCGCATTAGTATCTTGCTTGGCAATGTGACCGCCCTACAGTTTGACGGTCATTTCTGAACCCACTGAAGGGTCGGTGAAAAACGGAAGGGACCTGGTGAAGCGGGTTGCTTATTAGACTAGACGACCAAGTAGCGTGATATGAGCAAGCAACCCATTGGCTTCATGAGTTACGTACGTTTTGACAATGAACATGATGAAGGGCAACTGACAGAGTTCTGTAAGCGTTTGGCCGGCGAAGTTCGAATCCAGACAGGCGAAAAATTCGAGATTTTTCAGGATCTGAAGGACATCACATGGGGGCAGCAATGGGCTGAGCGCTTGGATGAGTCGATCGACGGATCTACGTTCCTTATTCCGATTATCACACCTGGCCTCTTCAAGAGTGCAGCCTGCCGCAAGGAACTGGATCGCTTCCTCCTGCGGGAAAAGGCCAGAGGTCGTGCTGATTTGATCCTTCCTGTCTATTACGTCGATTGCCCTGCCATGAGTCGACCGAACAAAAAAGATCCGGATTCGCTCGCGCAAGTCATTGCCAGCCGAAATTATTATGATTGGCGAGAGCTGCGGTTCGAGCCTTTCACTAAACCGGAAATGCGCCGCGCGCTGGCCGACATGGCCAAACAGATTGTCCAGGCAATGGAGCGAGAGCCAGAGCAGTTAGAGAATGTCGTTGCACCTGCCAGCGAGATTGGTACGCAGGATCCTCCGGAGCCAAAGAATGATGCGGACGGAGCTCAAATCGTCCTGAAGAATCAAAAGCGATCATCACCTCCCAAGAGTCATGTCGTTGACTCATTCCATCGTGGTGACTTTCTGAGTATCAGCGAGGCTCTCTGCGCAGCATCACCTGGTGATCGTATCTTGGTTCGTCCTGGGCTGTATCGTGAGGGACTTGTCATTGATAAACCGATAGAGATTATCGGAGAAGGTGAGCTCGGTGAGGTTGTCATCGAGGCGGAAAACAAAAACGCCGTTCGCTTTATGGCGAGCATGGGGCGTATAGCAAATCTCACATTACGCCAAACCGGGGACAGTAGATTATTTTGTATTGATATCGGTCAAGGTCGTCTGGATATCGAGGACTGTGATATCTCAGGACATAATTTATCGTGCATTGGTATTCATGACGGTGCCGATCCTCGCCTGCGTCGCAACCGTATCCATAATAGCTTGCAAAGTGGAGTGCTTATTTATAAAAACGGCTTTGGAACGCTTGAAGACAATGAAATTTTTGATAATGCCGCCTCTGGTGTTGTTATGCGAGAGCAGGCTAATCCAACCTTGCGTCGCAACCGAATTCATGACTGTGGGCAATATGGGATTTATGGGCAGGAATGTCGTGGAGTGATCGAAGATAATGAGATTTTTTCCCACGGAAAATCGGCGTTACTCATTCGCTCGGGTGCCAATCCATTTGTCAGGCGTAATCGTATTTATGAGGCCAAGGGCAGTGGGATTTTCATCCATGACGGCGGTCTGGGTGTCATTGAAGACAATGAGATTTTCAAAAACGCTCTCGCTGGAATAGCCGTGGATAATCTCAGCAACCCGGTCGTGCGTCGTTGTAATGTACATAGCAACATAGAGGGTGGCATCATGGTTTATGACAAAGGGATAGGTGTTTACGAGGAAAATCTGATTGTTGGAAACGGTCTTGCGGGTCTCGAAGTTCGTAGTGGGGCCGCTCCATTATTTCGGCGTAATACCATCCGCGACGGGAAGCAGGGTGGTATCTATGTTCATAACCGTGGCAAGGGCCGACTGGAAGGAAATCATATTATCGGTAACGATCATTCCGGTATCCTCATCGCGGGCTTCAGTTCCCCGATCGTGTCCGGCAACGAAATTGTCAGTAATAAGATTTACGGCATAAAGGTCATGACCAAAGGACGCGGTGACTTTCAGAAAAATGATTTGCGCGGCAATGGCAAAGGCTCATGGGACATCCCTCAAGACTGCCTCGCCGCGGTGAAAAGGAAAGATAACCTTGTAGATTGATCCGCTTAGCCTAGCGCTCTACGAGGACCGATAACTTCGGATTGCCCAGTGCATGGCTCTTCGAGTCAAAAAAACGCAACGCAACCCCGGTCCCTTCAAACACCTTCGCGTAATGCCGCTTCTGATGCTGAATGAACGCCGCACTGCGCGGATAAACCGAGATCGCCACAGTCGCAGGTTTTGCCAGACGCAGGGCCCGCACGATGTGGCTGTCCTGCTCGCCCAAGGCATGGCCGAAGATGCACAGGCTGTCGCCGTGGCCCAATAACTGCGCGTAGCAGAACGACAGGTAATCGGAGCTGCGGATGGTCCTCAGTTTCTCCGCACTCGGCCCTTCGTTGATGAACAGCGGCACGTCATCCAGCGTCTTGAGCGTGTTGTTGATCGCAAAACTGCCGAGCAACGTGCCCTCGGTCGAGGTCAATTTACGCGCGGTACCGTCCTGATTACGTACCAGATGCAGGCCGCCGTGCAGGTACAGCAGACGTGGTTTGCCCGTGGCGGTTTCGCTCAAATCGAAACTAGCGTTGGGGCCATTGAACAGATCGTCGATGGCCTCGCTGCGGTGCTGGAGCGCCCAGTAGTTGAGCAAGTCGTAATTGGTGGTGAATACCGTGCGATAGCGCGCCAGTTCTTCATTCAGTGTCGTCAGCGTCGATGGCTGCACCAGTCGCCACGGAATGTGCACGGCGTGCACGGTGTTGATCAGCGCTTCCTTGATCGCGTAGTAGCGGTTGCGCGGTGCCGCCGAGCTGACGGCCAGCGCCTTGTTCACCCGACTGGTGGTTTTCAGCGCGCCGAGTACCTGCTCGAAGCTGCGCGTCTGCATCGCGTCGAACACGCTCAGTTCCGACGGGCTCAGCGGTTTCTCTTCCACGCTGCGGGCGTTTTCGAACAGCGAGTCGTAGCCGAAGTCGTCCCACACCGCGCGGCTGGCACCGTTGCCCACCAGCAAGCCTGTGAAGTCGGTCGTGGCGCGCAGGGCGTTCCAGTCTTCGAGGGTCGCGTCGACATCCAGAAAATCGCTCATTGCTTGGCACATCTCAAAACTTAGGGGCTGATGGGCGGCGACTTTATCACGAGCGGGCATTGAGCCAGATCAACATCGGCCGTGACCGATCGGTCGATCCTGTGCACATCCGCCGTATCGGAGCAGTCGATTCGGCCTCAGTCAGGAGACGCGCATGAGCAGCACATTTTTCATTCCGGCCGTAAACATCATGGGCAACGGATGCCTCGACGAGGCCATGATTGCGATTCGCAATTACGGTTTCCGCAAGGCGCTGATCGTCACTGACGCGGGGCTGGCCAAGGCCGGTGTGGCGACGATGGTCGCCGAGAAACTGGCGATGCAGGACATCGACTCGGTGATCTTCGACGGCGCCAAACCGAACCCGAGCATCGCTAACGTCGAGTCCGGGCTGGCGCTGCTCAAGGAAAGTCGCTGCGATTTCGTTGTATCGCTGGGCGGCGGTTCGCCGCACGACTGCGCCAAGGGCATTGCCCTGTGTGCGACCAACGGCGGGCAGATCCGCGACTACGAAGGCGTCGACCAATCGAGCAAGCCGCAACTGCCGCTGATCGCCATCAACACCACCGCCGGCACGGCCAGTGAGATGACCCGCTTTTGCATCATCACTGACGAATCGCGTCACGTGAAAATGGCCATCGTCGACCGTAACGTCACACCGCTGCTGTCGGTCAACGACCCTGAACTGATGGTCGCCATGCCCAAAGGCCTGACTGCCGCCACCGGCATGGACGCCTTGACCCACGCCATCGAAGCCTACGTGTCGACCGCCGCCAACCCGATCACCGACGCCTGCGCGCTGAAGGCCATGACCCTGATCAGCAACAATCTGCGCCTGGCCGTGCGCGACGGCAGTGACCTCGCCGCGCGGGAGAACATGGCGTATGCACAGTTCCTTGCCGGCATGGCCTTCAACAATGCGTCCCTCGGCTATGTGCACGCGATGGCGCATCAATTGGGCGGTTTCTACGACTTGCCTCACGGTGTGTGCAACGCCGTGCTGCTGCCCCACGTGCAGACGTTCAATGCGCTGGTGTGTGCCGATCGTCTGACCGATGTTGCCCATGCCATGGGCGCGGACATTCGCGGCTTCAGCCCGGAGGAGGGCGCGCAAGCGGCGATCAACGCGATCCGTTGCCTGGCCAGAGATGTCGATATTCCAGGTGGCCTGCGTGAGCTCGGCGCCAAACTCAACGACATTCCGGTGCTTGCCACCAATGCCTTGAAAGACGCTTGTGGCCTGACCAACCCGCGGGCGGCGGATCAGCGGCAGATCGAGGAAATTTTCCGCAACGCGTTTTGAGTCGGTGGCGTGCCGATCTTGATGAGCTGACCTGACTGCCCCCTTCGCGAGCAAGCCCGCACCCACATTGGATTTGTGTTGTTTGCAAATCCCCTGGAGAGCGGACTTGCTCGTGAAGACGGCTTCGCCAACACCACAAAATCAAGGATTCTCACATCGGCCAACAGCCACCACATTCCTCTCGCCCCCGCCAATCTGAATCAACACCCCCCTCCAGTGCAGCAACGTCTCCAACACGTGTGGCACGCGTGCGTGAGAGCGAGCGGTGGGCATGGATCCTGGTGCCGTCGCCGTTGGAGATATCGCCGTTCACGTTCGTGCTGACGTGGCACAAGCGTTGAACGGCTTGAATCGTAGGATTGAGGAGGGGATAGTGCGCGGCTGAAACATTATCAAGGAGCGGGAAGTGCCAGTGAAGTCTGGATGGATCGGCTGCTTAGCGCTGTGTGGAGGGTTGATCACGGAAGCTGCGTTGGCGGAATGTCTGCCTCCGCAGCAAGGGGATGTTGCAGGGTATTCGGTCTGTAAGGAATGGCCGGCGTATCCAGGCCAGATCCTGAACGCCGCGACGAAGCTTGAGTCGGATGGCACCGCCGGAAATGACGATACCAGCGGGACTTACGATCTTGTGGTCTCGATCAGGTCGAGTACAGATAACGAGATGCTGGCCGATTACTACAAGCGATCTGCTTTTGTCTCCGATGCCATTGCCTTGCAGGGGCTGGAACTCGACACGGCGCGCTACAAACTCAGCCCTGAGCTTCGGGCGTTTGGTGTGCGGGTCAGTTTCAAAGGTTCTTCGCGCGTCAATCCTATGGATGAAACGTGGCTGACCCTCTATGTCAAAGAGGGCAGGCATCTGCGCCCGGTGCTGGATCGGTTGGTCGTTTACGGTTTCAGTGGTGAGTGGGACGGCAACTGCGCCGGCGAGCGTGCAACCACGGTTCGCACCCTCGAAATGGCTAAAACCAGCTCTCACGGCTATGCCGACCTCATCGTCAAGTCCGTCACAACGGGCGTGGCTGGCGAGGGAACCGCCGAAACCTGCGAGCTGAAAACGACGACCAACAAGCCGGTGCTGACCACGCTTCGCTATGACGGCAAGGCTTACGTCATACCTGCAGATTTCAAGGGCATCTGACGCGCCCGCAACCCCTCTCTTTTCAAGGAAGAACCATGCTGACACCCACCAGACTTCTTATTGCCTTCAGTTTTCTGGCCGTTAGTGCTCAGGTCAACGCCGCCTGCACCACCAAGAGTTTCGACGGCACATCCATGTCGCGTTGCAACGTCTGGCCGGCCTTCCCGAGTCAGGCGATCTCGGTGAAATCCACCTACCTTGCCGATTCCGGCGGCGATGATGCCGGGGTATTCGACCTGGACCTGTCGATCGTCAATGCCAGTAACTACAACCCCATCGCCAGTTACCGTAAACCGGGCGCTTACAACTCCGATGCTGTGCGCTTGGATGATCTGCGTATCGACACCGCCCGTTATCGACTGGCGCCGCAGGTTCGGGCTTTTGGTCTGCGTTCAATGTTCGCGCACAGTTCCCGCGCCATTCCCTACGAGAAAACCGATCTGGCGCTGTACGTGCGCGAAGGCAATGAGTTGCGTCCGGTGCTGGAGGGCCTGGTGGTCGCCAAGAACAACGGCGAGTTCATCAATGATTGCGAAGGCTATACCAAGACCATTCGCCGAACCGTCGAGATCGGCCCTTCCAGCCATCATGGCCTGGCCGATTTGATCGTCACCACCAACGGCAGCAAGATGAAAAATACGCAGTCGGGTAAGGAGTGTCTTTCCAAGACCACCCGCCTGAAGCAAAAACGGATCACCCTGACCTACGACGGCCAGCAATACATCGTCCCCGAAGACCTCAGAGGTTACTGAACCGATGCTAAGCGGTCTCAACCACCTGACCCTGGCGGTCAGCGATGTGGATCGCAGCCTGGCGTTTTATCACGAGCTGCTGCAACTGCGCGTCGAAGCGACATGGGACGCTGGTGCCTACCTGTCGCTGCCGGGGCTGTGGTTGTGTCTGTCACTCGATCCGCAGCGCCTGTCAGCGCCCGCTGTCGATTACACCCATTACGCGTTCAGCCTCGGCGAGAAGGATTTTCCGCACTTCGTCCAGCGGCTAAAAGCGGCCAACGTGCAGCAATGGCGGGACAACCGCAGCGAAGGTGCATCGTTCTACTTTCTCGATCCTGATGGCCACAAGCTCGAAGTCCACGTCGGTGACCTGGCCTCGCGACTGGCAGCGTGTCGGTTCAAACCGTACTCCGGCATGCGTTTTTACGACGAGTCATGATCAGACACATTTGTCTGTTATAGACTGGCCACCACGTGTAATGGCCCCGTGCAGGTTTTCCATGACTCCATCGTTGTTACTGGCCGTGCTGGCCTCGGGTTTCATCTATGGCATCACGCCGGGTCCTGGCGTGCTGGCGGTGTTCGGCATTGGCGCGGCCCACGGACGGCGGGCCGGGGCCGGTTTTCTCTGCGGGCATCTGCTCGGCGATGTGGTCTGGTGCAGCACCGCGCTGATCGCCATTGTCGGCGCCCGGGAAATCGGCAGCACCGCGTTCGATGTGCTCGGCGTGCTCAGCGGTTTGTACCTGTTCTGGCTTGGCTGGCGTGCAGTGCGTGCTCAGCGTCGCAGCGGTGACGAACCGCAAGGCGCGGCACGCCAGCCGTTCTGGCACGGTATTGTGTTCGGTCTGACCAATCCCAAGGCGTACCCGGTGGCAGTCGCGACGTTCACCGCGCTGCTGTCGAGCCGCGCTGAATTGCTGAATTGGTCGATGCTGCCGGCGCTGATCGCCCTGAGCTTCCTCGGCGGACTGCTGGCCTACGCTATCCTGATTGGCGTGGTCGGCGCGCAGCGCGTGCGGAGGCTGTATCAGCGTCACGAATTGCTGATCACGCGGTTGTGTGGCGTGATGTTCATCGGTTTCGCCATCAACGCGCTGATGCATGCGCTGCCGGGGCTGATGCCGAACAAGGCTTGAAGGTGTGTGCAGGGATGCGCAATCAAGAGGTCACGGATGGTTGATCAGTGCTGAATTACCCGGACACCCACGCTGAACCATGGAAAGCCGAAATTCCGCGCCGTTGGCGAGTTTTATTGATTTATTGCTGGATGCCGTTTGCGCGGTCGACAAGCAGGGCCGTTTCGTTTTTGTCAGCGCTGCTTGCGAGCGTATCTTCGGTTACACGCCTGAAGAGCTGATCGGCCGGCAAATGATCGAACTGGTGCACCCGGCCGACCGTCAGCGCACCCTGGCCGCCGCCCATGAAATCATGGGTGGCGACCCCAAACACAACTTCGAAAACCGCTACGTGCGCAAGGATGGCAGCGTCGCCCATATCCTCTGGTCGGCACGCTGGTCGGAAGTCGATCAACTGCGCATTGCCGTGGCCCGCGACATCACCGAACGCAAGCAGGCCGAATCCCGGCAGGCGGCGTTGTATGCGATCTCGGAGGCGGCGCACGTGGCAGAGGATTTGCTGGCGCTGTTCAAGCGCATCCACCTGATCATTGGCGAATGGCTACCGGCGCTGAACTTCTCCGTGGCGCTGTACGACGAACATTGCGCCAAGCTGAATTTCCCTTACCACGTCGATGACCACGAATTGCAGCCCGAGCAACCGGGCACGGTCACCGGACGTCTGTGCACGCAAGTGATCCGCAGCGGTCAACCGATCCTGCTGACACCGGACAGTCCCGATGCCTCTCCCGAATTCGCCGCGCTGGTGGCCGGGCAGGATTCACCCTGCTGGCTCGGCGTGCCGTTGCACTCGAAAAACGGCACCATCGGCGCACTGATCGTAAAGAGCCTGCCCGGCGGCGAGCGCTACACCGAACAGGACAAGGAACTGCTGCAATACGTCTGTGCCCAGGTCGCGACTGCCATCGAGCGTCAGCAATTGCATGCACGGCTCAAGCGTATGGCGCAGTACGACCAACTGACGCAGTTGCCTAATCGCGAATTGCTCCGGGATCGCCTCAAATCTGCGCTGGCCAGTGCCCGGGAAGCGTCGGGCAACATGGCGCTGCTGTATGTCGATCTGGATCGCTTCAAGCAGGTCAATGACACCTTTGGTCACGCCGTTGGCGACATGCTGTTGCAAACCGTGGCCAACCGGTTGAAGGGGTGCGTGCGCGAGACTGATACCGTCGCCCGCATCGGTGGCGATGAGTTCATCGTGCTGCTGCACAGCGTTCACGTCGCGGAAGATGCCGACAGCGTGGCGCAGAAAATCCGCCAGGTGCTGGTGCAACCGATGCGTCTGGACGGTCACAACCTGCACATCGAGCCGAGCATCGGTGTCGCCCGTTACCCGGAACACGGCAGTGAAGAACAACAGCTGTTTCGCCACGCCGATCAGGCCATGTACACGGCGAAACGCTTGAACCATCGGGCGCTGGATATCTGATCGGCGGCGCGCCGTTCGTCGCGACATCGGCAACTTTTCTAAACCTTTGCCAGCCAGAAAATTCTCAATTCAGGTGGGCAGTTGCTCGCGACGATCAATACCAAGAGGTAGAGAATCATGCCTAATTCAAGAAACTCGAACTCGGGAAACTTCGCTAACGATCGAACGAAGGCGTCTGAAGCCGGTCGCAAAGGTGGGAAAACCACCACCACGACCGTCGATAAAGAGCCTGCGAAAACCGAAATGGGCCGCAAGCCCGCTCAAAAATCGAAGTAGTGAAGGTTGTTTTGATTGAGAGGCGGGGGCGTAAGCTCCCGCTTGAATTTCGAATGAAGGAGGGCGCGACCATGAGCCGGATGGCCACCCGTATACGTAACGCTGTTTTTGCACCTGTGTCGGGCCTGCTGTTGAGCGTGTGTGCCACTGGCGTTTTTGCCCAGTCGCCCACCGATTTCATCAACGATGCCTCAGCAAAAGGCATGGCCGACATCGAGGCCAGCCGTCTGGCCCACAGCAAGGCCGAATCGAAAGAGGTCAAGGACTACACCATCGTCGTCATCAACGACCGCACCACGGCCAATCAGCACCTGGCGAAAATCGCCAAGAAGCTTGATCTGCCGGTGGCGCCCCGTGAAGAACTCGCAGACAAGGCCAAGGAATTGATGCCGCAGGTGACCGACGGCGCTTCTTTCGATCAGGCCTATGCCGCCAGCCAGGTCAAAGCCACTGAAGAGGCCATCGAGCAGATTCAGCAGGAGGCACAAAACACTGACGTGCCGGAAATCAAAGCCTTCGCGGATGAAACGTTGCCCAAGCTGCAAAGCCATCTGGAAATGGCTCGCCAATTACAGGCCAGCCGTTGATCTAGATATGAAGATCGCAGCCTTCGGCAGCTCCTGCACTCTTCCTGCAGGAGCTGCCGAAGGCTGCGATCTTTTGCTTTTATCTGACCATCAGCACTCATTCAGATCCTGTTTCGACTTGCTCTTCTCGCCCAGCCCCTCAAGATTGAACACTTCCCCTTCGCCCAACGCACGGTAATGCCTGCGTAGCGCTTCCAGTTGCTTCAAATCCAGCGCCTCCAGCCCGAGCATTGCGTTCTGCGCCTCTTTGGTCACCAATAGCAATTCGTCGATCTTCAAATGCAGGATGTCGGTGTCGCGGTTTTGGGTGTTCTGGATCAGGAACACCATCAGAAAGGTGATGATGGTCGTCGAGGTATTGATGATCAGTTGCCAGGTGTCGTTGTAATGAAAAATCGGCCCACTCAAACCCCACAGTCCAATCAGGATCAGCGCCCCCATAAACGTCTTGGGGCTACCGGCCCACAGGGCGAGTTTCTGAGAGATTTTCGCGAATTTCATTGCCGTGTTCCTCATTGGGAATGCCTGAAATTCAGACAGTGACGGCGGGATGAAAATTCTACTTGCAGCCTTAGCTCTGAGATAAACGTTGTGAGTTCGTCAGCGTTTCGCTGCGCATGGAGGCGAAACTTTCATTGTGCTGGTTTGTGTCTAGTATCAAGTGGCAATCAAACTGCCATTAGCGCACAACACGGATAGACAACAACGCAAGAGGCCACTCATGGAATTCTTCGAAAAGTTAGCCAGCCTAGCCGCCAAAGTCCGGTTGCAAAGCGCTGCCATCCAGACGGAAGAAGCAACGAAAAATGCTTTTGTCATGCCTTTTATCAGCACTGTTCTGGGCTACGACGTTTTTGACCCGACTGAGGTGACCCCCGAGTTTGTCTGTGACATTGGTACGAAGAAAGGCGAAAAAATTGATTACGCCATCATGAAGGAAGGAGAGGTTCAGATTCTGATCGAGTGCAAAAAGATCGGTGAGCCACTGCATATCAATCATGCCTCTCAGCTGTTTCGCTACTTTCACGTGACCAGTGCCCGCATCTCCATCCTTACCAATGGTCAGGTCTACAAGTTTTTTACGGACTTGGATGCGCCTAACAAAATGGATGAAAAGCCATTCCTGGAGTTGGACCTTCTAGATATTGATGAATACTCGGTGCCCGAGTTGGTCAAATTGACGAAGTCGGCTTTTGATGTTGACTCAATCATCAACGCGGCTGGCGAATTGAAATATGTCAGCCAGATAAAGAAGGTGATCGCGGCGCAGGTCAGCAAGCCGGACGATGACTTCGTCAAGGTTTTCGCTTCTCGTGTGTACGACGGCGTGATTACGCAAAAGGTACGTGAACAGTTTCATGAGTTGACGAGGAAAGCCGTAGTGCAGTTTTTGAACGATCAGATAAACGATCGCCTAAAATCTGCAATGAGTGGTGCAATCCAGCCCGCGTTGGCGTCCTTGCCATCGGCTTCAACTGGAACTGACCCAGTTGATCCACGAGACGAATCAGACGATAAGGTGCTGACAACGCTGGAAGAGCTTGAGGGTTATCACATTGTCCGTGCCCTAGTCAGATCAGTGGTTGACGCCAAGCGAATTGTTCAACGTGATACTCAAAGTTATTTTGGCATCTTGCTGGATGACAATAATCGTAAGCCGATCTGTCGCTTACACTTCAATCGCTCTCAGAAATATATTGGTATCTTTGATGAAGAAAAGAACGAAACGCGACACCCGATTAGTTCGGTTGACGACATTTATGAGTATTCAGAGCATTTGAAGAAGACAGTCGGCTTTTACGATTGATTGAGAGAACCGGCCCAGGAGGCCGGTTTTTTTATAGGTCATTTTGTGATTTCTATTTTCGTCGACCAATCGAAATACCCCACGGCCTCACACTGTTGATTGACCAGCATGAAGCTCAAGTGGCAGTGGGCAGTGCCGCTGTTTTTCGGTGTGCAGATCCAGAGGTGATCATCGGCGTTCTTGCTGCCCGGTTCAGCCGGGTTGTCCGGATTGGGGGCGGGTACCGTCAGGTTGGTGTGGACCTCCAGGCGCGGATCGGACAAGGCGTCGCCATCAGCGGTCAGGGCGTACATGACAACGCTGTGTTCTGCGATCAGGCTGACGGATCTTGCGCGCACATGCAGGTCACGATCAATGTTCCCCGTAATCGTAAATTTGCTGTCATTTATGACTGTTTCTTTCGAGTTATTAGCCGTGACGAAAAAGATGAAACCGTCGGCAATGCTTGTCGGCGCAGTAGCGTCCAGACTGGGATTCGGATACCGGGAAAGCACGGATTCGGCATCGACGATCAGCAGCACATTTTGTGCGCTGGTGGCGCCGGAGGAGGGGGAAGGGATCGGTTCGCTGGTCATCATGGATTCCTTTCATGATGGTGGCTCAAGGCGACAGCCGCTTCGGTCAAGGCAACGCATCCTGTTCCGGCCGGGGCGGCGACGGATCGGCAAAGCCCCTCGTTGCCAAGGGGCTCGACGCATCATCAGTTGTGGATCGAGATGAACGGGTCCCACGAGCAGCAGCCGATGATCTGGCAGTTGCGGTCAACGATCAGGAAGTGGAAGTGATAGGTCACGCGACCGCAGTCCAGGGTCTCGGATGACCAGTAATGGTTATCGACTTTCTGGCAGCTCGGCACGGAGGGATTGCTGGTGTTCGGCACCGCCACACAGGCGCTGGCCTTGCGTGGCGAGGGTGGGGAGATCAGGTCGGCGCCGGCGTTGCCAATGAATTTGTAGAAAATCACCGCCTGTTCGAAGCTCTGCGACAGACTGGTTTCACGCCAGCGGATCAGGTCGCCGACCTGCGCCTTGAGATCCAGTTCGCCACCGGCCTGACCGCTGACGACGTTGTCCTGATTGGTAACCATGTACACATGTTTCCAATCGATCAGCGTCGGATTTTTCGGGTCCTTGCTGATGTTTGGATACTTTTTCAGAATGGTTTCGGTGTCGATGGAAACCAGAATATCCGTCACTCGAGACATGGTAATGCTCCTTTTTCATAGTGAACGCCGGCCCGCAGTCCAGGCACGACGACGCTTGCTTGCCGTATGGCATTTGCGAGCACACTACTGGGGGGAACCCACCGGTCACGAGAGGTGAGCAGGCCGTGCTCCTTGCACGAAATCGTCTGATCGGGTTCCTTCCGATTGCCGCCACTTGACTATAGGTTTGTTTTTTTAGCTGTCAAAATCGCTTTTATACGACTCGACGGACGGTCGCAGCATTCATAACGACCAATCGGTCGGCGATAAGTCGGTGCGGTGATCTGACATCGTTTGCAATCAGTCGCTGTGGAACTGCCCGCTGCGCTGCCTGTATCGTGACGAACCGCTGCCATGCCCCCGACAGGAGAACGCAATGAGTTGGTCCGCCAGACAATACGTCGCTTTCGAAGATGAACGCACCCGCCCGGCCCGCGATCTGCTGGCGGCGATTCCCACGGCACAGGCACGAACGGTGGTCGATATCGGCTGCGGTCCCGGTAACTCGACAGAACTGCTGGTGCAGCGTTTTGCGCAAGCCACGGTCAGCGGCCTGGACAGTTCCTCCGACATGATCGAGGCCGCGCGCAAGCGCTTGCCGCAGTTGCAGTTCGACGTCGCGCACATCGATAAATGGGCCGATGTCGGCCCGTACGATGTGATCTTTGCCAACGCCGTACTGCAGTGGCTGCCGGATCACGCGACATTGTTACCGGCACTCGCCGGCAAGTTGTCGGCCGGTGGCAGTCTGGCGATCCAGATGCCGGACAACCTCAACGAGCCGTCCCACCGCTTGATGCGTGAAGTCGCTGCGAATGGCCCGTGGGCGAGCAAGCTCAGCGGCGCAGCGGGGCAACGTACCGACATGGCGAGTGCGAGCGATTACTTCTCCATGCTGCGACCGCACTGTGCGCGGGTCGATGTGTGGCGCACAACCTATCACCATCAGCTGTCTGGCGGGGCGGCGGGGGTGGTGGAGTGGTTCAAGGGCAGCGGCTTGATTCCGTTTTTGAGTCCGCTGACCGAGGAGGAAAAGACGCAGTACCTGGAGCAGTATCTGGCGGAGGTTGAGCGGGCTTATCCGGCGTTGGCGGATGGCTCGGTGTTGTTGCCGTTTCCCAGGTTGTTTATCGTCGCGACCCGATAAAATCAATTCGGACTGTTGTCCGGCTTGAGATTTTGGCTGCACTTTCGGACAGGCCCCTCACCCCAGCGCTCTCCCGAGGGAGAGGGAGCCGAGTGGTGTTGTTTCCAAAACCTGGGTTCGGTTCGAAATTTCAGGTCGGCGTAATGCTAGAGAGCAACTCGGTCAGTTCCCTCTCCTAAGGAGGAGGGGGCCGACTAGTTGTTCCAAAACCTGAGTTCGCCTCGATTTCGCACGTCGGCGTAGCTCGTACTGGCACCGCGGTCAGTCCCCTCTCCCTTTGGGAGAGGGTTAGGGTGAGGGGGCTTCTCAAGTTGTAAACCCGCTCAGCGCTGCACCGCCACCAGCATCATCATCGGCCGCTCCCGCTCTTCCGCCAGCGCCGGTTGCGCCGCCACCTCCGCATCGCTCGGGCCCCATTCATTGACATGGCGAATGGCGAACCCTGCATCGATCAACGAATTCAGCAGCGTTCCTACCGTCCTATGCTGCTTGATCACTCCCTCGGCCAACCAGTTTGTCACCCGTTCACCCTCCAGCTGATAACTGTCCAGCGGCCAACGCTTGTTACCTTCAGCATCAATCAACCAGCCCGGATTACGCGGTGCCATAAAGATTGGATGCTCAATGGAAAATACAAAATGCGAACCCGGTTTCAGTGCCGCGTATAGATGCGCAAACAGCCCCGGCAAATCCTTGATGTAATGCAGCGCCAGTGAGCTGTAAGCCAGATCGAAACTGCAGGCGGGCAAGTCGAGCTGTTCCAGATCGGCGCGCTCATAGCGAATGTTCGCCGCCGCCGTGGTCGCACGCGCGCGCTCCAGCATCTTCTCCGAAACATCCAGCGCCAACACACTGGCCGCGCCATGCTCGACCGCCCAACGGCTGAACCAGCCATAGCCGCAGCCCAGATCCACCACGTTCAAACCATGCATGGAGGGCAGCAATGCCTTGAGCGCCGGCCACTCCGGCGCCGCGTCGAGGCCGCCGATGGAGCGATTCATCTGGCTGTAGCCCTGAAAGAATTCGGGATCGTCGTAAATGTTTTGCGTCATGGTGAAGTGCTCTTTTGAGTTCGATCGTCAGCGGCAAAGTGGCCGCGATTGGAATCCCTCGAAAGTGATGGCGCGTATTCGTCGATGGCCGCGCAGGGGGAGGGTGGTGGGTGATGGAGAAATGCTAGTTGGTTGGGCGGGAGGTGAAAACCGGTGGAGTGTTGTGGATCTGTAATGTGAAGCGCCAACCTCAATCCCCGGACACAAAAAATCGGTTCTTTATGCGCGTTTTTGCTGTGCCTTCATTCCCCGTCAAAAAATCACGACGTGAGACCAATGTTTGAGTGAAGCGGGTAGAGGGATGATTTCTGGCATCCAATCCATGTGCGAGTAATGGAATTTTGTCTGCTTTTGAACGGAGGGCAGGGCTACATTGAGATCAAACTAGCTAGGGGCCATCAAGCGATGTCTCAGTGGCTACCGGCTTAAATCAGAAGGCGTCGTTCATGAACGGCTGCTATCGGCCGAGGCTGTGTAAAAACGTTTTTCAGCGCGACAGGTACTCAAGCCCGGACTGAGAATCGCGCTTCTACGTAAAATCCGCACCTGCTGATGTGCCGATAAATTTCAGATTCGACGTAAACGCGCACACTCCAATTTTGGCGAAGCGTTTTTACACACTCTGGGCCGAACGCTGCCGTTCGCGAATGGTAACCAGTGGAATACGATAATCGGCAGATGAGAGATGGGGTTTTCGATGGAATGAAATAGCCCGGCAATCGGTCGGGCGTTTTTGAAATTCAATATCGTACTCAGGCCTGCTTTTCGCGCGCCGCCAACATCACTTCATTCTGTTTTTTGGAAGCTTCGGTCAGCACTTAACTGTAAACGCGCTTCTTTTCTTTCGATTTCGCATTTCGAATGAAGTCTGCGAATGGACTCCTGGAGTCCTTTGTGGATCCGAGTTTCATGGGGTTGCCTCGTCATTGATCCTAAGCATGGTCATCAGGTTGTGTCTTGCTTCTCGGGGATAGGGTGGTCAAAGCCCCTGGGTGCGGATCATTCCCTTGAACAGACTCCACTTGTTGTCATTAGAGAAACCGAAGCGTAGAGGGGACTGGCGAATCTGCAATCAACGGAGTGTTTCTGAAAGGTTCCGAACTGCCCAGTTGGCCAACCTCAAATCCCAGCCACAAAAAAACCGGCCCTGTAGGCCGGTTTTTTCTATTCCTGCATCCCTCGTCGAAAAACACAACGTGAGACCAAAATTCGAGTGGAGCGGGTAGAGGGAATCGAACCCTCGTCGGAAGCTTGGGAAGCTACTGTTCTACCATTAAACTATACCCGCTCAGAGCGGCTGACTTTGTACCAGACTCGGCCACGGATTTGAAGTTTTTCTTTTACTCATGAACGCTTTAAATCGCTGAAAACGGTCAATCGCGGGCGAGCACTGCGGTGCGCAAAGCAAAATCCCAACCCTGCAGCCTCGCTCGCGACGACGCTTTTTCAAATGGCCAGTGCATGTTGATCCTGAACAAACGAGTAACGCGTTCGGCTGCTCTGCTGCGCCGGTTTCAGAAAGCCGAGCAAGGCGTTCTGGCTATCGCGGCAGGCGGCCTTGTGTTCCATGTCGAGGAAGTGCCCGGTGGCTTGCAGCGTGGTGAAGGTGCTGTGTGCCACGTGGTTGCCGAACAGTCGAGCGTCTTCAGCGGCGGTGTATTCGTCCCATTCGCCGTTTAGAAACAGCACCGGCACGTTGATCTTTTTCGCTGCATTCAGATAGCACTGCCGGTCGCTGTGCAGCACGTCGCTGATGTGGAAGTGCATCTGTCCGTATTCGTGTTCCGCCAGGCTGCTGACGTGGCGATAGTTGAAGCGTTTGAACAGTGACGGCAGGTGTTTGCCGATGGTGTTGTTGACCAGGTGCCCGACGCGATCGCCGTCGCGCTGCCCGAGGTAATCGACGCCGCGCTCAAGGTAATCGAGCATGTGTGCGTTGATCACTGGCGAGAACGAACTGATCACCGCTCGTTCGATCCGCCGTGGCTGTTGCGCGAGGGCAACCAGCGTAGCTGCGCCGCCCCAGGAAAAAGAGAGCACGTGTTCGGCGGCGAAGTGGTCGATCAGCTCGAGCAGGATCTGCCCTTCGACTTCCTTCGTCAGATGTTTCTCGTGACGGTTGTGGGCTTTTGACCGGCCCGCGTAGGGCTGGTCGTAGCAAACCACGTTGAATTGCGGGTGCAGGTTTTTCACAGTCTGTGCAAACGACGCAGTCGTGGCCATCGAGCCGTTGACCAGGATGATGGTCTTTTCTGCGGCGTCTGCGCGATAGAACTCCGTGTAAACCCGATACTGACCCTGTATATCCAGCACAGCGATTTCTGGCCTCATGTCATAAGACTCCTGGCAAGCAAGCGGGTATGCGCGCAAATAGAGATTGCACGAGCTTTGTGACAGGTAGGCATACGCCTGGAATTTGCTTGGCCCATGTCGATCCATGACTACGGTCGACGGGTGTTGTTATTGGCGGGCAGTCTGCCGGCTGAGGCGGAGCCTTGAAGGCTCTCTACCGGCAAAAAGTTTCTTGGATGTATGTTGTGACTCATCGGTCACAATCTGGCCGACGTCCTGATTCAAGCAGGGGGATAGGGATCGCGCAAGTGCCGTTGGTAAATTGTTCGACAACTTCTGCTGAGCGGTCGCGGGCTTAGAACAAATGGATCTCTTCGGTGCGCAAAGCACGGTACTCGCCCGGTTTTAGCGCGTTATCGAGCAGTAGCGGGCCCATGGATTCGCGGTGCAGGCGCAGGACTTTGTTGTTGAAGAACCCAAACATGCGCTTCACCTGATGGTAACGACCCTCGACGATGCTTAACCGCGCCGAGCGTGGGCCGAGCCGTTCCAGATGCGCCGGTTGTGTGGTCAGGTCCTCGAAGGCGAAGTAGATGCCCTCGGCGAAGGTGATCGCGTATTCCGGCCCGATCGCCTCTTCGGTTTCGACGTAATAGACCTTCGGCAACTTGGTCTGTGGCTGGGTCAGGCGTCGCGACCAGGCGCCGTCGTTGGTGATCAGCATCAGGCCGGTGGTGTTGAAGTCCAGACGCCCGGCGATGTGCAGATCGTCTTTGTCGGGTTCGTCGATCAGGTCGAGCACGGTCGGGTGCTGCGGGTCGCGGGTGGCGCTGACGCAGCCCGGTGGTTTGTGCAGCATGAAGTAGCGCGCCGGTTTACCGACCTGCAACACCTCGTCGTCGACTTCGACTCGGCTGAAGTCGAGTACTTCGCTGTGGGGATCGCTGACGACTTTTCCGTCAATCCGCACGCGCTTTTCCACCAGCAACAGGCGAACCTGCTGACGGTTGTAGCGGGGCAGGTTGCTGAGGAAACGATCGACGCGCATGTTCAGAATTCGCAGGGTGAAAGGCCGCGCATCTTACGGGATCGACGGCCGGGTCGCTTGCAGTTGCGCCTCGACCTGCGCGCAACGCGGGCACAGGCAGGATTGGTTGCGCAGTTCTGGCGGCAGCGCTTGGAGCACGGCCGGGTCGATAGTCACGCCATAGCACCAGCATTCGCGGTCGGCGGTGCGCGGGTCGGCGAGGCTGCAGTCGTTGCGGGCGCCGCAGGCCGGGCAATGGTCGGGTTTAACGTCGGATTCAGGCATAAGTCGAGTGAGGCATTTCCACGCAGATTCGGTTGCGGCCGGTTTGTTTGGCCCGGTACATCGCATGATCGGCCCGCGACAGCAGGCTGTGCAAGGTGTCATCGCGTTGCAGGGTGGTGACACCGATGCTCACCGTCAGATTGAGGCTGTGGCCGTTGTAGGCATATTCATGCTGTTCGACATGTTGGCGGATCTTCTCGGCAATTTTCTGAGCGGTGTCGCCGTCGGTGTCCTTCAGCAAAACGATAAATTCCTCACCACCCCAACGGCAGACAATGTCGGCGTGGCGTAGGCAGCTTTGCAGATCGCGGGCAAAACCGATCAACACCTGATCGCCGGCCATGTGTCCGTAGGTGTCGTTCAACACCTTGAAGTGATCGAGGTCGAGCAGCAACGCGGTCAGTGGTTTGGTCTCGCGTTGCGCTTCGTGCAGGGCCTGTGCGGCGAGAATGTCGAAGCCCCGGCGGTTGGGCAGTTCGGTGAGGCTGTCGAGGGTGGCCTGGGCGTGGATTTTGCGCTGGAAACGTTTGATCACACGGTTGAGCAACGCCAGGACAATCAGCGTCACCAGCAGGCAGATCAGCAGATTCAAGTACAGCGACTGACGGATTTCACTCAGCGCGCCGTCCTCGCGTTTATCGACGAACAGGTACCAGTTCAACTCCGGAATAAACCGCACGTTGAGAAAATGCCCCTGACCATGGGTGGCATATTCGTAACTGCCGCTGTGCGGTTTGGGCAATTGACTGACCAGGCCTTTCAGGCTTTCGAGTTCACCGAGACGCTGGCCGATGTGCGCACCTTCCGGGCCGCCGTCGGCACCGGTCAACACCAGCCGGCCGAAGGTATCGACGAAATACACGCTGCGTTGATAGCGCTGTTGATACTTGTCGATCAGCTTGATCACCGCGTCCACGGTCAGGCCGACGCCCGCCGCGCCGATGAAGCGGTTGTGGTAGTCGTAGACCTTGTAGTTGATGAAGAACGTCAGGTTGTCCTTGTTGGCCAGATCCGGGTCGACGTTGATTTCGTACGGGTCTTTCATGTCGCGCACGCGGAAGTACCAGGTGTCGCGCGGCTCATCGACCTTGACCTGCTTGAGCACGCCTTTGGCGTGGTAATAGGTGTGGGTGCTGTCGGACACGAAAAACGCCGTGTAGGCGCCGTAATGGGTCATGACCTCGTCGAGGTAGCGGGTCATCTGCTCGGGGTTCTGTTCACCGTTGACCACCCAGTCGCGCATGAAAGTATCGCGGGACATCATCGAAGAAATCAGGATCGGCCGGACCAGGTCTTTCTGGATTTCCGAGTAGACCGTGTCGGAGGTCAGCGGCAGTTCGGTGTTGACGATGCTGTCGCGGATCGATGCGCGGGAGGCGTAGTAGCTCAGCAATGACGTGGCGAGGAACCCGGCGCCGAGGAGGGCGATCAGCGTCAGGACCAGCGAGCGTTGCGAGTACAGGGGAGAACGAAGCGGCATGGCGGTTCCGTTGGCAGTGGCCCGATGGCATGCATTCTAGTGGGATGGCCGGGAAAAGACTGCGGGATTTATGCCTGAAATGGCAGGGGATATGGCGCAGAGGGTGTGCCAGGAGGATCGCTCCCCTCACCCCAGCCCTCTCCCGGAGGGAGAGGGGGCTAAATTGTGATGATTTCAAAAGTTGTGTTCGACTCGGTATCACCGAATGGCAACCACCTCGGTCAGTCCCCCCTCTCTCCGGGAGGGCGAGGAGGCTAAATTGTGGTGATTTCAAAAGTTGTGTTCGGCTCGGCATCACCGCATGGCAAACACCTCGGTCAGTCCCCTCGCCCTCCTGAGAGGGGGCTAAATTGTGCTGAGTTCAAAACTTGAGTTCGACGGAGTATCACTGAATGACAACCCTCTTACAGACACCTCACCCTAGCCCTCTCCCTCCGGGAGAGGGCTAGGGTGAGGGTTGGTTTTTGGATCAGCTCCGAGTTTCAAGATACGCCCGCCACCCGCCCAAATGGCTGATGTCCAGCGCACCTTCCAGACCATACGGTTCGCAGATAAATCCGCTCTCCCAACGCCCATCCGCCAACTGCACCTTGCCCAGTCCAAGCGGCGCCGGAATTCCGGTCAGGAACGAGCCCAATTCGCTGCTCGGCAACTCCCACACTTCCACCGCAATCGCCACGCCGCCATGCTTGACTCGTACCATCCCCGGACGCAGTGGTGGGCCGCCGGCCAATGCGTACAGTTGATAGTCCGGCGAGCTCAATGTCGTTTCCAGCAAGCGCCCACCCCGCCGGGTCAGTTGCCAGTTCAACGCCAACCCCTGCAGATGCGCGCCACACACCACGATGCGTGCGCGATCATGGCGCGCAACGTTCACCGGTGTCGGCAGGTCGCAATCCAACTGACGCTGCAACGCATCGGCCACGCTCAGCAGGTATTGATCGGTAAACACCCGGCCAAACAACGTCACGCCCCACGGCAAACCGTTGGCCATGAACGCGCTCGGCACGGCGACGGCGGCGTAGTCGAGCAGGTTCATGAAGTTGGTGTAGTAACCCAGTTCGGAGTTGCGCAGCACCGGTTCTGCGTCCAGTTCGGCCAGTGTCACCGGGCGGCCGATGGTCGGGGTCAGTACGCAGTCGAGCCCTTCGAGTGCCTGGTCGCACAGGGCTTTCAGGGCTTGCAAGCGATACTGCGCGCGGAAGGTCTGCACGCCGGTCACCGCTGGCGCCTTGGCCAGCACGGCGCGGATCACCGGCAACACCGCTGCGGGATTCTGCTCCATCAGTTCACCGGCGACGCTGTAGCGCTCGGCGACCCACGGCCCTTCGTAGAGCAAACGTGCGGCTTCGAGGAACGGCGACAGATCCAGTTCAACCGCTTCGCCACCCAGCGCCTTGAGCCGGTCGATGGCATCGCCAAACAACAACGGGCCTTCGACGCAGCCGAAAAACTCAAGGTCCTGCGCGCGCGGCACACCGAAACGAAACGCCCGTGGCGCACCAAACGCCGAGCCGTCATTCCACGATGGATTGCGGCGGCTGTACTCATCACGCGGATCAAGTTTGGCGGTCAGCGCCAGCAATTGACTGGCCTCACGCGCAGTGGCGGTGAACGTGGTCACGCAATCCAGCGTGCGGCAAGCCGGCAGCACGCCGGCCGTGGAGATCAGCCCTTTGCTCGCCTTCAACCCGACCAGATTGTTCAGCGCCGCCGGCACCCGACCGGAGCCTGCGGTGTCGGTGCCCAGGGCAAAACTCGCCACCCCCAGCGCCACCGCCAGCGACGAACCGGCGCTGGAACCGCCGGACGGATACTCCGCCAACACGCTGTTGGGGCATGCGCCAAAAGGCGAGCGACTGCCATTGAGGCCGGTGGCGAACTGATCGAGATTGGTCTTGCCCAGCGGAATCGCCCCCAGCGCCAGCAATTGCTCGACGATGGTCGCCGAGCGCTCGGGCACGTAAGAAAAGTCCGGGCATGCGGCGGTGGTGGGAATGCCGGCCAGATCAATGTTGTCCTTGATCGCGAAGGGCACGCCGTACAGCGGCAGACTGTCGAGGTCACGACCGTCGAGGGCGGTGAGGTACGGCTCCAGTTCTTCGGCGCTGAGCAGATGAATGAACAGGTGATAATCCGGGTTCAGCGCGGCGGCTTTTTCCCGCAGCTTCGGCAGCAGCTGACGCGGTGTGGTGGCGCCGGAGCGATAGGCCTGGCGCAGAGCATCGAGTTGCAGATTCATGAGTTGATCCTTATCCAATTGGCTTCAGTCGAGTTCGAGTACCACGAGCCGTTGCCCGGCGCGCACCGCCGAACCGGGCTGCACGCGAATCTCGCGCACCACCCCGGCCATCGGCGCGAGTACCGGGATTTCCATCTTCATCGACTCGAGAATCACCAGCGCATCACCTGCCGCAACGCGGCTGCCGGCCTCGACCTGCACCTGCCAGAGGTTGCCGGCAATGTGGCTGTCGACGCTGTGTTCACCGTCGACCAACGGCGAATCCTCGCTGCACGGCGCCAGGGCTTCTTCGCTGTCGAAATGTGCCTGGCCACTGGTGATCCAGCGTTCGCGCTCGGCATTGAAGGCGCCCTGTTGCTGAGCCCGAAACGCGCTGATGCTCTCGGCTTCACGGTTGAGAAACGCCTGATAATCGGCAAGGTTGAGCTGGCTGTGTTCGATGTTGAGTTCGAAGCGCCCGAGCGGAAAATCCCGGCGGATACGCAGCAACTCGTCGGCGCTGACCGGGTAGAACCGGATCTGGTCGAAGAAGCGCAGCAGCCACGGTTTGCCATCGAACGCGGCGACTTCACGATAGCGATTCCACATCTGCAACGTGCGCCCGACAAACTGATAACCGCCGGGGCCCTCCATGCCGTACACGCACAGGTAGGCGCCGCCGATGCCCACCGAATTCTCCGCAGTCCAGGTGCGTGCCGGGTTGTATTTGGTGGTCACCAGACGATGGCGCGGGTCCAGCGGGGTCGCCACCGGGGCGCCGAGGTAAACGTCGCCAAGGCCCATCACCAGATAGCTTGCGTCGAACACTGTGCGCTGCACGTCGTCGAGGTTCGGCAGGTCGTTGATGCGGCGGATGAACTCCAGATTGCTCGGGCACCACGGCGCGTCCTTGCGCACGGTGGTCATGTATTTTTCGATGGCCAACTGGCAGGCCGGATCGTCCCAGGACAGCGGCAAATGCACGATGCGCGACGGCACTTGCAGATCGTTGGCCGCACACACCGCGTCCCATTCGCCGGCGATGATGCCGAGCAGATCGGCCAGTGGCAGTTGCTCGGGCTGGTAGTGGATTTGCAGCGAGCGAATGCCGGGCGTGAGGTCGATCACGCCGTGCAGGGTTTTGCTTTCCAGCGCTTGCATGAGCGCGTGGGCGCGGAAGCGCAGGACGAGATTGAGTTCAGGCTCGCCGATTTCCAGGAGTAAATGAGTGTCGCCAGAAACCCGCCCGACAAGCCGCCTGTCACCCTGACCCAACGTCAGCACCACAGGCGACACAATTCCCTGTGGGAGCTGGCTTGCCAGCGATGAAGTTGATGCGGTGTCTGGATGGGCCCCATCGCTGGCAAGCCAGCTCCCACAGGTATCCCACTGGCAGGCCAGGTTGCGGGCGTTTGAGAGAGAGACAGGGATGAACTGGATTTTATCGCCCGCCTTGAGCTGCCCCAGTTGCCAAAGGTCCGCCTCGATCACCGTCACCGGGCAGACAAACCCGCCAAGGCTCGGGCCGTCCGGGCCGAGGATCACCGGCATGTCACCGGTAAAGTCCACTGCACCGATTGCATACGGATTGTCGTGAATGTTCGATGGATGCAACCCGGCTTCACCGCCATCGGCGCGCACCCACTCCGGCTTCGGCCCGATCAGACGCACACCGGTGCGGCTGGAGTTGAAATGCACTTCCCACAAGGTGGTGAAGAACGTGCCGATGTAGTTTTCGGTGAAGTATTCCGGCGCGCCGTGCGGGCCGTAAATCACCCGGATCTGCCGCACCGCTGGCAACGTGGTGATGTGCTGTTCGGCCAGTTGTTGCCCGGCGCTGCGATCGGTCAGCGCAGGCAGGTGCAACACATCCCCGGCACGCAATGCCCGACCACCATGGCCACCAAACTGGCCGAGGGTGAAAGTGCTTTTGCTGCCCAGATAATCCGGCATCTGCAAGCCACCGCGCAGGCACAGGTAACTGCGTGCTCCGGCGCCGCTGATGCTGCCCAGATGCAGTGTCGCGCCCGCCGGGATCAGCAGGGCGGTATTCATTGGCGCGCTTTCCCCCTCAAGCGTCAGGCCAATCGGCGCACCGGTCACCGCGATCACCGCTTCACAGTTGAAGCGCAGCAGCGGCCCGCTCATGGTTATTTCCAGTGCAGCCGCGCCTTCAGCGTTGCCGAGCAGGCGATTGCCCAGGCGCAGGGCGCGACTGTCCATCGGCCCCGACGGCGGCACACCGACGGCCCAGTAACCGAGGCGACCGGGGTAGTCCTGCACGCTGGTTTGCGTGCCGGCGCCGAGCACTTCGAAAGTGTTGGCGCGGTAGACCAGATGCTCCAGGCAACGGGTCCACGGCTCACCGCTGGCAAACGGCGTATCGAGGAGAATCTGCCGCAGGTAATCGCGGTTGGTTTCCACGCCATACAACAGACTGTCGCCCAATGCTTGATGCAGCTCGGCACGCGCCTGTTCACGGGTCGGCGCCCAGGTGATGACTTTGGCAAGCATCGGATCGAAGTAGGGCGGGATCTCGCAGCCGGCTTCGACCCAGGTATCAATGCGCAGTTGGATGCCGTTGGCCGGCGGGAATGCCACTGCCGTCAGCAAGCCCGGACTCGGCTGGAAATCGCGCCCCGGATCTTCCGCATACAGCCGCGCCTGAATCGCATGGCCTTCGGGTTTCAGCGCGCCATACAACGTGCTCAGCGGCGGCAGATCACCGGCCGCCAGTTCGATCATCCAGCGTACCAGGTCGACGCCCCAGACCTGTTCGGTGACGCCATGCTCCACCTGCAGCCGTGTGTTCACTTCGAGAAAATAGAAGCGCTGCGCCTCGCTGTCGAAGACGAATTCCACGGTGCCGGCGCTGCGGTAGTTCACCGCTTGCGCCAGTTTGATCGCCGCCGCGCACAGCGCTTCGGCCATGCCGTCCGGCAGGTTCGGTGCCGGGGTTTCTTCAAGGACTTTCTGGTTGCGCCGTTGCACCGAGCAGTCGCGTACGCCGAGGGCGATGACCTCACCGCGACCGTCGCCGAACACCTGTACCTCCAAGTGCCGGGCGCGCTGGATGTACTTCTCGATGAACACTCCGGCGTCGCTGAAATTGTTCTGGCCGAGGCGTTTCACCGCTTCGAACGACTCGCTCAGTTCGCTGGCATTGCGACACACACGCATGCCGATGCCGCCACCGCCGGCGGTGCTTTTCAGCATCACCGGATAGCCCACCTGTTCGCCAGCGATCAGCGCGGCGTCGAGGCTGTCGAGCAGCTCGGTGCCTTCGAGCATCGGCACACCATGCTGTTTGGCCAGCGCGCGGGCGGTGTGCTTGAGACCGAACACCCGCAGTTGTTCGGCTGTAGGGCCGATGAACGCGATGCCGTGCGCTTCGCAGGCCTCGGCGAAGGCGGCGTTCTCGGACAGGAAGCCGTAACCGGGATGAATGGCAGTCGCGCCGCTGGCCGTGGCAATGGCGAGGATTTTGTCGACCGCCAGATAAGTGCCGGCGGCGGCCCCTTCACCGAGGCTGTGGGCTTCAGCGGCGTGCAGGATATGCAGGCTGGCGGCATCGGCTTCGGAATACACGGCGACGCCTTGCACTTGCAAGTCACGCAGCGTGCGCAGGATGCGGCAGGCGATGGCGCCCCGGTTGGCGATGAGGATTTTTTCGAACATGGCATAACCCCTGAAGGGGAAGCGGGCCGTCCCGCCGTTTTTCGACAGACATCCGGGCCGTCCCGGATGAAAAAAACATTTACTTCAAATCACTACAGGTCCCTGTGGGAGCTGGCTTGCCAGCGATGACGCCGGCACTACCAACATCAATGGTGACTGACACACCGCTATCGCTGGCAAGCCAGCTCCCACAAGGTTTAGGGGTGTTTGGGGGATTTCAGGCACTGCCCGGAACGCGCCTGGCACAGTGCGAAAAGCCAACGGCGCAATCGGCTCATGGTCAGTTCCATACCAGCAGCTGCGCAGGTGTCGGGTTGTAGGCGTTGCACGGGTTGTTCAATTGCGGGCAGTTGGAAATCAGCACGATCACATCCATCTCCGCACGCAAATCGACGTACTTGCCCGGTGCCGAAATCCCGTCCTCGAAGGTCAGCCCGCCATCCGCCGTCACCGGCACATTCATGAAGAAATTGATGTTCGGCCCGATGTCACCTTTGCCTAGCCGCCCGTCGTGGACGCAGGCGCGCAGGTAGTTGTCGCGGCAGCTGTGCATGTAGCGTTTTTCCAGGGCGTAGCGCACGGTGTTGCTCTCTTGTGCGCAGGCGCCGCCGAGGGTGTCGTGGCGCCCGCAGGTGTCGGCGACGATGGTCAGCATCGCGTGGC
Source organism: Pseudomonas sp. LF-5 (assembly GCF_037626295.1). NCBI lineage: Bacteria > Pseudomonadati > Pseudomonadota > Gammaproteobacteria > Pseudomonadales > Pseudomonadaceae > Pseudomonas > Pseudomonas sp. LF-5. The sequence goes on from NZ_JARKMT010000002.1 coordinate 339,220, forward strand.
CGAGATTGGAATACAGCACGCTGCCGGTGCTCAGGTAGACGCTGTTTTGCCGACGCAAGGTGCGTTGCACGTCGTAGCGCTCCTTGGGATTGGCGAGGCTGTAGAACAAGGTGTCGATGGCCTGATTGCCTTCCAGGTCGAGGATGCGCAGGGTCTGGCCGGCCTTGACCTCCATCAGCCAGGGTTCACCGGCCGGGATCGTGGCGCGGTACACCGCTGTGTCGGGTTGTTTTTGCGAAGTGGCGATAGCAACGGACATGGCAGCGATCCTCAGGCGAACAAACGGTCGGTGTTGATAAAGCCGCGCTCGTTCTCCGGGCGCGAGGTGCGGCAGTGTTCGGCGACGCTGGCGTCGGCGTTCATCCAGCTCAGCTTCAAGGGTTTTGGCGCGTATTCCGGTGCCGGATCCATCGGGTGTTGCAGGGCGGTGAGCACCACCAGCGTGTCCATCGGCGCGTACAACTCGATGTAGTCGCCGGCCCTGGAGTTGCCCTCGACGAAGTGGAAGCGCCCGGCGTCATCGACGTTCACGCGGCTGAACAGGTTGAGGGTCATCAGCAGGTCGGACAGGCCCAGCCCCCACTTGCCCAGTTCCACCAGCAGGTTGTCGGTGCCGTTGCGGAAGAAGCCGTTGCGCAGTTCCTGGTAACGGCCCTGGCCGTATTTCTCGGCCACTTCCTCGGCGCAGAGCACGCCGCCGAGGCTGTCGCTCCAGCCGCAGGTGTCGGCGGTGATCGCGGCCAGTACGCGGCCCATGTCCGAATACAGGCAATGGCCGGCGGTCAGCTTGGCGGTGTGTTGGCATTTGAGGCTGTCGGGCAGGTTCAGCCGTTCGGTTTTTTCGTTGGCGTTAAGCAGGGTCAGGCTGACGTTGGCGCCGCCGCGCAGATCGGTCAGGCGCAGCAATTGGCCGCGCTTCAACACGAAGGAACGGTGGCCGCCACCGGGGAGCATTTCTTCGGCAAACGGTGGGAACAGTTGGGTCGAATCGGTCATCGGCTTATTCATTGAAGAAGTCCTCTCAAGCGGTGCGAAGGGCGCCTGCCAGTGGCAACGGCAGGGCGTCGACGGCGGCGCGTTGGGCGCGGCGGTCGCTGTTCAAAGGGATGTCGTAGGTGATGCGCGCGCCATAGGCGCCGGGGGCGTGCGGGTCGAGGCGAACCTTGTCGAACACCAGCAGCCGGGTGCCGAGGCTGAAACCTTCGGACAGGTCATGGGTGACCATGAACACCGTCAGTTTCGTCTCGCGCCACAACTCCAGCAGCAAGGCGTGCATGTCCTTGCGGATGCCCGGATCGAGCGCGCCAAACGGTTCGTCCAGCAGCAACACCCGCGGCTTCATGATCAGCGCCTGGGCAATTGCCAGCCGTTGCTGCATGCCGCCGGACAGCTGCGCCGGGTATTTGTCGAGCGCATGGCCGAGGCCGACTTTGTCGAGCAATGCCGCGGCCTGTTCGCGCGCCTCACGTTTGGCGCTGCCGAACAACCGACCGAACAACGGCGAGCAAGGCAGTTCAAGGCCGAGGGCGACGTTGTCGAGCACGCTCAAATGCGGGAACACCGAGTAGCGCTGGAACACCACACCACGGCTGGCATCCGGTTCGTTGGCCAGTGGCTGGCCGTCGAGCAGGATCGTGCCGCGACTGGCGGTTTCCTGCCCCAGCAGCAGGCGCAGGAAGGTCGATTTGCCGCAACCGGAGGCACCGACCAGGGTGCAGAATTCACCCTCGTTGACGCTCAGGTTCAAGCCTTCGAGCACGACCTGATCGGCGTATTGCTGCCAGACGTTTTTGACTGTGATGAAGCTCATTTGGCCGCCCCCTCATACCAAGGGAATGCGCGGCGGGTCAGGTATTTCAGGCCCCAATCCATCAGCCAGGCGAGGAGGGTGATCCACACCACGTACGGCAGGATCACGTCCATCGCCAGATAACGCCGGACCAGAAAGATCCGGTAGCCGAGACCGTCGGTGGAAGCGATCGCCTCGGCGGCAATCAGGAACAGCCACGCCGAGCCGAGCATCAGCCGCAGCGAGATCAGCAAACGCGGCAGCAGTTGCGGCAGCACCACGCGCAGCATCAGCGTCCAGGTCGAGGCGCCGAGGGTCTGCGCCTTGATCAGCAGTTCGACGGGGATTTCCCGGGCGCGCTGTTCCAGATCCCGGGCGAGGGCCGGAGTGATGCCGATCACGATCAGCATGACTTTCGACAACTCACCCAGACCGAAAACGATGAACAGGATCGGCAGGATCGCCAGCGGCGGCACCATCGACAGCACCGTCAGCAACGGCGACAACGGTGCGCCGAACAACGGCAAGGTGCCGGCAGCGATGCCCAGGCACAGCCCGGCCAGCGCAGCGATGCCGAGGCCGATGGCCAGACGCCGCAGGCTGGAGGCCGTGTCTTGCCACAACAGGTAATCACCGGTGCGGCTGTCGGCATTGAAGGCCAGACGCTTTACCGCGTCGCTCATCTGTACCGCGCTGGGCAGCAGTTTGTCGTTGGGGTTGTCGGCCAGGCGCTCGGCCGAGCCCATGAAGTAGGCGAACAGCACCAGGGCGAACGGCAGGATCACCAACAGCAGGCGACTCGGGCGATCCGGGTGGCGATTGATCAGGCGCATGGCCAAATCCTCCGTGGCTTACAGCTTGGCGTCGGCGGCCATCTGCACGTAGGTCGGATCGAAACGCAGCTTGAGGTTGCCGGTGTCGCCGCTGGTCACGCCGTTGGCGAAGGCCATGCCGACCGCGCTGGTGTCCTTCGCGCCTTCACCGAGCAGGCCGTGCTGGAACGAGAACTCGGCGACCTTGCGCATGGTTTCCGGCAGTTGTTTGCTGGTGGCGAAGCTCAGGGCTTCCTTCGGTGTGGCGAACAGTCGGGTGGTGTCCAGTTGTGCCTGGAATCCGCCCAGATCAGTGCCCGAGGCCTTGGCCATGTGCTCCAGCGCAGCCTTGCTAGCAGCGTTCTTGGCGTTCATCAACTCGACCACTTCGAACCACGCACCGGTCAGCGCTTTGCCCAGCGCCGGGTTGTCTTTGAGGGTGGCGCTATTGACCACCATCATGTCCATGATCTCGCCGGGGATCTGGCTGGAGTTGAACACTTCGGTCACGCCCGGCTTGGCCTTGATGTCCGAGAGCATCGGGTTCCAGGTGGTCACGGCTTTGACTTGCGCGGTGTTGAAGGCAGCGGAAATGTCGGCGTCGGAGGTGTTGACCACTTTCAGGTCTTTTTCGGTCAGGTCGACCGAGTCCAGCGCGCGGGCCAGCAGGTAGTGCGAGACCGACAGTTCGACCAGATTGACGTCCATGCCCTTGAGGTCGGCGACTGTCTTGCCTTCACCTTTGAGGACGATGCCGTCATTACCGTTGGAGAAGTCGCTGACGATCAGTGCGGTGCTGTCGACGCCGCCGGCGGCGGGAATGGTCAACGCATCCATGTTGGTCATGGTGCAGCCGTCGAACTGGCCGGCGGTGTACTGGTTGATCGATTCGACGTAGTCATTGAGTTGCACGACGTCGATCTTGATTCCGTATTTCTTCGCCCATTTGTCGACGATGCCCTGGCTGCCGGCGTATTCCCACGGCATCCAGCCGGCGTAGATCGTCCAGCACACGCTGAAGTGGTCTTTCTGGGCGGCGGGGGATTGCGTGCTGATGAGCGCGGCGAACGCAGCGGCGAGCAGGGCGGGCAAACGTAGTCGGGACATGGTGGGTTCTCCAGTTGATCAAGGGCGGACAGGAAGGCAACGCGGCACCGCGAACGGTGGCTTGTCTCCCGGGCTTTTGTCCCGCCGTGTAACCTCAACTGGAGGTCGCCAACTCTCGGACCAGCCACTCGCGAGTGCGAGCCGGAACCCTAGTCAGCCATTGCAAATTGTGGTGCCGCGAACCTGTGATGACTCCTGCACGGGTTTGCTAAAGCGAGAGGCGTGCCAAGTCGCGTCAGGCGCTCTGGCGCGGGCTCACGGCGTGGATCATCGCTGATGCGCAGCGGAGCGGCGCTTTGTGTTGGTGCGCGACTGCACCGTGATGCAGCGTGTCTGCCGCTGATCTGGTGCTGATGCACCGTTGGCACTCGGCCCTGATTTGTCAGTCAAACCAGATGTCAGCCGGTCTGTGCCGACTGCTGTCGCAGGTCTTTCAGGAGGCCGCCATGCTTATTCAGAAAACGTTGCGTCGGGTGCTGCTGGGAGCGGTGCTCGGTCTGGGCTTATCCGGCTGTTATTACTACGCCGGCCCTTACGATGCTTACCCTTCTACTTACTACTCTCCGGGCTATTACTCGCCTTATTACTACGGCGGTTATTACGGTCCGCGCTACTACGGCGGCGGGCGCTACTACTACGGTGGCCACGGCTATCGGGGCGGCTATGGACGGGGTTATCACGGCGGTGGGTACCACGGTGGTCACCATTGATCAGTCGCTGAATGACAGCGTTTTCCAAATGAACAGGATTTCATCAATCACTTGTTTCAACTTGTTGCAGGGACGCACCAGATGCCGAAAACGCTGTCTGATTTCTCGTCAGTCACCGAATAAACGACTGACGCCTGCCAGCGTCGCTGGCGAGGCTACCCGCGGTCCAGGAGGCCGCCATGTATAGACGAATTCTTCTGCTTGCTGCGTTGATGTTTTCCGTTGCCGGTTGCGTCCCGTACTCTTACGCGGACTCGTATTACAGCTCAGAGGTCTACACGTCACCCGCACCGGCCTACTACAACACGGGCGGCACCTATTACCGCGGTGGCAGCACGTATTACGCGCAGCCTCGCTACTACCAGCCAGCCCCGCGGTATTACCAGCAACCGCGTTATTACCAATCGGCGCCGCGCTACTACCAACCGGCACCACGTTATTACGAAAGTCGTCGCTGGCACGACAATGATCGCGGGCGCTGGGATGGCCACCGTCGCGGCGGTTGGGATAACGATCACCGCGGTCGTGGCAACTATGACCGACACAGTGGACGCGGTGACCACAACGGACGTGGCAATCGCTGGTAATCACCCGCAAATGAAAAGCGGCGCTTAAAGCGCCGCTTTTTTTGTACCCGGATTTTGTCCTGGACACTCAATACTGCGTCAGATCCGCCAACGGATGGCGCCCCTCCCAGACCTTGTGAAAGTGCGCCTCGACCACCGCATCCGGCACGCTGCTGACGTCCGGCCAATGCCAGTGCGGCTTCTGATCCTTGTCGATCAACCGCGCCCTGACGCCTTCGCTGAATTCCGGATGTCGGCAGCAATTGAGGCTCAGGGTGTATTCCATCTGAAAGACTTCCGCCAGCGACAGGTGCCGGGCGCGGCGGATCTGCTCCCAGACCAGATGCGCGGTCAGCGGTGAACCTTCGCTCAGGGTTTTCGCCGCTCGGGCGATCAGCGGATCGTGGCTGTCGCGTTGCAGGCTGATGGCTTTCCAGGCGCAGGTTACGTCGCTCACGTCCAGTAACTCATCAATCTGCTGCCGACGCGGCAACCACTGTGCTTCAGGCATTTGCGCCACGGCTTCCTGCTGCAAGGCCTTGAGCAGACTGTTGAGCTGCATGTCGGTCTGTTCCTGCCAATTCAGTTGCAGCAAGCCTTCGATCAGCTCCGGTTGCTGTTCGTCGAGCAGGAAGCGGTCGGCCAGATCCAGGTCAATCGCATCGCGGCCGTTCATCTGCGCGCCGGTCAGGCCGAGGAACAAACCGAGCTTGCCCGGCAGGCGCGCGAGAAACCAACTGGCGCCGACATCCGGATACAGACCGATGGTGATTTCCGGCATCGCCAGACGGCTGCTCGGCGTGACGATCCGCGTACTCGCGCCTTGCAGCAGGCCCATGCCGCCGCCCAGCACGTAACCGTGGCCCCAGCCGATCAACGGTTTCGGGTAGGTGTGCAGGCTGTAATCCAGGCGGTATTCCGCCGCGAAAAACTGTGCGGCCAGCGGCGGTACTTCGCCAGGGTGGGCGCGACAGGCTTCGACCAGACTGCGCACCTCGCCGCCGGCGCAGAATGCCTTTGCGCCATTGCCGCGCAGCAGTACGCAGACGATTTGCGGATCCTTGGCCCAGGCGTTCAATTTGTCGCTCAGGGCGTTGATCATCGGCAGCGACAGCGCGTTCAGGGATTTTTCAGCATCCAGGCTGGCGATACCGAGGCGGGCACCGTCGGTGCCGGTGAGTTCTTCGAAGTGCAGATTCATCGTGACCTCGATCGGGAATTTGAACGATCAGTATGATCGTTGTGTGGGAAAGTGCCGGATCTGCGTCAGATCAATTGACAAGCGTGGTCGGCTTTCCTAGGGTTCGCCCCATTGTTTTTGCCGGGTATGACCATGACTGCTGACGACCGTATCAAACTCGAACCGAGCTGGAAGGATGCACTGCGTGCTGAATTCGACCAGCCTTACATGGCAGAGTTGCGCAACTTTCTGCAGCAGGAGCGGGCGGCCGGCAAGGAGATCTATCCGCCGGGACCGCTGATTTTCAATGCGCTGAATTCGACGCCGCTGGATAAAGTCAAAGTGGTGATCCTCGGCCAGGACCCGTATCACGGCCCGGGTCAGGCCCACGGCTTGTGCTTCTCGGTGCAACCGGGCGTGCCGGCGCCACCGTCGCTGGTCAACATCTATAAAGAGTTGAAACGCGACCTGAACATCGACATCCCCAACCATGGTTACCTGCAGAGTTGGGCCGATCAGGGCGTGTTGATGCTCAATACCACCATGACCGTCGAGCGTGCCAACGCCAATGCGCACAAGGACAGGGGCTGGCAGTTTTTCACCGACCGGATCATTGAACTGGTCAGCGAGCGCCAGCCGCATCTGGTGTTCATGCTCTGGGGCGCCCATGCGCAGAGCAAGCAGAAGCTGATTGATGCAACCAAACATCTGGTACTGACGTCGGTGCATCCGTCGCCGTTGTCGGCGTATCGTGGCTTCCTGGGCTGCGGGCACTTCAGCCGGACCAACAAGTTTCTTGAGCAGAATGGCGAGACGCCGATCGAGTGGCGGCTTCCTCCGATCTGATGGCGGTCTGAAGGGCCCCATCGCTGGCAAGCCAGCTCCCACAGGTTTTTGGGGGGTGCCCATAGTCTGTGGCAGCCACAAGAACTTGTGGGAGCTGGCTTGCCAGCGATGAAGTCGACTCGGTGCTACTCGGGATTACGGTTCCAGTACTTGAACAACGGCTCCGCCAGAAACAGCACAAACAACAGCCGCATCACCTGCATTGCCGTCACCAGCGGCACCGACAATTGCAGGGTTTCCGCCGTCAGGCTCATCTCGGCAATGCCGCCGGGCATCATGCCCAGGGTCAGCGAGCGCAAATCCAGGTGGGTCAGCGCACTCAAGCCCAATGCGGCCAACGTGGCGATCAACATGGTCAGTGCCGTGCCGATCAAGGTACGGCCCATGAACGACGGTGCACGGCGGAAGAACTGCCGGTTGAAGTGGCAACCCAGACCGCTGCCGATCAGCCACTGGCCAATCTGACTGCCGCCATTGGGCAAACCGATGTGCAGGTCCCAGCCAATGCTCACCGCCGCACTCACCAGCAACGGCCCGAACAGCCACGGGTTGGGTTGACGCAGACGTTGCCAGAGCCACGCGAGCAGGGCGCCCGCCGGGAACAGAATCGCCAGCCAGCGCCAGTCGACGCTGCCGGCGTGAGCGATCGGCGTGCCATCGCCGAGCAGGTACTTGAACGCGGCCGGCACACACAGCACCACCACCAGTACCCGCAGACTCTGCCCCGCCGCGACATGGCTGAGCATCGCGCCATTGCGCGCGCCGAGGTTGACCATCTCTCCGGAACCGCCGGGCATGCTGGAGAAGAATGCCGTGGCGCGATCTTCGCCGGTGCGGCGCATCAGCCAGACGCCGACCACCGCCGACAGACTGGTGACCAGCGCACCGAAGAAGATCAGACCGAAATGACTGAGTACCTGCTCCATCACCACCGGGGTGAAGTGCAGGCCGATACCGATGCCGACGATCCATTGGCCGCATTTGCGGCCTCCGGGGATTTCCGTGAGCTGCCAGGGCGTCAGGCAGCGCACCAGGATGATCGCCAGCAACGAGCCGACCATCCAAGGTAGCGGCCAGCCGATCTGACTGGCGAGATAACCGCCGAGCAGACCGACCAGCGGGGTGCCCCACCAGGATTTGAGCGCGGAGCGATCAAACATCGGCAATGGCGCGTTGCGCAGCCGCGCGCTTGCGCCAGATACGGATGATCGGCATCAACAGCATGATCCCCGTCAACACCCAGCAGCCGACGGTGATCGGGCTCGACCAGAGGATTTCCAGCGCACCGTTGGAGATCGACAGGGCGCGACGCAGGTTCTGCTCCATCAGTTCGCCAAGGATGAACCCCAGCAGCAGCGGCGACAGCGGGAAGTCCAGCTTGCGCAGTATGTAGCCGAAGATGCCGATACCGATCATCAGGAACAGGTCGAACGTGGTGGCGTGCACCGCGTAGACGCCAATCCCGGTGATGATCGCGATGACCGGCACCAGAGCCCAGTTCGGCACGGCGAGAATGCGGGTGAAGATGCGGATCATCGGGATGTTGAGGATCACCAGCATGATGTTGGCAATGAACAGCGACGCGATCAGGCCCCAGACGATGTCCGGTTGTTGCTGGAACAGCAGCGGGCCCGGGGTGATGTTGTACAGCGACAGGGCGCCGATCATCACCGCCGTGGTACCTGAGCCGGGAACGCCGAGGGTCAGCATCGGTACCAGAGCGCCGCAGGCTGCGCCGCCGATCGCGGTTTCTGGCGCGGCGAGGCCACGGGCATCCCCTTCACCGAACTTGCCGCTGGCGCCGGCCAGACGTTTCTCGGTCATATAGGCCACGGCACTGGCGAGCGTCGCGCCGGCACCCGGCAACACGCCCATGATGAAGCCCAGTACGCCGCAACGGACGTTGACTGCGAACACCGACGCCGCTTCCTTGAAGTTGAACATCATCCGGCCGGTGGCTTTCACCGCTTCCTGGCCGTGGTGGGTTTTTTCCAGCAGCAGGAGAATTTCGCTGATCGAGAACAGGCCCAACACCAGCACCACGAACTGAATGCCGTCGGTCAGGTGAATGTTGTCGCCGGTAAAGCGGTACACACCGCTGTTGGCATCAATGCCGACCGTTGACAGGAACAGACCGATCAACGCCGCAATGAATGTTTTCAGCGGACGGTCACCGGCCATGCCGCCGAGACAGACGATCGCGAACACCATCAGCACAAAATATTCCGCCGGGCCAAAAGCAATCGCCCATTTCGCCAGCAACGGTGCGAAGAGGACCATGCCGCAGGTGGCGATGAACGCGCCAATGAACGAACTCCACGCCGACAGTGACAGCGCCACACCGGCCAGGCCTTTGCGGGCCATCGGGTAGCCGTCGAGGGTGGTCATCACGGTGGAGGCTTCGCCCGGAATGTTCAGCAGGATCGAACTGATCCGGCCGCCGTATTCGCAGCCCAGGTACACCGCCGCCAGCAGGATCAGTGCCGATTCCGGTGGCAGGCCGAGGGCAAATGCGATCGGGATCAGCAACGCCACGCCGTTGATCGGGCCCAGGCCCGGTAACAGGCCGACGACGGTGCCGATCAGCGTGCCGCACAGCGCGGTCACCAGGTTGTATGGGCTCAGCGCGACGCCGAAACCCTGACCCAAATAGCCAAGAGTATCCATATCAGTTCTCCAGAACGCTGAGCAGGCCAAGGGGCAGCGGAACGTCCATCAAACGGTCGAACAACAGGTAAAGACCGATGGCCATCAGGCTGATGATCACCACGCTCGGCAACCAGCGGCCGCCGTACAGGCGAGCCATCGGAACGCCGGTGATGATGCTGGCGATAATGAAACCCAGCGGTTCGAACGTGCCGGCGAACACCAGCAGCAGGACGACGCAGATCGCGATCTTGATCAGGGTTTCGCGATCCAGAGGCGGCTCGTCTTCACTGTGTTTGATCGGTGCCGGGCGGAACACCATGTACAGCAGCGCCAAGCCCATCAGGCCGAGCATCAGCAGAGGGAAGGCGCGCGGGCCGACCGGTTCGTAGGAAAAGGCCGCCTGGTACGGCCACGCCATCAGGGCCAGGCCGGCACAGACCAGCAACAGCACCGAGGCGAAAATGCGTTGAATAAGCATGGGAGCTCCTGTGCCGCGTCCCCGCAACAGGGAACGCAGCCGCTAGACAGAGGCGATCACTGGATCAGGCCGAACTCTTTGGCCAGCACTTTGTAGTCCGCGACCTGCTTCTTCACGTAGGTGTCCAGTTCCGGGCCGGTCATGGCGAACGGGAACAGTTCACGCTGATCGCGCAGCTTGGCGAAATCCTCGGAGGCCAGCAGTTTGTCGAACGCGTCTTTCCACCAGGCGTAGTCTTCGTCGCTGACTTTCGGCCCGAGGTAGAAACCGCGCACCACTGGCCAGACGATGTCGTAGCCTTGCTCGCGAGCGGTCGGAATGTCTTTCATTTCCGGCTCGTCGAGGCGCTTGTCGGCGAACACCGCGAGCAGGCGCATGTCGCCGCTCTGGATGTGCGGCATGGAGTCGGAGATGTCGGTACTGCCGACTTGAATGTGACCGCCGAGCAGGGCGGTGGCGATTTCGCCGCCGCCTTCGAGGGCCACGTAACGCAGGTCGCGCGGGTTGATGCCGGCAGCCTTGGCGATCAGTGCGGTTTGCATCCAGTCCTGGCTGCCGACGGTGCCGCCGGAACCGATCACCACCGAGCTTGGATCTTTCTTCAGGGCCTGAACGAGATCGTCGAGGGTCTTGTAGGGCGAATCGCTTTTGACCGCGATGGCGCCGTAGCTGGTGCCGACCGCTGCCAGCCAGCGCACGTTGGTTTCATCGAAACGACCGAACTTGCCCTGCGCCAGGTTGAGCAACGAGCCGCTGGACCACGCCACCAGTGTGCCGGCGTCGGCCGGACGCTGGGCGACCACGGCGTTGTACGCCACCGCGCCGACACCGCCGGGCATGTAGGTCACGCGCATCGGTTTGGTCAGCAGTTTTTCGTTGACCAGCGCGCTTTGCGCCAGTTTGCAGGTCAGGTCGAAACCACCGCCGGGGGAGGCCGGGGCGATGCATTCCGGACGTTTCGGTTCGGCCATGAGTTGGCCGGCGAACAGCATGACGCCAGCGGCTAGAGCAACTTTACGCAGTGATAAGTTCATCTATGTCTCCTTGGGAGTTGTTGTTATGGACGTACTGAATTACCAAAGGGCAACGCTATAGCTCACCAGCAAACGCACTTCGTCTGCATCGCGAGCGGAGTAGTTGGAGCGGTAGGTGGCATTCCTCAAACGCACGGCGACATCCTTCAAGGCGCCGCTTTGTACTACGTATTTGATCTCGGTATTGCGCTCCCACTCTTTGCCTTCTTCGCCGTTCTTGAGCTTGATGTTGTCACCGCTCAGGTAACGACTCATGAAGCTCAGGCCAGGAATGCCGAGTTTGGCGAAGTCAAAGTCGTAGCGCGCCTGCCAGGAGCGTTCTTCAGCGCCGGCGAAGTCGTTGATCTGCACGAAGTTGACCAGGTACGGGTCGCTGCCATCGACATACGGGAAAGCGCTGTCGCCGGACATGTGCTGGTAGCCGGCGCTGAGTTTGTGGCCACTCAGGGCGTAGCTGACCAGACCGTTGAGCGAGCGGTTGTCGATCTTGCCGCCACGGGCCGCGCCCTGATCATCGCTGACCGCAAAGCGCAGGTCGGTGGCAAACGTACCGGGGCCCATCGGACGCGAGGCGACCAGGCCGAAGAAGTGCTGGTTGTAGACTTCGTCGAGTTGGGCGAAATGGTAACTGCCGGTGATCTTGTCGGTGAACTTGTAATCGACGCCGCCAAAATCGAAATGCTTGCCGACCGCAGTGCCGGCGAAGCGGCTGTTCTTGTTGTTGAGGGCAATGTCCTCGAAGTCGGTGCTGTCACGGTCCTTGGCTTTTTCCAGGCGGCCACCGGTGAACGTCAGGTTCTTGATTTCTTTAGAGGTCAGCAGGCCGCCTTCAAAGGTCTGCGGCAGGATGCGCCCGTCGTTCGGCTTGAGGATCGGCAGCTCAGGAATCAGGCTGCCGACTTTCAGTTCAGTGGCAGAGATTTTCATTTTCCCGGTCAGGCCGACCTTGGAGTATTCGTTGGCGGCGCGCCCGTCATCGTGGGTCGGCAGCAGGCCGGTGCCGGTGCGGTCCGGGCTCGAATCGAGTTTGACGCCCAGCATGCCCAACACATCGACACCGAACCCCACGGTGCCGTCGGTGTAACCCGACTGCAGGTTGAGCATGAACCCTTGTGCCCATTCATCCCGCTTGCTTTGCTGGGCACTGGTGCCGTCGCGAAAGTCGCGGTTGAAGTACATGTTGCGGGTTTCGAAAGTGGCGGAACTGTCTTCGATAAAGTCGGCGTAGCTCAGCGGCGAAAAACCGGCGAGGGCGGCGGCACTGGCGAGGGTGGCGTGGCTGAAGCGGGAAGGGCGAACAGGCGTGGACGCCTGAGGCTGCACGGACTGCATGCGGGTGTACTCCGTTTATTGTTCTTATTGGTCGAAAACGCTTCGTGGCGTTTTTCTTTGCGCTGTGTGGCATCAGCGACGGCAGTCGGGACTGTCCGTAGCACGACTCTAACGGGCTAACCTTTCACTAACCTTTCAGCTGGCTTTCACGGTTTTCGGGCTTCACAGCGGCGGTGGCGGCTGTAAACTCCGCGGCAAAGCGTGGCGTCGGCCATCCCTGAACGAGGTAAAAAACCATGCGTGTTCTGCTCGTCGAAGACCATCTGCAACTGGCCGAAAGTGTCGCTCAGGCGCTCAAGAGCACCGGTCTGACCGTGGATGTGTTGCACGATGGCGTGGCCGCCGATCTGGCGCTGGGCAGCGAGGAATACGCGGTCGCGATCCTTGATGTCGGCCTGCCACGCATGGACGGTTTTGAAGTGCTGGCGCGTTTGCGGGCACGCGGGAAAAATCTCCCGGTGCTGATGCTGACGGCGCGCAGCGATGTGAAGGATCGCGTGCACGGGTTGAATCTAGGCGCTGACGATTACCTGGCCAAACCGTTCGAACTGACGGAACTGGAAGCACGGGTCAAAGCCCTGTTGCGGCGCAGTGTGCTCGGCGGCGAGCGGCAACAGCGCTGCGGTGTGCTGGCCTATGACCTCGACACCCGGCGGTTCACCCTCGGCGAAGAGTTGCTCACGCTGACCTCCCGCGAGCAGGCCGTGCTGGAGGCCCTGATCGCCCGGCCGGGCAGGGTGATGAGCAAGGAACAATTGGCCGCGCAGGTGTTTGGCCTTGATGAAGAGGCCAGCCCCGATGCCATCGAAATCTATGTGCACCGGTTGCGCAAGAAACTCGACGGCCAACCGGTGGCTATCGTGACCTTCCGTGGCCTCGGCTACTTGCTGGAAAGCCGCGATGCATAAGCCCAGCAGCCTGCGCTGGCGGTTACTGTGGAACCTCGCGTTGCTGCTGGTGGTGCTGATGCTCGCCAGCGGCTTGAGTGCTTACTGGAATGGTCGCGAAGCCGCCGACACAGCGTATGACCGCACATTGCTGGCTTCGGCGCGCACTATCGCGGCGGGCTTGTCGCAACGCGACGGCACCCTGAGTGCCGATGTGCCTTACGTGGCGCTCGACACGTTTGCTTACGACAGCGCCGGACGGATTTACTACCAGGTCAATGACATCCATCAGAAGCTGATTTCCGGTTATGAAAACCTGCCAGGCCCGCCGCCCGGCACCCCCAGAACCGATGATTATCCGGCTCTGGCGCGCTTCTATAACGCGACCTACCGCGGGCAGAACGTGCGTGTGGTCAGCCTGTTGAAAGCGGTCACCGAGCCGAACATGAATGGCATGGCGGAAATCCGCGTGGCCGAAACCGACGAAGCCCGGGTCAGCATGGCCCGCAGTCTGGCGGCCGACACTTTGTTGCGCCTGGGCATGCTGGCGATCGGTGCGTTGCTGTTGGTGTGGTTTGCGGTCAGTGCCGCGTTGCGTCCACTGGAGCGTTTGCGCACCGCGGTGGAGGAGCGCCAACCCGACGATTTGCGTCCTCTGCCATTGGTGGAAGTGCAGCATGAACTGTGGCCGCTGGTGCGCGGCCTCAATCATTTCACCGAGCGCCTGCGGGGCCAGTTCGAACGGCAGGCGCAGTTTATCGCCGATGCCGCCCACGAATTGCGCACGCCGCTGGCGGCGTTGAAGGCGCGGCTGGAACTGGGCCTGCGCTCGAATGATCCGCAAACCTGGCACAGCACGCTGGAGTCGTCAGCGCAAAGCACTGACCGTCTGACCCATCTGGCCAATCAATTGCTGTCGCTGGCGCGGGTCGAAAACGGCGCGCGGGCGATTGCCGAGGGCGGTGCGCAGTTGCTCGATCTGAGCCAGTTGGCCCGCGAGTTGGGCATGGCCATGGCACCGCTGGCGCACAAACGCGGGGTGGCGCTGGCGCTGGAGGCGGATGAACCGGTGTGGCTGCGCGGTGAGCCGACGCTGCTGAATGAATTGCTGAGCAATCTGGTGGACAACGCACTGGCCCACACGCCGCCGGGCGGTAATGTGATTTTGCGGGTGACGGCGCCAGCGGTGCTTGAGGTCGAGGATGACGGACCGGGGATCCCGCTGCAGGAGCGCGATCGAGTGTTCGAGCGCTTCTACCGGCGCAATCAGCAGGTGGCCGGTTCAGGGCTGGGGCTGGCGATTGTCGGGGAAATCTGTCGCGCGCACCTGGCGCAGATCACGCTACATGATGGCGAGCAGGCGGGGCTTAAAGTGCGGGTCAGTTTTATTGCCGGCTGAGTTGCCGTGGTTTGTCATGACTTCTTCGCGAACCAGCCGGCTCCCACAGACGAATGCTGTCTCCTGTGGGCGCGGGTTTGCTCGCGAAGGGGGCGTCTCGGTTTCGGATCAGTAAAACATCGTCCGCGATTCTTCCAGATCCGCGCACAGCGCCTCGTTCTCCGGATCAATCCCCAACTTGCGAAATGCCGGAACGCTGAGCGGATCAATCCGCCCAAACGGATGGTCGGTGTCCTTGTGGCAGTACAGGCTCGCCACTTGCACCAGATCGACATAGTCGATGGTCGTCGAATCGCGCTTGAAGTCCTGATAGCGCCCCGGCAATTCCACCAGCCGTTCCGGAAACTCCCAGACACGCAGCAACTTGTCGCCCAGCAGCGGGTGAATGTGATCAATCACATGGTTGAGGCTGACAGGATCTGACAGCAGTTCGTAATGGTCTTCGGCGTAGGTCAGAATCGGCAGTACGCCGATCTGATGCACCAGCCCGCCCAACGCGGCCTGATCGGGCTTGAGCTGGGTGTAGCGCCGACACAGCGCGTAGCTGACACCGGCGATCTCCAGACTCTTGCGCCAGACTTCACGCATCTTCTGTTCAACCACCTCAGAGCGGGCGTGGAAGATTTGCTCCATCACCAGCCCGATTGCCAGGTTGCTGCTGTAGTTGATACCCAGGCGGGTAATGGCGGTGTGCAGGTCGGTGACTTCCTGTGCAGCCCGCAGCAGGGGGCTGTTGACCACTTTGATCAGGCGCGCCGACAGCGCCGTGTCTCGGCCGATCACTTTGCTCAGGTCGCTGACGCTGATTTCCGGGTCTTCAGCGGCCTTGCGAATCTGCAGGGCCACTTCCGGCAACGTTGGCAGAACCAGGTCATCGTTATCGATGGCCTCAACCAAATCCTGTTGGACCTTTTCCGCCAGTTCGCTCATTTAAACTCTCTAGGGTGTTGCAACCAAACGCTGCGATCAGCGCTGGATTTCGCGGTCGCGATCCAGTTCGTAGGGCAAATCGAGCAAATGCAGGGCGGGCCCTTCGAGGCTGCCCACATGCAGGTCGCCCGCTTCGGCAGCTTCGGCCTGCAGCACCGCCAGTAGTTCAATGTTTTGCCCGGCGTGGGCAGCCAGCACCACTTCACCGATGGAGCTGTTGTGGCTCGGTGCGAACAGCGGGGTGCCAGGCTCTGGCAATTGGGCAGTGTCGAGGCTCAGTCGATACAGACGGCGCTTGAGTTTGCCCAGGTACTGCATGCGCGCGACGATTTCCTGGCCGGTGTAGCAGCCTTTCTTGAAACTTACGCCGCCGACGGCTTGCAGGTTGAGCATTTGCGGGATGAACAGCTCGCGGGTGGTCGACATGACCTGGCCGATACCGGCGCGGATCTGGCCCAGCAGCCATTGATTCAGCCCGGCTTCGGGCAGGGCTGCGGCCAGTCTGGCTTTGCTCGCATCGGCCTGATCGGCCGGCGCCCAGAGTTCGGCGCGCTGCGGCGAGACGCGAATGGCGATTAATCCTTCGTTGCGCACGACGCTGTCGGTTTCGGCTGGCAGATCGAGGCCGAGGCTGGTCAGGGCGGTATCGCCATGCTCCAGGCCAAAGCGCACCCAGGCCGCGCTTTCGTCGGTGAGTTTCGATTTGGAGAACACCGCGTACTTTTTCAGGTCCGCCAGTTGCGGCTCCAGCAGCTCGCTGGCCATCGCCAGCACCACGCCGTCACCCTCGAGCAGGATGCGGAAGCTCGACTGCATCCGGCCTTTCTGCGTGCAGCGGGCGCCGAGGCTGGCCCGGGTGTCGCTCAGGTAATTGATATTGCAGGTCAGTTGGCCTTGCAGGAATTTTCCGGCATCCGCGCCGCGAACCGCGAGAACGCCTTCATGAGACAGGGTGCAGAAAAAAGCAGAATCGGCCATGGGTCATCGCAGGGTAAATAGACTGGGGCACATCATAAGGGCGCGTTGTTGAAATGGGTAGTTGATAAAGGATTGGTGGTGCCCGACCAAAGCCGACTGTGCGGCCCGTGCCGGGCCTGTATACTTGCCGGCAAATTTGAGGAGGGCCCCATGGTAGAACAAGTTGAACTGAATCGCCTCTTTTGGCACAGCCGCCGCGGCATGCTTGAGCTAGACGTGTTGCTGGTGCCGTTCGTGAAAGAGGTTTATGCCGATCTGAACGAGGTCGATCGCGCATTGTACGTTCGCCTGCTGGAGTGTGAGGATCAGGACATGTTCGGCTGGTTCATGGAGCGCAGCGAGTCTGAAGATCCTGAGCTGCAGCGCATGGTTCGCATGATTCTGGACCGTGTTCAGCCCAAGTAACTCGTTCGAATGCCGCTGGCACGCCTCAAGGCAGTTGCTGGCGGTGTATCTGTTGGCCCAGGCGTTCGCACTGGGTACCTTGTTTCTGCTTTCGATTCCGCTCTGGGCAAGTGTGCTCGGGGCTTTCGCCTGTCTTGCGCACGCTTTTCGGGTACTGCCACGGCAAGTTCTGCTGAGCCATCCAAGGGCGTTTCGAGGGTTGCGTCGGGATGCCGATGGCTGGCAACTGTGGAATCAGGCCGATGGCTGGCAGGCTGTCCAACTGCGTCCGGACAGCCTGGCGCTGCCACTGATCGTGGTACTGCGCTTTCGTTTGCGTGGGGAATGGCGGGTCAGATCGGTCTGCGTACCGCGTGACTCGCAGGCGGCGGACTTGCACCGACGCCTGCGGGTCCGGCTCAAGTTCAGCCGACGTAGGTGGGCGGCACCAGAATAGTGTCGAGCGCCTCGGGCAGAAGGTCGGGATAGTCGAGGGTGTAATGCAGGCCGCGACTTTCCTTGCGCTCCATCGCTGAGCTGATCATCAGTTCGGCGACCTGGGCCAGGTTGCGCAGCTCGATCAGGTCGCGGCTGACTTTGTAATTGCTGTAGAACTCGTCGATTTCGTCCAGCAGCAGGCGCACACGGTGCTGAGCCCGTTGCAGGCGCTTGTTGGTGCGCACGATACCGACGTAGTCCCACATGAACCGCCGCAATTCGTCCCAGTTGTGCGCGATGATCACGTCCTCATCCGAATCGGTCACCTGGCTGGCGTCCCACACGGGCAGGGCGCTTGGCGCGGCGACATCATTCAGTTGCGCAACGATGTCGGCTGCAGCCGAGCGCGCATACACGAAACATTCGAGCAGCGAGTTGCTGGCCATGCGGTTGGCACCGTGCAAACCGGTGAAGCTGGTTTCGCCAATGGCGTACAGGCCCGTGACGTCGGTGCGGCCATTCTGGTCGACCATCACCCCGCCGCAGGTGTAGTGCGCGGCGGGTACGACGGGGATCGGCTGCTTCGTCATGTCGATGCCGAAGCCGAGGCAGCGCTCGTAGACGGTCGGGAAGTGGCTCTTGATGAAGGCCTCGGGCTTGTGGCTGATGTCGAGGTAGACGCAGTCGATACCCAGGCGCTTCATTTCATGGTCGATGGCCCGGGCGACGATGTCCCGTGGAGCCAGTTCGGCGCGCTTGTCGAAGCGGTGCATGAAGCGCTCGCCGTTCGGTAATTTCAAATGCGCGCCTTCGCCACGCAAGGCCTCGGTGATCAGAAAACTCTTGGCCTGCGGGTGATACAGGCAGGTGGGGTGGAACTGGTTGAATTCCAGGTTCGCCACCCGGCAGCCGGAACGCCAGGCCATGGCAATGCCATCCCCGCAGGCGCCATCGGGGTTGCTGGTATAGAGGTAGACCTTGGCGGCGCCCCCCGAGGCGAGGATCACGAAGCGGGCGCCGTAGGTATCGACCTCGCCGGTGGCCCGGTTGAGCACGTAGGCACCCAGGCAACGGTCGCCATCCAGTCCCAGACGGCGCTTGGTGATCAGATCGACGGCAACCCGCTGCTCGAGCAATTCGATGTTGGAACGTTCCCTCGCCTGGGCCAGCAGGGTTTTGAAAATGGCTGCACCGGTCGCGTCGGCCGCGTGGATGATGCGCCGATGGCTGTGGCCGCCTTCGCGGGTCAGGTGGAATTCGAATCCGCCGTCTTCGGTGCCGGACTGTTCATCGCGGGTGAACGGCACGCCTTGGTCGATCAGCCACTGGATCGCTTCACGGCTGTGCTCGACAGTGAACCGGACGGCATCTTCATGGCACAGACCGCCGCCGGCATTGAGGGTGTCATCAACGTGGGATTCGACAGTATCGGTATCGTCGAGCACGGCGGCGACGCCGCCCTGGGCCCAATAGGTTGAACCGTTGGCGAGATCGCCCTTGCTCAATACGGCAATGCGCAAATGACCCGGCAGGGTCAGCGCGAGACTCAAACCGGCAGCACCGCTGCCAATGACCAGAACATCGTGTTGGAACTGTTGGCTCATTTCAGGATTCCGCTCAAAGCGACCCGGATCGGGGTTGGCGCAAGACAGCTGGGTCGGCGAGTCAAGGCAGCCACACAGCCCACTAGTATATAGAGGGGTGGGGCGGCACAATAGCCGCGCCGATATGGCATTGTGAAACTACTGTGACGAAAAAAGCCGGGTGCTTCGTCGGAAGTTTTTTTCGCCGGGTTCGCGAAAAGACGACTGTATCGGCGTTGAAACAGGATTTTTCAGCGCAGGGTTGCCCAATGTCGGATCGGTCCGGCTATAAATAATTGGAACTTTTGCCAAAGGCCCAAGATCAATAGTCGGTGCCAGAAACAAGGGACGTGTCGGCTTCAGTGCGGAATCTGCAGTTAGATTCCTGCCGGCGAAACCGATGACAAGATTATTCGCGCAGCCGGTTTATCCCGAGCTGCGTTTTTCGTGCGTGCCAAATCAGAGCCCGCAGGAAACTTGCTTGGAGGGGGAGAACTTTTGCGAAAAGCCCGAGTCTATGTTTGCAAGTCTGGTCGTTTAGTTGTGCAAGCCTCCTCCGGGCTTATCGAGGAGTGTTCATGCTAACCCAGGAAGAGGATCAGCAGCTGGTCGAGCGCGTTCAGCGTGGCGACAAGCGAGCTTTCGATCTGCTGGTGCTGAAGTATCAGCACAAAATTCTCGGGTTGATCGTGCGTTTCGTGCACGACACCCATGAAGCCCAGGACGTGGCTCAGGAAGCCTTTATCAAGGCGTATCGAGCACTTGGAAACTTTCGCGGCGACAGTGCGTTTTATACGTGGCTGTACCGTATTGCCATTAACACGGCGAAGAATTACCTGGTTTCACGCGGCCGCCGGCCGCCGGATAGCGATGTCAGTTCCGAAGATGCAGAGTTCTACGATGGCGATCACGGCCTCAAGGATCTCGAATCACCAGAACGAGCACTGCTGCGGGATGAGATCGAAGGCACCGTCCATCGAACCATTCAGCAACTGCCAGAGGATTTGCGTACGGCTTTAACTTTACGTGAATTCGATGGTCTGAGTTACGAGGACATTGCGAGCGTCATGCAATGCCCGGTGGGTACCGTGCGCTCCCGGATTTTCCGCGCTCGGGAGGCCATCGATAAAGCCCTGCAGCCGTTGTTGCAGGAAAACTGAGACAGCGGCGACAGCCAAGAGAGGAACGCCATGAGTCGTGAAGCCCTGCAGGAATCGCTGTCCGCAGTGATGGATAACGAAGCGGACGAACTGGAATTGCGTCGAGTGCTCAATGCACTGGATGATGTGGATACCCGTGAGACCTGGGCTCGTTACCAGATCGCTCGGGCAGCCATGCATAAGGATTTGCTGCTTCCACGTCTGGATATCGCTGCGGCAGTGTCTGCTGCGCTGGAAGACGAAACGGCTCCGGCCAAAGTATCCCGCAGCCCATGGCGCAGCCTTGGTCGTCTGGCTGTTGCCGCCTCGGTGACCGTTGCCGTGCTGGCGGGTGTGCGTCTGTACAACCAGGACGAAATCGCTGGTGCCGAACTGGCTCAGCAATCCAATCAGCCAACCCTGGCCACTCCACAGGTCAAAGGCCCGGCTGTTCTGGCAGGCTACAGTGAGAGTTCCGAAGCGACTGGCCCAATGGCCAATGGCGTATTGCAAGGTCAGCCAGGCTGGCATGACCAGCGTCTGCCAGGCTATCTGCGTCAGCACGCTCAGCAGGCTGCACTGAAAGGTACTGAAAGCGCACTGCCTTATGCGCGTGCCGCAAGCCTGGAAAACCGTTAAGGAGGATCATGCGCGCCATACCTCTACTTTCGCTTCTGCTCAGTGGCTGGTTCATTGTTCCAGCCCACGCTGATGACGCCCAGGACTGGTTGACCCGGCTGGGCCAGGCCGAGCAGCGGCAAAGCTTTCACGGCACCTTCGTTTACGAGCGCAACGGTAGTTTTTCTACCCACAACATCTGGCATCGTGTCCAGAATGGCCAGGTCCGCGAGCGTTTGCTCCAGCTCGACGGTTCGGCACAGGAAGTCGTGCGCATTGATGGACATACTCAATGCGTCAGCGGCACCCTGATTGCGGGGCTGGGAGATTCTCCAAATTCTGCCGCTCGTTCTCTCGATCCCCAGAAGCTGAAAAACTGGTATGACCTTTCCGTCATTGGCAAATCGCGCGTGGCCGGGCGGGGCGCAGTGATCGTATCGCTGACGCCTCGCGATCAGCATCGCTACGGCTTCGAGCTGCATCTGGACAAACAGACCGGCCTGCCGCTCAAGTCGTTGCTGCTGAACGACAAAGGGCAGTTGCTGGAGCGATTCCAGTTCACCAGCCTCAATACCGACGAAGTTCCCTCGGACAAGGATTTGCTGGCTGACGCCGACTGCAAGCCAGTCACGCTGGACAGTGACAAGGCTTCAGCCATGAAGACCGCTCAGGTCTGGCATTCCGACTGGTTGCCACCGGGTTTCGAACTGATCAGCAGCACGTCGCACAAGGATCCGGAAACCAAGACCCAGGTCAACAGCTTGCTGTATGACGACGGTCTGGCGCGTTTCTCGGTTTTCCTCGAGCCTTTGAATGGCGCTACGGTCACCGATACCCGTACGCAATTGGGCCCGACCGTTGCCGTGTCCCGCCGCCTGACGACGCCACAAGGCGAAATGATGGTGACGGTGGTGGGCGAGATTCCTATTGGCACAGCCGAACGAATTGCGCTGTCGATGCGTAGCAATGATGGCACTGCAACCAGCAAGCAGTGAGCTGATTTCAGTCATTCCCACTTCGTCGCCGAGACGTAGAAATGTTTGCTGAGCATTTTCATTTGCAAAACACCTGAAAATTTTTTATAGGTCAGAGCCTCACGGCTCTGGCCTTGTTTGTTGTTCCCGGAACAAAAATGCCGGTCGGTGGTTTCCGGTGTTCCTTGCTCCATATCGCTTAACCCTGCTCGTCGTAACGGGAGCTGTATGTCGATACCAAGTTTGAAATCTTATCTCTCCATTTTCGCCACCGTGCTGTTGCTCGGTCAGGCTGTACCTGCTGCGCAAGCAGCCGATCTGCCTGACTTCACCCAATTGGTCGAACAAGCTTCGCCAGCTGTGGTGAACATCAGTACCACGCAGAAACTGCCGGATCGCAAGGTCAACCAGCAGATGCCAGACCTGGAAGGCTTGCCGCCGATGCTGCGCGAGTTCTTCGAACGTGGCATGCCGCCTCAACAGCGCTCGCCGCGTGGTGATCGTCAGCGTGAAGCGCAATCGTTGGGTTCGGGCTTCATCATCTCTCCGGATGGCTACATTCTGACCAACAACCACGTGATCGCCGATGCCGACGAAATCCTCGTCCGTCTCGCCGACCGCAGTGAAATGAAAGCCAAACTGATCGGCACCGACCCACGTTCCGACGTGGCGCTGCTGAAAATCGAAGGCAAGGATCTGCCAGTGCTGAAGCTTGGCAAATCCCAGGACCTGAAAGCCGGCCAGTGGGTCGTTGCTATCGGTTCGCCGTTCGGCTTTGACCACACCGTGACCCAAGGCATCGTCAGCGCCGTGGGCCGTAGCCTGCCGAACGAAAACTACGTGCCGTTCATCCAGACCGACGTGCCGATCAACCCGGGTAACTCCGGTGGTCCGCTGTTCAACCTGAATGGTGAAGTGGTCGGGATCAACTCGCAGATCTACACCCGTTCCGGTGGCTTCATGGGCGTGTCGTTCGCCATTCCGATCGACGTGGCGATGGATGTGTCCAACCAGTTGAAGAGCGGTGGCAAGGTCAGCCGCGGCTGGCTTGGTGTGGTCATTCAGGAAGTGAACAAGGATCTGGCCGAGTCGTTCGGTCTGGAAAAACCGGCCGGTGCGCTGGTGGCACAGATCCAGGATGACGGTCCGGCGGCCAAGGGCGGTCTGCAAGTCGGCGACGTGATTCTGAGCATGAACGGCCAGCCGATTGTCATGTCCGCTGACCTGCCGCATCTGGTCGGCGCACTGAAGGCGGGCGCGAAAGCCAATCTTGAAGTGATTCGTGAAGGCAAGCGCAAGAACGTCGAGCTGACGGTGGGTGCGATTCCGGACGAAGACAAGGCGCTGGACGCGCTGCCGAAGTCGGGCACTGAAAGCACCAGCAATCGCCTTGGTGTTTCGGTAGGCGAGCTGACCGCCGAGCAGAAGAAAACCTACGACCTTAAAGGTGGTGTGGTGATCAAGGAAGTGCAGGATGGTCCTGCGGCCCTGATCGGTCTGCAGCCGGGTGACGTGATCACTCACCTGAACAACCAGGCCATCGGCTCCACCAAGGAGTTCGCCGACATCGCCAAGGCACTGCCGAAGAACCGTTCGGTGTCGATGCGGGTTCTGCGTCAAGGTCGCGCGAGCTTCATCACCTTCAAGCTGGCTGAATAATCCAGCGCCGAAGGCAAAAACAAACCGCCTCGAAAGAGGCGGTTTTTTTTGCCTGAAGCTTTTTGCCGAAAGACAGAATCAGCCCATCATGTCCTTGATCATGCGCTCCTGCTCCATCAGCTCGCGCTGGCGGGCATCAATACGCGACGACAGCGGGAAGTTGCTGCCTGCCTTGCGCTTGGCAAAATCCAGTTGCTGGATCGCCTGACGGTAATCGCCGACCAGTGCAAAGTACTCGGCGCGCGCCTGATGCAAACCGATGATGTTGCCTGACAAGCCCCGGGTTTCAGCGACCTGATACCAGACGTCCGGATCATCCGGGCGCGACTTGAGCAAGCCTTCCAGGGCCTTCTCGGCATCGGCTGTGCGGTTCTGCTTGAGCAGTAGATCCACGCGCACCTGATTCAGTGGATAGTTGCCCGGATACTGCGTGAGCATCCGGTCCACCCGCGATTGCGCATCTGCCAGGCGATTATTGGTGATGTCCAGATCGACCTGCGCAAGGTTGTAGATGATTTCGTTCGGCGCCGCTGCCAGCAGTGGCTTGAGATTCTCCCGAGCCTCGTTCAACTGGCCGCCCTTGATCTGGGCGATTGCCAGACCGTAGCGTGCTACGTTGTTCTTCGGGTTCTCATCCAGTTGTGCACGGAAGCGTTTGGCACTCAGCCCCGGGGTTTCTTCGTAGATCAGTTGCACGCGCGCGCGGATCAGTTGATAGCGCAGGCTGTCTTCGATGCCGCCGGGTTTGGCCTGTTCGGCACGGTTGCGGGTGTCGGCGATACGCGATTCGGTGACCGGGTGAGTCAGCAGGAACTCCGGCGGCTTGGCGTCGAAGCGATACTGGCGCATCAGGCGTTCGAACATGGTCGGCATCGAGCGCGGGTCGTACCCGGCCTTTTCCAGATTGAGGATGCCGATGCGGTCGGCTTCCTGTTCGTTCTGACGGGAGAATGTGCGTTGTGACTGAATCGCCGCCGCCTGGGTGCCGGCGATGGTCGCGATGCCGGCGTCACCGCCGCCGGCTGCGGCGATGACGATCCCGGCCAGCAGGGCAGCCATCATCGGCACCTGCATCCGCTGGGATGCCTCGACGCCGCGGGCAAAGTGACGTTGCGACAAGTGAGCCAGTTCGTGGGCCAGTACCGAAGCGTATTCGCCTTCGGTCTGTGCATTGAGGAACAGGCCGCCGTTGACCCCGACCACGCCGCCCGGTGCCGCGAAGGCGTTGAGTTGCGGGCTGTTGATCAGAATGAATTCAAGGCGGCGGTCGGTGACCTGACTGGTTTCCACCAGCTTGTAGACGCTGGATTCGACGTAGTCCTTGAGCTGCGGATCGTTGAGCTGTGCAACCTGGCTGCGCAGCATGGCCAGCCAGGCCCGACCGAGCTGGTATTCCTGTTGCGGCGAGACAATGGCAGAACTGGCGTCGCCAAGTGACGGCAGATCGTCGGCAAAGCCCGGTGAGGCGAGCAGGCAAGCGAGCGTCAGCAGGGTAGGGCGCAGAAAAGTCATGCACAAAGCCTTAGAAGACAAAGACCTTACTGTAGCCGGACACCGGGCTTGCGACCAGATATTCTAGGCAGCTCGAATGACCTGATCCGGAGTGACGCAATGACTGACGCTGTAGCCCATGACGTGGAACTGGACGCCAGTGGCCTTAATTGTCCGTTGCCGTTACTCAAGGCAAAAATGGAACTCAACAAGCTCCCGAGCGGTGCGGTGCTCAAGGTGATCGCCACGGATGCGGGCTCGCAACGCGATTTCCGCACCTTCGCCCGCTTGGCCGGTCATGCGCTGCTGCGCGAAGAAGACGACGCCGGTGTTTACCGTTACTGGTTGAAGAAAGCCTGAAACCGACAGCGTAAAACCCCTGAGGATTATTGATGTTCAAAGTGTTACGCGACTGGATTCAGCGCTACTTTTCCGATGAAGAGGCGGTGGTGCTGGCGGTGCTGTTGATTCTCGCCTTCACGGCTGTGCTCACCCTCGGCGGAATGCTGGCCCCGGTGTTGGCCGGGATGGTGCTCGCTTATCTGATGCAGGGCCTGGTGGTGACGCTCGAGCGACTGCGGGTGCCGGGGGGTGCGGCGGTGGGGCTGGTGTTTGCGCTGTTCATGGGCGTGCTGATGCTGTTTATCGTCGTGGTGCTGCCGTTGCTCTGGCATCAGGTGATCACGCTGTTCAACGAACTGCCGGGCATGCTTGCCAAGTGGCAATCGTTGCTCCTGCTGCTGCCAGAGCGGTACCCGCATCTGGTCTCCGATGAGCAGGTGCTGCAGGCCATCGAAGCGGCGCGTGGCGAGATCGGCAAGTTCGGGCAATGGGCGCTGACGTTTTCGCTATCGAGCCTGCCGCTGCTGGTCAACATCATGATCTATCTGGTGCTGGTGCCGATCCTGGTGTTCTTCTTCCTCAAGGATCGGTCGATGATCGGTGAGTGGGTGCGCGGCTATTTGCCCCGCGAGCGCGCGCTGATCACCCGGGTCGCGCAGGAAATGAACCGGCAGATCGCCAACTACATTCGCGGCAAGGTGATCGAAATCGTGATTTGCGGTGGCGTGACTTACATCGCCTTCGTTGCGCTGGGGCTCAATTACGCGGCGCTGCTGGCGTTGTTGGTGGGTGTCTCGGTGGTGGTGCCTTATGTCGGCGCTGTGGTGGTGACGGTGCCCGTGCTGTTGATCGCCTTGTTCCAGTGGGGCTGGAGCGATCAGTTCATCTATCTGATGGCGGTCTACGGGATCATTCAGACGCTGGACGGCAACGTGCTGGTGCCGCTGCTGTTTTCGGAGGCGGTCAACCTGCATCCGGTGGCGATCATTTGTGCAGTGCTGTTGTTTGGCGGGCTGTGGGGCTTTTGGGGGGTGTTCTTTGCGATCCCGCTGGCGACGCTGTTCAAGGCTGTGCTTGATGCCTGGCCGCGCAAGGAACCGGTGGTGGCACCTTTGCTGTAATCGGGCTGAGGCTTGAGGTCTCATCGCTGGCAAGCCAGCTCCCACAGGGTTTCAGGCGCATACAAAACCTGTGGGGGCCGGCTTGCCAGCGATGGCGTCAGTGAGAGCGACGCCAAAACATCAGGCTTTATTCAAGTCCTGAGCCGCCGCCAGCACCGCATCCACATGCCCCGGCACCTTCACGCCGCGCCATTCCTGGCGCAGTACACCGTTCTTGTCGATCAGGAACGTGCTGCGATCAACGCCAAGGTATTCCTTGCCGTACAGCTTCTTCAACTTGATCACGTCGAACAGCTGGCAAACGGCTTCGTCCTTGTCGCTGATCAGCTCGAACGGAAACGCCTGCTTGCATTTGAAGTTTTCGTGGGACTTCAGGCTGTCGCGGGAGATACCGAAAATTTCCGTGTTGGCTGCCTGGAATGCCGCGTACTGATCACGAAAACCCTGGCCTTCAGTGGTGCAGCCCGGAGTGCTGTCTTTCGGGTAGAAGTAGATCACCACTTGTTTGCCTTTCAGGGCAGACAGGCTGACGGTCTGCCCGCTGGTGGCAGGGGCTTCGAAATCCGTAACCGGTTGGTCGATGACAACGGCCATGAAAGCTTCCTTACATTGGGTTTTGTGGGCGCCAGGGTTCGATCAGCGCATCCAGGTTCATCGCGTCGGCGAAGTCGAGGAACTGATCGCGCAGCCAGCTGATCTGTGTGCCGGCCGGCAGCGTCACGGTGAACGTGGCGTTGAGCATGGTACCGCCGGTCTGGGGTGCCTGATACGTGTCGCAGGTCAGGTTTTCCAGCTCGACGTTGTGATCCATGAAGAACTGGCACAGCTCATTGATGATGTCAGGGCGATACGCCGAGCTGACATAAGCCACGTACGGCAACGCTTGCGGGCGGTTTTCCAGCGCCGCACTGCGCACCACGTTGACGGTGAAAGCGTGCCGTTTGGCCAGCACCGGCAGGCTGCCTTCGAGGCGGGCCAGCGCGTCCCAGCTACCGGAAATCTCCAGCACCAGCGCACTGCATTCGCCGTGGCGGGTCAGGCGGGAGGTGACGACGGCGCAGCGATTTTCATGGCTGGCGCGGCACAGGACGTTAGTCAGCTCCATGGGGTTGGCGCCAAGGGCACTGATGACAAGGAATTGTTCGCGAACTGTGGGGGTGGACATGCAGCATTCCTAAAGCGATGAGCGGTCGGTAGGTTGACGGGCGTTGGTCGTCGGAGCGAGCCTGCGTGCCTGTTCAGGCTGTCCGTTCAAAAGGCCCGGCCAGCGCTCGCGGCTCGCTCCACTATAGCGGGAGCGCGTCGATGCGACGCAGGAACGGGGCCTGGGAGGCCGAAAAGGGAGGCTGGAACCCGGCGTACAAGCTGATCAGTACCGATCAAAGTCTGAAGGGTAGCGAAAAGCGACGCCAAGGGGAATGGCGGCAGCGCAGTACTTCGCTTGTGCAAGCATCTTGGCGCCAGTACCATTACCGCTCTCTTTTTCCGGCAGGAGCGGTTTCATGATTGCGGGCAGTATGGTGGCACTGGTCACTCCCATGGATGCACAAGGGCGTCTGGACTGGGACAGCCTCAGCAAACTCGTGGACTTCCATCTCAAGAACGGCACCCATGCCATTGTCGCGGTCGGTACTACCGGCGAGTCGGCAACCCTAGATGTAGAAGAACACATCGCCGTGATCAAAGCCGTGGTCAAACAGGTTGCCGGGCGCATTCCGGTCATCGCCGGTACTGGCGCCAACTCCACCCGCGAAGCCGTCGAACTGACCCGCAACGCCAAGGAAGCCGGCGCCGATGCCTGCCTGCTGGTTGTTCCTTACTACAACAAGCCGACTCAGGAAGGTCTGTACCAGCACTTCAAGCACATCGCTGAAGCGGTCGACATTCCGCAGATTCTCTACAACGTTCCCGGCCGCACCTCCTGCGATATGCAGGCCGAGACCGTGATTCGCCTGTCCAGCGTGCCGAACATCGTCGGCATCAAGGAAGCCACCGGCGACCTCAAGCGCGCCAAGGCCATCATCGACGGCGTGAGCAAGGACTTCATCGTGCTGTCCGGCGATGATCCGACCGCCGTCGAACTGATCCTGCTGGGCGGCAAAGGCAACATCTCGGTAACTGCCAACGTCGCTCCGCGCGAAATGGCCGACCTGTGTGAGGCCGCGCTCAAGGGCGACGCCGACACCGCACGGGCCATCAACGAAAAACTGATGCCGCTGCACAAAGACCTGTTCATCGAAGCCAACCCGATTCCGGTCAAGTGGGCTCTGGTTGAAATGGGCCTGATGCACGAAGGCATCCGCCTGCCGCTGACCTGGCTGAGCGCATCTTGTCATGAAACGCTTCGCTCGGCCCTGCGCCAGTGCGGCGTCCTGGTTTAATTGAGGAAGTACAACGCATGAAGCGAATGGCCGGACTTTCCGCACTTGCCTTGATTATCTCCAGCACCAGCGGCTGTGGATGGGTCTGGGGGCCGGAAGGTTATTTCCGCGACCGTGGAAGCGATTACCTGCAAGCGCAACAGACTGCACCGATGCAACTGCCACCGGATGTCAGCACCTCCAAACGTCTGGATCCGCTGTTGCCGATCCCGCGCAACGTCGCTGACGACACTGCCAAGGGTGAGTACATCGTTCCACGTCCTCAACCGTTGTCGGCCGTTGCCGATGCCAGCGATTACTCGCTGCAGAAGAGCGGTGACTCACGTTGGGTCGTGGCACAGCATCCGCCGGCCGAAGTCTGGCCAGTGGCTGTGCAGTTCTTCCAGGACAACGGTTTCCGTCTGGATGAACAGCGTCCGCAAACCGGTGAATTCACCACCACCTGGCAGCATTCCGATGAACTGTCCGCCTCCATGGCCAAGCGCCTGAGCGCGGCCGGTATCGCCAGCGACAGCGAAACCCGCGTTCGTGTGCGTATCGAGCCAGGTGTGCAGCGCAACACCAGTGAAATCTACGTGGTCAGCGCCGAGCGTCCTGCCGGCAGCACCGCCGACGTGGCCTTCACCAACCGTTCGGTCAACACTGGCCTGGACGCAGCGCTGGTCGACGACATGCTGGCGAGCATGAGCCGTATCTCCGAGAAGGGCGGTTCCGTGTCGATGCTTGCTTCCCGTGACTTCGATACGCCGAGCCGTGTGAGCCTCAGCGAAGACGGCAGCGGTAACCCGGTGTTGAACGTCGGTACCGATCTGGACCGTGCCTGGTCGAGCGTCGGCCGTGCACTGGAACAGGGTGAATGGCGCGTTGAAGACATCAACCGCAGCCTGGGCCTGTACTACATCAACCTGGCCGAAAAAGCCGAGAAGAAAGACGAAAAGCCTGGTTTCTTCAGCAGCCTGTTCGGCAGTGCGCCGAGCAAGGAAGAAGTGGAAGCTCGCGCCGAGCGCTATCAGGTTCGCCTGAGCAAGGTTGGCGAGAGCATTCAGGTGACCGTCGAGAAAAACATCAACACCGTCGCACCGGCTGACGTGGCGCGCAAAGTGTTGAGCGTGATTCAGGACAATCTGGGCTGATCACATGCGTTTTGCCGTTCTCGGCAGCGGTAGCCAAGGGAACGGCACGCTGATCGCCAGTGCTGATACGTATGTGCTGGTGGATTGTGGTTTTTCCCTGCGGGAAACCGAAAAACGCCTGTTGCGCCTGGGTGTGCACCCGGCGCAACTGAGCGCGATACTTGTGACCCACGAACATGCCGACCACGTGCATGGCGTGGGTTTACTGTCTCGGCGCTACAATCTGCCGGTCTACCTCAGTCGCGGCACACTGCGCGGGATGCGCAAACCGATTGAACCCGCAGGTTTTCTGGCCGGCGGCGAGCAACTGCAGATCGGTGCTCTGAACATCGGGGTCATTGCCGTGGCCCATGATGCGCAGGAACCGACCCAGTACGTCTTCAGTGATCAACAGCAGCGGCGCTTCGGCCTGCTGACCGACCTGGGTTCCTACTGCGAGCGGGTGCTGGAAGGTTATCGGGATCTCGATGCGTTGATGATCGAGTCCAATCATTGCCGCGACATGCTGGCCCGTGGTCACTATCCGTACTTTCTCAAGCAACGGGTGGGCGGCGAGCTGGGACATTTGAACAACCATCAGGCGGCATTCCTGGTGGCCGAGTTGGGCTGGCAGGGCCTGCAACACCTGGTCCTGGCCCATCTGAGCAGCAAGAACAACCTGCCGCAACTGGCCCGGCAATGTTTTGTCGACACCCTCGGGTGCGAT
Organism: Pseudomonas sp. LF-5; assembly: GCF_037626295.1. Taxonomy (NCBI): domain Bacteria; kingdom Pseudomonadati; phylum Pseudomonadota; class Gammaproteobacteria; order Pseudomonadales; family Pseudomonadaceae; genus Pseudomonas; species Pseudomonas sp. LF-5. The sequence goes on from NZ_JARKMT010000002.1 coordinate 369,886, forward strand.
CCGGACTGGCTGCAACTGGCCGATCAAGATTCAGGGCTCGACTGGCGCCACATCGCCTAGCCCACCTACTTAGCAAGCGGAGCCCATCATGGAAAAACGTGAAGAACTCTACCGCGGCAAAGCCAAATCGGTTTACAAAACCGACGACGCTGACCGCTTGATCCTGCTGTTTCGCAACGACACCTCGGCGTTCGACGGCAAGCGCATCGAGCAGCTCGACCGCAAAGGCATGGTGAACAACAAGTTCAACGCCTTCATCATGCAGAAACTCGAAGCGGCCGGCATTCCGACCCAATTCGACAAACTGCTGGGCGACAACGAGTGCCTGGTGAAGAAGCTCGACATGATTCCGGTCGAGTGCGTTGTGCGTAACTATGCCGCCGGCAGCCTGGTCAAGCGCCTGGGCGTTGAAGAGGGCATGAAGCTCAACCCTTACACCTTCGAACTGTTCCTGAAGGACGACGCCAAGGGCGACCCGTTCATCAACGAATCCCACGTCGTGGCATTCGGCTGGGGCACCACCGAACAACTGGCGCGCATGAAAGAACTGTCGCTCAAGGTCAACGAAGTCCTGAGCAAACTGTTCGATGACGCCGGCCTGCTGCTGGTCGACTTCAAGCTTGAATTCGGCGTGTTCAGCGACGGCTCGATCGTCCTGGGCGACGAGTTCAGCCCGGACGGCTGCCGTCTGTGGGACAAGGACACCAAGAAGAAGATGGACAAGGACCGCTTCCGTCAGGGCCTCGGTGACGTCATCGAAGCCTACGAAGAAGTCGCCAATCGTCTGGGTGTACCGCTTTAATCGACGCAAGCATCTGATAGCACGGAAAAAATTTCGTTTGGGGGGTTCGCAACCAGCGAAAGTGTTGTTATGATGCGCGCCGTTGGAGAGATGCCAGAGTGGCCGAATGGGACGGATTCGAAATCCGTTGTACCTTCACCGGTACCTAGGGTTCGAATCCCTATCTCTCCGCCATATTGAAAAAAGCCTCATAAATCAATGATTTACGAGGTAGCAAAAACGGTGATTTGTAGCAGTGCTATCTACCAAAATTTGTAGCGAATTTTGTCTAGATGCCTGATTTACAAGTCACCGTTTTTTTTCGTCTTAAATTCGGGTGTCAGCTTTCCAGCTAGGGAAGCTTTTGAGTCCCGACTGAGTTCCGTTCTGTCGTGTCTCAAAAATACTCCAGAAGCCTCAAAAGAGCCTCTCTAGGCTTATCGTAGCGACATGATGTGGGGCTACGGATTAATAGGTAGCACCTAAGGAGGGCTTCACATGGGTGATGCTGATGTGATATCACTCATGTGTATGCCATCCAGTTTGCGATGGTGAAAGTCCGAAGGACCAAGAAGCCTAACGGCATGCTAGCTATGGATGGAACGGATGAATTTTACATTCAATATAAAATTTGATACTGGCGTATCAGATTTTGACGGTTTGAATATGTATTACGGTGCTGATGCCTTGAGTGGCTTTGCTGAGGCACTGGCAATCACAACACATGCTATTGTCAATAATAACGTGGTTACTCAGACTCCAGCAGTTAAGGGGTTTAAGTTAGATTTTAAAGAAGCACACGACGGGTCGTATATTCAGAAGGTTAGTCTGGAGTTTACAGATGCCGAAGCCGTTCGGGTGGTTAATCATATAGGGGCTAGAGGTTTCATTGAGCTACTGACTTTTCACTTGGCATCTCCTCTAGGTTTAAATCCCCGAATTGAATCAGCTGCCGCGAAAAGATGGCACCGTTCTTCAATGGATGATTCAGAAAAGCTCTTAGATAGACTTGAAGGCCCGCTCAAGAGGATTCACCATCCCGTGTACGGGCAGGGTTATAAAGTAACCTTGTATAAAAGTCGAACCACAATGCTAAATTTTAATGAGGCTACATTCGATTACTTAACAGGGTCAACTGTAAGTGAGCAAGTAGAAACTATTGAGGCCGCAGTTAGTCGATTTAATGCTAGAACTTTTACGGGGCGAATTATCGAAGAGGAAGATTCAGATTCAATTAGTTTTTCACCTCTGAAAGCAGGTCTTGTCAGGCCTTCGAGAGTTATTTTGGTCAATAGCCTAAAGGACTTGACTGAAGGTAGATTTACCAAGGTCGGTTTGGAGGTTCGTCGCGTTTTGTCGCGTGATGGAAGAACTAAGCATTTGATTGTTCAGTCAGTTCATGAACTATAAACCTTTATTTGTTTCTATTGTCTTCCTTGCAGCAGTCTGGGGGGTATACTTTTGGCAGTTTAATAATGGGTTTTCTACTAGTCAGGGGGATTGGGGGACTTTTGGCGACTTTACAGGTGGAGTAGTTAACCCTCTTCTTAATTTTATTACAATATATGTACTGATTACTCAGTTTAAAACACTCAAGAGCGACCTTGATAAACAACGTTTTGATGAGGCAGTTAAAGCATTTGAAAGCTCCTTTTTTACGTTTACTACTATCGCTTTGAACGAATATAAGACCTTTGAGCTTAAGGTCGGAGACATAGTGTATAAAGGTGCAGGATCGATAGGTTATATTGAAGGCTATTTTGAACACCATTCCAAGCTGGGTGCTGATATGAATGTGAAATTCAATGAGATAGATCAATTGTCTCATGATGGAGTTTATTCGTTGGTGTCCAGTTTTTGTGTTGTGTTCAAATTAATTGATGAGACCTGTCCGGCAGAAGTGAAAGATAAATATATCAGCCTTTTCAGTATGTTGTTGCCGACAAAAATGACATATTTACTTTCTATGGCGGAGGTTTCTACTAAATGGAAGCTTTTGAAGTACCCGCGTGATCTTGGGTATTTTGATAAAGACTCTGTGTCAAAGGTTTGCACTCATTACAGAAAAATAGCTGGCATAAGCAGTTTGCAAGCTCCAGCCGATGCATCGGATGCTAGGGAATAGAATTATGTCAGTGATTCAGGTTCAGAATGCGTTGCAGCATTTCGCTAAGAACAAAGCGAGTCGGGCAGTTGTTCTGAAAGGGGAGTGGGGTACAGGCAAAACCTTTGTGTGGAATGAGGTGATAAAAAATCATCGTAAAGACTTTGCTCGTTCTAGTTATTCGTATGTTTCTTTGTTTGGTCTGTCCTCCTTAGCCGATTTGAAGCGAGCTATATTTACAAATATTGTGAAGAAAGACATTGCCGGTCATGTGGCGACGACTGAAAGCATCAAAGAAAACCTGATGCGGCTGGATTTTACAGATGCTAGAGCTTGGCTGAGAAAGGCTACAGGCCAGACTAAAGACGTGAAGCTTCCGTTGTTGGGGGGAATTGGAAGTATTGTTGATTCCATGCAGTTTGCTTCTATCTCAGATACGCTTGTCTGCATTGATGATTTTGAGCGTAAAAGCAATTCGCTGACCGCTCGGGACGTTCTGGGCTTAATATCGAATCTGGTAGAAGGGCGTCAATGCTCAGTGATCCTGATTCTGAATGATAATTCGCTGGATGAAGATGATGAGTTTTTCACCTTCAATGAAAAAGTGTTTGACTATGAGGTGGTGTACAAACCTGCGGTTGAGGAATGCGTCAATATAGTCTTCCCTGCTTGTAACTCCCAGTACGCTTTACTTTCCAAAAATATAAAAAAGCTCAAAATCAGCAATATTCGTCTGTTGAAGAAAATTGACCTCTTCTATGGACTGCTTCAGCCGCACCTGAAACACGCTCCTGATGAGATTATCGAAAAGGCTATGGTTATCCTGCCTTTGGCTATTTTTGCGTTGTATGGATCGAGTGTGTGCCCGGTGGATGTTGATTTCATCAGCCAACCTTCCGCCAGAATCGGGCTTATGCCTTTGTCCAAGGATGCGACACAAGAAGAGAGAAACGCTCAGAACGCTTTGATGGCGAAAGTTAAGTGGTTGAACGAGTATGGCTTCTATTATGCTGATGAGCTGGATTTGGCTGTCATTGCTTTGGTAAAGCGTGGCTATGCTGATGAGGAAGAGCTTGAATTGCTGCTGATAGCTCTTGAAGCTTCGATACAGCACAATAAGGATATGAAGCTACTCAGTGATGCTTGGGATGTCCTAAATGGCTCATTCAGTGACAATCAGGATGAAGTTATAGCGACGTTTGAGAAGGCGTTGGCCGTCTGCATGAGTAAGATGAATATTCGTGATGTGGATAGTGTTTGTTGGTTGTACGGGCACCTAGGACTGAATGAACGGGTAAACGAGATCATCGAGGCCCACTTTGAGGCGGCTAAGGCCAATGGTTGGTATAAGCACAAGAGGGAGGTCAGAGGATGGCCGGAAACGCCATTGCTGGCATCACGGCTTGATGCGTATTTTGATACTCAGGTTGCTGATATACCGATCAGTGAGCTGATGGACAAAGCCTACATGCATGAGGGTTTCGTACCTTCGGTGTTGCGTGAGTTCAAGAAAAAAACGCCTAATGAGTTCTACGAGTATTTCAAGACAGCCACCCACCAATACACAACGGAGTACGTCGGTAACTGCTTGGAAACTTCGAACACAACGTATAGCGATGACAACTCAAATGAGGCGAATCGTCATGTCTTTCTCTGCACCTACAGGGCTATCCAGCGGCTCGGTGCCGAAAGCACAATCAACAAAATTCGGTTCGGCCGATTCAAGAAGTATGACTCTGCATATCTCATGATACTGGAGGAGGTCAGAGACCCTGAAAAATGGTCGTGATACCAAAAGCCTGTGACGGTGGGTTTTCACGTTTTTTTGTAGCAGAGTTTTGTAGCAAAATACTCAAAACTGCCTGTGTTTGTTGGTTTTGGCGGGCTGCAGCGTTCGATTCTGAACGTCCCTATCTCTCCGCCATTACATAGAAAAAGCCCCGTAGCTGAGAAGCTGCGGGGCTTTTTTGTTTCCTGCGATCAATCTGGCAACGCGTGACCAGGTCTTGCCTGTTCCAATCTCTGCAGAGCCGGAACAAAGCCCCGCTGAATCAAACCAGCGGGGCTTTGTTGTTTTGCAGGCGTTAACTTACACCTGCATCAGACAGTCATGACCGCGAGGGCGCCTGTTCGCGTTTGATCAAGTCAGGCGTACCGTTGCGCGCTTAAATCTCCTTTATCGGTGTTTCCCCTCGCGCAGCTTTGATCAATTCGATCACATGCAAGCAATCCGCCTTGTTCACATACGACTCGCCACTGGCGATGGTCTCGTGGTTTCCCGCCCTTAGCCTCCAGCGCCATTGCCCTTTGCCGGTGCTCGGGGTGCCTCTGGATTGCCTGTAAATCTCGAAATACATTCAGTTCGCTCCATGCGATAGACGTGTGCGCCAGCCTGTGTGGCGCATCGACGCAAGCCTAGCGCAGGCGAGGTTTTTGGCTATTGGGCAATTGTTTCCAATGGTTGGCGTATGTTTCTGAAAGGTGCGACCCAGAAACCTCGAAGCGTTAGACAGTGAGCGGATCCATCGTGGCGATGGACGCCGCCCCCAAGGCCTTTCTACACTGCCGGCTATCTGGGGATCGGGGAGCAAGGGATGAATCGCAATGAACTACGCAAGGCCGACATCAACCTGATGGTGGTGTTCGAGACCCTGATGCTTGAGCGCAATGTGACGCGGGCGGCGGAGAAGCTGTTTCTCGGCCAGCCGACCATCAGTTCGGCGCTCAACCGGCTGCGTACGATGCTCAACGATCCGCTGTTCATCCGCGTGGGGCACCGCATGGAACCGACGGCCCGTGCCGAGGATATCTTTCGTCATCTGAAGCCTGCGCTGGATTCGCTGTCGGTGGCGCTGAGCCTGACGCGCAACTTCGATCCGGCCGTCAGCACCATGACCTTTCGCATCGGCCTGTCCGATGATGTCGAGTTCGGCCTGTTGCCGCCGCTGTTGCGCGCGCTGCGTCAGGAGGCGCCGAATGTGGTGTTTGTCGTGCAACATGTCGATTACTGGCGAATTCCCGATTTGCTGGCTGCCGGCGACATCACCGTCGGCATCAGTCAGACCCGTGGCCTGCCGGCCAACGCCAAGCGCAAATTGTTGCGACACATTCAGCCGAGCATTCTGCGGGCCGACGCCTCCGATACGCCGCTGACTCTCGATGAATATTGCGCCCGCCCGCACGTACTGGTGTCTCACACCGCCAACGTCAGCGGATTCGCGGACGAATGGCTGGCGGAGCTCGGGCGTACCCGGCAGGTGGTGTTGTCGGTGCCGCAGTACAGCGCTTTGCCGGCATTGCTGGCCGGCACCGACCTGATCGCCAGCCTGCCGGATTACACCGCCGAGGCCATGGCCGCGTCGGGGTTGCTGTTCAAGGAGCCGTTTCCGTTCAAGACGCCGACGCTGGACCTGTCGATGGTCTGGCTCAGTCACGTCGACAGCGACCCGGCAGAACGCTGGCTGCGCTCACGGCTGGAGGCCTTCATGAGCGAGCGGCCGCTCAGCGTGTCCTGAGGGCGAGCGCTTTTCCGCAGGAGCTGCCGAAGGCTGCAATCCTTGCCTTTTATGTTCAAAGCAAGATCAACAGATCGCGGCCTCCGGCGGCTCCTGCAAGGGTAGGGGCGACAGATTGACGAAAAGTCGCGCAGGAGAGCAGGACGCCGCTGTGGTATATGTACGACCTTTCTGTCGCCACACTGGAGTCTTGCGATGCCACACCTGCACATGGAATACACCGCCAATCTGCCGCAACTCAATGCCGACGTTGCATTGATCCGGCTCAACAATACATTGGTGGGGTCCGGTCAGTTCGCGGCGGAATTCGATATCAAGAGCCGGGCAGTCAAGGTCGAGACCTTCAAGGTCGGCACGGTCATGGGCGAGCGTGCGTTTGTGTATGTGAAACTGGCGATGCTCAGTGGCCGTTCGCCGGAGATCAAGAAACAGTTGTCCCAGAGCCTCCTGGCGGTGTTGCAGGACCTGTGCGAATGGCCGGCCGGGGTTGAGGTGCAGCTGTGTGTCGAGCTGCTCGACATTGATCGCGAGTCCTACAGCAAAACGGCCATCGGCGTGTAAGGCTCAGGCCACTTCCAGTTCGCTGCACACCTTGATCACCTGCTCGCGCAGCCAGACGTTGGCGCTGTCCTGATCGGCGTTCTGGCTCCACTGCATGTCGAGGGTGAAGCCCGGCAGACCATTCGGCGCCTCACAGTGTTTGAACACCGCGTCGTTGGTCAGCAGGCGTTGAATGCGGCGCGGCAGGGTGAGAATGAAGTCGGTGCCGGTGATCATCTTCAACGCCGCGCTATAGCTGTTCGAGCGCGCAACAATCTGACGTTTCTGCGCCTGGCGAGCGAGCCAGCCGTCGACCATGTTGGTGGTGGACGTCCACGGTGTCGGGAACACATGCCGGCGTTCGGTAAAGGCTTGCAGGCTCAGGCGTGGTTCCAGTGGCGTGGCGCGCTTGTCGAAGACACAGACCAGATCATCTTCCAGCAGCATCCGTGACTTGAGGTCGGCGTGAGAGCGATGGAAGTTGGGGCCGAAACTGATCACCAGGTCGAGGCTGCCGTCGCGTAACTCGTCGGCCGGTACGTCGGTCTCGAACTTGTGCATGTTGACCATCACCGGCAAATCATCGAAGTCGAAGCGCTTCAACAGTCGCGGCAGGATCAGTTGTTCGAAGTATTCCGGAGCGCAGATGTTGAAGGTGACCGCTTGCCGGGTCGGATCGAAGGCCGCTGCACCGGCATGGCACAGGTTGATGCTTTCGAGGATCTTCTGCACATGGCTGTACATGCTGCTGGCCTTGTAGGTCGGGCGCATGCCGGTGCGGGTATTAATGAACAGTTCGTCTTCGAAACTGGTGCGCAGTTTTTTCAGGCAGTAACTGACCGTGGACTGACTGACAAACAGCGTTTCCGAAACATCGGTGACGCTGCTTTGCTCATACACGGCGATAAACACCATGAGATCCTGCATGTCGAGCTTTCGAAGCAAGTTACTGTTCAGCATCCGTTCCGTCTCGCTGTGCTCCTTGCGCTGAATCCGCGCAAACGTGTGCGAATGATCCTAACGGAACGATGGTGCCAGGAGAAACCCCCGTGGGACAATTCACGGTCAGTTGTGGGACAGAAACTTTTAGCAATACGACGTCGTCCGGCAAACCGCGAAAAGATGGCCAGAAGCCTCTAGCTTGCTCAATGGAACTGGCGTGCGTAGTGGCGCGGATCGAAGCGCCGTGCCATCAGCCACATCTTGACCATGACTGCGGTCAGTGACCACCAACCGTGACACCACACCGAACTGGACAAGGAAGCCGGGCTGATCGCCTTCACCGATGTGCACTCCTGCGGCACGGAAACCGCCGTTTCAGTGCCATGCATGTTTTCCAACATGGGCCGCAAGGATTACGACGCCAGCAAGGCGAAGAACGAAGAAAGCCTGCTCGACTGTTCAAACATGCCGGGATCGACCTGATCTGGCACGACAACCAGTCCGGCTGTAAAGGCACTTGCGAGCGGGTCACCCTGCAAGACGTCAGCAATATGAAAGACCCTTCTTGGTGCGCCAACCGCGAATGCCGCGATGACATTCTCCTGCAAGGTCTGCAGGGTTTTATCGAACACCTGGACAAAGACACTGTGCTGGTGCTGTACCAAATGGGTAGCCACGGTCCGGAATACTTCAAGCGTTATCCGAAGGCGTACGAACACTTCACGCCGGTGTGCGAAAGTAATGCGCTGAACAATTGCAGCCGCGAAAGCATCGTCAACGGTTACGACAACACGCTGGTCTATACCGACCATGTGCTGTCTCTCTGTCAGACTATTCTTTTTCCTTGGCAGGACATTTCGTTACAGCTCTTGCCCTTCGCAGGCGCGTAAATCGCCGGTGGCGATATATACTGCGCGCCATTCTTCAAGGGAGAGCCGTGTGGCTATCGATATTCACTGGATTCGCGACAACGAAAGCCTCGCGCAGTTTTGCGCCGAGTGGCAGCAGCTGCCGTTCGTTGCCCTCGACACCGAATTCATGCGGGTCGACACCTTCTACCCGATTGCCGGTCTGTTGCAGGTCGGTGACGGCAAGCGCGCCTACCTGATTGATCCGCTGACCATCAACGCTTGGCAACCGCTGGCTGCGTTGCTGGAAAACCCGGCAGTGCTCAAGGTGCTGCACGCGTGCAGCGAAGACCTCGAAGTCCTGTTGCGCCTGACCGGCAGCCTGCCGGCACCGCTGTTCGACACCCAATTGGCTGCCGCATACCTAAACCTCGGTTTCTCGATGGGCTATTCGCGGCTGGTGCAGGAAGTGCTCGGCATCGAACTGCCCAAGGGCGAAACCCGTTCCGACTGGTTGCAGCGCCCGTTGTCCGACACGCAAATCAGCTACGCCGCCGAAGATGCCGTGCATCTGGCGGAGGTTTTCGTACAGCTGCGGCCAAAACTGTCTGACGATAAATTCGCCTGGGTGTTGGAGGACGGCGCGGAACTGGTCGCCAACCTGCGCCGCGAAACCGACCCTTACGAGGTTTATCGCGAGGCCAAACTGGCGTGGAAACTGTCCCGTGCGCAACTGGCGGTTCTGCGTGAGCTGTGTGCCTGGCGGGAAAAGGAAGCCCGCGCCCGTGATCTGCCGCGTAACCGCATCGTCCGCGAGCATTCGCTGTGGCCGCTGGCCCGCACGCAACCGGACAACCTCGCGGCGTTGGGCAAGATCGAAGACATGCACCCGCGTACCGTGCGTCAGGACGGCCAATTTCTGCTTGATCTGATCAAGCGCTCTGGCAGTGTGGGGCCTGATCAATGGCCGCCCGCCGTACCGGAGCCATTGCCGATCGAAGCCGCAGCATTGATCAAACAACTGCGCGCATTGGGCCAGGCCGAGGCCGAGCGTCTGGGCATCGCCCCGGAACTGATGCTGCGCAAGAAAACCCTCGAAGCACTGGTCAAAAGCGGCTACCCCGAGGGGCCTTACCAATTGCCTGATTCGCTGCGTGGCTGGCGCCGCGAATTGATGGGCCAGAAGCTGCTCGACAGCCTGGCCACCGCCGGAGAACAGCCTTGAAACGTATTTGCTCCATTTACCAAAGCTCCAAGCGCAGCGGCATGTACCTTTACGTGCTCAAGAGCGATGCGCTCGAGCGCGTGCCGGAAGCATTGATGCTGGCCTTCGGCAAACCGAAGCACGCCTTCGATCTGGTGCTGTCGCCCGAGCGCAAGCTGGCCAGCGAAGACATCGTCGTAGTGCTGGAAAACCTCGACAAGCAGGGCTATCACCTGCAGATGCCGCCGGCCGAGGACGAATACATCGAACACTTGCCCGAAGAGTTGCTGCGACGCAACGATCCGGTCTGATCTGCCAGGCCCTGTTCTGGGCCTCGGGTAACCCTGGAACTGTTTTTACCGCGATTGCCACCCTTACTCCGGTGGCCGTCTGCACGGTTTGCGAAAGGTTTGAAGATGCGCGTTCTGATTGCTGAACACGACCACGCGATATACGCCCGGCTGCTGCGTCAGGCAGCTCCGGAACTGGAAGTATTGACCAGCGGCGACTCCGCCGAACTGGCCCGACAGGCTGCCGATTGCCCGGTGTGGCTGGGGCAGCCGGATCTGCTCGCGACCCTGTTGCGCCAGGGGCATCAACCGCAGTGGCTGCAGTCGACCTGGGCCGGCATCACGCCGTTGCTGGCCGACGGTTTGCGCCGCGATTACCGCTTGACCCGTGCGGTGGGGATTTTCGGTCAGGTGATGGCTGAATACGTCCTGACCTACATGCTCGGTCATGAACGTGAAGTGCTGGCGCGTCTGGTCAGCCAGGTCGAGCGCAAGTGGGATAACCGCACCGGTCAGAGCCTGGTCGGGCGCAAGGTGCTGATCGTCGGCACCGGCGACATTGGCCAGAGCGTGGCGCAGTTCCTGCTGCCGTTTGGCGTCGAGTTGTACGGCATCGCCAGCAGCGCCCGCGAACAGGCGCCGTTCGTCGAAGTCGGGGCGCTGGCGGATTTGCCACGGCTGGTGGGCGAGGTGGATTACGTGGTCAATCTGCTGCCCAACACCGAGCACACCCACGATATCTACGACGCGGCACTGTTCAAGCAATTCAAGCCGACCGGGTTGTTCATCAACGTCGGGCGCGGTGTGGCTGTAGTGGATGCGGATCTGGTCGAAGCATTGAAAGAAGGCCATCTGGCCGGCGCGGTGATCGACGTCTGCCGCCAGGAACCGCTGCCACAACGCCATCCGTTCTGGACGGCCTGGGGTTTGTTGCTGACCGGCCACAGTTCGGCGCCGACTTCGCCTTCGTTGATGGTGCAGCTGTTTGTCGACAACCTGAAGGCGTATCAGGCCGGCGAGGCGTTGCGCGGCGAAGTGGATTTCAACCGCGGATATTAAATCCACCGCTCACTTGAATGATGCACAAAACCTGTGGGAGCTAGCCTGCTGGCGATCAGGGAGTGTCAGTCAACATTGATGTTGTTTGACACATCGCAATCGCTAGCAGGCGAGCTCCCACAGTGGTTTTTGCAGTATGGCTTAAAGGGTGAAGTCGCCTTCAGCCACCAACTCGCTCAGCGGACGACGCGGGCTCGGCTCTTCACGGGCCTGCAGGTACTCGGCCAGCGTTGCCTTGTCACCCAGCTTGCCAACCGCGACTGCTGCATGCAGCGCATAACCTTCCGGGATATTCAGCTCCTTGCGTGTGAGTTCCTGATCGAAACCGGCCATGCCGTGGGTGTGCCAGCCGCTGATGCTCGCTTGCAGTGCCAGATGGCCCCAGGCCGAACCGGTGTCGAACGTGCTCCACAGCGCCGGCGTCTCTTCACTGGCGCCGGGTGCGGTGAAGGTGGTTTTGGAAATCACGATCACCAGCGCCGAAGCGTGTTGCGCCCAGCTGCGGTTGAATTCATTGAGCAGACCCAGATAACGCGCCCAGTTCGGCGTATCGCGACGCGCGTAGAGAAAACGCCACGGCTGCGAGTTATAGGCCGATGGTGCCCAGCGTGCAGCCTCGAAGAAGCTCAGCAGGGTTTCTTCCGGGATCGCTTCGCCGGTAAACGCGCGCGGCGACCAGCGGTCGGTGAATTGCGGGTGAATGGCGTAATCGGCAACGCGAGGGTTGGCACTCATCAAAAGATTCCTTGCTGTGTTTGAGTCATGAATTCGTGACAGAACCCTACTGGGCGGTGATTTGCCTGACAAGCGGGATTTACCGACAGTCGCCAGCGCTTGGCCCGCAAGGCCGGGGGCACTAGACTGGCGGCCTTTTCACCACCTGATGTTGATGCTTGAGCCATGGCCGCCAAAGTCGAACCGTTCTGGAAACGCAAAACCCTCGATCAACTCGATCACGAGGAATGGGAATCGCTGTGCGACGGCTGTGGCCTGTGCTGCCTGCAAAAGCTCGAGGATGAAGAAGACAACAGCGTCTATTACACGCGCATCGCCTGCAAACTGCTGGACCTGAAAACCTGCCAGTGCAGCGATTACCCGAACCGCATCAAGTTTGTCCCGGACTGCATCCAGCTCACCCCGGGCCAGGCCGAAGAATTCAAGTGGTTACCGCCGACCTGTGGTTATCGGTTGGTCAGCGAAGGCAAGGACCTGCCGTTGTGGCACCACCTGGTGTGCGGCGATCGCGACGCGGTGCACCACGAACGGATTTCCCAGTCCGGGCGCATGCTCGCCGAAGGCAGCGTGCCGGAGGATGACTGGGAAGATCACCTGATTTTCCGGGCCGGTTGAGCGCCCGCAGATTCACCTTTCACCAAGGAGTGTGTATGGCTGGGGGATTGCGGCGGGCGCTCAGCGTGGGCTTGCTGGCGTTGAGCGCGCCAGTGTGGGCAGCGAAGAAAGTCGATCTGGACTACCACGTGCGCCTGTTGCCGCAAAGCGATCAGGCCGAAGTGCGCCTGACCCTGGCCAAAGGTGAAGCGGTGCGCAGCCTCGACTTCGACCTCGGTGATGGCAGCCATTACAGCGACTTCAAGGCCGACGGCCAGTGGCAGCTGACCCCGGGCAAACAGGCCCGGGGCGTCTGGCGTCCGACGGGCGACAAGGCCAGTCTGACCTACCGCGTCAGCGTCAGCCACGTTCGCAAGGGCGGCAGCTTCGACACGCGCATGACCCCGAGCTGGGCGCTGCTGCGCGGCGAGGATCTGGTGCCGCCGGCCAAGCTCGATCAGCAGGATGGCGTCGAGCTGGTGTCGCGTCTGCAATTCGAACTGCCCGGCGGCTGGCAAAGCGTCGAAACCGCCTGGCCGCGCATCGGCAAGTACAAATTCCGCATCGACAACCCTTCGCGCCTGTTCGACCGCCCGACGGGCTGGATGCTGGCCGGTCACCTCGGCAGCCGCCGCACGCGCCTGGGCGAAACCGAAGTTACTGTGGCCTCACCGCAAGGGCAGGGCATGCGCCGCATGGATGTACTGACCTTGCTGACGTTCGTCTGGCCGCAGGTGCAAGCGGTCTATCCCCGACATCCGAAAAAACTGTTGATCGTCGGCGCCAACGACCCGATGTGGCGCGGCAGTCTCGGCGCGCACGAATCCATCTATATGAACACGCGGCTGCCGCTGGTCAGCGAGAGCGGCAGCAGTGCACTGGTGCGTGAGTTGGCGCAGGTGTTCGGGCGGATCAACGACGCCCAGCGCAGCGACTGGATCAGTGAAGGATTGGCCGAGTATTACGCGATCGAACTGGTGCGCCGCGCGGGTGGCATGAGCGATGAGCGTTATCAGGCGTTGCAGGCGAAGTTGGCCAGGGACAGTCAGAAGGTGACGACCTTGCGCGGCGCGCAGATCAGCCCGGCGCAGCTTTCAAAAGCGGTGATGGTGCTGCAGGAGCTGGATCGCGAGATTCGCCTGAAGACGCGTAACAAGCGCTCGCTGGATGATGTACTGCGCGGGGCGATGCATCTGGGGACGGTGGATACCAAGGGTTTTGTGCAGCTGGCCGAGAGTGTTCTGGGCGAGTCCTCCAAGGTCCTCGATACCGCGTTATTGCAGTGACATCGCTATCGCTGGCAAGCCAGCTCCCACAGAATTCGGGATGTTCATCAAAATGGTGAACGACACAGAAACTGTGGGAGCTGGCTTGTCAGCGAGGAGGCCAGAAGCCTCACCGCAAATCCTTGATCAAACCCCGGCTTTCGGCGACTTCACCGAATCGTTGCCGGTCACGGTGGCGGTGCTGGTCGCCGCCTCGGCGTTGGCCTTGAGTTTGTTCAATTCTTCCCCGGCGCGCTCGATCTTGGCCCGTACATTGTTCATGTCCTGACGACTCTTCTCGATCAGGCTTTTCATCGAACTGTGCCCAGTGATCCCGCGAGCCATCGCCACGCCGCCAATTGCCACCTGAATCAGGCCGAACACGCCGCCACGGCGCAGCCCCTTGCCGACCATGATCACGCCACCGGCCAGCGAGCCGATGCGCTCCCAGCCTTCGACGTTCTGTTCGGAACGGCTCTGGAACGGGGTGGATTCGATACGTTCGACGCGTTTGAGCTCGGCCATGATCTTTCTCCAGGCAATGAGTAATGGATAAACAAGCTGACTGCCGCAGCGCTCAGCTCGTTCCATCGGATGTGCGACGTTTCAGCGGAATTTTGGTCCGGAGCGGGTATTCAGACCCTTGGCCATGCGGTCGTAGAGCACGACGTTGACCGTGGCGGCGAGGTTCATGCAGCCAGTGGTCGGGATGTACACGACGTCTTCGCACCAGTCGCGGATCTCTTTATCCAGCGAGCCGTCTTCGGGACCAAAGATGTACAGCGCGCGGTCCGGGTGGGTGTACTCCGGCAGCGGGCGGGCGCCTTCGACCAGTTCCACGGCAACGGGTACGCAGTTGAGCGGCAGGATTTTTTTCAGGTCGTCGATGCCGATCAGCGGTATGTCGTAGTGCACGCGCTTGGTGTCGGTGACGAAGTCGGCGGCGCGTTCATAACGCTTGCCGGTGTAGAACACCGATGCCACGCCGTAACAGCCTGCGGCGCGCATCACCGAACCGACGTTCTCTGGTGATTTGGGGTTATACAAACCAATGCAGCTGTAACGTTTGTCTGCCACGAGCGGGGTGCCTTCGGGAAAAAGAGGGCGATTATACGGGGATTGGGGGAGGGCGGGCAGATTCGAGATCTGCGGTGTCTGCTCTGGCCTCATCGCTGGCAAGCCAGCTCCCACAGGTATCTCGGGTGTTCACAAAATTTGTGAGCGACCAAAATCATTGTGGGAGCTGGCTTGCCAGCGATTGGGCCTGTTCAGGCGCTGAAGATCTTCAGTCTTCTTTTTTCATCAGGCCGGCCAATGCAGCAAACGGGTTGTGCGTGGCCTTGGCGATCTTCGGCGTGCTCAGCGAGCCTTCGCTGAAATACTGCTGATCGGTGTAGCGCGAGTGTTCGTTGTCGTGGCAATACAGGCACAACAATTCCCAGTTCGAACCGTCCTGCGGGTTGTTGTCGTGGTTGTGGTCGCGGTGATGCACGGTCAGTTCGCTCAGGCGCTTGCCGGAAAATTCACGGGTGCAGCGGCCACAGACGTGCGGGTACATCTTCAGGGCCTTGTCGCGGTAGCCCATTTCCTTGTCGCGCTGGTTGTCGGCAAGGATGCGATCGAGCTTCGACGTGTTGGTCGGGGTGGACGAACTCATGGGTTCACCTTTGTAAAAAGACTAATGACGGATATGTGCAGAGTTTAGCTCAGCCCTTGAGCTTCTCGGCAATCCAGATCGTGTGGCGGGTGCCCTTGTTGCCGTGGGCGAACACCTGGACTTCTTCGGCCTTGAAACCGGCCTTCTTCAATTTGTCGGAAAACTGCCGGTCGGCGCTGGCTGACCATACGGCGAGCACGCCTTTGGGGCGCAGGGCCTTGGCGCAGGCGTTAAGGCCGGCGGCGGAGTACAGCCAACTGTTGGCCTTCTGGGTCAGGCCTTCAGGACCGTTATCGACGTCGAGCATGATCGCGTCGAAGCCGTTCGGCTCGCTTTGCAGCACCTTGGCCACGTCGTCCTGACGGATCACCGTGCGCGGATCGAGCAGCGGCCGCCCGGACTTTTCCCCCAGCGGCCCACGGTTCCATTCGACGACGCCCGGCACCAGTTCGGCGACCACCACTTCGGCACTTTTGCCCAGATGCTTGAGCGCCGAGGCAAGGGTGAAGCCCATGCCCAGACCGCCGATCAACACCCGCGAGTGCGGCCGTCCGGCGACTTTGCGGCAAGGAATCTCGGCCAGCGCATCTTCGGAACCGTGCATGCGCGTGTTCATCAATTGCCCGCCGTCGCCGCCCTGGATCTTGATGACGAAATCCTCGCCATACTCGAACAGGCACAGGGCGCCACCGTTGTCAGGGATCGGCGTGGTGTCGAGCAGAACGAAACGTTTCATGGAAATCTCTACAAGGGGGAAGGCAAGCAGGCCCGTTGGGAGTAGCCTGAGCGCAGACTAGAGGCCAAACGGAGCCCTTGATGAAGCGCACCATTCTAACGGTCATTGCCCTGGCCGCGCTCTCGATTACTGCAGTGCAGGCGCAGCAGACCATTCCGGTCAGCCCGACGCCGTCACCCGGTTCGCCCGGAACTGCAACACCGACGCCGTATCCGCAAATCACCCCGATCAACATTCCCAAGTCGGGTGCCGGCAGTGGCAGCCCGCCGCTGGTACCGATCGAAATGCCCAGTCCGCCGGGCAAGGATCAACCGGTGCCGGGCATCGAACCGAGCGGCACCAAGGCGAAATCCCCTGGCGGTTAAACCTGTTGCGCCGCCAGTTGGCCGTCGGCCATGCGCAGGCGTTTCGACAGGGACACGGCGAGGGCGCGGATGATTTTTGCGGCGATCTTCGGCGCGTCGTTGAGCATTTTTTCCAGCGAGTCCTTGCCGAGGTTGAGCAATTGACAGTGGCTCGCGGCGATGCAGGTCGCCGAGCGTCGTTCACCATCGAGCACCGCCATTTCACCGAAGGCGCGGCCGCTGCGCAGGGTGGCCATGGTGATGACCTGGCCGTCGGCGCCGGTTTTCTGCACCGCGACCTGCCCGGTGTGAATGATGCACATGAAGCTGCCGGCATCGCCTTCGTGGAAAATCGCCTCGCCTTGCGCCACGGTGCTGATGCTGAAGTAGCCGGAGGCCGCGGCAAAGTCCGCCAGCTGCAATTGATCGAACAGGCCGCAGTCCATCAGCCAGTCACGGATTTCGTTGTTCAGTAGAGTGGGTTCTGACATGTCATTGCGGTCTTTTTGTTTTCACATTTCAAGGCCTCACACGGATCCCGTGTGAACACGCTTTTGTGGCGAGGGGATTTATCCCCGCTCGGCTGCGCAGCAGTCGCAAATCCTGCCAATACGGTACTTCAGGGATACCGGATTTGCAGTTCTTGGGGCTGCTTCGCAGACCAACGGGGATAAATCCCCTCGCCACAAGGGTCTGGAATTAAGACCCAAGTGACCGACGGAGTTCCTCAGGCCAACCCCAGAACCTTGAAAACAAATGCGTATTCGAGCGCTACGTCACGTAATCCCTGATAACGCCCGCTCATCCCGCCGTGCCCGGCGCCGAGTTCGGTCTTGAGCAGCAGCACGTTATCGTCGGTCTTGGTCGCCCGCAGTTTCGCCACCCATTTGGCCGCTTCCCAGTACTGCACGCGGCTGTCGTTGTAGCCGGCGATCACCAGTGTTGCCGGATAGGCCTGCGCGGTGACGTTTTCGTACGGCGCGTAGGCCTTGATCCGCTCATAGACGTCCGGCTCTTCGGGGTTACCCCATTCGTCGTATTCGGTGACGGTCAGCGGCAGCTCCGGGTCGAGCATGGTGTTGAGCACGTCGACGAACGGCACTTCGGCAATCGCCACGCCGAACAGGTCCGGGCGCTGATTGAGCACCGCGCCGATCAGCAGACCCCCGGCACTGCCGCCGCTGATCGCCAGTTTCTCGGCGGTGGTGATGCCGTTGAGGATCAGGAATTCGGCGCAGGCAATGAAATCGCTGAAGGTGTTGTGCTTGTGTTCCTGCTTGCCGGCGCGGTACCAGGCTTCGCCCAGCTCGCCGCCGCCACGCACGTGGGCGATGGCAAACGCCATGCCGCGATCAAGCAGACTCAGGCGCGCGTGGGAGAACCACGGGTCGAGGCTGGAGCCGTAGGCGCCATAACCGTAAAGGTACAGCGGCACCGCTTTGCCGACCATTTCGCGCTTCATCACTAGGCTGATCGGCACCTGCGTGCCGTCCGGCGCGGTGGCCCACAGGCGTTGGCTGACGTAGGCGTCGGCGTCGAACGGGCCGAGCACCGGGGTTTCCTTGAGGACGGTTTGCTCGCCGGTGGCCAGCAGCAACTGTCGCACCTGCGCCGGACGGTTCAACGCCTCGTAGCGCAGACGAATGCGATCGCTGTCGAACTCCAGGCTGTTTTGCACATAGAGGCTGTAGGCCGCATCCGGCAGTTGCACGCGATACGAGGGCAAACCCTGTGAGTGCACCTCGATGATCGGCAGGCCGCCTTCGCGCAGGCTCAGGGTCATGGCCTCGGCGTTGAGGGTGACGCCGTCGAGCATCACCGTGTCGCTGTGCGGGATCAGGTTCTGCCAGTCGGCTTCGCTCGGCGCGACCCCGGTGTCCGGCGCCTGATACAGGGCGAAGTTGATGCCGTCGCGGTTGGTGCGGATGAACCAGGTCCATGCGCCATCGAGCATGCCGTGGTCGACATCGTATTCGTGATCTTCGACCCGTGGCGCCAGGCAGGTGAAGGGCAGGTGCGGCTGATGCGCGTCCAGTGCCCAGACTTCAGTGGTGGTCTTGCTGCCCAAGGTCAGCAGTAATTGCTGTTCGGAGCTGGAGCGATAGCAATGCAGGAAGAAACGCCCGTCCGGCTCGTGGAACACCTCTTCGGCGGCGGTGCCGTCGAGGCGGTAGCGAAACAGTTTGTGCGGGCGGTGGGTGTCGTCGAGTACCCCGAAGAACAGGGTCAGGCTGTCGTTGGCCCAGGTCATGCTGCCGTCGCAGTCTTCGAATTCCAGTTCGCTGACCTTGTCATTGGCCAGTTCCTTGACGAACAGCGTGTAGATCTCGTCGCCCGACGCGTCGACGCTGTAGGCCAGGCGCTGGTGATCCGGGCTGATGCTGAACGCGCCGAGAGAGAAAAAGCCGCCATTGGCCAGCACGTTCGGGTCGAGCAGCAGTTGCTCGCGGCTTTCGTCGAGGGTCAGGCTGTCGTCCGCCGGACGCGGGCAGCGGTAATGCCGGGCGTATTCGTCGCCAGCGGTGGTGCGCGTGTAATACAGATACGGACCCCACGGCGAGGGCAGGGACAGGTCGGTCTCGAGAATCCGGCCCTTGATCTCTTCGAACAGGCTTTCGCGCAGTTCGGTCTGGTCGGCGGTTTGTGCTTCCTGATAAGCGTTTTCAGCCTTGAGGTAGTCGAGCACCGCGTCGGTGTCGCGCTCCTGCAGCCAGGCATACGGGTCGGCACCGGGCGCCTTGTGGGCAATCGGAGCAGTGATGGCATGGGCGGATTGGGGCATGGAAGGCTCTCGGACAATGTTCGGAAATAGGGGGCGCCGCTCTTGAGACCGCCACCGACCCCCTGTGGGAGCGAGCTTGCTCGCGAAGGCGTCGTGTCAGATGACATTTGTTTCACTGACCCACCGCTTTCGCGAGCAAGCTCGCTCCCACAGGTTGGCTGCTGGCCGTCTGGCATTGGGACAAGCCTGGCGGACGAAAAGTCGTTACTATAAGCGCCTCTTTGCCTGCCTTGCCATGGACACCATGACCGAGAACGACTATCTGATCGCCTGGGGCCTCTACGCCTTTGCCGCTGTAGGCTGCCTGTTGGTATGGATGCGCCTGACCCGCTGGATGTGGCGCTGGCTGCGCGAGCCGCTGCGGGTGCTGATGGCGGTGTTGCTGTTCAGCCCGACCATCATTGACCCGGTGAAAGCCAAGGTTGCACCGTCCATCGCCATCACTGCGCTGGATCTGGCCTTCAAGGTCGGCAACAACGCCTGGCGGGCGATTTCCGACCTGTTCATGTACGGCATGATCGCCTTTGGCATCTACCTGATTTTCGTGTTGATCCGCTTCCCGATCGAACGCGCCTCCCGCGCCCGTCGCGAGCAGGCCGAGGCCGCCAAAGCGGCGGCGCGTGCCGATGACCGTGACGACGATCAACCGTTCGGCGCTGCCGGTGATGACCGCTACGGTCGTCCGCCGGTGCCAAACAATCCGCAGCGTATGCGGGTCGAGCCGCGTCTGTAATCCCGAGAGTCCGCACATGTGTGAATTACTGGGCATGAGTGCCAACGTGCCGACCGATATCGTGTTCAGCTTCACCGGCCTGATGCAGCGCGGCGGGCGTACCGGCCCGCACCGCGACGGCTGGGGCATCGCCTTCTATGAAGGTCGCGGTTTGCGCCTGTTTCAGGACCCGGCCGCCAGCAGTGAGTCGGAAGTCGCCAATCTGGTACAGCGTTATCCGATCAAGAGCGAAGTGGTCATCGGCCATATCCGTCAGGCCAACGTGGGCAAGGTCTGCCTGTCCAACACCCACCCGTTCGTGCGTGAACTGTGGGGGCGCAACTGGTGTTTCGCGCACAACGGCCAGCTCGCCGATTTCACCCCGATCAAGAGTTTCTACCGCCCGGTGGGCGACACCGACAGCGAAGCGGCGTTCTGCGATTTGCTCAACCGCGTGCGTGCAGCCTTCCCGGAACCGGTCGATATAGAAGTGCTGTTGCCGGATCTGGTCGCCGCGTGCGCCGAATACCGCAGCAAAGGCGTGTTCAACTGCCTGCTCAGCGACGGCGACTGGCTGTTCTGCTATTGCTCGACCAAACTGGCACAGATCACCCGACGCGCGCCGTTCGGTCCGGCACGGCTCAAGGACGTCGATGTGATCGTCGATTTCCAGGCCGAAACCACGCCCAACGACGTGGTCACGGTGATCGCCACCGAACCTTTGACCGAAAATGAAACCTGGACCCGCTACGAACCGGGCCAATGGAGCCTGTGGCGACGCGGCGAATGCGTCAGCCAGGGCACGACCGAATAAGGATTGCACCCCATGTTGCTCAGTTATCTACGGCTGGTGTTGTTTGCGGCGGGCCTGTTGATCGGTGTCCAGGTGCCGGGGTTCATCAGCGATTACGCCAAACGCGTCGAGGCGCATCTGATCGAGGCGCAGACCGGTCTGCGTGGTTTCCAGGGTACTGCCGAGCAGTTCTTCAAGGGCGACTTGCAGGCGCTGGTCGCGCATTACCGTGCCAGTGAAGACCCGGTGTTTCGCAGCGATGCCGACAGCCTGAGCACCTTGCTCAACCGGCAGATCGCGCTCGACAAGCAATACCAGGCGATGCAAGGCCCGTGGTACATCCGCTTTCTGCAGGTGGTGCTGGCGGCAGATCCCGACATTCGCAAGGAAACCTGGAACGGTTACAGCTACCAGATCCTGCTGACGCCAGAGGCGATGATCTGGGGCATGAGCGGGGCGTTGTTGCTGTCGTTCGGCATCGAGTGCCTGATTCGTCTGATTGACTGGGTGGTGCTGGGCGGCCGGCGTTTGCGCCAGAGCCGGCCGATCGAAGACCGCGACGTGCGCGGCTTGTAAGTTCTGCACAATCCCTTGAGGTGAGGGGATTTTGTGGTGAGGGGATTTATCCCCGATGGGGCGCAAAGCGGCCCCCTTATGGTGTGTCAGATAAACCTGATGCTGCAGGTTTAAGGGCTGCTACGCAGCCCATCGGGGATAAATCCCCTCACCACAGGTGTGATCAGTCAGTGAGGGTGATGTAGTTCTCGCCCACCTTGCGCGCATAGTCCCCCAGCACCTGCTGACACAACGTCACGATTTCCTCGACCCACTCAACCCCCACCCGCCAAGACACCACCACCTGCAAATTTGGCGGTCGCTGATCAATGTCCAGCAAGGTCAATTCGCCCCGCGCCAACTCCTCGGCGACCAACACCGGTGGTAGCACGCCGATGCCAAATCCATCACGCAACAACCGCGTGATCGCCGACACCGAATTCACGCAATTCAAGCGTGGCGTCAGCACGCCGTTGGCCTGCATCAGCGCCAGGAGGTCCTGATGCGGCCGGGAGTTTTTCGAGTAGGTGATGATCCGTTCCTGCGCCAGTTCGGCCAGGTCGGCGTAGTCGCGGTTGTAGATTGAGTTACTGGCGACGATCCAGCCCAGCGGATGACTGGCCAGCTCCAGACTGCGCACGCTTTCATGGCGGATCAGGTCAGTTTGCAGGACGATATCGAGAAAGCCTTTTTGCAACTGATCGCAGAGGTTCAGCGACGTATCCGCCACCAGCTCGATTTCCACCCGTGGATACAGATCAGTCATCTGCGCCACCAACGGGCTGAGCCAGGTGTGGATCACCGTGTCCATCACCCCGATGCGCACCCGGCCGACCTTGCTCGAACGGGTCTCGATCGAGTGCTTCAGCGCCTGCATGGTGTCGAGCATCTGCTCGGCATAGTCCAGCACCTTCAGGCCTTCGGGCGTCAGGCTGACGCCGCGTGAATCACGCAAAAACAGCTTCACCCCCAGCTCGCCTTCGAGCACCGCGATGCGGCTGGAAATCGACGCCTGGGTGGTGAACAGCTTGTCGGCGGTCAGGCGAAAACTCTTCAGCCGGGCGACCCAGACAAAGGTCTCGAGAAACTTCAGATTCATGGCAACGGCTCGGGTGACAAATTTTTCTTATGCCTAAGGCGGGTTTTTATTCGTTGGACGCAGCCGGGCGACGCGCCCAAAAATCGGCGTATCCGGCCCCCACGATAGGCGTCGTCGGGGCTACGAACAAGACCAATAAAAAACCTGCGGAGATAAGCCATGAGTGCTCCCGACACCCTAGAAGCATCCACGGCAACGGCGCGTCCGGGGCCGTTCGACTGGTATCGCAACATCAATCAGCAAGAACGTCGCACGTTCTGGAGCTGCAAGATCGGCTATGGCCTCGACGGCATGGACACGCAGATGCTCAGCTTCGTGGTGCCGACACTGATCGCCATGTGGGGCATCAGCACCGGGCAGGCCGGGCTGATTCACACCAGCACCCTGATCGCCTCGGCCATCGGCGGCTGGGTGGCGGGGATTCTTTCCGACCGCATCGGCCGCGTGCGCACCCTGCAACTGACGGTGCTGTGGTTCGCCTTCTTCACCTTCCTCTGCGGCTTCGCCCAGAACTATGAGCAACTGCTGATCGCCCGCACCCTGATGGGCTTCGGTTTCGGCGGCGAGTGGACCGCCGGCGCGGTGCTGATCGGTGAAGTGATCCGCGCCAAGGACCGCGGCAAAGCGGTGGGCATGGTGCAATCCGGCTGGGCCCTGGGCTGGGGGCTGACGGCGATTCTGTATGCGCTGCTGTTCTCGGTATTGCCGCCGGAAGACGCCTGGCGCGCGCTGTTCATCCTCGGCATCGTGCCGGCGATTTTTGTGATTTTCGTCCGTCGCCTGGTGAAAGATCCGGAGATCTATCGCGAGGCCAAGGCTGCGCAAACCCCAGAGAATTCGGCAAAGTTCTACGAGATTTTCGCCCCCGGCATGCTCTTCACCACGTTCCGCGCTTCCCTGTTGACCACCGGCGCTTTGGGCGGCTACTACGCGATCACCTCCTGGCTACCGACATTCCTCAAGAATGAACGCGGTTTGAGCGTGCTCGGCACCGGCGGCTATCTGGCCATGGTGATCGTCGGTTCCTACGTCGGTTATGTGATCAGTGCTTATCTCACCGACCTGTTGGGGCGTAAAAAGAATTTCATCCTGTTTGCGGTCGGCTCGTTCACCATCGTCTTGCTATACACGCAGATGCCCGTCAGCAACGGCGTGATGCTGTGGCTGGGCTTTCCGCTGGGCTTTTTCGCTTCGGGAATTTTCAGCGGCATGGGCGCGTTTCTCACCGAGCTGTTTCCCACGCGGATTCGCGGTTCGGGCCAAGGGTTTTGCTACAACATCGGCCGGGCGCTGGCGGCGCTGTTTCCGCTGCTGATCGGCTTGCTCAGTCAGAAAGTCCCGCTGAGCGTGGGTATCGGCGCGTTCGCGGCGGTGTCCTACGGGGTGGTGATCCTGGCGGCGCTGAGCCTGCCGGAAACCCGCGGCAAGCAACTGGATGCGCAGTAACTGATAACCTGCGGGGGCAGTGCCCACCGGGCATTTGTCCTACGGATAGAAAGACAAAAAGCTACAGGAGTGTTGACCGTGAGCCGCCTGTTATTGAATTGCGACATTGGCGAGAGTTTCGGCAGCTGGACCATGGGTCTGGACGCCGAAGTCATGCCTTTCATTGATTGTGCCAATGTGGCCTGCGGTTTCCATGCCGGTGACCCGGGCATCATGCGCAAAACCGTCAGCCTCGCCTTGAGCCACGGCGTACAGATCGGTGCGCATCCGGCCTATCAGGATCTGGTCGGTTTCGGCCGCCGTTCGATGGCGTATTCGGCGCAAGAACTGCAAGACATCCTGCATTACCAGATCGGCGCCCTCGACGGCATTTGTCGGGCACAGGGCGGGCGAGTCAGCTACGTCAAACCCCACGGTGCGATGTACAACGACATGATGGCCAACCCGGCGCAATTGCGTGCAGTGATTCAAGCTGTCGCCGCTTACGATCGCAGCTTGCCGCTGATGCTGATGGCCACCCGCGACAACGCGTTGGCGCAACAGCTCGGTGACGAGTACGGCGTGACCCTGTGGTTCGAAGCCTTCGCCGACCGTGCCTACGACAGTGCCGGCAGACTGGTATCGCGGCAGCTGCCGGGCGCAGTGCATCACGATGCGCAAACCATCATCGAACAGGCCCTGACCATCGCCCGTGGCGGCGACCTCGTCGCCAGCGACGGCAGCGCGCTGCATCTGCAGGCCAACACCTTGTGCGTGCATGGCGACAACGCCAGTTCGGTGGCCGCCGTGCAACGCATTCGTGAGGCCCTGAACCAGCAGAGCGCGCCATGAACCCACGGATTGAAGTGGTGGCCCTGGACTGCCTGATGCTGCGCCTGTTCGATGAAATCGCCGAAGCCAACATGCCGTGGATGCTCGCCGCCAGTGAACGCCTGCGGGCCACGTTTGGCGCGCAGTTGATCGACCTGGTGCCGTCCTACACCACGTTGATGGTGCATTACGACCTGACCGCGCTGAGCCCGAATCAGGCCCGTGAATTGATCGCGCAAGCCCTGATCGAGCTGTCGCCGAATGCCCGAACGGCCGGCCAGTGTCATGTGCTGCCGGTCTGGTACGACCTCAGTGTCGGCCCCGAGTTGAGCCTGTTGGCGCAACGCAGCGGCTTGTCGGTGGAGGAGGTGATCCGGCGTCACTCTGGCCGGGAATATCAGGTCTTTGCGCTTGGGTTTGCCCCGGGGTTTGCCTTCATGGGGCTGGTGGAAGAGGTGCTGGCAGCGCCACGTCTGGACACCCCGCGCAAGAAAGTCGCCGCCGGCAGCGTCGGTATCGCCGAGCGCCAGACCGCCGCGTATCCCGTGGTGTCTCCCGGTGGCTGGAACCTGATCGGGCGCACCCCGGCCAAACTGTTCGACCGCCATCGCGACGGTTACAGCTTGATGCAGCCGGGGGACACGGTGCGATTCGAAGCGGTCAGTCACGCCGAGTTCATCAATCTTGGCGGCGACGACACCCCGCTGGAGGCGCTGACATGAGCCGACTGATGATAGAGGCGAGCACGCCCCTGTGCTTGTTGCAGGATGCCGGGCGTTTTGGCGTTCGCCATTTGGGCGTGACCCAGGGCGGCGCGGCGGATTGGTGTTCGATGAGCTGGGCTAACTGGCTACTGGGTAATCGACTGGACCTGCCGGTGATCGAAATCACCCTCGGCGGGTTTGCCGTGGTAGCGCAGGAGGATTGCTGGCTGGCCTTGGCCGGCGCTGATCTCG
This sequence comes from Pseudomonas sp. LF-5, assembly GCF_037626295.1. NCBI lineage: Bacteria > Pseudomonadati > Pseudomonadota > Gammaproteobacteria > Pseudomonadales > Pseudomonadaceae > Pseudomonas > Pseudomonas sp. LF-5. Next base: position 395,653 of record NZ_JARKMT010000002.1, read on the forward strand.
ATGCACGAATCGACGGTCAGCCGTTGGCGCCATGGCGCAGTTTCAAACTGGGCAAAGGGCAGCAACTGCAGTTCACCCAACCGTTGCTCGGGGCCCGGGCTTATCTGGCAGCCCCCGGTGGTTTTGATGCGCCGAAGGTGCTGGGCAGCAGCGCCACCGTGGTGCGCGAAGAACTCGGTGGTCTCGAGGGGCTGGGATTGCCACTGGCCAAGGGCGCGACGCTGAGTTACCACGCAGACGTGCTGCCGGTGCGTGAAATGTCGCAGGAGCATCGGCCTGATTTGCGGCTGAATACGCCGCTGGACCTGGTGCTCGGCGCACAGATCGGCCAGTTCAGTGGGCAAAGTCTGTTTGATGTCTTCAACAGTCGTTGGACGCTCGACAGTCGCGCCGACCGCATGGGCATTCGGCTGCTGGGCAAAGCGTTGCAGTATCAGGGCCAGCCGATGATTTCCGAGGGGATTGCGTTGGGTGCGGTGCAGGTGCCGCCTGACGGGCAGCCGATTGTGCTGCTCAATGATCGGCAGACCATTGGCGGCTATCCGCGGTTGGGGGCGTTGACGCCGTTGGCGCTGGCGCGTCTGGCGCAATGTCTGCCGGGGGCGCAGGTGCGGTTGAGGCCGGTGGTGCAAGAACTCGCGCACCGGGAGCATGTCGAGTATTTGCAGCGCTTTTCGATTCGCTAAAAGCATCGCGGGCAAGCCCGGCTTCCACAGGGTTCAGCGGAGTTCACAAGATTTGTGTCCAACTCGAGAACTGTGGGAGCGGGCTTGCCCGCGATGGCGTCCGTCCAGACAGCAGCAATTATTTGGACAGAAACCGCATCCCTTCTTCCAACCCGCGCAGGGTCAGCGGATACATCTGATCCTCGATCAAATCACGCACGATATTGGTCGACGAGGTATAGCCCCACGTGTCCTTTGGATACGGATTGATCCAGATGAGCTTCTTGTACTTCTCCATGAAGCGCTGCATCCACACGTAGCCCGGCTCTTCGTTCCAGTGCTCGACGCTGCCGCCGGCCTGGGTGATTTCATACGGCGCCATCGCAGCGTCACCGATGAAGATCACTTTATAGTCGGCACCGTACTTGTGCAGCAGGTCCTGGGTCGAGGTGCGCTCAGAGGTGCGGCGCATGTTGTTCTTCCACACCGATTCATAAATGAAGTTGTGGAAGTAGAAGTACTCCAGATGCTTGAACTCGGTCTTGCAGGCCGAGAACAGTTCCTCGCAGATCTTTACGTGTGCATCCATCGAGCCGCCGATGTCGAACAGCAACAACAGCTTCACCGTGTTGCGCCGTTCCGGGCGCATCTGGATATTCAGCAGGCCGGCGTCCTTGGCGGTGTGGTCGATGGTGCCGTCGATGTCCAGCTCTTCCGCCGCGCCCTGGCGGGCGAACTTGCGCAGACGACGCAGGGCGACCTTGATGTTGCGCGTGCCCAGTTCCACCGAATCGTCGAGGTTCTTGTACTCGCGCTGATCCCAGACCTTCACCGCTTTGCCCTGACGCTTGCCGGCATCGCCGACTCGAATTCCCTCTGGGTTGAACCCACCGGAGCCGAACGGGCTGGTGCCGCCGGTGCCGATCCATTTGTTGCCGCCGGCGTGGCGTTCCTTCTGTTCTTCCAGACGCTTCTTGAACTCTTCGATCAGCTTGTCGAGGCCGCCGAGGGACTGGATCTGCGCGCGCTCTTCATCGGTCAGCGAACGCTCGAATTCCTTGCGCAACCAGTCTTCGGGAATCAGCGCCTGCAAGTGATCGTCGAGTTTTTCCAGGCCATTGAAGTAAGCGCCGAACGCGCGGTCGAACTTGTCGAAATGCCGTTCGTCCTTGACCAGGATCGCCCGCGACAAGTAGTAGAACTCGTCCATGTCGGCGAAGGTCACGCGCTGTTTCAGCGCGTTGATCAGGTCGAGCAGCTCGCGCACCGACACCGGCACCTTGGCTGCACGCATTTCATTGAACAGATTGAGCAGCATGACGATGCCCTTATCGAGAGCCGCGACGGCTCATGAACGCCAGACGCTCAAGCAGTTGCACGTCCTGCTCGTTCTTCACCAGCGCACCGGCCAGCGGCGGAATGGCTTTGGTCGGATCGCGCTCGCGCAGCACCGCTTCGCCGATGTTGTCAGCCATCAGCAGCTTCAGCCAGTCCACCAGTTCCGAGGTCGACGGCTTCTTCTTCAGGCCCGGCACCTTGCGCACGTCGAAGAACACGTCCAGCGCTTCGCTGACCAGATCCTTCTTGATGTCCGGGTAGTGCACGTCGACGATTTTCTGCAGGGTGGTGCGGTCCGGAAAGGCGATGTAATGGAAGAAGCAGCGGCGCAGGAAAGCGTCCGGCAGCTCTTTCTCGTTGTTGGAGGTAATGATGATGATCGGGCGCTTTTTGGCCTTGATCGTTTCGTCGATCTCGTAAACGTAGAACTCCATCTTGTCGAGTTCTTGCAGCAAGTCGTTAGGGAACTCGATGTCGGCCTTGTCGATTTCGTCGATCAGCAGAATGACCCGCTCTTCGGACTCGAACGCTTCCCACAGCTTGCCCTTCTTCAGGTAGTTGCGCACGTCGTGGACTTTTTCGTTGCCCAGTTGCGAGTCGCGCAGACGACTGACCGCATCGTACTCATACAGACCCTGATGGGCCTTGGTGGTGGACTTGATGTGCCAGGTGATCAGCTTGGCGCCGAACGATTCGGCCAGTTGCTCGGCGAGCATGGTCTTGCCGGTGCCCGGTTCGCCCTTGACCAGCAGCGGCCGCTCCAGGGTGATAGCGGCGTTGACCGCCAGCTTCAGGTCATCGGTGGCGACGTAGGCCTGGGTGCCTTCGAACTTCATCTGCTAATCCTCGAACGGTAACGCCGACCTGCACGGGCAGGGCGGGGGCGAATAATCGGATGCCCCGACTATAACGCGCAGCCCGGTCGACTGTGAACGCAGACGGCTTATTCAGTCTCTGAATGGGGCGTCACATGGTGACTCGGTTTCGGCGCGGGGCCAGTATTCAAGTATCGCCGATTTGGCGATAGCCGGTCGGGCATGACGACTCAATACCGATTTCGCGACAAATACCGCATTCAGTTGCGCGAGAAGGATCACCCTCCACCCCATGTCCACTTGATCGGTGGCGGGGTGGAAGTGATGCTGAGCCTTGAAACCGTTGAAGTCACGACGGGGAGGCACCACCGCTGATTATCAAGGACGCATTGGCTTGGAGTGCGGCTCAGCAAGCGCGACTGCTGGAGGACTGGAAACGATGTTATCCATGAAAAGGCCTCGTCTGTCGGCTGTGCAGGCACTGTCGGATTTTCGATTGAAGCTGACTTTTATTGATGGTCAGGATCTGACGCTTGATCTGCGCCGAGATATTCACGCTTATCCAGGTCTGCAACCATTGCTGGATCCCGAAGTGTTTGCGACTGCGACCCTGGACGACCATGGCTGGACTGTCGAATGGCTCGAGCCCGATATACAGATTGGCGCAGACACGCTTTATATGGATGCGCTGGCTCAAAACACTGCCGATGAAAACACCCGTATTTTCATCGGTTGGCGCGCACGTACCGGACTCTCTCTGAATCAGGCAGCCGAGCCGCTGGGTGTCAGTGCCCGCAGCATCAGCCGATACAGTAACGGGCGGGAGACGGTGCCAAGGTCTTTAGCCTTGGCTTGTCTCGGTTGGGACTCATTGCAGTAAAAGTCCACGCTGGCAGCTGAAGAGTCTGGTCGATATGTGGTCAATCGTAAGTCTTAGCCCGCATCCGGCTTCGGCCGTTCATACCGCGCATTGAAAGCCTGGATGAAACCATTGCGCAAAATCTGCAAGAACGCTTCGAATCCATTGATGTTTTGCTGATGCACGTTGCCACTGAGTTCGACCTTGGTGGCGAACTGGTTTTTGGCCTGGTTCTTCAGCACGGTTTCCGAGCCGCCGACGATGGCCTCCCAGACTGAGCGGAAGATGCTCTTGTCCTTGTTTTCCACGTCCTGTTGCCAGTTGAACACTTCGACGTCACGCAGCAGTGGCTTGATATAGCCGCTGACCTGAGCTTTTTTCGCCTGGGCTTCGATGACCACATCGCCGTGGCCGGCGTTGAAATCGAACTTGCCGTAGGCCGAGGCGAAGTCGTTCATGCGCTTGAGTTCGATGTCACGGGCACGCAGGCGGAACTGGAAGTCTTCGAAATTGCTCAGCGGGTCGAAGGTGGCGGTGGTTTCCAGTGGTGCATGCCCCAGCAGCAGGGCCTTGCCTTCGAAGCGGGCATCGCGCTTGCCCTGCTTGTCGACCACGTTGGTCAGGTTGTAGAGGCTGGCCTCGACCTGGGTGGCATTCATGTTCACCGGTGGGCTGGAGCTGAAGTTGCGGAAGCTGATCTTGCCGTCGTGGATCTGCACCTCGTCGAGGGTGATCGGCAGCAATTTACTGAGTTGCGCTTGCCAGTCGGTGCCTTTACCGGTCTGGGAGTTCTGCTTGTTGGCCCCGCCATCGACGAAGTTGACCTCGGGATTGAGGAACTGCACCTGCGCCACCACGGCATGGTCGTACCACAGCGAGTGCCAGCTGACCGCCAGATCAATCACGGGTGCGTTGACGAACGGCACCGGTACCTTGCCGTCGACCTTGACGATTTTCAGCCCGTTGATCGTGTATGCGCCGCGCCACAAGGCCAGATCAACGTCGGTAATCTGGCCCCGATAATCGCCCATGTCCGCCAGTTTGCCGTTCAGGTAGTCGCGCACCATGTAGGGCAGGGCGATGTGCAGCGCGATCAGCAACACAACGACGACGGCAAAAATCCCTAATGGCCAGCTGTAGCGACGCTTCATGACGGTAATTCCCAAACGATGTAAGCGATTGACTGTTGTGTGCCGCAGACGTTCGACCTGACTGGACTGCGCTGGGCAACAGGCTTACCTTGGGCGTTGAATTCAATGCTGCATAAGGACCCAGCCATGAGCCGTATTTTTGCTGACAACGCCCATTCCATCGGCAACACACCGCTGGTGCAGATCAACCGTATCGCGCCGCGCGGCGTCACCATTCTGGCCAAGATCGAGGGGCGTAACCCCGGTTATTCGGTCAAGTGCCGGATTGGCGCCAACATGATCTGGGACGCCGAAAGCAGCGGCAAACTCAAGCCGGGGATGACCATTGTCGAGCCGACTTCGGGCAACACCGGCATCGGCCTGGCCTTTGTCGCGGCCGCCCGAGGCTACAAGTTGATGCTGACCATGCCGGCCTCGATGAGCATCGAACGTCGTAAAGTACTCAAGGCGCTGGGCGCCGAGCTGGTGCTGACCGAACCGGCCAAGGGCATGAAAGGTGCGATCGAGAAGGCCGCCGAAATTGTTGCCAGTGATGCCGACAAGTACTTTATGCCGTCGCAGTTCGACAACCCGGCCAATCCGGCGATTCACGAGAAAACCACGGGGCCGGAAATCTGGAACGACACCGATGGCGCAGTCGACGTGTTGGTGGCTGGTGTCGGGACCGGCGGAACCATCACCGGCGTTTCGCGGTATATCAAGAATACCCAGGGCAAACCGATCCTGTCGGTGGCGGTGGAGCCGGTGTCCTCGCCAGTGATCAGTCAGGCGCTGGCGGGCGAAGAGATCAAGCCGAGCCCACACAAGATTCAGGGGATTGGTGCCGGTTTCGTGCCGAAAAACCTCGATTTGTCGATGGTTGATCGGGTGGAGCAGGTTACCGACGACGAGTCCAAGGCCATGGCGCTGCGATTGATGCAGGAAGAGGGGATTTTGTGCGGTATTTCGTGCGGCGCGGCCATGGCGGTAGCGGTACGCCTGGCAGAAACGCCGGAGATGCAGGGCAAGACCATCGTGGTGATTTTGCCTGACTCCGGCGAGCGCTATCTGTCGAGCATGTTGTTCAGCGATCTGTTCACCGAACAGGAGAATCAGCAGTAAACCCATTGATTCAGGTCAGCCGGGATTCAGGATCGTTATGCTAATAAATGCTTTGTTGCGCAATTCTTAACACTGAATCTTGGCTTGGGCGGGTTTTTCCCGAGGCCGGTAGTGTTTATCATGGCCGGCTGCCATGCCGAGTAAAGGGCCTTGCGCAGCGTTGTCTTTATTCAAGGAGTCGTTGATGACCTTTTCGTTAGCCGCCAAGGTGTTGGTGTTGCTGCTGTTCGTGGGCAGCATCCTCTACGTGCATTTGCGCGGTCGGGCGCGTTTGCCGGTCCTGCGTCAGTTCGTCAACCACTCGGCGCTGTTCGCTCCGTACAACGCCCTGATGTACCTGTTCTCCGGTGTGCCGTCCAAACCGTATCTGGATCGCAGCAAGTTCCCGGAGCTGGACGTGCTGCGCGACAACTGGGAAACCATTCGCGACGAAGCCATGCACCTGTTCGACGAGGGCTATATTCGTGCCGCCGAGAAGAACAACGATGCCGGTTTTGGTTCGTTCTTCAAGAAGGGCTGGAAACGTTTCTACCTCAAGTGGTACGACAAGCCGCTGCCATCGGCCGAGGCCCTGTGCCCGAAGACCGTGGCGCTGGTCAGTGCGATTCCCAATGTCAAAGGGGCAATGTTCGCGCTGTTGCCGGGTGGCAGCCACCTGAACCCGCACCGTGATCCGTTTGCCGGCTCCCTGCGGTATCACTTGGGCCTGTCGACACCAAACTCTGACGACTGCCGGATCTTCGTCGATGGTCAGGTCTACGCCTGGCGCGACGGGGAAGACGTGATGTTCGACGAGACCTATGTGCACTGGGTCAAGAACGAAACCGAGAAAACCCGAGTCATTCTGTTCTGCGACATCGAGCGTCCGTTGAGCAACCGTTTGATGACTCGCATCAACCGCTTCATCAGCGGCTGGCTGGGGCGCGCAACGGCACCGCAGAACCTTGACGACGAACGTGTCGGCGGGATCAACCAGGCTTATGCCTGGAGCAAGAGCTTCAGCGACAAGTTCAGCGGCGTGGTCAAACAGTGGAAACGACGCAATCCCAAGGCCTACCGCATCATGCGGCCGATTTTGGCGGTGGTGGTGCTGACATTGCTGGGGTATTGGCTGTTTGGTTGAGGCTGAACGCAATCACTAAAAAAACCGCTCCTTGTGAGCGGTTTTTTCATGAGGCGAAGGTGAATGAGGCGCCGGCGAGAACACCTCCCGGCTCCTCACTGGCGGGCTTTGCCAATGCTTCTGTAATTCGGCGCAACTCTTTTTCAGACAACTCCCCAGAACAGCGCTTGCTGTTGGTCGATTTGACGTCTGGCGCTTTGCTTTCTACGAGATTTTTCATGGCGCCTCCGAAATTGATCATTAAATGAGCAGTTGAGCTGATACTAGACGTAGTCGACAGGCATCACAAGCCGCCCCTCTGAGTCGAAATCGAAACCCAGTTGCCGGTAGAGAGGAATAACCCCTGCTAGAGGCTCCTGAATTTCGATCTGCTCACTGCCAATGATTCGCGCGAAGTGAGTAACAGCTGTCAGGGCAAACGTCGCGATCCGACTCTTGAGCGGGTGATCGTTGCCAGGCTTGCCTTCCAGTCGCACGATTTTCACGCGTAACCGACTCTGATTCGGGTTTGCAAAGCACAGCCCGCAGAGCTCATGGTCAAACCAGATAGCCAAATCAAAACCCATCGGTTCTCTGGATTTCCATCTGACAATTTCTTGCCATGAAAAATGAGGGTCGAGCCATTCTTCATAGGCATTCAGAGCCAGCGCATCGACAGCTTCAAATCGGACTCTGGAGTGGTCGACATCGACGATCCCCTTCTGCTGCAAATCTTTCTGTAGTTTTGCAAAAGTATTGGCCGCCTGCTTCCTCGCCTCTGACCGATACAACTGATACCGCAAATTCGTCCGTTCGCTTGGCATGTGATTTCGAGCATTCCCTGTCTCCCCATCAATGGGCCTATCCGTTGCTCATCAGCCTATGCGCCTGCCTTCGAGCTGTCCCTGCTGGCCCTTTGTCCTAATCATTGCAATCCATGTCCCGCGCTGGTTATAGTCGGCGCTCGTGAATCCCATGGCTCACGTCCAACCCTTCAAAAAAAGATCTGCCCAAATGCCTGCATCCCTCATCAACGCGGTAGTCGATTCAGCGGTCAACGCTGGCGTCGTGCCGTGCGGGAATCAGCCGCCTGTGCAGATCAGTCATTACCCTCCACCTGTCAGTAGCACGCCGGTGTGCGCAGTCGTATCACCGCCGGGCGTTGGCGTTTCGGGCTGATCGGCATTCTCTGCTGACCCCTGCGCCCGCCAGAAAAAACTACTGAACTTCAGCTTCGGCTGAGTTGGCTTCTTGCCTGACTACAGGTGGTATTCATGTTTGTCCTTTCGAAAAAAACCGCGCTCGCGGCGACGTCCACGAGCCTGTTCGTTCTGCTGTGGAGCAGCGGGGCGATCTTCTCCAAATGGGGCCTGGCCCATGCGTCACCCTTTGCCTTTCTGCTGATTCGCTTTGTGATTGCCCTGTGCGGGCTGTTACTGCTGGCGCCGTTGCTCAAGTTGAAGCTGCCCAAGGGCGGCAAGCCGATGCTCTATGCAATCGCCACCGGGGTGGTGCTGTTGGGGGCTTATCAGATTTTCTATCTGCTGGCCCTTAACACCCGAATCACTCCGGGAGTGATGGCGACCATCATGGGCGTGCAGCCGATTCTCACCGTTGTATTGATGGAGCGGCAGCGCTCGGCGAGCCGCCTGTTCGGGCTGGCGCTGGGGCTGGCAGGGCTGATCATGGTGGTGTTTCAAGGGATCGGTCTGGCCGGTATGTCCTGGGCCGGGATGCTCTTCGGTCTGCTGGCGCTGGCGAGCATGACACTGGGCTCGATCATGCAGAAAGGCATCACTGACAATCCCCTCGGCACGCTGCCGGTGCAATACCTGGCCGGGCTGTTGCTGTGCGGGATCTTCGTGCCGTTCCAGCCGTTTCATTTCGAACACAGCGCAGGGTTTATCGTGCCGGTGTTGTGGATGGGCCTGGTGGTGTCGGTGCTGGCGACGCTGTTGCTGTATCGGCTGATCGCGCGGGGCAATCTGGTGAATGTCACCAGCCTGTTTTATCTGGTGCCGGCGGTGACAGCGGTGATGGACTATCTGATCTTCGGTAATCGTCTGGCCGCGTTGAGCGTGCTGGGGATGCTGTTGATCATTGTCGGTCTGGCGTTTGTGTTCCGTAAATCCAGCTGATAGCCAGTTGAGGTGGCGGCTGTTCGGTCGCCATCGCGGGCAAGCCCGCTCCCACAGGGTTTTGTGTCGAGCCGCAGGATGTGGACGACATCAATCACTGTGGGAGCAGGCTTGCCCGCGAAGACTGAATCAGCGAGCCGCCACCTCGGCAGGCTTCACCACCGCAGGCTTCAACACCAGCCACAACGCCAAGGCAATCAACACCCCGCCATACAGATGCGCCATCGACAGCGGCTCATCCAGCAACAATGCGCCCCACAGCACGCCGAACGCCGGAATCATGAAGGTTACGGTCATCGACTTTACCGGGCCAATCGAGCTGAGCAGGCGGAAGTAAATGATGTAGGCGAATGCCGTGCAACCCAGGCCCAGGCCGAGCAGCGACAGCCAGACATTCCAGCCACCCCAGCTTGCCGGTGGCGCGGTGATGACGCTGTAGCCGAACAGCGGCAAGAGAAACAATGAGGCACCGAGCATGCTGCCCACGGCTGACAGTCGGCTGTCGAGCCCACCGGTATGGTCCAGCCAGCGACGGGTGAGGAATCCGGCAAAACCGTAGCAGGTGGTCGCGAGCAGGCAGGCGAGGGCGCCCATCAACAATTCCAGGTCGAAGGCCACGGGCCCTGCGCGGGTGAGCACGCCGACACCGAACAATCCCAGGAACACGCCCGTCAGTTTGGCGACGGTGAGCCTCTCGCTGAAGAACAAGCCGCCAATCAATACGCCCATCAGCGGCGTGGTGGCGTTGAAGATCGCCGAATAACCCGCCGGCAGCACTTGCGCCGCGACCGAATACAGGGTCGCCGGAATGCCCGAGTTGATCACCCCCAGCAACATCACGGTTTTCAGCTTGCCCTTGAAATCCCAGTTGATGCGCATCAGGCCGAGAATCACCAGCAGCCCGACAGCCGCAATCGACACCCGAAAGAATGCCGTCGGAATCGTGCCGATCACCGGCGCAATAATGCGCATGAACAGGAAGCTCGCACCCCAGATGGCGGCCAGCGACAGCATGCGGAAAATATCGACAGGGCTCACGACAACACTCCTTCCTTGATCGGGACGAGAGTGTTGCCGAGCGCCCCGGCGATGGCAACCGCTATCGGGGCATTTAATTTTTCCCTCAGATCACGAAGCGCGTGACCAGACCATTGAGGTCTACCGCAAGCCGCGACAGCTCCTGGCTGGCGGCCGACGTCTGGGTGGCGCCGGCCGCGGTTTGCGTCGAGAGATCGCGGATGCTGACCAGATTCTGGTCGACCTCGCGCGCCACCAGCGCCTGCTGCTCGGCGGCGCTGGCGATCACCAGATTGCGCTGGTTGATTTGCCCAATCGACGCGGTGATCTTCTCCAGTGCCTGCCCGGCGCTGTTGGCCCGACGCAGGGTGTGACTGGCCTGCTCGGCGCTGCTTTGCAACGCGCCGACCGTCGCGCCGGTGCCGTGCTGGATGCTGCTGATCATCAGCTCGATTTCTTCGGTGGAGTTCTGCGTACGCTGCGCCAGCGAGCGCACTTCATCGGCGACCACGGCAAAACCGCGCCCGGCCTCACCGGCCCGCGCAGCCTCGATGGCGGCGTTGAGCGCCAGCAGGTTGGTCTGCCCGGCGATCCCGCGAATCACCTCCAGCACCTTACTGATGTCCTGGGCCTGGGTGGCGAGGCCTTCGGCCTGTTCCGAGGCGCCGAGCACGGTGGTGACCAGTTCTTGAATCGAACGGATGGTTTCACTGACCTGGACGTGGCCATGCTTGCTGTCTTCGTTCGACGCTTCGGAAGCCTCGGCACTGGACACGGCGTTGGCGGCGACCTCATCCACAGCTGTGCTCATCTCGGTGACGGCGGTGGCGGCCTGTTCGATCTGGTCATTCTGCAGTTGCAGGCCGCGGGTGCTTTGTTCCATCACCGAGCTCATTTCTTCGGCGGCGGAGGCCAGTTGCTGCGCCGACTCGCTGATGCCGCGAATGGTCGAGCGCAGATTGCCCTGCATTTGCGCCAGAGCATCGAGCAATTGCGCGGCCTCATCGCGACCGCTGCTGACGATCTCGCCGCTGAGGTCGCCGGCGGCGATGCGCTGGGCCACCTTCAGCGCCTGATTGATCGGCGTGGTAATGCTGCGGGTCAGTTGCCACGCCAGCAACAGCGTGGCAATCAACGCGGTGACGATAATCGTCGCAACGATCCACAGCGCCCGCTGGTACATGTCGGCGGCGGCGTCGGCGGCGGCGTCGGCACCTTGCTGGTTGAGGCTGATCATCTGCTCCAGGGTCGTGTCGAGCACTCTGCCCTGTGGCGCCAGATCATTGTTCAAACGGGTGTAGGCCTGTTCGGTTTGCCCGGCGTCAATCTGGCTGATGATCTGGTCGAGGATGCTCATGTACTTGCCGATGTCGGCACTCAAGCCTGCGAGCATGCCCCGTTCCTGATCGCTGGTGAGCAAGGCTTCATGGTCTTTGAGACGCTTGAGCAATTCTTCGCGCTGCACCTTGATCAGGCCTTTGCTTCTGTCACGCACGGCTGGCTGGGTGCTGGTGATCAGGCGCAGGGATTCGAGGCGGATGCTGGCAATGTTCGCGGCGGCGTCATGAATGCTTTCGATGCCCGGCATCCACGACTCTTCGATGACCGCAGCGCTTTCACGCAGGGTTTTCATCTGACCCAGGCCAAACAGGCCGACGATCACCAACAGACTGGCCAGCACGGCAAAACTCAAACCGGCGCGCAAACCGATGCGCAGATTGCGGATAGACATCAATGTGCTCCTTGATCTTTGAGGGGGAGAGGTCGTCCCCGTCAGTCGAGGATCTTGTTGTGAAGAGGGTGATGGCGGCTTGTATATCAAAGTGCCACTATTTTGGTAAGACCAATCTGCGCACGTTATGCCGAGTGTTGCTGCAGCACGAGTAACAGAGGAAGAGATGCAGGCTAGAGCGCTGGGGCGGCTATTGGATCCGCAAGCCAATGAATACGCGGCTGCACATCACGCAGTGAGTGATCGCGATCGCCGACTGCCCGGTGGCTTTGCTGACCGAACGGTCGACTAAAAAAACTTTGATAAAAACTGTGTCGTTGTACAACCCTGCCGCGCATTTGGCAGAAATTGCACTTCTCCTGCCGGTGCATCCATGGCTAAGCTCAGGCACGGATTCCCACTTGCACGCCGAGGTCTCATCTATGCCGCAGCCATGGCCAGCCACCGACATCGCCCGGATGATTCTCGAAGGCTTTGACGATTACCGCGAGCATTTCCGGCGCATTACCGACGGCGCCCGGGAGCGTTTCGAACAGGCTCGCTGGCAGGAGACGCAAACCGCATCTGCGGCGCGAATCAACCTCTACGAAGAGAAAGTCGGCGAAACCATTGCCCGCCTGCGGGAGTACTTCGATGACGAAGCACTCATGAATGTCAGTTGCTGGCCACTGGTGAAAAGCGCCTACATCAGCGTCATCGACCTGCGCTTCGACGATGAATTGTCCGAGACCTGGTACAACTCGATCTTCTGCGGACTGTTCAGCCATGACCTGATCAGCGATGGCTGCATGTTCATCCACACCACGCGTCCGAGCCTGCGCCGCGCACGGGCCGCGCAGACCCGCACCTACAAGCCGCAAGGCCAGTTGAGCGCGATGCTGGCGAGCATTTTTGCCGATTACCGCTTCAGCGAAGATTACGCCGATTTGCCCGGCGACTTGCGCCGCCTCGAAGCGCAACTGCGCGAGAACCTGCCGGACTGGGTGTGCAAGGACCCGGAACTGAGCGTCGAGCTGTTTTCTTCGGTGCTCTACCGCAACAAGGGGGCCTACCTGGTCGGGCGCATCTACACCCGTGACGAACAGTGGCCGCTGGTGATTCCGCTGCTGCACCGTGAAGGACGCGGGATTCAGATTGACGCGTTGATCACCGACGAAGCCGACGTGTCGATCATCTTTTCCTTTACCCGCTCGTATTTCATGGTCGATGTGCCGGTGCCGGCGGAATTCATCGGTTTTTTGCGACGCATACTGCCGGGCAAGCACATCGCCGAGCTGTACACCTCAATCGGTTTCTACAAACACGGCAAGTCCGAGTTCTACCGCGCGTTGATCAACCACCTGGCCAATACCGATGACCAGTTCATCATGGCCCCGGGCGTGCGCGGCATGGTCATGAGCGTGTTTACCCTGCCGGGCTTCAACACCGTGTTCAAGATCATCAAGGACCGCTTCTCGCCGTCGAAAAACGTCGATCGCGCCACAGTGATCGAGAAATACCGGCTGGTGAAAAGCGTCGACCGGGTCGGGCGCATGGCCGATACCCAGGAGTTCGCCGATTTCCGTTTCCCGCTGAGCAAGTTCGATCCGGCGTGTCTGGAAGAACTGCTGGAGGTGGCGCCGTCCACCGTCTCGGTCGAAGGCGACACGGTGCTGATCCGCCACTGCTGGACCGAGCGCCGGATGACCCCGCTGAACCTCTATCTGGAAAACGCCAACGATGCACAGGTGCGCGAGGCGCTGGAAGACTATGGCCTGGCGATCAAGCAATTGGCGGCGGCCAACATCTTTCCCGGCGACATGCTGTTGAAAAACTTCGGCGTCACCCGGCACGGGCGGGTGGTGTTCTACGACTACGACGAGATCTGCTTCCTGACCGAAGCCAATTTCCGCCACATCCCCGCACCGCGCACGCCGGAGGACGAAATGGCCTCCGAGCCGTGGTATTCGATCGGGCCGCTGGATGTCTTTCCTGAGGAGTTTCCGCCGTTTCTGTTTGCCGATTCGGGGCAGCGCAAGTTGTTCGATCAGTTGCATGGCGAGTTGTATAACGCGGATTACTGGAAGAGCCTGCAGGAGGCGATTCGCGCCGGGAAAGTGATTGATGTCTTTCCTTATCGGCGTAAAGGGTTGGATAACGAATAGCCCTCTTAAAAACTCCCTCACCCCAGCCCTCTCCCGGAGGGAGAGGGCGCTGACGGAGCAAGCATCGACCTGAAAGGCCTTGGCGATTATGGATTCGGTGATGCACGTTCAGGTCGGTGAAGCTGGCAAAGTTGACTCGCTCGGTCCCCGCTCCTTTTGGGAGAGGGCCAGGGTGAGGGCCGCAATCCCCCAGACACGCCACAAATCCGCCAAATCTGCGACAATCCGCCCCCTGCATAAATAGACGACCGAATTGCGTACCCGATGACCGACGAATCGCCCTCCATCGACAAACTGCTGAAAAACCTCGATCACGCCATGCTCGCCGACCGTCACCGGCTGCGGCGGCAGTTGCTTGAGCTGCGCAAGAAACCCGACGAGGCCAAGCTGGCCCAGTGGGTGGCGCGGATGCAGGCGTCCTGCGATCAGGTGCTGGCGCGCAAGGCCAGCCTGCCGGTGATTCGTTATGACGACAGCCTGCCCATTGCGGCCAAGCGTGACGAAATCAAACAGGCCCTGGAAAAGCATCAGGTGCTGATCATCGCCGGCGAAACCGGCTCGGGCAAAACCACTCAGTTGCCGAAAATCTGTCTGGAAATCGGTCGTGGCCAGCATGGCTTGATCGGTCACACCCAGCCGCGCCGAATTGCAGCACGCAGCGTCGCAAGCCGGGTTGCCGAAGAACTCGGCACGCCGCTCGGCTCGCTGGTCGGTTATCAGGTGCGATTCGAGGATCAGAGCGATTCTAACACCCTGATCAAACTGATGACCGACGGCATCCTGCTGGCGGAAACCCAGAACGACCGCTACCTGGAACGCTACGACACGATCATCGTCGACGAAGCCCACGAACGCAGCCTGAACATCGACTTCCTGCTCGGTTACCTGAAAACCCTGCTGCCGCGTCGTCCGGATCTGAAAGTCATCATCACGTCGGCGACCATCGACCTGGAGCGTTTCTCCAAACATTTCGATGACGCACCGATTGTCGAAGTCTCCGGCCGCACCTTCCCGGTGGACACCTGGTATCGACCGCTGACCCTGGAGCAGGACGAAGAGGGCAACCGCGTCGAAGACGACCTGACCGTGGATCAGGCGATCCTCGCCACCCTCGACGAAATCGCCGCCTACGAGCGCAGCGAGCGCCGCAGTCCTGGCGATGTGCTGGTGTTCCTGCCCGGCGAACGCGAGATTCGCGACGCCGCCGACATGCTGCGCAAGGCTCAGCTTAAACACACCGAAATCCTGCCGCTGTACGCGCGCCTGTCGCCGGCCGAACAGCAGCGCATTTTCCAGTCGCACCCGGGGCGTCGCGTGGTGCTGGCGACCAACGTCGCCGAGACCTCGCTGACCGTGCCGGGCATCCGTTACGTGATCGACAGCGGCACCGCGCGCATCAGCCGTTACAGCTATCGCGCGAAGGTCCAGCGTCTGCCGATCGAGGCGATTTCCCAGGCCAGCGCCAACCAGCGTAAAGGTCGTTGCGGCCGGGTCGAGCCGGGCATTTGCGTGCGCTTGTACAGCGAGGAAGATTTCCTCGGTCGCCCGGAATTCACCGACCCCGAGATTCTGCGCACCAACCTTGCCGCGGTTATCTTGCAGATGCTGCACTTGCGCCTCGGCGAAATCACCGCGTTCCCGTTCATCGAGCCGCCGGATGGCAAAGCCATCAGCGACGGTTTCAATCTGCTGCAAGAGCTCTCGGCGGTGGATCGCAACAGTCAGTTGACCCCGCTGGGACGCCAGTTGGCACGCCTGCCGGTGGATCCACGCATGGGCCGCATGCTGCTCGAAGCGGCCAGGCTCGGCAGCCTGCAGGAAGTGCTGATCGTCGCCAGTGCGATGTCGATTCAGGACCCGCGCGAGCGTCCACCGGAGCGTCAGCAAGCCGCCGATCAGGCCCATGCGCAATGGAAAGACAGCGATTCGGACTTCGCCGGGCTGGTCAATCTGTGGCGTGGTTTTGAAGAACAGCGCCAGGCGCTGACGGCCAGCCCGCTGCGCAACTGGTGCCGCAAGAACTTCCTCAACTACCTGCGTCTGCGCGAGTGGCGTGATTCCCATCGCCAGTTGAGCCTGATCTGCCGTGACATGCAGCTGAGCCTCAATAAAGAGCCGGCGGATTACCCGAAACTGCACAAAGCGGTGCTGGTCGGTCTGCTCAGCCAGATCGGTCAGAAAACCGAGGACGGCGATTACCTTGGCGCCCGTCAGCGGCGTTTCTGGATTCACCCGTCGTCGGGGATCGGCAAGAAGCGTCCGCAATGGCTGATGACAGCCGAGCTGGTGGAAACCACCAAGCTTTACGCGCGCATGGTCGCCAAGATCGACGCCGACTGGATCGAACCGCTGGCCGGGCACCTGATCAAGAAGAACCACTTTGAACCGCACTGGGAGAAGAAGCGTGGCCAGGTCGTGGCTTACGAGCAGATCACCCTGTTCGGGCTGATCGTCGTTGGCCGTCGCCCGGTGCATTACGGTCCGGTGGATCCGGTGGTGTCCCGCGAGCTGTTTATCCGCGAAGGCCTGGTGCGCGGCGAGATTCAGTCGAAAGCCAAGTGCCTGACGGCCAACCAACAGTTGCTCGAACAGCTCGACGAGCTGGAGGCCAAGGCCCGGCGCCGTGACATCCTTGCCGACGAAGAAACCCTGTACGCCTTCTACGATGCGCGCTTGCCGGCAGAGATTCACCAGACCGCGACCTTCGACAGCTGGTATCGGGTCAACAGCCAGAAGAACCCGCAACTGCTGATCATGCGCGAAGAGGACGTGCTGGCCCGCGAGGCCAGTGAAGTCACCGCGCGCGACTACCCGGATACGCTGCACATCGGTGACCTGGAACTGGCGCTGACCTATCATTTCGAACCCAATCACCCGCGCGACGGCGTGACCTTGCGCGTGCCGGCGCCGCTGTTGCCGATGCTGCCGCCGGAACGCCTCGAATGGCTGGTGCCGGGGATGATCGAAGCCAAGTGCATCGCCCTCGTGCGCAACCTGCCGAAGGCGCTGCGCAAGAACTTCGTACCTGTGCCGGACTTCATCAAAGCGGCTTTGCAGCGCATGACCTTCGCCGAAGGTTCGTTGCCGCAAGCGCTCGGTCGCGAGTTGCTGCGCATGACCGGTGCGCGGGTCAGCGATGAGGCGTGGGCGGAAGCGGCGCAGCAGGTCGAAGGGCATTTGCGGATGAACCTGGAAATCGTCGACGGCCAGGGCAAGTTCCTCGGCGAAGGCCGCGATCTGGCCGAGTTGACCGCACGGTTTGCCGAAGCCAGTCAGGCTGCACTGGCGGTGCCGCAGAGTGCAAAAAGTCAGCAACCAGTGGAGGCGAAAGTCTTTGCACCAGTGGCGGAAAAGACTCAACAGAAGATCGCCGGGCTGTCGATGACGGTGTATCCGGCGCTGGTGGAAGAGGGCGGCGCGGTCAAGGAGGGGCGCTTCTCGACTCCGGCCGAAGCCGAGTTTCAACACCGCCGCGCGTTGCAGCGTCTGCTGATGCAGCAACTGGCGGAGCCGGCGAAGTTCCTGCGCAGCAAATTGCCGGGGCAGACTGAACTGGGCCTGCTCTATCGCGAGTTGGGTCGGGTCGATGCGCTGGTCGAAGACATTCTGCTGGCCAGCCTCGACAGCTGCATTCTGGAAGGCGAAGACCCGTTGCCCCGCGATGGCGCCGGGCTGGCAGCGTTGGCCGAGCGCAAGCGCGGCAGCTGGACCGAACACGCCGAACGCGTGGCGCGCCTGACGCTGGAGATCCTCAAGCTGTGGCACGGTCTGCAAAAGCGTTTCAAGGGCAAGATCGACCTTGCGCAAGCGGTGGCGCTGAATGACATCAAGCAGCAGATCAGCCAGTTGGTGTACCCCGGTTTCGTCCGGGAAACGCCGATGCAATGGCTCAAGGAATTGCCGCGTTATCTGAAAGCGGTCGAGCAGCGTTTCGAAAAGCTCGGGGCGCAGGTGCAGAAGGATCGCGTCTGGAGCGGCGAACTGGCCGGCCTCTGGGCGCAATACCAGACCCGCGCCGCCAAGCATGCCCAGGAAGGCAAGCGCGATCCGCAGCTGGAGTTGTACCGCTGGTGGCTGGAGGAATACCGGGTGTCACTGTTCGCCCAGCAGTTGGGCACCAAAGTCCCGATTTCCGACAAACGCCTGAACAAGCAGTGGACGCAGGTCGAACCTTGATTGCCAGGCCTGCACAACCCCCTGTAGGAGTGAGCCTGCTCGCGATAGCAGAGTGTCAGTCAACGCAATAGTGACTGATACGACGCAATTGCGAGCAGGCTCACTCCTGCAGGGAAGCAGCGTCGATCTTGAGAAAGGCGCCAAAACCTCGGGTTTATGGCAAACTTCGCGACCATAAACGCCCGTTTCGCGACCCAGAGCCTTCGGTAAGGTCGCGAACCGGAATAAAGCGATGCCAGGTCAGCGTCCCCCGGATGGGAATAGACCCTTTGTGTGTTGGTACGACGGTTCCAGCACTTTCTGCCTGAACAGATTAGAGAAACGACCATGCATAATGTCGTCATCAGCGGCACCGGCCTGTACACCCCGGCCAACAGCATCTCCAACGAAGAGCTGGTGCAGTCTTTCAACACCTACGTCGCCCAGTTCAACGCCGATAACGCCGAAGCCATCGCCAACGGTGAAGTCCAGGCCCTGACCGAATCCAGCGCCGCGTTCATCGAAAAGGCCTCGGGCATCAAGAGCCGCTTTGTCATGGACAAGGATGGCATCCTCGACCCGCTGCGCATGGCGCCGCGTCTGCCGGAGCGTTCCAACGACGAATGGTCGGTGCTGTGCCAGATGGCCATCGGCGCAGCCGAGCAAGCCTTGCAGCGCGCCGGTAAAACCGCCGCTGATATCGACGGCGTGATCGTTGCCTGTTCCAACCTGCAGCGCGCTTACCCGGCCATTGCCATCGAGGTCCAGGAAGCGCTGGGCATCCAGGGCTTCGGCTTCGACATGAACGTGGCCTGTTCCTCGGCTACCTTTGGCATCCAGGCGGCGGCCAACAGCGTGCAACTGGGTCAGGCCCGGGCGATCCTGATGGTCAACCCGGAAGTCTGCACCGGTCACCTGAACTTCCGTGACCGTGACAGCCACTTCATCTTCGGTGATGCCGCGACTGCAGTGATCATCGAGCGTGCCGATCTGGCGACGTCCAAATACCAGTTCGACGTGGTCAGCACCAAACTGTTGACCAAGTTCTCCAACAACATCCGCAACAATTTCGGCTTCCTCAACCGCGCCGCGGAAGAGGGCGTCGGCGCCCGCGACAAGCTGTTCGTGCAGGAAGGGCGCAAGGTGTTCAAGGATGTCTGCCCGATGGTCGCCGAACTGATTGGTGAGCATCTGCAAGAGAATCAGCTCAATGTCGGCGACGTAAAGCGCTTCTGGCTGCACCAGGCCAACCTGAGCATGAACCACCTGATCGTGCGCAAGCTGCTGGGCCGCGAAGCGACCGAAGAAGAGGCGCCGGTGATTCTCGACACCTACGCCAACACCAGCTCCGCCGGTTCCGTGATTGCCTTCCACAAGCACCAGGATGATCTGGCTGCCGGTTCGCTGGCTGTTTTGAGTTCGTTCGGTGCAGGCTATTCGATCGGCAGCGTGATTCTGCGCAAGCGTTGAAAAGAGGTTTAGTTTCCTCTTAAACACGTCGACTTTTCCTACATCCGAATCGGCTCAAACGCTGTAATTTTTCGGAAATGGCGGCAGGCGAAGTCCTGCCGCTATCATTTCGGAATCAGCACAAGGAGATTTTTGGATGGCTGACGACACCCAACTGCTTGAGCGCCTGCTGGCAGGTGAACAACGGGCTTTCAAGGAACTGGTGACTACGTATCAGAGCGCCATGCGGGCTGTGGCGTATGCGATTGTCGGCCAGCGTCATGTCGAAGAAGTGGTGCAGGACGCCTGGCTTTCCGTGGTGCGCCACATCGCCAGTTTCGAAGGTCGTTCCAGCCTCAAGACCTGGCTGCTGACCATCACCGCCAACTCGGCCAAAAGTCGTTACAAGCTGAATCGCCGCGAAGTGCTGATGGATGACTTGCCATCGCCCCACGGCACCATTGATGACGACCGCTTTTCTCCCGGCGACGGCCATTGGTTGATCGCCCCGTTCGCCTGGCACCAGGACACGCCCGAAGCCTTGCTGACCGAAAGTGAATTACGTGACTGCCTGGAGCATACGCTGCTCAGTCTGTCGGAATTGCAAAGCAGTGTTCTGCTGTTGCGAGAGCGTCAGGGCCTGGAGCTGGAAGAGATCTGTAATCTTCTGGAGATCTCGCTCTCCAATGTCCGTGTGCTGCTGCATCGTGCGCGGCTGAAAGTCTTCGCGACCGTGGAGCATTTTGAGGAGACCGGGGAATGCTGACCTGTAAGGAACAAGTGGCGCGCTCCAGCGATTATCTCGATGATCAGTTGAGCTTTCGCGAGAAGCTGATGGTGCGTCATCACCTGATGTTCTGCCCGAACTGTCGGCGTTTCATTCGGCAGATGCGTTTGATGCAGGCGACCTTGAAGGCGATGCCGGAGAAACCGGAGGAAGGGGTGGATGCCTTGGCGGAACGTTTGGCGGCGCAACGGCGGGACGATAGCCCGTGAAAAAACACAGCCCGGTGAAGCACCAGCGAACGGATGATGGGGATCGCTGTTGCTGCATCGAGCTGCAGGAAAATCAACTTCGATCGGCAAGTCGCAAGGGGAGCGGTGACTTGCAACTTGTCGCTCGAAGCTTGTCGCTGTTTTCTTAGAACTTCGCTTCCGCGTCCAGCTGCAGGGTGTTGGTGTCTGCATCACGCTGGGTACGGCTGGAGAAGTCTGCTTTGGTCAGGAAGTACGTCGCGCCGATGGCAAAGTTCTTGTCGATGTCGTAACCGACCTTGAACTTGTGACCACGCGAACCGGTGGTGCCGTTGGCGAAGTCGGAGTCGGTGAAGGCGCCGACCACGGCGTCACGCTGTACGTCACGATAGTTGTAGTCGAGGTTCAGACCGAACACTTTCGACTTGGCGCCGACCAGCCAGGCGGTGTCTGCATCGGTCACGGCATCGTTGTTCTTCACGTACTGACCGTAGAACGACAACGGCATTGGCAAGCCACCGATATCGATCTGGCTGAAGCCCTCGTACAGACGGAATTCGTTGTTGGCCGAGTTGCCGTTGACCGCCAGGGCGCACGGAGTGGAAGTCCCGGTGCAGCGGCTGTCTTTGTCGTTCTGGTAGGCGTAGACGCTGCCGCCCAGGGTCAGTTTCAGGTTGTCGGTGATCGCGAAGCGGCTACCCAACTGGCCAGAGGTCAGGCGCAGGTCGTGACGGAATTGCACGCCGTCGCCGTCGACGTTGTCCTTGAGGTTGTAGTTACCCAGGCTGCCGAACAGCTCGGCGCTGCTGCCCAACGGGTATTTGTAGGTCACGGCCAGACCTTCCGGGTTGATGTCGCTGTCCCAGATCACGTCACCCATGCTGACCCACGGTTGCAGCATTTTGCCGCCGATGACGTGCAGGTTCTTGATCTGATCGGGGTGGTAGTCGATGTAGCCCAGGTCGAGCCAGATCTGCTTCTTGTCGAAGTAGTTGTCCTGATCCTGGTTGGTCGAACGGGCGTCGTCGCCGCCGCCGGTGGCGATACGGATGCCGGTGTCGACTTGCGGGTTGATCTCGGTGTAGGCGCCCAGGCGGGCACGGATGCGCTGGCGATCCTTGTCGCGGCCGCCGTTGTTCGGTTCGCCGTCGATCTTGATGGTTTCCTGACGGATACGCACGTCACCCTTGAACTGGGTCTTGGCGGCCCAGGCCAGTTTCTGGTCGAAGGAGCTCAGCTCATTGGTTTTCTTCGCGGTTGCCGCGATTTGCTCGTTAGTCTCTTGCTGCGCCTGCTGCGCGATTTGCTGAGCCTTCTGATCCTTGGCCAGTTCAGTTTGCAGTTCAATGTACTGCGCCTGGGAAATCGAACCGTTAGCCTTGAGCATGTCGAGCAGTTTGGCGTCGACTGCAGCACTGGCCGGAACGCTCATGGCCAGTAACAGGCCACCGCACAGGGCCGCCGCAGTTTTCGTGGAAGCAAGACGCATAGCAATCTCCGAAGATGAGAGGGGATGGCTGAACCATCCTGGGCACAACCGACGTGAAGGTCGGAAAACAGTGTCCGGGTAGAACCCGGCGCTCTAAAAACAGGCGCCAGTATCGCGATGGTTTATGACAGAGCAGTGGCACGATGATGGCAGGTTGATGACGATCCAGATGCGTCGTGAACTATTGATCTAGAGCGCTGTCGCCCGATTGAACGTGTGCAATGGCCGGCGATAGGCGATACTCGCCGGGCGCTGAAACCCGCTTGTGGAGACTCTGTTGATGCCGTTGCAACGCCTGCAAAACCTGTCAGAAATCGCCCCGGCCACCTGGGACGCACTGGTGCCGGAGAATCAGCCGTTTCTGCGCCATGCCTTCCTCAGCGCCCTGGAAGACAGCGGCAGCGTCGGCCCTCACACGGGTTGGCAGCCGGAACATTTGTTGCACATCGAGGACGATCGACTGATAGCGGCACTGCCCAGTTACCGCAAGTGGCATTCCTACGGCGAGTATGTATTCGATCATGGCTGGGCCGACGCCTGTGCCCGCGCCGGAATCGACTATTACCCCAAGCTGTTGACGGCCGTGCCGTTCAGCCCGGTCAGCGGCCCACGCTTGTTGGCGGCGAAGGTCGAAGACGGCTTCGAGTTGCTCAAGAGCTTGCCGGGGTATCTGGAAATCGAAGGGCTTTCCAGCGCACATATCAATTTCACCGATCTCTTCACCGATACCGCCATGGCTGAACAACCAGGCTGGTTGCAGCGCATCGGCTGTCAGTATCACTGGCAGAATCGCGGCTACCGGGACTTTCAGGACTTTCTCGATGTGCTCAGTTCGCGCAAGCGCAAGCAGATGCGCAAAGAGCGCGAGCAAGTGGCGGGGCAGGGCTTCGAGTTTGAATGGTTGCAGGGGCGGGAGCTGGACGAGGCGCAATGGGATTTCGTTTACGCCTGTTACGCCAATACCTATGCGGTGCGACGTCAGGCGCCATACCTGACGCGCGAGTTCTTCAGCCTGCTTGCCGAACGCATGCCGGAGTCGATTCGCGTGGTGCTGGCCAGACAGGGTTCACGCCCGGTGGCGATGGCCTTCAGTCTCGTGGGTGGCGATAGCTTTTACGGACGCTATTGGGGTTGCCTGGCGGAGTTTGATCGGCTGCACTTCGAAACCTGTTTTTATCAGGGCATGGATTACGCGATTGCGCAGGGCTATCAACGTTTCGACGCTGGTGCCCAGGGCGAGCACAAGTTGATTCGTGGTTTCGAACCGGTGATCACTCATTCGTGGCATTACCTGCGCCATCCCGGGTTGAAAGCGGCGGTGAAGGATTTCCTGCAACAAGAGCGTGCCGGAGTCCTTGCGTATGCCGAAGAAGCGAAAACAGCCTTGCCCTACCGCCAAACCTGAATCCCCTGTAGGAGTGAGCCTGCTCGCGATAGCGGTCTGTCAGAGCCATTGATGTTGACTGACACACCGCTATCGCGAGCAGGCTCACTCCTACAAGGGGATTTGTACAGGCTTCAGGTTTCTTCTTTGCCCAGCCAGCGATAGACCCCGCCTCCGACCACCGCGCCTAACAGCGGCGCGACCCAGAACATCCACAACTGCGCGATCGCCCAGCCGCCGACCATCAGCGCCGGGCCCGTGCTGCGGGCCGGATTGACCGAGGTGTTGGTCACGGGGATCGAAATCAGGTGGATCAGTGTCAGGGCCAGGCCGATGGCAATCGGTGCGAGGCCCGCCGGAGCGCGTTTATCGGTGGCGCCGAGGATGATGATCACGAACATCGCGGTCATCACCAGTTCGCACACGAACCCGGCCGCCATTGAGTATTTGCCGGGCGAATGCTCGCCATAACCGTTGGAGGCCAGGCCGGCGGCGATATCAAATCCCTCCTTGCCGCTGGCGATGTGGGCGATCAGCGCGGCCGCGAGAATCGCGCCCAGCACCTGGGCGATGATATAGGCCGGTAGCTCTTTGGCCGGGAACCGGCCGCCAACGAACAGACCGACCGAGACGGCCGGGTTGAGATGACATCCGCTGATGTGGCCGATGGCAAACGCCATGGTCAGCACCGTCAGACCAAACGCCAGGGCGACCCCCAGCACCCCGATTCCCAACGGTGAAGACGCGGCGATCACCGCACTGCCACAACCGCCCAACACTAACCAGAACGTACCCAACAACTCAGTAACTGAACGTTTGAACAGAGACATGAGAGTGTCCTTGATAGGCGTGCTATCGAGACTGCATCGAGTGAGGCCTCCATGCCGATTTACGACAGGTTCCGTGCCGGAGCCTTGCCTGAGTACAGCAGGCTTTGAACGGATTTCCAGCAGGCGCAAAAAAACCGCCAGCGCCCGTGGTTAGCGGGCTGTGGCGGTTTTATCTGTCACAGATTTCACACATCTCCTGTAGGAGTGAGCCTGCAGAGTTTTGTGGTGACGGAAAAAGTCAGTCGATTCCGACAAACCCTCCGGTCTGATGCGCCCACAACCGCGCATACAAGCCACGATGGGCCAACAGTTCGGCATGGGTACCGCTCTCGGCGATCTTGCCGTTCTCCAGCACCACCAGCCGGTCCATGCGCGCGATGGTCGAGAGGCGGTGGGCGATGGCGATCACGGTCTTGCCCTGCATCAGGGTTTCCAGGCTTTCCTGAATGGCTGCTTCGACCTCCGAGTCCAGCGCCGAGGTCGCTTCGTCCATGATCAGGATCGGCGCGTCCTTGAGCAGCACGCGGGCGATGGCGATGCGCTGACGTTGACCGCCGGATAGTTTCACCCCGCGCTCGCCGACATGCGCGTCAAAACCGGTACGGCCTTCAGCGTCCGACAGCAAGGGAATGAACTCGTCGGCGCGGGCCTTGTGGGCCGCATCCCACAACTCTGCATCGGTGGCGTCGGGTTTGCCATACAACAAGTTGTCGCGGATCGAGCGGTGCAGCAGCGAGGTATCCTGAGTGATCATGCCGATCCGCGCGCGCAGGCTCTCCTGACCGACTTCGGCGATGTTCTGCCCATCGACCAGAATGCGCCCGCCCTCGACGTCATATAGACGCAGCAGCAGGTTGACCAGGGTCGACTTGCCGGCGCCGGACGGGCCGATCAGACCGATCTTTTCCCCGGGTTTGAT
Organism: Pseudomonas sp. LF-5; assembly: GCF_037626295.1. NCBI lineage: Bacteria > Pseudomonadati > Pseudomonadota > Gammaproteobacteria > Pseudomonadales > Pseudomonadaceae > Pseudomonas > Pseudomonas sp. LF-5. The sequence goes on from NZ_JARKMT010000002.1 coordinate 420,916, forward strand.
GGTCAGATTGAGGTCGCCGATGATGCCGCGCTTCTTGCCGTAGTGAAAATCCACATGTTCGAAACGCACTTCGCCACGAGCCACGGCCAAGGGTTTGGCCTGCTCGCGATCGGTGACACTGACCGGTTGCGAGATGGTTTGCAGACCGTCCTGGACCATGCCGATGTTTTCGAAAATGCCGGTGACCACCCACATGATCCAGCCGGACATGTTGACGATGCGAATCACCAGACCGGTGGCGAGAGCGATAGCGCCGACCGTGATCAGCGATTGTGTCCATAACCACAGCGCCAGCGCCGTAGTACCGACGATCAGCAGGCCGTTCATGGTGGTGATCGCCACGTCCATGCTGGTGACCACACGGCCGGCCATTTGCGCCTTGACCGTCTGTTCCTCGATGGCTTCCCTGGCGTAGTGCTGTTCGAAGTTGGTGTGGGCGAACAGCTTCAGGGTGGCGATGTTGGTGTAGCCGTCGACGATCCGCCCCATCAGTTTCGAGCGTGCGTCGGAAGCTTCCACCGAGCGCTCTTTCACCCGTGGCACGAAGTAACACAGTGCGCCGATGTAGGCGGCGATCCACGTCAGCAGCGGGATCATCAGGCGCCAGTCGGCTTCGGCGAACAGCACCAGCGAACTGATCGCGTAGATCACCACGTGCCACAGCGCATCCACCGCCTGCACTGCCGAATCACGCAGCGAGTTGCCGGTCTGCATGATGCGCTGGGCGATGCGCCCGGCGAAATCGTTCTGGAAGAAATTCAGGCTCTGTTTGAGCACATAACTGTGGTTTTGCCAGCGGATCATGCTGGTCATCCCCGGGCTCAGGGTCTGGTGCACCAGCAGGTCGTGCAGGCCGAAAAAGATCGGTCGCAGCACCAGGGCGACCACCAGCATCCACGTCAATTCGAGGGCGTGATCGCTGAAGAAATTCGGGTTGGGCGTGCCTTGGGCCAGGTCAATGATGCGGCTCAGGTAACTGAACAGCGCCACTTCGATCAGCGCGGCAAACAGGCCGACCACCAGCAGGGCGGCAAAGCTCGGCCAGACCTGCTTGAGGTAATAGGTATAGAAGGGGAGAACGCGGTCCGGCGGAGACGCCGTCGGGGCGTCACGGAATATGTCGATCAGTTGTTCGAAACGGCGATAGAGCATCAGATAACCGCCCGGAGCCGGGCTCTCCTTTTATCGGTGTGAGCGGCGTGGGGTAGAACTCACGCCGCTCGATACGCCCTGTACAGCTTAGTTGATGACTTTGGCCGACTTGATGATCACAGGGTCGACGGGCACGTTTTGCATGCCTTGTTTGGTGGTGGTTTGCGAGTTGACGATGATGTCGACGACGTCCATGCCCTTGACCACTTTGGCGAACACCGCATAACCGGCGTCGCGGCCCGGATCGAGGAACGCGTTGTCAGCCACGTTGATGAAGAACTGGCTGGTGGCCGAGTCTGGATTGGAGGTGCGCGCCATCGACAAGGTACCGCGAACGTTATGCAGGCCGTTGCTGGCTTCGTTCTTGATCGGCGCTTTGGTGTCTTTCTGTTGCATCTGCTGGGTGAAACCACCGCCCTGCGCCATGAAGCCCGGGATCACCCGATGGAAAATGGTGTTGGTGTAAAAGCCGCTGTTGACGTAGTCGAGAAAGTTCTTGGTACTGATCGGCGCCTTGACCGGGTCCAGTTCGATTTCGATCTGACCGTTGGTGGTGTCCAGCAGCACGTGTGGCGCTTTGGCCGGGGTGGCAGCCATCAGGTTGGCAGCAAACAGCACAGTGCCGGCGGCGAGGGCGAGTTTTTTCAGCATGGGTCAGTGATCCTGAGATTGAGTATCGGCTGCGGCAAGAAAATCCAGCAGCGTTTGGTTGAAGCGTTCGGGTTGATCGAGCGGGGTGGCGTGGCGCGAATCGGCGATCACCACCAGCCGCGCATCGGGCAGCAGTTTTACATAGGTTTCTTTCAGCGAGACCGGCGTGTAGTCACGGTCGGCGCTGACGATGAGGGTTGGACAGGTCACCCGGGAAAGTCGTTCCTGAACGCCCCAGCCAACAATTGCATCGAAGCTGGCGAGATAAGCACGTTTGTCGTTTTTTGCCCAGCGTTCGGCCATTTTCTGCCTTAGACCGGCCTGTTCGGGTTTCGGAAAAAGCTTGCCGCCCAGCGCTTTACCGATGGTCGCGAGGCTGAGCAGGCGCATCAGGCTCCAGCGCTTGAACCACTGCCAGTAATCGTCGCGGCTGCGGATTTTGACTTCGGGCGCGCTGTTGACGATGGTCAGGCTTTTCAGCATTTGCGGTTGATCGACGGCGAACTGAAAACCGATCATCCCGCCCATCGACAGCCCGACGTAATGCACCGCGCCGAGGTTGAGGTGTTCGATCAGCGCCAGCAGGTCGGCGCTGAACCCGGCGATGCTGTAGCGCTCGCGGGGTTTGTCCGAGCGACCGTGACCGCGAACGTCCGGGACGATCACCCGGTAGTGCGCGGCCAGGGCCGGGATCTGCATTTCCCAGTCAAGGGTGCTCGAACCGAGCCCGTGAACCAGCAGCAACGGCGTGCCGTGGCCATATTCTTCGTAGTGCAGGTTGCAACCTTCATGTTCGAAATAGGCCATCGGTGAACTCCGTGTCAGGCTTGTTCGGGGGCGGCGTACGACGCATCCAGAGGCAACGTATCGAAGGTGCGCAGCAGTTCGATGAGAATTTGCGTGGCCGGGCCCAAGGGTTTGTCCTTGTTCGAGTACAGGTAAAAACTCGGGTTGCGGCTGCCGCCCTGATCCAACGGTAGCAGCTTGAGCGTGCCTTCCTTCAATTCCCGCTCGATCATGTGCCGGGGCAGCCAGGCAAACCCCAGACCGCTGCTGACGAAGGTGGCGGCGGTGGCGAGGCTGCCGACGGTCCAGCGCTGTTCGGCGCCGAGCCAGCCGACGTCGCGCGGCTGCTGCCGGCCGGAATCGCGGATCACCACCTGCATCTGGGTTTCCAGATCCTGAAAGCTCAGCTCGCGATTGAGCCGATGCAGGGCGTGGTCAGGGTGGGCGACGGCGACGAACTCGACGTCGCTCAACTCGGCGCCGAGGTAGCCGGGAATGCTCAGGCCGGTGATCGCCAGATCGGCGACGCCTTCGAGCAGCACTTCTTCGACCCCCGACAACACTTCTTCGCGCAGACGTACCCGGCAACCACGGCTCTGCGGCATGAACGCGGTCAGCGCGCGGACGATGCGGGCGCTCGGGTAGGCCGCATCGACCACCAGCCGCACCTCGGCTTCCCAACCTTGCTCCATGTGGTGGGCGAGGTCTTCCAGCTGGCTGGCCTGCTTTACCAGTTGGCGCGAGCGCCGCAGCAATACGCCGCCGGCTTCGGTGAGTACCGCCTTACGCCCGTCGATGCGTAACAGCGGTACGCCGAGTTGGTCCTGCATGCGGGCCACGGTGTAGCTCACCGACGATTGCGAACGGTGCAGGGCCTCGGCAGCCTGGGCGAATCCGCCGTGGTCGACCACAGCCTGCAGTGTTCGCCATTGATCCAGGGTCACGCGGGGCGCTTTCATCAATAGCTCCTCTTGTCCTAAGCTGGCTGTCCCTCATGGAGACTGCCGAATGAAAAAATTCTGTTGTGTGCTGCTGGCGCTGCTTCCGCTGACTGCTTTTGCTTATCCGATTGATGTGCAGAAAGATCTCAACGGCATGAAGATCGACTACGAGACTTTCGATACCGACAACGACATCGGCTCCATTCGGGTAGCCAACTACGGCGAAGTCGATGCCGTCTGCAAGGCTGTGTTTACCAATGGCCCGGAAGCACCGCGCACCCGTAACATCGAAGTGGCAGCCGGCAAACATAAAAACGCCACGGCCAAATTCACCCGCGAGATCATCAAGCTGCGTATCAAACTGACCTGCACCCCGAAATAACACCTGTTCCTGTAGGAGTGAGCCTGCTCGCGATAGCGGTGTGTCAGTCAATAATGATTGCTCTGACACACCGCTATCGCGAGCAGGCTCACTCCAGCAGGCTATGGATCAGCATCTAAACTAATTATTCGATGTTTTGCAGCAATTATTTGCGCTTTTTCATCGATTAGACACTGTTTAACCTTCACTCCATCGACCTACAACATTCTCGGATGGAGGCTACACACCATGTCCCGCGTTCTGATCATTGAAAGCAGCGCCCGCCAGCAAGACTCGGTATCCCGTCAGCTGACCCAGACCTTCATCAACCAGTGGAAAGCGGCGCATCCTGCTGATCAGATCACCGTGCGTGACCTTGCCGTGAACCCGGTGCCGCACCTGGACAGCAACCTGCTGGGTGGCTGGATGAAGCCTGCCGAGCAGCGTAACGACAGCGAACAAGCCTCGCTGGATCGCTCCAACCAATTGACCGATGAGCTGCTGGCAGCCGACGTGCTGGTGATGGCCGCGCCAATGTACAACTTCGCCATCCCGAGCACCCTCAAGGCCTGGCTCGACCATGTGCTGCGTGCCGGTGTGACCTTCAAGTACACCGAAACCGGCCCGCAAGGCCTGCTCAGCGGCAAGCGTGCCTACGTGCTGACCGCTCGCGGCGGTATCTACGCCGGCGGCCCGGCCGACCATCAGGAACCGTACCTGCGTCAGGTGATGGGCTTTATCGGCATCCACGACGTGACCTTCATCCACGCCGAAGGCATGAACCTGGGTGGCGACTTCCAGGAGAAGGGCCTGAATCAGGCCAACGCCAAACTGTCCCAGGTCGCTTGATATGTTAATCGCCAGATAATCGCCGATTGTTCTAGTGACCTGGCGCAACCCCTTCAAGGCTCTACGCGCATCGAACCTCCCTTTGCACTTGTTGCTCCTGAGTGCTGTAGCCCGATTGAACGCATTAGCGAGATCGGGCTTTTTTTTGCCCGCGATTTATCAGAGCACCAAAAATCCCCAGTGGGAGCGGGCGTGCCCGCGATGGCGGAGTGTCAGTAGACACACGTTCGCGGTCGGGCCAAAAAACCGCTATCGTCGCCGCCATTCGAAACAGAGGCGACCATGGGCTATCTACTTTTTGTCACGCTGATCCAGGCGTTTTCCTTCAGTCTGATCGGCGAATACCTGGCCGGTCACGTCGACAGTTACTTCGCGGTGTTGGTGCGCGTGGTGCTGGCCGGGCTGGTATTTATCCCGCTGACGCGCTGGCGCTCGGTGGAACCGGCGTTCATGCGCGGCATGCTGTTGATCGGCGCGTTGCAGTTCGGCGTGACCTACGTTTGCCTGTACCTGAGCTTCCGCGTGCTGACGGTGCCGGAGGTGTTGCTGTTCACCATTCTCACGCCGCTGCACGTGACCCTGATCGAAGACGCGCTGAACCGCCGCTTCAATCCATGGGCGCTGATCGCCGCGCTGGTCGCGGTAGGGGGCGCGGCAGTGATCCGCTTCGACCGGATCAACCCGGACTTCTTCATGGGTTTCCTGCTGTTGCAACTGGCCAACTTCACCTATGCCGCCGGGCAGGTGCTGTACAAGCATCTGGTGGCGAAACACCCCAGCGACCTGCCGCATTACCGGCGTTTCGGCTTCTTCTACCTCGGCGCACTGGCGGTGGTGTTACCGGCGTTCCTGCTGTTCGGCAAGGCCAACTTTCTGCCCGAAGCACCGCTGCAGTGGGGCGTGTTGCTGTTCCTTGGTCTGGTCTCGACCGCATTGGGCCTGTACTGGTGGAACAAGGGCGCGTGCATGGTCAACGGTGGCACGCTGGCAGTGATGAACAATCTGCATGTGCCGGTGGGGCTGCTGTTGAATTTGCTGATCTGGAACCAGCACGAAGAACTTGGGCGGTTGTTCCTCGGCGGCAGTGTGATCCTCGCCGCTGTATGGATTAGCCGGTTGGGGATCAAACGCACCGCATGACCCCCTGGGAATTTTGTTGTCAGCGCAGGGCCAGTTGCGTCACCAGAAACTCAATGAACGCCCGGGTCTTCTGCGGCACCCGCCGCGCCGAGGAATACACCGCGTTGATGCTGATCGCCGGTGCCTGCCATTCGCACAGCACCGGTACCAGCCGACCCGCCGCCAAGGCATCTTCGACGATGAAGTCCGGCAGCAGCGCAATCCCCATCCCGGCCTCGGCCGCCTGCGCGAGCAAGTCGCCATTGTTCGCGTGCAACGGCCCGGTGACGTTGACCCGCTGGGTCTCCTTGCCATTGCACAGTTGCAGACTCACACCGCTTTGCAGATAGCCGTAGTTCAGGCATTGGTGTGTGCGCAAATCCTGTGGCGTCTGCGGAATCCCGGCACGTTCGAGGTAGGCCGGGGAGGCGACCATGATTCGCGGTGCCGGCGCCAGTTGCCGGGCGATCATGGTCGAGTCGGGCATGCTCGCAATGCGGATCGTCATGTCGAACCCGCCCCTTACCGGATCGACCTGTTGATCGCTGAGCACCAGTTGCAGCTCGATGTTCGGGTGTTGCTCATGGAACAGCGGGATCAGTTTGCCCAAGCGCCGCAAGCCGAACGACATCGGCGCATTCACGCGCAATACGCCGCGTAATTCGCCAATCCCGTCACGTGCGCGCTGCTCGGCCTCGTCCAGGGCGGCAATGACCTCGCGCGCCGCTTCAAAATACTCGGCGCCGGCTTCGGTCAGGTGCAGGCTGCGCGTGGTGCGTTGCAGCAGTTGCACGCCGATGGCTTCTTCCAGCGCCTGGATCTGTTTGCTGACTTTCGAGCGCGGCACATCCATCGCGCGTGCCGCGGCGGCGAAGCCGTTTTCGCCGACTGTCACCACGAAGGCGCGCATGCATTCGATGCGATCCATGATTGTCCCTTTTTTAGAATCAATGATTCTCGATTTTAGGGAATTGTCCCTTTATCTGCCAGCCCCTAAAGTGACATCCAAGCCGACAACAACGCCGAACCCGGCAACGTCGACCAACCCTTACTGACCCGACATCATCGACATCAAAAGGAACGCGCCATGTCTATTCGTGAACTGCTCAACCCAACCAACTCCGCTCTGATCCTGATCGACCACCAGCCACAAATGGCCTTCGGCGTGCAGTCGATCGACCGTCAGACCCTGAAGAACAACACCGTGGGCCTGGCCAAGGCGGCGAAGATCTTCAACGTGCCGACGATCTACACCTCGGTGGAAACCGAGAGCTTCAGCGGTTACATCTGGCCTGAGCTGTTGGCGGTTCATCCTGAGCAGAAGCCGATCGAGCGCACCTCGATGAACTCCTGGGAAGACAAGGCGCTGGTCGACGCGGTCAAAGCCACCGGGCGCAAGAAGCTGATCATTGCCGCGCTGTGGACCGAGGTCTGCCTGACCTTCCCGGCCCTCGAAGCCCTGGCGGAAGGTTATGAGGTGTACATCGTGACCGACGCGTCCGGCGGCACCAGCAAAGAAGCCCACGACATGTCGGTGCAACGGATGATTCAGGCGGGCGCGGTGCCGGTCACCTGGCAGCAAGTGCTGCTCGAATTCCAGCGTGACTGGGCGCATAAAGAGACTTATGAAGCAGTGATGGAACTGGTACTGGAACACAGCGGCGCGTACGGCATGGGCGTCGATTACGCCTACACCATGGTGCACAAGGCGCCGCAACGGCAGGCCAAATAACCCTGGGCAGAAAAAAACGCAACTTCGGTTGCGTTTTTTTTCCTGCGGCAGCTCCTGCACGGATCGTGCGTTACATGAGGTGTTTTTCAGGCACGGGAATGTGCGCGGAACCCAACACCGCCGGCAACAACCCCGAGCGCAAATCCCCGCCACTCGGTTGCTGATACAGGCTCAAGCCAAACTCCGGCAGCACTGCCAGCAGGTAATCGAAAATATCCCCCTGAATCCGCTCGTAATCGGCCCACGCCGTGGTGCGGGTGAAGCAGTAGATTTCCAGCGGAATGCCCTGCGCCGTGGTCTGCATCTGGCGGACCATGCAGGTCATGTTCGGTTGAATCTCCGGATGACTCTTCAGATACGCCAATGCATACGCGCGAAAGGTGCCGATATTGGTCATCCGCCGACGATTCGCCGACATTGCCGCGACATTACCCTGCGCCTCGTTCCATGCCTTGAGCTCGGCTTTCTTGCGGCTCATGTAGTCGGTCAGCAGGTGCACCTGGGAGAGTTTTTCTTCTTCATCGTCGCGGATGAAGCGCACGCCGCTGGCGTCGATGAACAGGCTGCGCTTGATCCGCCGACCGCCGGACTGCTGCATGCCGCGCCAGTTCTTGAACGACTCGGACATCAGGCGCCAGGTCGGGATTGAAACGATGGTCTTGTCGAAGTTCTGCACCTTGACCGTGTGCAGGGTGATGTCGACCACGTCGCCATCAGCGCCGACCTGGGGCATTTCGATCCAGTCACCGACCCGCAGCATGTCGTTGCTGGTCAGTTGTACGCTGGCGACAAACGACAACAGGGTGTCCTTGTAGACCAACAGAATCACCGCCGACATCGCACCCAGACCGGAGAGCAGCAACAGTGGCGAACGGTCGATCAATGTGGCGACGATGATGATCGCGCCGAACACGTACAGCACCATTTTCGCCAGTTGCACATAGCCCTTGATCGAGCGGGTACGGGCATGTTCGGTGCGCGCGTAGATGTCCAGCAGCGCATTGAGCAGGGCACTCACCGACAGCAGCAGGAACAGAATGGTGAACGACAACGCCACGTTGCCGAGAAAGGTCATCGCGGTTTTGCTCAGTTCCGGCACCAGATGCAGGCCGAACTGGATCACCAGCGACGGTGTCATCTGCGCCAGGCGCTGAAACACCTTGTTGTGGCGAAAGTCGTTGATCCAGTGCAGTGCCGGTTGGCGTCCGAGCATGCGGCTGGCGTGCAGGATCAGATAACGCGCCACTCGTCCGAGGACCAGTGCGATCACCAATAGCAGCATCAGCGCCAGGCCGGATTGCAGGAACGGGTGCTGTTCGAGGACACCCCAGAGGTCTTGGGCTTTGAGCCAGAGCTGTTTGAAATCCATGTGAGCAACGATTCTTCTGTAAGACGCGATGGGCGATTAGAGCATTTAAGACGCCGTGTATTACCGTTGGAGACAAATCGAGCAACAAAAAAGCCACTGATTACGCCCGTTTGTATAAAGAAACTCGGCCTGAGCGCTCGAAACCGGTAACCTATGCAGCTGTTTTTTTGCATATCTTCGAGGTAGCACCCGTGTTTTCCCAATTCGCCCTGCACGAACGCCTGCTCAAAGCCGTGGCCGAGCTGAAATTTGTCGAGCCAACGCCTGTGCAAGCAGCGGCCATTCCGCTGGCGCTCCAGGGGCGTGACCTGCGGGTGACGGCGCAAACCGGTAGCGGCAAGACCGCCGCTTTTGTCCTGCCGATCCTCAACCGCCTGATCGGTCCGGCCAAGGTCCGCGTCAGCATCAAGACCCTGATCCTGCTGCCGACCCGCGAACTGGCGCAGCAGACCCTGAAGGAAGTCGAGCGCTTCTCGCAGTTCACCTTCATCAAGTCGGGCCTGATCACCGGCGGTGAAGACTTCAAGGTCCAGGCTGCCATGCTGCGCAAGGTGCCGGATATCCTCATCGGTACCCCGGGGCGGATGATCGAGCAACTCAACGCCGGCAACCTCGACCTCAAAGAAGTCGAAGTGCTGGTGCTCGATGAAGCCGACCGCATGCTCGACATGGGTTTCGCCGAAGACGTACAGCGTCTGGTCGACGAATGCCCGAACCGTCAGCAGACCATGCTGTTCTCCGCCACCACCGGCGGTTCCGGCCTGCGCGAGATGATCGCCAAGGTCTTGAACAACCCTGAGCACCTGCAGCTCAACGCGGTCAGCCAGCTGAACTCGACCACCCGTCAGCAAATCATCACGGCCGACCACAACCAGCACAAAGAACAGATCGTGAACTGGCTGCTGGCCAACGAGACCTATCAGAAGGCCATCGTCTTCACCAACACCCGTGCGATGGCCGACCGCATCTACGGTCGCCTCGTGGCTCAGGAATACAAGGCGTTCGTGCTGCACGGCGAAAAAGACCAGAAGGATCGCAAACTGGCGATCGACCGTCTGAAGCAGGGCGGTGTGAAGATCCTGGTGGCGACCGACGTCGCGGCCCGTGGTCTGGACGTTGATGGTCTGGACCTGGTGATCAACTTCGACATGCCACGCAGCGGCGACGAATACGTACACCGTATCGGTCGTACCGGCCGTGCCGGCAACGATGGTTTGGCGATCTCGCTGATCTGCCACGGCGACTGGAACCTGATGTCGAGCATCGAGCGCTACCTCAAGCAAAGCTTCGAGCGCCGCACGATCAAGGAAGTCAAAGGCACCTACGGTGGACCGAAAAAGGTCAAGGCCTCGGGTAAAGCCGTTGGCGTGAAGAAGAAAAAGACCGACGCCAAGGGCGACAAGAAAAAAACCGCCGCCAAGACGCCGACCAAGCGCAAGAGCGTCAACCGGCCGAAACCGGACTCGCTGGTGAGCAGCGATGGCATGGCCCCGCTCAAGCGCCGCAAGCCGGCCGCGCCTGCCGCTGAGTAAGGCTTTTCAGGCACGCAGAAAAAACCCGGAACGATGTCCGGGTTTTTTTTCGTCCAGCGTTTATCAGTTTCCTAACAGACCGCTGGTGTCGGCGTCGAAGCGGCGTTTTGCCTGATCTGCCGCCGGTTTCAGCGCGGCGAGCAGGGCGGCCTCGCTGTATAACCGGGTGCCGGCCAGGTCCTTGGGTGTCGGCTCGATCGGGATCAGCACGTCTTCGTCATCAGCGTGCAGCCAGATCGCCACAACGTTGAGTGCCGATACGAACAACACCCGCAGCTCAACGGTCTTGCCTTGCAGGTGCGGCGCTTGCTCCGCCAGTTTCAGCGCCCCTACCGTGGCGGCGGCGAGGTTGCCGTGGTTCAACGAAGCGAACTCGACGTGACCCCAGACTTCGGCCAACTGGGCATCGGCGATCGTTACGTCATCGGCGAACACCAGGTAGTGCCAGTCGCCGATCCGCGCGTTGCGCAGACCTTTGCCGGCGCTCAGGTCATCCAGGCTCAGCGAATAACCGCGGTAGGCCTCGCTGAGGCTGATCTTCGCCGCTGCGGCGTTGGCGAACTGGCGGTTGGCGCCAAAGCCCCGGGTTTGCAGCGCGGCTTGCAGCGCCGGGCGCAAAGTCTGTACGCCGTTGGAAGGCGCCTTTGGATACGTCAGTTGCATGATGTCGCCCTCCTCAGTTTTTCACGGTGAAATAAGTGTTGGTCCAGTTGCCGCCACCGTTGTACGAACGGGGGAAGGCATTCAGTGCACGAGTCGAGTAGCCGTAGATCGAATCCGCCACCAGCACGTAGTCGCCGTTGGTGCCATAGATCGTCAGGAAGTGCGCACCGCCGCCGTACCAGGCGCAGCGCAGGCCGACCGGGCGGCCCATGCTGATCTGGTTCCGAATGGCTGACATCTGCAACGAGCCCTGATTCATGCCGTTGAAACTGCGGGTGATCCGCAGCGCGGTGTCCAGATAGCCGTAGACGTTGCACGGGCCGGGTTGATTGCAGCAGTTGCGATCCAGCGCCGCGCTGGCCACCCCGCACTGGGTCCAGGACCCCGTGCCGTAATAGTTGCCGACCGAGGCGGAAACGGCGGCCCAGCACCAATTGGTCTGAGTTTGCTGCTGCATGTTGAAGTTGAGACCGGCGGCCAGGGCGCTGACCTGTTCAGCGGCTTCGGCTTCGACCAGTTGCGGGTCGAGCAAAGCGCCGATAAGGCACCTTGGCAGGGTTTCGCCGGTAAATCGGGTTGCTTCAGGGGTTAACATCTTTCAATCCTCCATGAGTGAAAACAAGCGTCCAGCTTGTGTGGTGTCGCGATGTTGCCGAGCGATCGGTGGCTAACGGTTTTCATCTTCGATGAACGGTGCCGATCTCCTTGCTCAATGTAACCTTAGTCTTGATATGCATTAATGCAAGAAAACAAATGCATTTATGCATTTTTAAAGACAAAAAATCGCAGCCTGTGACAACTCCCACGGTGATCGGGGTAGGTGCTGTTGCAGGCTGCGATCCTTGTTTTTCAGCTCTCGGCTTTTTTCTCGGCGGTGCCCAACTCTTTCAACCGCTGATCAATCAACTGGCACTTGTCAGGCAAATCCTTGCTGGCCGTACCCAGGTCCATCTTCTGCAACTCGGCGTTGATCTCCTTGGCCTTGGCCGGATTCTGCTCAGTGAGTTTGGCGACTTCCCTGGCCAGTTGTTCACGCTTGGCAGTGGCTTCTTCCGGCGTGCAGGCCCAGACGGGCAGGGCGCAGGCGAGGGTGGCGGCGAGGGTGAGCTTGATCAGGTTTTTCATGGGGGCGGGCCTCCGGTCCGGGTAAGGCGGGTTAACCGGTGGAGGCCTCGCTGCGATGAAAAGTTCAGTCTGCGCAGGCTTTCAGCTCGTATGGCAGCAACTTGAAGGGGGTTGTCCCTCATACCGATCATGATGCCGCACCCACTCCATGATCTCGTCTTCGTTCCTGCCCTTGGGCGTGAGGTCGAGGTAGTGATAGGCGCCGACCAACATGTCCAGCCCACGGGCATAGGTTGAATAGGTGTGGAAAATCTCTCCTGCCTGATCGCGATAGAACACACTCAGCCCGGGCATTTCTTCTTCGCAGCTGTCAGTTTTTTCGTAGTTGTACGTAGCTTTTCCGGCCTCGGCGTCTTCGGCCCGAGCGCAGACAGCAAAGTCGTAGTTGAAATCGGAGCCGTCTGACGACACCCAGGCGAATTTCCAGCCCATCCGCCGTTTAAAGTCTTGAAACTCGCTGAACGGTGCGTGTGAAACGGCGACCACGGCAATGTCGTGATGAGCCAGGTGCTGGTTGGCGCCGTCGATATGGTCGCTGAGGAACGAGCAGCCCTGGCAACCTTCTTCCCAGCCCTTGGCGAACATGAAGTGGTAAACCACCAGTTGACTGTGTTGGCCGAACAGGTCGGCCAGTTTCAGCTCGCCGTCCGTGCCCTGGAAACGGTAGTCCTTGTCGATTTTCACCCACGGCAATGCGCGGCGCTTGGCGCTGAGGCGATCGCGCTCCCGGGTGAAGGCCTTTTCGTCCGCCAGGTGCTGCTTGCGGGCGGCGAGCCATTCTTCGCGCGACACCACCGGATGATTCTCAACGTTCATGATGATTTCTCCTGCGGGGTTGAAACCGTGTGTTTCAGACTAGTCGTTTAACCCTGGGAGCAATCGACAGACCGCCGGTCGGTCGGCGCAGAAAATGCGGCTGAACGGCTGCGGACGGCCTCGGTCACAACCTATGAACGCGCCAATAATCACGCGCACCGGAGGTTGAATCAGGATGACGACTTATAACTGGGATTTGATTGAGCGCTTGCTGCATGAAGTGCAGAACAGCGCTGGCCACAGTTTTGCCCCGCGGGCCTATGCCGAAGACTATGCGGCGGAGAAAGCCGGCGCCGGCGAACCGATCGAGAATCTGGATCATCTGAAAACGCTGGCCTGCGAGTATGAAAGGTTGCTGCTGTTGCGTGGCTACATCGCACCGCGTCCGGATGAGGAGGGCAGCACGGGGAACAATTTTGTGCTGACGCCGCGCGGATCGAGCCTGTTGAGTCTGATCGACAGCAGCATTCCCGGTAATGACCATCCGCGCCAGGTGCTGGATGAGCAGGAAGATGCGCTGGCTGAGGCGACGTTCGATGTCATCGCGTCCAAGGCGCAGATCGCCTGAAGGTCTTGTGTGGGAGCGAGCGAGCCCGCTCCCACATTGGGTCTCTGTTTTTTCAGTTTCTCTGTGCGGCCTTGAGACACTTGAGGTCGTTGAAATCCTTGCGCACTCCCTCGATCTTCTTCAGCAACCGCTGGCGCTGTTGCGGCGTACTGTCGGCCATCAGATCCACAAACAACGCACGCGCCTGGGCTTCGGTATTGGCGTAAGCCTTCTGGTACTCCGGTGTCCATAAACGTTCGCGATTGACCAGAAGCGTTTCGATGCGCTGTGGGAATTCGGCACTGTTGCGCTGGGCCACGGCGGCGCTGAATTGCTGCTGCCAGTGCGCGCGGTTGGCGATCCACTGGGTGTTTTGATCGCCAAGTGCGGTCGACCAGGCCATCACCCGTTGTTCCTGGGTAACGCTCAGCGGGCCCAGCCAATCGGTCAAGCGCTTGTCCATGCGTGCGCCGCGTTCGGCAATCTGCTGGGCCAGCGGGGGTTTGACGTATTCCCGTTCCCGTTTGCGCAGGTCCTTGGCAAAGGCGTCGTTCATTTCCGCGACCTGTTTATCGTCCAGCCCTTGCAGCAGTTCAATGGCCGACGGCGTGATCTGGCGCGCGGTATCGGCGATGGCCTGTCTGGCTTCTGCGGTTCGCGCTTGCAGTGCCGCGTCGCTTACCTGATTGGTTTCAACCATGGTCTGCAAACGATCCAGCCAGTCGAGATAGCCGGGCAATTGCGTGGTGCAGTGCCAGCTCAGGTGTGTCTTGAGGCGTTCGTTGAACCAGTCTTTCTGCTCGCCGTTCATGTCCACGTAGTCGCTGAGCGACCATGGAATGATCACGTCGAGGTTGCGGTACGCGAGGCCGACGCGGCTGCAGGCGCCAAGGGCGAGGGTGAAGATCAACAGTGCGGTAATGTGCTTGAACCAGCGAGACATGGGCGAATCCTTGCGATGGCCAGCCTGGGAAATCTGATTCTTATGTGAACGCAGAATGAACCCGGCAGTTCAGCCGATCAATAGAACGCGCGCGCAGCCTTGAGGGTGACGAGGCCGTCGCACTGGCTGTTGTGCCCGGAATAAGCCGAGCAATCGCTGCCGCTGAGACTGGAGTTGCTGTAGATCAGGTCGAGATCGACGCCCATGAACGGCCGGGACAGTTTCACTGACCAGTCGGTAAAACTGCTGACATACCCACCGTCGACGGCGACCGGCGTGTTCAGTTGGTGGGTGGTGTATTTCATGCTGACACCAATGCCGAACGGTTGATTGCCGCCAAGATCGGCAAACAACGTGTTGTTCTGTTTATCCGGATCGTTGCTCAGGGCCACGCCGAAACGACTGCCGAGCAGCGTCAGGCCACCGAACAGCTCCTGGCTGTCGAGGGTGTCCACTTCGGGATAGCTGTAGTGAATCATCCCGACTTCGTAGCCGAGCGTCTGGTCGAAGGGTTGTTTAAAGCCGATGTAGGAATCGACTTCGAGGTCTTTGCCCGGGGTGATACCCATGCTGGGTGCATATTGGCCGAAATAGAGACCGCTGTTGTGGCTCAGGTCGAGGCCGCCGTGGAACGAGCCGACCGCCGCCGGTTTGACCAGGCCTTGCGCCATGCTGCGGGCGGGTGTGGTGCCCAGTTTAAGGTCGAAATCGCCGAGTTCCCGCTGGAAGATCTGCGCGTGCACGGTCGAGCAGACCAGCAGGCCTGCAAGCAATAAACGGGAAGATGTGCGCATGCGTCACTCCATGAACAGCGAGCGCAGGCGGCGGGCCTGCTGAAACGCTTGATCTAGACGCGTGCAAGGATACCGGCGAATGATCGGCATTGATGGCCGTTCGTCGATTTCTGAATATTTGTTGTGTGGTCTGTTTAAAGCGAGGAGGGTCTGATGCGGTGCCAGTCCAGGCGCTTCGAAGCTCAAAGCGCCTCTGGACGGGTGTAAAACCGGGTGTTACTTCTTGCCCAGGCTGATCTGCTTGGACGGGCCGAACGTCTGGCCACTGACGCCTTTGGCAATTTGCTGAATTTCGCCGCCGGACTTGAGGAACGCTGCGATCTGATCGTTGATCGATTCGCTGGTTTCAACGGCTGGAGCTGGCTTTGCTTTGCTGGTGGATGCTTTTACACGCATGGCGGCCATTAACCTGTAGAAAAGTAACTCGGCCAGGCATCGTACAGGAATAACTTGACAATTGCTTGGTAAATATCCCCCGGAATAACCCACTGGGGTACTGCATTATTGTCGATTAATTACTTGGAATATCTGCCTAACCTGCTGTTTTAAATAAGAACAGTGATGCTTTTGGGCACGCTGATATCACGCGGGCATGGACCGCACCCGACTGACGAGCGGCACCTGGCGTGTGCGCAGCCAAGGAAAATCAAGACTCCGCGCAGATTTTGCGCAACGTGCCGATCTGCCGCCCGACGTTGTCGGTAAAACCGGGTAGAATGCCGCCCACGCAATGAGGGTTCTGGAAATGGCTTTAGTCGGGCGATACAACAGTTTGCAAGTGGTTAAACACACTAACTTCGGTTTATATCTGGACGGCGGTGCCGACGGCGAAATTCTTTTGCCCAACCGTTATATCCCCAAAGATATTCCCAGCGAAGATGAAGACTGGCTCAACGTATTTATTTATCTGGACAGCGAAGACAAACTTCTCGCTACCACGGAAAAACCAAAAGTTCAGGTCGGTGAATTTGCCAGCCTGAAAGTTGTTGAAGTCAACAGCATCGGTGTGTTCCTCGATTGGGGCTTGCCGAAGGATCTGTTGCTGCCGTATTCCGAAGAAAAACGGCAGATGACGGCTGGCGAGTACTGCGTGGTGCACGTCTACCTCGACAAGCACACCCGGCGCATCACCGCCACCGCGCGCCTGGATCGTTACCTCGACAAAACCCCGGCCAACTACAGTGCCGGGCAGGAAGTCGATCTGCTGGTGGCCGAAGCCACCGACATGGGCTTCAAGGCGATCATCAACAACAAGCACTGGGGCTTGATCCACAAGAATGAAATCTTCAAGTTCATGCGTTCCGGCATGCGCGAGAAGGGCTTCATCAAGGAAGTGCGCGCCGACGGCAAAATCAGTCTCAGCCTGCAACCGGTGGGTCAGGAAGCGGCCAGCAGCCTGAGTTCGAAGATCCTCACCAAGTTGCGCGAAAACGACGGCACCCTGGCGGTCAGCGACAAGAGCGATCCGGCACTGATCAGCAGCCTGTTCGGCGTCAGCAAGGGCAACTTCAAGAAGGCCATCGGTTCGTTGTACAAGGATGGCAAGATCGTCATTCATGCCGATCGCATTGAACTAACCTGAGCCTTTCGGAGCCCATGTTGCATGGGCTCATTCGAGGTCGGGTAAATGAAAAAAACGCTGCTTGCTTATATCTCCACGCTGTTGGCATTTCTGCTGCTCGACGGTATCTGGCTCGGCTTGTTGATGGCGCCGACCTATCGCGAGTTGCTCGGTGCGCTGATGCTCGAAAAACCGTTGCTGGTTCCGGCAGCGGTTTTTTATTGCCTGTATGTTTTTGGCTGCGTGGTGTTTGCGGTGTTGCCGGCGGCGACGTGGCAATGGGCGGCGAAGCGCGGGGCTTTGCTGGGGCTGGTGGCGTATGGGACCTATGACCTGACCAATTGGGCGACGTTGCGCGGGTGGTCGGTGCAGGTGACCCTGATGGATTGGGCGTGGGGGACGTTTGCCACGGCTGTGGCTTGTACTGTCGGGTTTTTGCTGACCAGACGACTGCTCAATTCAGCTTCTTGAACTGGGTTGATTGAGCTGACGTCATCGCTGGCAAGCCAGACTCCCACAGGGTTTTGTGTCGAACAAAGGCTCAGTGAGCAACCCGGTCATTGTGGGAGCTGGCTTGCCAGCCCTTCGCGGCGCAGCCGACAACCATTCACCGCTGACGCAACAGACAAACTGAATGTCTTTTCCAGACGGCTTTTTCTGCCTGGCTGATTGATAATCCCCGACATTGATTTGTGACCATTGGATGGCCTGCCATGTTGTGTGTAATCGAGGTGTTGCCGTGAGTGTCGATCGGCGCAATGCCGATCGTTTTGCCCTGCAGGTGATGATCGGCCTGTGCCTGATCTGGGGCGTGCAGCAGGTGATGATCAAGTGGGCTGCAGCGGACATTGCCCCGGTGATGCAGGCGGCGGGGCGCTCGGGGATTTCCGCGCTGCTGGTGGGCTTGCTGATTTGCTGGAAGGGCGGTTGGGCGCAGGTCGGCAACACCTGGCGTGGCGGCTTGCTGGCCGGTGCACTGTTTGGTCTGGAGTTCTTCTTCATCGCCGAAGGCTTGCAGCTGACCACCGCGGCGCACATGTCGGTGTTCCTCTACACCGCGCCGATTTTCACCGCACTGGGCGTGCATTTTCTGTTGGCCAGCGAGCGCCTGCGGCCGTTGCAATGGTTGGGCATCCTGCTCGCGTTCATCGGTATTGCGATAGCCTTCGCCGGCGGCGTGTCGTGGGATAACCTCGACCACCGCATGCTGCTCGGCGATGCCTTGGGTGTGCTCGCGGGCGCCTGCTGGGGGGCGACCACTGTCGTGGTGCGTGCCTCGCGGCTGTCGGAAGCGCCGGTCACCCTGACCCTGTTCTATCAGTTGATCGTCGGCTTCCTCGGCCTGTTGTTGATCGCGCTGTTCAGCGGCCAGATCAGCCATGTCAGCCTGACACCCGTGGCAGTGGCCAGCGTGCTGTTCCAGGGCCTGGTGGTGTCGTTCTTCAGTTACCTGATCTGGTTCTGGCTGCTGCGCCGTTATCTGGCGGCCAACCTCGCGGTGTTCTCGTTCATGACGCCGCTGTTCGGCGTCACCTTCGGCGTGTTGTTGCTCGGCGAACCGCTGAGCGTGAACTTCGTCATCGGCGCCGTGCTGGTGTTGCTCGGCATCACCTTTGTCAGCGCTGAGCAGTGGGTGCGTCGGCGTTTGCGCAAAGCGCTCGGCCAGGGTTAGTCGAGTGCATGGCCAGCCCGCCGGCGATCAGCAAACCGCTGCCGGCGATCACCAGCGCGGGATGCAGGCTGGCGCTGAAATGTGTGCTCAACGCCGCCAGTAACGGACCGCTGAGTTGACCGACGGCAAAGCAGGCGGTCAGCAGGCCGGCGTTGCGCTGGGTCGCGTGGGGCGCCAGTTCCCGCGAGCGCTGCATGACCAGTTGCATGCACGCCAGAAACGGTGTGCCGCAAAGCATCACCCCGAGTGCAAGGCCGAGACCGCTGCCCAGCAGACAGGCAAACACCCCGGTGGCCTGCAGCCACAACGTCGCCATCAACCAGTGCCGCGTGGTCTGCGGATCGTGCCGGCGCAAGCTCACCAGTACCACGCCGATCGCGGCGCCGAGACCGAAGCACGGCCAGAACAGATCCGCCTGCCACTGTCCGTGAAACTGCGCGTTGGCCATCTGCGAAAGAAACGTCGCCGGGATGATGTAGCCGATGCCGTACAGGGCGTAGATCACGCCCAGACGCCCGATGCCGCGATGCGAGGCGCTACTGCTCGCCGCAGTGACCGCTTGCGCCGCGACCGGCTGCGGCAGAAGCCGCCAGACGCCCAGCATCATCAGCAGTGCGGCCGCTGCGTATATCAGCCACAACGTCGAAGATGTTTGCTGCAACAGATGTGAGATCAGTGCCAGCAATCCCGTCAGAAAAATCCCCAGACCCGGCCCGGCAAAAACCAGCGCTCCGAGACGTGGACGACCCGCTGCCGCCGCCAGGGGCTGACTCAGTGAAGTGATCATCACCAGCACCCAGGCACTGGCCACCCCGGTGCCAAAGCGCAACACCAGGTGTGACCAGAAACCATTGGCCCAGAACGATGCCAGGGTCAGCAACACGCACAACCACAAGCCGCCGTGCAGACGCCGCTGCACCTGTTGCGGGCGATGGGCGAACATCGCATCCACCGCACCCAGCAGGTAACCAAGGTAATTGGCCGCCGCAATCAGACTGGCGGCTGTCAGGTCGATCTGGCCTTCGCTGAGCAGGTGCGGCATTTGCGGGGTGAGGGCAAAACGGCCGATGCCCATGGCCATCATCAGGGCGACGAAGCAGGCGGATAAGCGAATCAGTGGCGACATGGTCGGGATTCCGTTGAAGGATCAATGACCGTCAGGCTAGGACTGATTGACTTTCTTTAAAATTGAATAATAGTGAGTAACTTGTTCAGTTAAGGAGAAGGCTTGTGGAGTTCAGCCAGCTGCGGATTTTTCAGGCGGTCGCCGAAGAAGGCTCGATCACCCGCGCCGCCGAACGTTTGCACCGAGTGCCGTCGAACCTGTCGACGCGCCTTAAACAGCTGGAAGAACAGCTGGGTGTCGAACTGTTCGTGCGTGAGCGTCAGCGTTTGCAGCTGTCACCTGCGGGAAAAGTCCTGCTGGACTACACCGGCAAGCTGTTTGCCCTGCGCGATCAGGCCAGTGCAGCGGTGATGGGCGGGCAACCGGCCGGCGACTTTGTCCTCGGTACCATGTACAGCACGGCGGCGATTCATCTGCCGGCCCTGTTGGCGCGTTATCACAAGCAATACCCGGCGGTGAACCTGCAGGTGCAATCGGCGCCGAGCGGCGAATTACTGGAAGGTTTGCTGACCGGGCGCCTCGACGCCGCGCTGGTGGACGGCCCGCTGGAACTGGCCGGGCTCGATGGCGTGCCGCTGTGCGAGGAACGTCTGGTGCTGATCACCGAAACCGATCACCCGCCGGTACGCAGCGCCAAGGATGTGGAAGGGCGCTCGGTGTTTACCTTTCGTCGTGGCTGTTCCTACCGCATGCGCCTGGAGGCGTGGTTTTCGCACTATCACGCGACGATGGGCCGCGCGATGGAGATCGAGTCCTACCAGGGCATGCTCGCCTGCGTGATTGCCGGCAGTGGGGTCGCGCTGATGTCGGAGTCGATGCTCGCCAGTCTGCCTGGGCGCGAGAGTGTCGCCGCGCACCTGTTGGCCGAGCCATTCGTGGGTGCGACAACATGGCTCATGTGGCGCAAGGGCATGGTCGGCGCCAACCTGAACGCGTGGGTCGAGGTGCAGCAGGCTGTCTATCCTGCGGCTCAGATTGAAGCGCGAGAAACGGCGTGAACCCATGCCCGCGAATTCTGTTCAATTCAGTAACAGATCATTGCGGATTTGCCCGAGCATTGCGTAGGACTTCGGACTATTATCAGTGCGAAGCGGCCTCAGAATTCCGGCCGCTCAGCACCACCCTGGAGGGGGCATGACGATGAAAGAGAAAATTCAAAACTGGCTGCACGACTTGGGTGTCGCCCTCGGCTTGATCGAACCGCCTCTGCAACCTGTACCGATTCGCACCGATGACGAGCAGCGCCGCCGTCAACAACGGCGCCGGTAGGTAAATCAGCCTGTGAGTGCCACTAGTTGTGGCGAGGGAGTTTGCTCGCGCTCGGCTGCGCAGCAGTCGTAAAGTCAGTGAGCAACGTCTGTCAGGCACAATTGGCGGCTGCTGCGCAGCTTGGTTGGATCCAGTTCCCTTGCCACAGGGTGTTATCTCAGCCCTGTGGACGTGTTTGGCAAATCCTCTCAATGCCTGCCAATCTCCAGCAAAAACCGGCTCAAGTCCTTCGCCGTTTTCGCGGTCTTGAGCATCCGGTCTTCCTCGGCGGTGAATGCCGTCAGTCCGAATTCATCCTCCAGATGAAAGATCAGATCTTCGATATCCGCCTTTTCCAGGCCCAATTGCACCAGGCTGGTGTTGTCGGTGAATTCACGCGACTCCAGCAGGCGCCGAATGTATCGGTGCACGGCGGCACGCACGGCAGCTTTTCTCATGACAGATATTTCTAGTTGTTTTCTTGCTTGAGTACAGCAGGCCTCACGCGTGGCCGCGCAACCATTCGTCAATCATCGAACGCAAATGCTCGCCGGAAAAACTGCCGAAATGTCCGCCATGAACGGTACGGACCGGTAATGCCTGCAAGCGGCGCAGGCTGGCGGCGTAATCGTGCAGATTGGAGTGGTAGGCGTCTTCGATCAACGGCCCGTTGTAGATGATGTCGCCGCTGAACAGGGTTTGCGTCGCGGCTTCGTACAGGCTGATTCCGCCCGGTGAATGCCCCGGTGTGTGCAGCACTTGCAGCGTGCGGTTGCCCAGGTCCAGCACGTCGCCGTCCTCGACCCATCCGGTGGCCGGCGCAGCCTTGACCCGGTATTCGGCGTAGCACAACGGACAATCGGGATGCGCCTCGAACATGTCATCGCCGACGAAGGCGCGGCTCAAGTCGTTCTCGCCATCCGGCGCGGCGAGAATATCCGCCTCGGCCGGATGCACCAGACGTTCGGCGAATTCGTGATGCCCGGCAATATGGTCGAAGTGGCAATGACTGGCCACTGCCACCAGCGGCCGCTCGGTGATCCACGGCAACTGCTCGCGCAGGCTGACCAGTCCCGAGCCGCTGTCCAGCAACAAGTCTTTGTCGCGGCCCTGAACGTGCCAAAGGTTGCAGCGATAGAACGGGCGAATGTACGGCTCATGAATCAGCCGGATGCCATCGCTCAACGTCTGCACTTCAAACCATTGATCGCGGGGAACGATCTTCATATTCACTGTTTCTCCAGACCCAAAAAAACGGGTGTGGCAACCGACGCCACACCCGTCGAAGAAAGCATCAAGTCGTTACATCAAAGCTTAGATCGCGCTCGCCGCGGTTGCCGGACGAGGGGAGACCAGGCTGACCACTACAAAACTCACCAGGCCGACCGCCAGGCTGTAGTAGATCGGCGTGTTGGCATCCAGACCGTCCTTGAACATGAACAGCAGCGCGGTGGCGAAACCCAGACCCATGCTGGCGATGGCGCCGGCAGTGGTCGCACGTTTCCAGAAAATCGCGCCGATCAGCGGGATCAGCATGCCGCCCACCAACAGGTTGTAGGCGAGGGTCAGGGCGCTGATCACATCGTTCACCACCAGGGCGATACCGAGAACCACGACACCGGTCAGCAAGGTGAACAGGCGGTTGATGCCCAGGCTCGATTGTTTGCCGCCACGCAGTTTCGGCAGCAGGTCTTCGGTCAGGGTGGTGGCCGCCGCGAGCAGGCCGGCACTGGCGGTGGACATCATGGCCGCCAGCGCAGCGGCGATCACCAGGCCCCGGATACCGTCCGGCAGCGACAGTTTGACGATGGCGGCGAAGGCGTTGTTGACGTTGTCCAGATCCGGGATCAGCACGTGAGCGGCCATGCCGATCAGCGCGCAGGCCAGACCGTAGAGGATGCAGTAGATACCGGCGAGGCTGCCGGCGTATTGGGCGACTTTGGCGGTCTTGACGGTGAACACCCGTTGCCAGATGTCCTGACCGATCAGGATGCCAAAGAAGTAGATCATGAAGTAGGTGATGATCGTGTCCCAGCCGATGGTGGTGAAGTTGAACGCCGCTGCCGGCAGCTTCAGCACCAGTTCGTCCCACCCGCCAACGCGGTACAGGCAGATCGGCAAGAGGATGAACATCAGGCCGACGGTCTTGATGATGAACTGGACGATGTCGGTCAGGGTCAGCGACCACATCCCGCCAATCGCCGAGTAGATCACCACCACACCACCGCCAAGCAGCACCGAGATCCAGAACGGCAGGCCGAACAGTACTTGCAGCACGGTGCCGATCGCCAGGATCGAGGTCACGCCGATCATCAGCGCGTAGGCCAGCATGATCGCCGCGCTCGCCGAGCGGGCCATCGGGTTGTAGCGTTTTTCCAGGACCTGGGTAACGGTGTAGATCTTCAGTTTCAGCAACGGTTTGGCGAGAAACAGGTTCAGCGCGACGATGCCGCAGCCCAGTGCCGCGCACAGCCAGAAACCGGAGATGCCGTGCACATAGCCCAGACGCACGGTGCCGACGGTGGATGCGCCACCGAGTACGGTCGCGGCCATGGTGCCCATGTACAGGCTTGGGCCGAGGTTACGCCCTGCGACCAGAAAGTCCTCGTTGGTCTTGGCCTTGCGCATGCCGTAGTAGCCGAGCAAGAGCATGCCGGCGGCGTAGATGAGGACGACGAATAAATCCAAAGCCATGATGGCGTGTCTCCGATTGTCTTTTTTATGTTGAGGCTGAATTCAGTCTCCTGTGGGAGCGAGCTTGCTCCGGGCGGCGATCCGACGAAGGCGTCGGCACATTCAAAAGTGATGTGACTGAAAGATCGCTTTCGCGAGCAAGCTCGCTCCCACAGGGGATAGGTGTTTACTCAGGCGGCTTGCGCTTTAGTCGACGGTTCCCCGACTTGGCTGCGGGCATCCTTCGGGCCGAACACTTCCCGTGGTTCCGGGAACAGGCTCAGCAGCGTCAGGTACACCACCGACGCCAGGCCCAGGGTCACCGGCAAGCTGATGTCGATGCCACCGGCCATCTCGCCCAGCGGGCCGACGAACTGCCCCGGCAGGTTGACGAAGCACAGGCCAACCGCCGCGCTCGGGATCCACGCGCCCAGACCACGCCAGTTCCAGCCGTGGTTGAACCAGTAGCGGCCGCCCTGTTCGCCACGGGTGAACACTTGCAGGTCGTCCGGGCAGTAGAAGCCGCGACGTACCAGCAGGCCGATGATCATGATCACCATCCACGGGGTGGTGCAGGTGATGATCAGCACAGCGAAGGTCGACACGCTTTGCACCAGGTTCGCCGCGAAGCGCCCGATGAAGATGAAGGCAATCGACAGCACGCCGATCAGCAGCGTCGCCTTGACCCGCGACAGCACGCGCGGGAACACACTGGACATGTCCAGCCCGGTGCCATACAGCGAAGTGGTGCCGGTGGACATGCCACCGATCACCGCAATCAGGCACACCGGCAGGAAGAACCAGCTCGGCGACACCGCCAGCAAACCGCCCACGTAGTTGTTCGCCGCGATGTAGTCCGGCGCCTTGATCGCGACAATGGTCGCGGTGGCCAGACCGAACAGGAACGGGATGAACGTGGCGATCTGCGACAGCACCACGGCGGCCATGATCCGCTGCTTGGAGGTGTCACGCGGGATGTAGCGCGACCAGTCGCCGAGGAACGCACCGAAGGAAATCGGGTTGCTCATCGCCACCAGCGCAGCGCCGATGAACGCCGCCCAGAAGCCCGGTTGACCGAGGCTCACCGTGCCGGCGTAATTGACGTCGAAAGGACCGGCAAAGGCGAAGATGCCCAGCAGGAACAACAGGCTGGCGCTCCACACCGCGATCTTGTTCACCCACAGCAGAAAGCGGAAGCCGTAGATGCACACGGTCAGCACCAGAATCGCGAACAGACCGTAGGCCAGGCCCAGGGTCAGGTCGGTTTCCGGCAAACCGATCAGGCGTTTCGCACCACCGATCAGCGCATCCCCCGAACTCCACACCGAGAGCGAGAAAAACGCGATAGCGGTCAACAGCGACAGGAATGAACCGACGATCCGCCCGTGCACGCCGAAGTGCGCACCGGAGGACACGGCATTGTTGGTACCGTTGATCGGGCCGAACAGGCCCATCGGTGCGAGGATCAGCGAACCCAGCAGCACGCCCAGCACAATCGCCCAGACGCCAGCCTGAAAAGACAGGCCGAACAGCACCGGGAAACTGCCGAGCACGGCGGTGGCAAAGGTGTTCGAACCACCGAAGATCATCCGGAACAAGTCCGTCGGGCCTGCGGTGCGTTCGTGGTCCGGGATCTGCTCGACCCCGTGGGTTTCGATTTGCGTAAGGCTTTGGTCGTTGTTGTTGTTATTCATGATCTGCTCCGATCATAAAGGCGCGCCTCATCGTGCGTGTGGCGTCACCTGTTTGGCTAAGGGGATGGCAGCCCTTCCGGCATTGCGGACAAATGTTCGTGGCAGGCCAGCCAATGGCCTTGTTGTTCTAGGCTCGACGCTTGTTTCCTGAAAACAATCGTCTCGCGCTCCTGGCTGAAGTGTTGCTCCCCTTGCATGCGCAGCTCGGTGGCCACGTCATGGATGAAAATCGCCACATCACCTTGCAGGCTGACGAAGGCGTTGCTCGACGTGCACGACAGCACTTCAAAGCCATCCTCGGTGCGCCAGCGGTCCCACAAGGCCTGATAGGCATCGCGCGACAGCAGGGGCTGTTCGAGGGTGTAGAACACGAAACTCGCATCGGCGCTGAACGCGCCGAAGTAAGCTTCGCGATCGTTGCGGGCGAAGGCGGACACCAGATCGGCAGCCGCTTTCAGAACCTGATCACGTTCGTTCATGGCCGAACCCTCAGCGGTGGACCACGCCAGGCAGTACGCAGAGCATTTCGTACAGCAGGTTGGCGGCCAGCAGCGAGGTGTTGCCGGTCGTGTCATAAGCCGGCGAGACTTCTACCAGATCGCAACCGATCAGGTCGAGGCCCTGGCAGCCACGGACGATTTCAATCGCCTGAATGGTCGTCAGGCCACCGATTTCCGGGGTGCCGGTGCCCGGTGCCCACGCCGGGTCGATGCCGTCGATGTCGAAACTCAGGTACACCGGACCGCCACCGACTTTCTCGCGCACTTCGGCCATCAGTGGCGCCAGCGACTTGTGCCAGCACTCTTCGGCTTGAACAACGCGGAAGCCCTGATCGCGGCTCCAGTTGAAGTCGTCAGCGGTGTAGCCCTGCGCGCGCAGACCAATCTGCACCACGCGGTCGCAGTCCAGAAGGCCTTCTTCGACGGCGCGACGGAAGGTCGTACCGTGGGCGATCTTCTCGCCGAACATGTGATCGTTGACGTCAGCGTGCGCATCAATGTGCACCAGACCGACCTTGCCGTGCTTCTTGTGAATCGCCCGCAGGATCGGCAGGGTGATGGTGTGGTCGCCACCCAGGGTCATCGGGATCACGTTGTGCTCGAGGATGTTGTCGTAGGCTTCTTCGATGATGCGCACGGCGTCGAGCAGGTTGAAGGTGTTGATCGCCACGTCACCGATGTCGGCGACCGACAGCGAGTCGAACGGGGCGGCGCCGGTGGCCATGTTGTACGGGCGGATCATCACCGATTCGGTGCGGATGTCGCGTGGCCCGAAGCGGGTGCCGGGGCGCAGCGACGTGCCGATGTCCAGGGGCACGCCAACGAAGGCCGCGTCCAGGCCGGCAGCAGTCGGTACATGGGGGAGTCGGAGCATGGTGGCGATGCCGCCGAAGCGCGGCATTTCGTTGCCGCCCAGTGGTTGGTGAAGAATCTTGTCCACGGGTAGGGCCTCATCGTCTTTGTTTTATTTATGTCGGCGCGCCGTGCAGGGGAGGTCCGGGCGCCGCTGTGGGACCGATTCTGCGAAATGTAGTGCGGCGGAAGAATCGCTACGGGCAAAAACTTAGTTCAGATTTTTCTAAACTAATGGCGACGCCGGGATTAGACTTTGCGGTCTCGGGATTCTGGCCAGGCTGAACATTGTTGCCCTCACCCCAGCCCTCTCCCGGAGGGAGAGGGAGCTGATCTCCATGGCTTTCAAATCCTGAGTTCGACTCGATTTTTCAGGTCGATGCAAATTCCGCTAACAACATGGTCGGCCTCCTTTCCCCCGGGAGAGGGGGCTGATCTCCATGGTGTTCAAATCCTGAGTTCGACTCGTTTTTTCAGGTGGATGCAGATTCCGCTAACAACATGTTCGGCTCCCTCTCCCTCCGGGAGAGGGCTGGGGTGAGGGAAGGTTCTATCAGGCGACACATCTCTAAAGCCCGGAGTAGACATGGCCAACGCTTTACCCGACCTGAAACTGTTGCGCATCTTCGTCAGCGTCGTGCGCCATCAAGGCTTCGCCAATGCGCAGCAGGAACTCAACCTGTCGACGTCGGCGATCAGCACTTACATGAGTCAGCTCGAAGCGGCGCTGGGGCTGGTGCTGTGTCATCGCGGACGCGGTGGGTTCAGCCTGACCAGCAAGGGTGAACTGTTCCATCAGGAAACCCTGCGCCTGCTGGCCGAGCTCGAAGGTTTCGAGCAATACGCCGCTGCGCTCAAGGGCGAACTGCGCGGTACGCTCAACCTTGGGGTGATCGACTCCACCGTCAGCGACAAGGCCTTGCCGTTCGCCGAAGCCATCGGCGCGTACAGCCAGGAACACCCGGCGGTGCATTTGCACCTGTCGGTGATGAGCCCGTACGAACTGCAGCTCGGCGTGCAGGACAACCGTCTCGATCTGGCCATCGGTGCGTTTTCCACGCGCATGAGCGGGCTGGTCTACATGCCGCTGTACCGCGAACAGCACTGGCTGTATTGCAGCAGCCGGCATCCGTTGTTCAACGAGCGGCGCATTCCCGAACAGGTCATCACCCAGCAGCGCATGGTCGGTCGCGGGTACTGGAGCCAGGCGGAACTGGCGCGCCACGGTTTCAAACACAGCGCCGCCACGGTGGAAAGTATGGAGGCGCAGCTGATTCTGGTGCTGTCCGGCGCCTACATCGGTTATTTGCCGGAACACTACGCTCAGGCCTGGGCCGACAAGGGCGACTTGCGCGTGTTGCTGCCGGCGACTTTCGGTTACCAGGCGCCATTCTCGATGATCATGCGCCGGGGCCGTAGTCGCGAGCCGCTGATCCAGACCTTTCGTGATTTGCTCAAAGCACAGCTCAATCAGGCTTAAGAATGTCCAGACCTCAATGCCCGCGCTGCCTGCGCCCCCAAACCCATTGCCTGTGCCCGTTGATCCCGTGCCTCGACAGCCGCACCCGGGTCTTGCTGTTGCAGCATCCGAGCGAGGTCAGTCACGCGCTCAACACCGCACGATTGGCGGCGCTGGGTTTGACCAATGCCGAACTGATTGTCGGTGAAGTTTTCGAGGATCTGTCGACACTGTTGAACCGGCCGGGGTATCAGGCGCGGTTGTTGTTTCCCGCCGACGATGCGCAGCCGATGCAGGCTTACCGCGAATCTGATCAACCGTTGTTGCTGGTGGTGCCGGATGGCACCTGGCGCAAGGCGCGCAAGATGCTCCATCTCAATCCGCTGCTGGCGGCGCTGCCCCGGGTGACGCTGGCCGAGGGCGGAGTGTCGCGTTATCGCTTGCGCAAGGCTCCGGGGCCGGGGGCGTTGTCGACCATCGAGGCGATTGTGCAGGCACTGGAAACCCTCGAAGCGCCGGCGACGTTCGCGCCGTTGCTCAAGCCGTTCGAAGCGTTGATCGAGGGGCAGATTGCGGCGATGGGGGAGGAGACCTTTCAGCGCAATCATGCTGAAAAATGATCGGTGCTTCTGCTGGCCTCATCGCTGGCAAGCCAGCTCCCACAGGTTTCTGTGGTATTCACAGGTTTGTGTTCGACACGGACACTGTGGAGCTGGCTTGCCAGCGATGAGGTCAGTCAATTCACCACAAAATCCAGACATCTCTAGCGCTCGCGCATCGCCTCGGTCCGCGCCTTCAGCACGGGTTTAAGCAGATAATCCAGCACGCTTTTCTCCCCGGTAATGATGTCCACCGTCGCCACCATCCCCGGAATGATCAGCAATGGCTTCGCATCCCCGCCCAAATGGTTTTTATCGGTGCGCACCTGAATCAGGTAGAAGCTGTTGCCTTTGTCATCGGTGATGGTGTCGGCGCCGATCAGTTCCAGTTTTGCGCTCAGCCCGCCGTAGATCGTGTAGTCGTAGGCGCTGAACTTGACCATGGCTTTCTGGCCCGGATGCAGGAACGCGACGTCTTGCGGACGAACCTTGGCCTCGATCAGCAGGTTGTCTTCCAGCGGCACGATTTCCACCATGTCGCTGCCAGGCTGCACCACGCCGCCGATGGTATTGACCTTGAGCTGCTTGATCACCCCGTGCACCGGCGAGGTCACGGTGGTGCGGCTGACGCGGTCGTCGATGGCGATGCTCGAGGCGGTGATTTTCGACAGGTCGGTGCGTTTCTGATTGAGGTCCTTGGCGGCGTCGGAGCGGAAGGTCTGTTCCGATTCGTCGATTTTGCTCTTGATCTCGTTGATCGCCGATTCGGCCCGGGGGATGGCCAGCGTCGTCGCGTTCAGCGAACCGCGAATCTCCACGGCGCTGCGCTTGAGCCGCAGGATTTCCACCGGCGATACCGCACCGGTGCCGACCAGCGGCGCCGACATGTTCATCTCTTGCTGCAGCAACGCCAGGCTGGAACTGTACTGGCCCTGTTTGGAACGGAACTCCGCCAGTTCCTGAGTCTTCTGCCGCAGTTGTTCGGTGAGGGTCCGTTGCTCACTGGCCAGCCGCCGTTGGCGCTGGTCGTACAGTGCCCGTTCGTCTTCGGCGACCTGTGGCGCCTTGGCGATCACCTCGTCAGACAGCTTGAACGGGCGCCCCTCGGCTTCGGCGGAAAGGCGTTCGACTTGCGCGGTCAGGGCGTAACGGTCGGCCTCGCTCTCACCCTTGTTCGACAGGAAGCGCGTGTCATCCAGGCGCAATAGCTTGTCGCCCTTGTTCACCATCTGCCCTTCACGCACGAAAATCTCGGTGACGATCCCGCCCTCAAGGTTCTGGATCACCTGGACCTTGCTCGATGGAATCGCCTTGCCTTCGCCCATGGTCACTTCTTCGAGCACCGCGAACTTGGCCCAGACCAACGCACTGATCAGCAGCGCTGCGGCCAGCCACACGGTAATCCGCGACCAGCGTGGCGAATCCTGCAAGGAGGCGCCGGCGGTTTCCGGCATGAACTCGGCTTCGGCGCTTTTGCCGAAACTGTCGAAGTAGCCGCGTGATTTGCCATCGGATGCAGCTGACATGGGTAACTCCTAGACCGCCGCCGAGCCGACGCGGCCCTTGCGCAGTGCATCAATGACCGCTTCTTTCGGACCGTCGGCAACGACCCGGCCGTTGTCCAGCACCAGCAGCCGGTCCACCAGACTGAGCATCGAGGTGCGATGGGTGACCAGCAGCAGCGTCTTGCCTTGCACCCAGCCGTGCAGCTTCTGGCGCAGCAGGTCTTCGCTGCTGTTGTCCATGGCGCTGGTGGGTTCGTCGAGCAGCATGATCGGCGGGTCGAGCAGCAACGCCCGGGCCAGCAGCACGGCCTGACGTTGGCCGCCGGAGAGCAATTGCCCACGCTCGCCCACGGGGCGGTCGAAACCTTGCGGGTGCTGGCGCGCCAGTTCGGTGACGCCGGTCAGTTCAGCGACTTCGAGCATGCGCGAATCGCTGATATAGCGCGCGCCCAGGGTCAGGTTGTCACGCAGGCTGCCGGCCAGCAGTGGCAGGTCGTGGGCGACGTAACCGATCTGCTGGCGCAGGTCGGCGACATCCAGTTGGCGCAGGTCGAGCCCGTCGAGCAGTAGCTGGCCTTCTTCCGGTTCGTAGAAGCCCATCAGCAATCGCGCCAGGGTGCTTTTGCCCGAGCCGCTGCGGCCGATGATGCCAACCCGTTCGCCGGGTTTGAGGCTGAAGCTGACGTTGCTCAGCGCCGGCGCGTTCTGGCCGTTGTAGTGAAAGGTCACGCCACTGACGTCCAGCGCACCTTGCAACTGGGTGCGCTCCAGTGGCCGTTGCTTGCCGTCGCGCTCCTGCGGCAGGCCCATCAGCGCATCGGTGCTTTTCATGGTCAGTTGCGCTTGCTGGTAGCGGGTGATCAGCCCGGCGATCTGCCCCAGTGGCGCGAGTACGCGGCTGCCGAGCATGTAACTGGCGACCAGTGCACCGACGCTGAGGTTGCCGGCGATGATGCTGTAGACCCCGGCGACAATCGTCGCCATCCCGGAAAACTGCTGAATGAACAGCGTGCCGTTGGTCGCCAGCGCCGAAAGGTTGCGCGCATGACTGTCGAGGCGGGTGAGGGCGCCATGGGTGCTTTCCCATTTGTGCTGGCGCTCGCTTTCGGCACTGCACGCCTTGAGGGTTTCCAGGCCGCCGAGGGTTTCGATCAGCAGCGCCTGGCGTTCGGCACCCAGGCTCAGGCTCTTCTGCACGGTGTCGCGCAGGCGCACCTGAATCGCTAGGGCAAAGATGATCGTGATCGGAAACGCCAGCAGCGGAATCACCACCAGCCAGCCGCCGAGCAGGCCGATCACCACCAGCATCAACACCACGAAAGGCAGGTCGATCAGGCTGGTCAGGGTTACCGCCGTGAGGAATTCGCGCAGGCCCTGAAAGTCATGAATGCTCTGGGCGAATCCGCCGATGGTCGCCGGGCGCGCCTTCATCGACATGCCGGTGATGCGTTCGAATAAAGTCGCAGAAAGGATCACATCGGTCTTCTTGCCGGCGGTGTCGAGCAGGTGCGCGCGCACTACCCGCAGGACCAGTTCGAACCCGGTGCCGATCAGCAAACCGATCGACAGCACCCACAAGGTCGAAGTGGCCTGGTTCGGCACCACGCGGTCGTAGGTCTGCATGACGAACAACGGCACCATCAGGCCTAAAAGATTGATCAGGAAACTGGCGAGAATCGCGTCGCTGTAGAGCCATTTCGACAGTTTCAGGGTGTCACGAAACCACGCATGCACCCGTGGCACCAGCGGCGAACGCAAGTCTTCCAGTTCGTGGCGCGGACGGGCGAACAAGGCCTGGCCGCTGTAGTGCTCGGCGAGTTCTTCGCGACTGACCCATTGTTCGCCGCCTTCGGCTTCGCTGGGTAAAATCAGCGCCTTGCCGTCATCGCCAAAGCGCCGCAGCACGGCGGTGCGCCCGTCGTTGAGCAGCAACAGGATCGGCAGGTTCAGCGAGGAAATATCTTTCAACTCTCGGCGCAACAGGCGCGCCTGCAGCCCGGCCCGGGCGGCGGCGCGAGGCAGCAGGTCGAGACTCAGGCGTTGCTTGTTCAGGGGCAGCCCGGCACTCAGGCTGGCGCGGCTGACGATTGCGCCGTGGAGTTTGCAGAGGATCAACAGACCGTCGAGTAACGGATCATCGAAGCTCAGCCGCGGATCGACCCCGGAGTGGCCGGGTTCCATGCTGGTCATATTGATCGCCCCTGTAATGACTGGTCCAACCTGTGGCGAGGGGATTTATCCCCGATGGCTGCGCAGCAGTCCCATGGATCTCATTGCTGCTCAAATCTTTGGGATTGCTGCGCAACCCAGCGGGAGCAAGCTCCCTCGCCACATGGTTTTTCGTTTATTTCAGCTCAGGCAGGCGTGCTTCGTTTTTGACTTCGGTCGCCGCAATCGCATCCGCCGGCAGCACCACCCGTTGTTTGCTCAGCAACTGGCCCATGTTTGCCAGCACGCGGTACATCGAAAATTCCTCGGTGTAGCGGATTTCGGTGTAGCGGCGGTTGGCGTTGTAGAGCTCGTTTTCACTGTCGAGCAAATCGAGCAGGGTGCGTTGGCCGAGGCCGAACTGATCCTGATACGCCGCGCGCACGCGTTTGGTGGTCTCGGCGTATTCGCGGGCGGTCGGGGTCTGCTTCTTCGCGTTTTCCATGGCGTTCCACGCCAGGCGGATGTTCTCGTTGAGCTGACGCAGGGCGTTATTGCGGATATCCATTGCTTGATTGATGTCGTGGGCATTGGCGGCCAGTCGCGCCTTGTCGCTGCCGCCACGGAACAGGTTGTAGTTCATCACCACGCCGACCCGCCATTCGTTGTCGTGGCCTTCATCGCCTTGCACGTTGTTATTCGCGCCGACGGCGGCTTCGGCATCGAAGCGTGGGTAGAACGGCGATTTGGCGACTTCGTACTGGCTCTCGGCCGACTGGACATCAGCCTGGGCGGATTTCAGATACGGGTTGTTGTCGACCATGCTCTGCTGGGCTTCACGCAATTCGGTCGGCAGTTCGCCACGGGTCGAGGCCGGCGTTTCCAGCTCGTCGGGCATGCGCCCGACCACGCTATAGAAGTTGGCTTCGGCGTCAGACAGATCGACTTCGGCGGTATCGAGGTTGTTCTGCGCCAACGCCTTACGCGCAACCGATTGATCGGAGTCGGCGGTGCTGCCGACGCCGCGTTCGGTGCGCAGGCCGATCTGATCGTTAACCCGCAAGTGCGCTTGCAGGTTGTTGCGGGCCAGTGTCACCAGCTCGCGGCGCTTGAGCACTTCGAGGTAGACCTCGATGGTGCGCAGGGCCAGATCCTGAGCGGTGCCTTGCGCGTAGTAAGCGCGCGAATTGGACACGCCTTTGGTGCGCTCGACTTCGTTGGCGGTGTTGAAGCCGTCGAACAGCATCTGCCGCAGGCGCAGCTCGGACTGGGTGTAATTGAGGATTTCGGTATTGTGATTACCGAAGGCCCGGGTGTTGGTGTTGTCGCTGTAGCCACGGCCATAGGCGGCGTTCAAATCGACGGACGGATAGAAGCCGCCCTTGGCGACTTTGACTTGCTCATCAGCAGACAGGCGGGCGTCCACGCGCGAGGCCAGTTCCGGGTGGGTGGCAATGGTGCTTTGGATCGCTTCGGTGAGGTTCATTGCCTGGGCTTGAGAAGTGCAAGCCATGGCCAGCAAAACCGCGCTGCAGAGGGGGGTTAGAACGCGCATGGGTGCATCTCCCTGAGTCCTGATGGTGTGTTACTGTCGCCAAATATTTGACGAACTTTTAAGGTGTAAGCGTTTCACTCTTGTAACAACAGAGCTAAGAACATCCTGAAGCGTAGCTAAGAAAAAATTTTCATAAGCCTTATGCCGAAAAAAACTTATGCGCTTGGCGAAAACCGGCACATTGTTCAGGACGAAAGCCTTTGTTTCATGCGCTTTAGGGAGCACAAAAAGGCTTGAGGAAAGTTCCATTCACTTTGCGACATACGGCGAAGTAATGCTGAAGGGGAGGGACGCGTAGCGGCAGATGAGCGACAGTTTTTTGTCACTCGGGTGATTCACCACCGTTACGTAGCGTTAGTGGGCGTATGGCTTTTGATCAGGATGCGGAAGTGCTTGATCGCACTGATGTTTCCGAAAAAAGCCACCTGCGAAACGAACTGTTGAAGGTGCGAGCGTCGCCTCCAACAACCCGATTGAGCCATGGGCTGCTTCGCTTACCAGTGCCGACGGTGGTCGGCAGCGGAGGATTTCACATGGCAACGCTCATTGGCACAGTCACTAAAGTCATTGGCCAGGTTTTCGCTCAGTCGGCCGACGGTACTAAGCGCGCACTGGTTGAGGGGGATCGCCTGTTTGTCGGCGATCAACTGATCACCGGCGCGGAAGGCGCTGTCGCCGTTCATCTGCAAAACGGCCAGGAACTGACCCTCGGACGCGGCAGCAGCATGACCATGACCGGTGAACTGCTGGCGGGTCAGGCGGCGCATGTAAATGCCGCGGAGGCTGTGACACCGAGCGACGCGCAATTGACCGACGTCGAGCAAATCCAGAAAGCCATCGCCGCCGGTGACGACCCGAGTAAAACCGCTGAAGCCACCGCGGCCGGTCCGAATGCCCCGGGGGGCGCACCGGGAGAGGCGGGCGGCGGTCACAGTTTTGTCTTGCTGACCGAAGTCGGCGGACGCGTCGACCCGATCATCGGTTTCCCCACTGCCGGGTTCGGCGGTATTCCTGAATTCCCCGAAGAACGCCGCAACGCGGTGATCGACAACGGTGACAACACCCCGGCAGTAGTGGTGCCGCCACCGGTGAACAATCCAGTGACCCTTACCGGCCTGAATGTGGCGGGCGGCGAACTGAACCTCAGTGAAGCCAATCTGCCTGACGGTTCGTCGGCCAACCCGGGCGCACTGACGCAAAGCGGCAGCTTCACGGTGTCGGCGCCGGACGGTTTGACCAGCCTGAGCATCGGCGGCATCAACCTGATCAATGGCGGCGTCGCGGTCGGGTTCCCGCAATCGGTCACGACGCAACTGGGCAACACCCTGACCATCACCGGTTACAACCCGGCGACGGGCGTGGTCAGTTACAGCTACACCCTCAACGGCAACGAAAGCCACGCGGCCGGCGACGGCGCGAACAACCTCAGCGAACAGTTCACGGTGATTGCCGGCGACAGCAACGGCGATACCGCGACAGGCACGCTCGACGTCAACATCACCGACGACGTGCCGAAAGCGTTCGATGACAGCGATGGCACGGCGTCAGAGACTCAACTGACGCTGACCGGCAACGTCCTGACCAACGACGTGCAAGGCGCGGACCGCGTACCGACCGGGCCGGTAACTCCGGGCACGTTCACCGGTACTTACGGCACCTTGGTGCTTAACGCCAACGGCACGTACACCTACACCCTGAACACCAGCGATGCTGATTTCAAAAACCTGCACGGTGGCGGCAACGGCACGGAAACCTTCGCCTACACCATCACCGATTCCGACGGTGATACCAGTACGGCGAATCTGGTTTTGCAGATCCACAACAACGACGATCCGGTAGTCATCAATGGCCTGAACGTCGAAGGCGGCGAGCTCACCGTCTACGAGAAAAACCTCACTGACGGCAGCGCACCGGATTCCACCGCACTGACCCAGAGCGGCACGTTCACCATCACCGCACTCGATGGCGTCACCACGCTGACCGTCGGCGGCATCGCTGTCGTCACCAACGGCGTGGCCGCAGGTTTCCCGCAATCGGTCACCACGCCGCTGGGCAGCACGTTGACCATCACCGGCTTCAACGCGGCGACCGGCGTGGTCAGCTACAGCTACACCCTGGTCGATACCGAAGCCCACCCAAGCGCCAACGGCGCGAACAATCTGCCTGAGCAGTTCGCCGTCACCGTAGTCGATGACAACGGCACCACCGCCAATGCCACCCTCGACGTGAACGTGATCGACGACCTGCCCAAAGCGGTCGATGACAGCAACACCGGCACCGCTGCCGAAACGAATCTGATCTTGACGGGCAACGTGCTGACCAACGACGTGCAAGGTGCCGACCGTGTGCCCACCGGTCCAGTCACTGCCGGGACTTTCACCGGCACCTACGGCACCCTGGAACTGCATACCGACGGCACGTACACCTACACCCTGAACACCAACGATGCCGACTTCAAAAACCTGCACGGTGGCGGCAACGGCACGGAAACCTTCGCCTACACCATCACCGATTCCGACGGCGATACCAGCACCGCGAACCTCGTCCTGAACATCCACAACAACGACGATCCGGTGATCATCAACGGCCTCGATGTGAATGGCGGCGAACTCACCGTTTACGAGAAAAACCTCACTGACGGCAGCGCACCGGATTCCACCGCGCTGACCCAAAACGGCACGTTCACCATCACCGCACTCGATGGCGTCACCACGCTGACCGTCGGCGGCATCGCCGTCGTCACCAACGGCGTGGCCGCAGGTTTCCCGCAATCGGTCACCACGCCGCTCGGCAGCACGTTGACCATCACCGGTTTCAACGCGGCGACCGGCGTGGTCAGCTACAGCTACACCCTGGTCGATAACGAAGCCCACCCAAGCGCCAACGGCGCGAACAATCTGCCAGAGCAGTTCGCCGTCACCGTTGTCGATGACAACGGCACCACTGCCAACGCCACCCTCGACGTAAACATCGTCGATGACCTGCCGAAAGCGGTCGATGACAGCAACGCCAGCACCGCGTCGGAAACCTTGCTGACCCTGACCGGCAACGTCCTGACCAACGACGTGCAAGGCGCCGACCGTGTGCCCACCGGTCCTGTCACTGCCGGGACTTTCACCGGCACCTACGGCACCTTGGAACTGCATACCGACGGCACGTACACCTACACCCTGAACACCACCGATGCCGACTTCAAAAACCTGCACGGTGGCGGCAACGGCACAGAAACCTTCGCCTACACCATCACCGATTCCGACGGCGATACCAGCACCGCGAACCTCGTCCTGAACATCCACAACAACGACGATCCGGTGATCATCAACGGCCTCGATGTGAATGGCGGCGAACTCACCGTTTACGAGAAAAACCTCACTGACGGCAGCGCACCGGATTCCACCGCGCTGACCCAAAACGGCACGTTCACCATCACCGCACTCGATGGCGTCACCACGCTGACCGTCGGCGGCATCGCCGTCGTCACCAACGGCGTGGCCGCAGGTTTCCCGCAATCGGTCACCACGCCGCTCGGCAGCACGTTGACCATCACCGGTTTCAACGCGGCGACCGGCGTGGTCAGCTACAGCTACACCCTGGTCGATAACGAAGCCCACCCAAGCGCCAACGGCGCGAACAATCTGCCAGAGCAGTTCGCCGTCACCGTTGTCGATGACAACGGCACCACTGCCAACGCCACCCTCGACGTAAACATCGTCGATGACCTGCCGAAAGCGGTCGATGACAGCAACGCCAGCACCGCGTCGGAAACCTTGCTGACCCTGACCGGCAACGTCCTGACCAACGACGTGCAAGGCGCCGACCGTGTGCCCACCGGTCCTGTCACTGCCGGGACTTTCACCGGCACCTACGGCACCTTGGAACTGCATACCGACGGCACGTACACCTACACCCTGAACACCACCGATGCCGACTTCAAAAACCTGCACGGTGGCGGCAACGGCACAGAAACCTTCGCCTACACCATCACCGATTCGGATGGCGATACCAGCACCGCCAACCTCGTCCTGCAGATCCACAACAACGACGATCCTGTGGTCATCAGCGGCCTCGACGTCAACGGCGGCGAACTCACCGTCTACGAGAAAAACCTCACTGACGGCAGCGCACCGGACGCCAACGCGCTGACCCAAAGCGGCACGTTCACCATCACCGCACTCGATGGCGTCACAACCCTGACCGTCGGCGGCATCGCTGTCGTCACCAACGGCGTGGCCGCCGGTTTCCCACAATCGGTCACCACGCCGTTGGGCAGCACGTTGACCATCACCGGTTTCAACGCGGCGACCGGTGTGGTCAGTTACAGCTACACCCTGGTCGATAACGAAGCCCACCCAAGCGCCAACGGTGCGAACAATCTGCCTGAGCAATTCGCCGTCACCGTGGTCGATGACAACGGCACCACCGCCAATGCCACCCTCGACGTGAACATCGTCGACGACCTGCCAAAAGCCGTGGATGACAGCAATACCGGCACCGCGTCGGAATCTTTGCTGACCCTGACCGGCAACGTCCTGACCAACGACGTGCAAGGCGCGGATCGCGTACCGACCGGGCCGGTAACTCCGGGCACTTTCACCGGGACGTACGGCACCTTGGTGCTTAACGCCAACGGCACGTACACCTACACCCTGAACACCAACGATGCCGACTTCAAAAACCTGCACGGCGGTGGCAACGGCACGGAAACCTTCGCCTACACCATCACCGACTCCGACGGCGATACCAGCACCGCCAACCTCGTCTTGCAGATCCACAACAATGACGATCCGGTGATCATCAACGGCCTCGACGTCAATGGTGGAGAACTCACCGTCTACGAGAAAAATCTCAGTGACGGCACCAGCCCCGACACTCCGGCGCTGACCCAGAGCGGCACCTTTACCGTGACCGCCCTCGATGGTCTGCAAACCCTGACCGTGGGCGGCATCAACGTGGTCACCGGTGGCGTGGCCGCCGGTTTCCCGCAATCGGTCACC
This sequence comes from Pseudomonas sp. LF-5, assembly GCF_037626295.1. NCBI lineage: Bacteria > Pseudomonadati > Pseudomonadota > Gammaproteobacteria > Pseudomonadales > Pseudomonadaceae > Pseudomonas > Pseudomonas sp. LF-5. The sequence goes on from NZ_JARKMT010000002.1 coordinate 459,882, forward strand.
ACGCCGCTGGGCAGTACCTTGACCATCACCGGTTACAACCCGGCCACGGGTGTCGTGAGTTACAGCTACACCCTGGTCGACAACGAAACCCATCCGAACGCCAACGGTGCCAACAGCATCTCCGAGAACTTCAACGTGGTGGCGACGGACACCGATGGCAGCACGGCCAGCGGCCAGATCAACGTCAACATCGTCGATGATTTGCCCAGCGCCCATCCTGACGCCGCGTCTGTGGTGGAGGGCGGCACCGTCAGCGGTAACGTTCTGGACAACGACATCGGCGGCGCCGACGGCCCGGCCGTAACCGGTGCGGTGGTCGGCGTGCGTGCCGGCGCAGACACCTCGACTTCGGCCATCGGCGGCCTCAACAGCAACATCAACGGCACCTATGGCTACCTGACCCTGGACGCCAACGGCAACGCCGTCTACCACAGTAATCCGAATGCGGTGAATGGCCCGGGCGCGGTGGATGTGTTCACCTACACCGTGCGCGATTCCGACGGTGATGAAAGCACCACCACCATCACCATTGATGTCGCCAACAGCAAACTGTATGCAACCAGTGACACCGACGTCACTGTCTACGAAAAAGCGCTGGACCTGACCAAGGACGGCGCGGACCTGGCCGCCGGTACGGTCACCGGCAGCGATCCGGCCAGCACCGGCGAAACCGCGTCCGGTACCTTGGTCGGCTCGGTCACCGGTGCGGTCGGCGCGATCAGCTATGCCTTGGTCGGCAGCGCCACCGGCAACTACGGGCAGATCGTCCTCAACCCCAACGGCACGTACACCTACACACTGACCTCAGCGGCCACCACTACACCGCATGCCGACGACGGCGCCAACACCCTGACCGAAACCTTCACCTATCAGGCCACCGATTCGCTCGGCAACATCGTCAACAGCACCATCGTCGTCAGCATCGTCGATGACGTGCCGAAAGCCGTGAACGACAGCAACGCCAACAGCGCCTCGGAAACGCAACTGACCCTGACCGGCAATGTGCTGACCAACGATGTGCAAGGCGCCGATGTGGTCGCGACCGGCCCGAATGCCGGGCCGATCACTCCCGCTACTGTCGTCGGGACGTACGGCACCTTGGTACTCAACGCCAACGGCACGTACACCTACACGTTGAACCCCAACGATGCCGACTTCAAAAACCTGCATGGTGGCGGCAACGGCACCGAGACGTTCACCTATACCCTGACCGATGCCGACGGCGACACCAGCACCGCCAACCTGGTGCTGAACATCCACAACAACGACGATCCGGTGCTGCTCAACGGCCTCGACGTCAATGGCGGCGAACTCACCGTCTACGAGAAAAACCTCAGCGACGGCACCAGCCCCGACACCCCGGCGCTGACCCAGAGCGGCACCTTCACCGTCACCGCTCTCGATGGTCTGCAAACCCTCACCGTCGGTGGCATTGCCGTGGTGACCAATGGTGTCGCCGCAGGCTTCCCGCAATCGGTGGTTTCGCCACTGGGTAGCACCTTCACCGTCACCGGTTACAACCCGGCCACCGGTGTCGTCAGTTACAGCTACACCCTGGTCGACAACGAAGCCCACTCGACCGGCAGCGGTGCCAACAGCCTCACCGAAAACTTCAACGTGGTGGCGACGGATACCGATGGCAGCACCGCCAGCGGGCAGATCAACGTCAACATCATCGACGACTTGCCGACCGCCAAACCCGACACCGGTTCGGTGGCGGAGGGCGGTACGGTCAACGTCAGCGTGCTCGGCAATGACATCAGCGGGGCCGATGGCGCGGCCACGGTGGTCGGTGTGCGTGCCGGCAGCAATACCGGCACCTCGGCCATCGGCGGTCTCAACAGCAACATCAATGGCAACTTCGGTTACCTGACCCTCGATGCGGCCGGCAACGCCGTCTATCACAGCAACCCGAACTCGGTGAGCCCACCAGGCGCCACTGACACCTTCACTTACACCATCCGCGACAGCGATGGCGACGAAAGCACCACCACCATCACCATCAACGTCGCCGACAGCAAACTCGTGGCGTCGGTGGACCAGGACGTGACGGTCTACGAAAAAGCCCTTGACCTGACCAAGGACGGCCAGGATCTGGCCCCCGGTACGGTCACCGGCAGCGACCCGACCAATACCGGCGAAACCACCACCGGCACGCTGGTCGGTGCAGTCACCGGCGGCAGCGGCGCGATCACTTACACCCTGGTCGGCAGCGCCACCGGCACGTACGGTCAGATCCAGCTCAACGCCGATGGCACTTACACCTACACCCTGACCTCGGCACCGAAAACCACGCCGAACGCCAACGATGGTGCCAACACCCTGAGCGAAAGTTTTACCTACAAAGCCACCGATGCGCTGGGCAACAGCACCACCAGTACGATCGTGGTCAACATCGTCGACGACGTGCCCAAAGCCGTGGCCTCGGATCGCTCGGTGGCGGCGGTGGAGATAGACTCCAACATCCTTATCGTCCTCGACATCTCCGGCAGTATGGCCGACGCCTCTGGCGTACCGGGCCTGTCGCGGCTGGCCTTGGCCAAGCAGGCCATCAGCGCCTTGCTCGACAAGTACGACGACCTCGGCGATGTGAAAGTGCAGCTCGTCACCTTCAGCAGCAACGCCACCGACCGAACCACGGTATGGGTCGATGTGGCCACAGCGAAAACCATTCTCGCCGGACTCACCGCTGGCGGTGGCACCAACTACGACGCTGCCGTGGCGACCATGTACAACGCGTTCAACACCTCGGGCAAACTCACCGGGGCGCAGAACGTCGGTTACTTCTTCTCCGACGGCAAACCCAACGAGGGCGATATTGGTACTGCCGACGAAGCGACGCTCAAAGCCTTCCTCGATGCCAACAACATCAAGAACTACGCGATCGGCCTCGGCAGCGGCGTGAGCAACGCCAACCTCGACCCGCTGGCGTATGACGGCATCAGCCACACCAACACCAACGCGGTGGTGGTCACCGACCTCAATCAACTCAACTCGGTGCTGTCCGGCACCGTTGAAGGCGCGCCGGTCACCGGTTCGCTGCTGGGCGAGGGCGGGACGTTCGGCGCCGATGGCGGCTTCATCAAATCCATCGTGGTCGACGGCACCACCTACACCTATGACCCGCGCGCCAACAGCGGTCAGGGTTCGCTGACCGCAAGCGGCGGCACCAACCACGGCACGTTCAATACGGTGAACAACAGCCTGAGCATTGCCACCAATAACAGCGGCACGCTGGTGATCAACCTCGACACCGGTGACTACAGCTACACCTCACAGAAAACCACGACCACGGTGATCACCGAGAACATCGGCTTCACCCTCAGCGACAACGACGGCGACCTCGCCAGCTCGACCCTGACCGTGAAAGTGATCCCCAACGCGCCGCCAGTGGCGATGGACGACCACGTCATCACCAACGTGTTGTCTGGCAACATCGTGGTGCCCGGCGAGTTGCTGCTGGTCAACGACACCGATCCGAATGGCGATACCCTCAACGCCACGCCCACCAGTTTCAACACCGGCTGGGTCTCGAAAGCGGCGGACTTCACCGGCACCGGGGCGATCAACTTCACCGGCACCAACGTCAACACCGCCGCCAACCAGAACCTGGCCAACGTGCGCAATGCGTTCAGTGCCAATGCCGCGACCATGACCGCCGTGCTGGTGGTCAGTGGCTATCTCGGTGCAGTGACCAACAGCAACGCCAACGATGAAGACCGCATCACCGTCAATCTGCGCCAGGGCGAAACCCTCAACCTGGATCACAACCTGGCGGCCGGTTACGTCAGCATGGAGTACTCGATCAACGGTGGCGCCTACATCGCGCTGGCGGATGGGCAAACCCTCACCGCGACGTCGGACGGGGTCTACCAGATCCACATCACCAACATCTCCAACCCCAGCGGCGGCGGTAACCCCAACGCGGCAGAAAACTATCAACTGACCATGACCCTCAACTACGCCGGGGCCCACGACATCACCCCGGACTTCAACGGCACCTACACCGCCAACGACAACCACGGTGGCAGCGACACGGCCAATGTGACCATCAGCTATCAGGACGGCCACACCCTCACCGGCACCTCGGGGGATGACGTGCTGGTGGCCGGCACCGGCAACAACATCCTCAACGCGGGCGATGGCAACGACGTGCTCACCGCAGGCTCAGGCAACAACGAGCTGCACGGCGGCGCGGGTAACGATTTGCTCTACAGCGGCCCAGGCAATGATCTGCTCGACGGCGGCACCGGCATCGACACGGTCAGCTATGCCCACGCCACCGCCGGGGTTACGGTCAACCTCGGCCTGCTCGGTGCGCAAAACACCCTCGGCGCCGGCACCGACACCCTCAGCAACATCGAAAATCTGGTCGGCTCGAACTTCAACGACACCCTCACCGGCGACAACAATAACAACGTGATCAACGGCGGCCTGGGCAACGACATCCTCAACGGTGGCGGTGGCGATGACCTGCTGATCGGCGGCCTGGGCAACAACACCCTGACCGGCGGGCCGGGCGCGGACACCTTCCAGTACCTCAAGGGCAACAGTGGTCACGACACGATCACCGACTTCACCCCCGGCACCGACAAGCTCGACCTGTCGCAACTGCTGCAAGGTGAAAACGGCACCACCGCGTCGCTCGACGACTACCTGCACTTCACCGTCACCGGCAGCGGCGCCTCGGTGCTCACCAGTATCGACGTCAGCGCCCTGGCTGGCGCCACGCCGAACCAGACTATCGACCTGGCCGGTGTCAACCTCGCCAGCCATTACGGCGTAACGCCGGGGGCGGGCGGGGTGGTCGCTGGCGGACACGACACGGCGACGATCATCAGCGGGATGTTGAATGACCATTCGTTGAAGGTGGATACGGTGTAAGCAAAGTCCGAAACGACAAAACCCGCCGCTCCGATGATCGGGGCGGCGGGTTTTTCATGCTTTACGCCAGGGCGCTCGTCCTTGCTGACATCATGGCAGGTATCAAAAAACAGAATCTATGATTGCCCGCTATCAGAGGCCACTCCCGACGGCTGGGGCAACACGATTGTCTGCAGTGCTCCGGTGTAGGGTGGCAGTTCATTGAGGGTTTCCATCGCGCCATTCACATTTGTGCTTCCTTTGCTCAGGCCGATGGTGAAGATGCCAAAATCGTTACCGATGCCATTGTCCTGGTGATTGACGATATAGAGCCTGACAGATTGACGAGCGGCAACCGTGAACGTAAGCGAGAAGTCATATTTGGTGCCGTTTTTAGGAAGTTCACGAACGACTTGCGGGCTATTCGGCAAGCTGGTGGTGAGTGCCGGAATCGGATTGACCAGATTGGTGTTGGGAAACTCGCGGATGTGACAAGCCTTCATTGTGAACGTGTAGGTGCCGGGCGCCAGCACAAAGTCCTGGTAAAAAATGGCACCCGAATAGCCTGTGGAGGGGGCTACGTCAGTGAAGTTGAAGAACGCCCTCTCGCCTGCATGGACGCGAATTGATCCGCTTCGGGCTCCCGTGTAGAGGTCCCAGCCGTTGTAAGTGCTGTCCTGAAAGTCGGTCATGTGCGAGAGGGTCAGCGTTCTCGCCGAAGACTCTGGAGTCGAGCCATCTGCTGACCTGACCGTATAGCGATGGTCTCCAATATCCTGATCAGTCAGCGTACGGCTCCAGTCGCCTTGAGGGTTTACGTCGAATGTGACTATGGCAATACCATTGTCACGCAGCGTGATTGCCTGATTGGCAGTGCCCTTGCCCGTGAGCATGAGTGTGGTTGCGGTGGTAGTCGCACCGTCGGGGATCTCCGGGCCGCTGGCGGAATGACCTTTCACCGAGATGATGGTCGGATCCACCTGTTTGACGGTTCGGACGCTATAGCGGCGCACCGGAAACCCAACCGCCGTCGCCGCATTCGCCACCCCATCAAAATTAACCTTGAACGTCACCTTCAACTCGCTGCCATCTTTCAAGTCTTTCAACCAGTCCAGCGGCACCGTCCGGCTCAAGCCTGATGCACCCACGCCCACTTCACCGCGAAGGTCGTCGAAGGTCACGGTCTGGTCCTGATTGTCCTTGCCTTCGTACTGCAACCACAGCCGCTCACCTTCGACGTGCGGCCATGCCGCAACGGTAAGCTGGGCGGTGGGCTGTAACAGCAGGATGTCGAGTTCATTGCCGGTCTTGCCATCAATGGCCGGCGTCGGCAAACGTGTATCGCCCTCGGTAATTTTCGACACGCTCAGGTTCAAATCAGGCGACTTGCCTTTCTGTGCGTTATCGCGATTCAGGTTCCACCGCAACCGAATTTCCTTGCCATGCCTGGCTGCCAGGAACGCCGGACTTAATACAGTGTTTGTGCGTTTATTATTGTTGAACGGCACCAATGGAAACTGCGGTGCGCCTGCCGGTGGGTTGACCTCCACCAGCCGCGCTTTGTCGCCTGGCAGAGCGCCCAGATATTCGACCCGGATGGTCACGCCTTGCGGATAGGCCAGCGCGTCGATCGGGCTCACCGCCGGTTTCAGCAGCACCGGCGGCAACAACTCGATAACCTCTGAGCCGGTAACTTCGGCCACGGCATTTTTCGAAGTGGCGAAGACGTTGCCATTTCTCAGCAATTCGTACTTCGCCCGCACCACGCTGCTGGCGATTACTTTGGCGTTGGGTACCATCAGTTTGTAGGTGAACGGGATGCGTCCGACCTCTGCCTCCACCGTATGCGACACCACCGTTTCATTGGGTCTGCTAGCGGTATAGGTCACGCGGATTTTATCGTTGGGTTGCCACAACGGAGCAAAGGTGTGGACCAATACGGTCAGGTCCTTGCCGGCGAGTTTGTCCAGATCGATGGTGCTCGGGTCGTCGCTTGGGTCATCCGGATCCTCGGCCAGATCGGGGGCGACCAGGCGAGTTTCCTTCAGGTTCACATCGACCTCCACCGTGCCGGAGTAGGGCGAATCGGTGTCCGGCCCGTTGCCGAGCTGGTCGGTGACGGTGTAGGAAAAGATGAACTTCGGGTTGTCCCCGGCGCGCAGGAACACCGCTTCCTCGACCATCACGCAGACCCTGGTCGGCTCGGCCGAGGGAATGGGCGGGGCCTCGGCGGCGGTCACGGTGTGCGGGACATCCTGACCGTTGCAGTTCAATCGGATCTGGTCGTAGGCGCGGCAGTAAGGGTAGGCGAAACACACTTGCACGCCTTTTTTGGCGCGGTCGGCGTCGATGCCGTCATCGAGCACGTCCTGGGGCAGGATCAGTTGCAGTTCGGAATGGGCGCTATCGCCGGGCGAGCGGTCCTCGATGCCGGGGCGGATGGTGTTGTACAGCAGAGTCAGCTCCGGCGTGGAGGTGCCTTTGTTCTCGCTGATGCGGGTGATGGTGTAAACGAGGGTATTGACGCGATCAGTCAGCAGCAGGCCCTTGGGCAGATACAGGGTGTGACGGGAATTTTCTTCGCCAGCCAGGACGGTCTTTGTGGCTTCGGTATCGGCGCCGTTGAGCCGTAGCCGAATGACATCGCCTTCTTGCAGCGTGCCAGATTGCGGCGGGTCGACGACGATGGTCAGGCCCATGGGCTTGAGGTCGTAGACATGTTTGGGCACACCATAGACAGCACCGACCACCGGGGTGGTGGCGTCTGGAGCGTGGGGAGGGAATAGCGCCAATATGGTGTTGTCGCTGGATTTGGCTGTGGCCATGTTTACGGCTCCTGGACGGTGGGCGGGCAGGAGTTATCAGAGCGCTTTGTGGGGGAAAGCGCACCTGTCAGATCTGACAGGTGCGGAGCGTTTTTCGACGAGCGGTGGCCTTGGTGCTGTCTGTTGTATCTTCAGAGGTCGATCGAGTGGAGGGTATCAGGGCTTTTGCAGCGTCTTCTGCCGAAGAATATAAACCGTCACCAACACCGCACTGGTCAGCATGAACCCCCGTGCCCACGGCATCGGTACCAGGTAGCACGAGAACAGAATGCTCGCCCACATCAGCCCGATCGCGTAGACCTTGCCCTTGAGCGGAATGCCGTTGCCGTCGAGGTAGTCGCGAATCCACGGACCCAGTTTCGGGTGTTCGACCAGCCAGCGATAGAAACGCGGAGAGCTGCGGGCGAAACAGGCGGCCGCCAGCAGGAGGAAAGGAGTGGTAGGCAGTACGGGCAGGAAGATCCCGATCACCCCCAATGCCACGCTGAGCCAGCCGATGGCCAGCAGGATGTAGCGCAACATCAGGGGGCGGTTGCCTATGGGGTTGTCCATAGGCCGGAGCTTAGTGGTGACGTGGCTTGAGGATCGCCGGTTTTTCGTCAGGCGCCTGGCACAGCAGGTACAGCGCAGTCAGGGCTTCCGGAATTTGCACGATCATGTCGTCCATCAGGTTGGCGTCCTTGGCGATGTCTTCGAACTCTGGCTGTTCGTCGAACAGGCCCGAACCGACCATGATCGGCAGGAGCATTTCGCTGACCTCTTCTTCGGCGGTTTCGAACCAGGCCGCTTCACGCAGGAACACGCCTTCCATGAAACCGATGCACCAGCCGCGCAGTTCGGAGTCGTCCGGCTCGTCGCCCAGATCCAGTTCGCATGGCAGCTCGAATTCTTCGTCGGACGCCAGTTGACGGGCGATGTGTGCCTTGAGGCCGATCAGGGTGGCTTCGATCTCTTCGCGCTGGGCGTCGCTGCTGTAATGCGGCTCTTCAGCGAACAGGGCGTCGATCCACTCACGCTCCGGTACCTCTTCTGCGCAGATCGACAGCGCGGTCAGGTACCCGTGGGCGGCCACGTAATCCAGCGCCTCGTCATGCAGCTCGTCGGCATCGAGGAAAACTTGCAGGCGGGTCAGTTGCTCAGCGAAGGACATTACGGGGCTACCTTGGGGGAATAAACAATGCGGGAATTCTAGGCCTTCTTGCGCGCTCAAGCCAGCCGCACGGCAGATTTGCCGTAATTACAGGCAACACCAATAACCCTGTGGGATTTATGTGACAGGTTTGAGGGTGTCTTCTCAGCGGCACCCCCTGCCGGGGAGGGCTCGGGTATACTGCCGCGTTTTGCGCTCCCTGCTCGTATTGCGATTGTCTGGCAATGCGCTCTTACGTTTTGTTTAAGCAGCCTTGGCTGTCCTGAACCAGCCTGTGCAGGGATGTTTCGGTAGATTTTTGGAGTTTTTATGCTCGAACAGGCTCAACGCGTCCTCAAGGACATCTTCGGCTACGACAGTTTCCGTGGCCGTCAGGGTGCAATCATTGAGCGCGTGGCCAGCGGCGGTGATGCGCTGGTGCTGATGCCTACCGGTGGCGGCAAGTCCCTGTGCTTCCAGGTGCCGGCGCTGCTGCGCGAAGGCCTGGCAGTGGTGGTGTCGCCGTTGATCGCCTTGATGGACGATCAGGTCGCCACCCTCGAAGAACTGGGCGTAGCGGCCGCCGCATTGAACTCCACGCTCAGCGCCGAGCAACAGCGCGACCTCGCAGCCCGTATCAAGCGTGGCGAAGTGAAGATGCTCTATCTGGCGCCCGAGCGCCTGGTGCAGCCGCGCATGTTGTCGTTCCTGCAAGGGCTGAACATCGCGCTGTTCGCCATCGACGAAGCGCACTGCGTGTCGCAATGGGGCCACGATTTCCGTCCGGAATACCTGCAACTGGGCCAGTTGGCGGAAATGTTTCCCGACGTGCCGCGCATTGCCCTGACCGCCACCGCCGACAAGCGTACCCGCGAAGAAATCGTTACCCGCCTGCATCTGCAGAACGCCGAGCGTTTCCTGTCGAGCTTCGACCGGCCGAACATCTTCTATCGGATCGTGCCCAAGGAGCAGCCGCGCAAGCAGTTGCTGGCGTTCCTCGCCGAGCGGCGCAGCGATGCCGGCATTGTCTATTGCCTGTCGCGCAAGAAGGTCGAAGAAGTGGCGGCGTTCCTCAGCGAACAAGGCTTCCCGGCGCTGCCGTATCACGCCGGCCTGCCCAACGATCTGCGTGCCTATCACCAGAAGCGTTTCCTCAATGAGGAAGGCTTGATCATGGTCGCCACCGTCGCGTTCGGCATGGGTATCGACAAGCCCAACGTGCGCTTTGTCGCACACCTCGATCTGCCGAAATCCCTTGAGGCGTATTACCAGGAAACCGGGCGTGGTGGCCGTGACGGTCTGCCGGCGGATGCGTGGATGGCCTACGGTCTGCAAGACGTGGTGATGCTCAAGCAGATGCTGCAGAACTCCGAAGGCGATGAGCGGCACAAGCGTCTGGAGCAGCACAAGCTCGACGCCATGCTTTCGCTGTGTGAAGAAACCCGCTGCCGTCGCCAGACGCTGCTGGCCTACTTCGATGAAGACATGCCCGAGCCGTGCGGCCATTGCGACAACTGCGTCGATGGCGTGCAGACCTGGGACGCCACCGAGCCGGCACGTCAGGCGTTGTCGGCGATTTTCCGCACCGGCCAGCGTTATGGCGTAGGTCATCTGGTGGATGTTTTGCTGGGCAAGGACAACGAAAAGGTCCGCAGCTTCGGCCATCAGCATCTGTCGGTGTACGGCGTCGGCAAGGCGCTCAGCGAAAGCGAATGGCGTTCGCTGTTTCGCCAGTTGGTCGCGCGCGGGCTGGCCGATGTCGATCACGAAGGGTATGGCGGGCTGCGTTTGAACGACAGCTGCCGACCACTGCTCAAGGGTGAAGTGACCCTGGAATTGCGCCGCGATCTCAAGCCGCAAGTTACCGCCAAGACCACCAGCAAGAGCCCGGCCAGCCAATTGGTGCGCGGCGAGGAGCGCGAACAGTGGGAAGCGTTGCGCGCCCTGCGGCGCAAACTGGCGGAAGAGCACGGCGTGCCGCCGTACGTCATCTTTCCCGACTCGACCTTGCTGGAAATGCTGCGCAGCCAGCCGACGTCCCTGGCGGAGATGGCCCGGGTCAGCGGCGTCGGCGCGCGCAAGCTGGAACGCTATGGCGAGGCGTTCCTCGAAGTGCTCGGCGGCGAGGCCGAGGCACCCAAAGCGGTGGCCGACGTGCGCCACGAATTGATCACCCTGGCCCGCGCCGGCATGACGCCGTTGCAGATCGCCGGGCAGTTGCAGTGTTCGGAGAAGAACGTCTACGCCATGCTCGCTGAAGCCATCGGCAAGCAGCAGTTGTCGCTGGAGCAGGCGCTGGATTTGCCGGAAGACTTGATGGGCGAAGTGCAGGATGCCTTCCTTGATGGCGAGGGCGAGTTACCGTCGGTCGCCGAGGTGGCCGAGCTGTTTGCCGGGCGTGTGCCGGAGGGCGTGCTGTACTGCGTGCGGGCTGCGCTGCAATCTGAATTTGAAATGTGAGAGGGCGATTGCGCCAGACGCCAGACAGTTGTAACGATTCAGTACAGGTCGACTCTTGCCTATAACTGCAGGCCATGCTTAGCTGACTAATAATTAGTTTTTCTCTATTTGTCAGTCTAACCATGAGTGTTTTATGCCGTTAACCGATCAACACCGCTTTGGCATGCAACTGGCCCAGATGTCCCGTGGCTGGCGTGCCGAACTGGACCGCCGCCTCGCGGGTCTGGGCCTGTCCCAGGCACGCTGGCTGGTGCTGCTGCACCTGGCGCGCTTTGAAGACGCGCCGACGCAACGTGAGCTGGCGCAAAGCGTCGGTGTCGAAGGGCCGACCCTTGCACGCTTGCTCGATAGTCTGGAAAGCCAGGGCCTGGTGCAACGCCAGTCCGTGATGGAAGACCGTCGGGCGAAAAAAATCGTGCTCTGCGCGCCCGCCTTGCCGCTGATCGAACAAATCGAAACCATTGCCACGCAACTGCGCCACGAATTGTTCGAAGGCGTCGACGAAGCGGATCTGAAGGTGTGCATGCGCGTTCACGGGCACATTCTGGGCAATCTGGAAAAGTCTTGAGGCATAACCGCGTGCCGGTTTTTTGAGGGATCGCGCTGAGCAGACTATAAGAACTACTGGGCAATATCGTGTTCGTACCGGATGTGCGAACGCATAGAAACCGGTTTTGCTTATTTAAGGGATGCTCATGCTCGCAAGTTGGCACGTGGTACTGCGCGGTGGCGCCAAAAGGTTGCTGGTCGCTGGTGTATTCAGCTATTCGACCGCGTCGGTGGCCCTTGGGCTGGGTGACATCACGGTTCATTCAGCCCTCAATCAGCCGCTCAAGGCCGACATCGCGCTGGTGGATGTCGGCGCGCTCACCCAGAGCGATCTGTCGATCAGCCTGGCGACGGCGGATGAGTTCGGTCGCGCCGGGGTCGAGCGGGTGTTCTTCCTCAACGACCTCAAATTCACGCCGATTCTGCACGGCAGTCGCCAACTGGTCCGGGTGACCTCGAGTAAACCGGTCAACGAACCTTTTCTGAATTTTCTGGTGCAGCTCAATCAGCCCAATGGGCGCCTGCTGCGCGAGTACACCGTGTTGATCGACCCGCCGGGCTCGCCCGGTATCGTACCGGCCACCGATGAGCCGGATCCGCGCCCGCAATCCTCTGAATTCCCCACGGTCGAACCGACCACCGCGCCGACTCAGGCAGCCCAGGGCAAACGCGCAGTGGCGCCGGTGCCGCCACCGCCCGCCGCAGCGGCCAGCGATGCGCTTGCCGAACAGCTGGCCGCCAGCACCCTGCACAACCAGCAGTTGCAAAAAACCGTCGATGAATTGAACGCAAAACTGCAGGAACAGCAGGCGCTCATCGCCGATGGCAAGAAACAGTTGGGTGAACTGCAGACCCGACTGACCGAACTGCAGAAACCGCCACCGCCTGCGGTGGTCACGCCGACGCCGGCCCAGGTGGCTGCGCCGGTCGCCGCGGCTGACGACTCCCCGAATGGCTGGTGGCTGGGTGGTTTGTTGCTGTTGCTTGGCGGACTGATTGCCGGCGTGGTTATTCGCCGTCGTCGTCAGTCAAAACAGGATGAAACACCGCTGCCATTGTGGCCGTCCGGCAACGACACGCAAATCGAGGAAGTGGCCGACAGTCATCCCGTCAGGCCCCACGCTACAGCCGAGCATCGCGAAGAACCCGCGGCGGGCGATGTGCTGGAAGCGGTGGGGATTTATCTGGCGTACGGACGGCTGGGTGAAGCGGTTGGCCTGCTGCGCGAGGCTTTGCACAAAGAACCGCAACGCATCGACCTCGGCCTGAAACAGCTGGAAGTGCTCGGGCGTCAGGGTGATAGCGCAGCGTATGAGCAACAGGAACAGCACCTGCGTGAACTCGGTGTAGAGGCCGCAGAGCTGCAGGCGGTGCGCGAGCGTCATCCGAAACTGTCGAGTGCTGCGCCATTGGCGACTGTTGCGCCGGTGGCTGCCAGTGTCGCGCCGGTGGTTGTCGCTGAGCCTGAGCCGGCAGCGCCCGAAGATCATTTCGAGCTGAAGCTGGATGAATTGTCGACGGCCGCCAGTTGGGATCTGGAGGACAGCCGTGCGGCGCCGCCGCGATCAACGCTGGACGAAGCACCGCAGGGTAGCCGTCTGCAAGTGCTGCCGCAGGACTTTGAGCTTCCGGCGGCCAGCGAAGAAGCGGAGCTGGAATGGATCCCCGAGCCCGAGGCTCAGCCGCTGGACGATGACTTTCTCAACGAGTTTGCTGATCCGCCGCCGTCGCTGCCCCTGGAAACGCTGGAGCTGCAGATGCCGGAAGAGGAGGGCGATGCAGGTGCCGGCAAGCTCGAGCAGGCACAGAACTGCATTGATGACGGAGACATCGACAGTGCGATTGCGTTGCTCAATGAATTGCTCAAGGAGGGCGACGAACCCCTCAGGCAAACCGCTCGAACCTTGTTGGCGGGGATTCGTTGATTGTTGAGTCACCGGTATTTTCAGGGGCGCTGGATGATTGCTTTCGCGAGCGAGCCCGCTCCCACCGTTGAAAAGCATTCCAACTATGGGAGCGGGCTCGCTCGCGAACACGGCCTGTCAGACCTGATTGATCAGAAGGTCTGGCCGAGATTCAGGTACACCGCCTGCTCGTTGGCATCATTCAGCCCGTAACTGAAATTCAACGGCCCCAATGGTGTATCGAACCCGATAAATACACTGGCGGCGTTGATGTAGCCACTGTCGAATTCATTGTCGTTGTTCCATGCCCGACCACGCTCCAGCGAAGCACCGGCGTACAGCGGGAAGTCCAGCGGCAGGTAGGCGCGCGGGGTCAGGCGGCGGTAATACACCGCCCGCAACAGGCTGACGTTCTGTCCCGAAATCGCATCCTCACGGAAGCCCGACAACTGCCGCGCACCGCCGAGCAGGAAGCTGGAAGTGACCACGTTGGTGTCGTCGAGTGTGCGCCCGTAACGCCCGCCGAGTATCAGCGTGTCCGGCCCGCGGCTCATGGCTTTATCGAGTTTGAATTCCCATTGCCTGTAGCGTGTGTCTGACCCCAGGCTCGGTTCGAATTGCAGCAGTGTCAGACTGATGTCCTTGCCTTCGTGCGGGTAGTAGACGTTGTCCAGCGAGTCGTAGGAGTACTTCAGCGCATAGAAGCCTTCGTTGAAATGCTCGCTGGGCAGGTCCTGATCGCCAATGCGCACGTCAGCCTTGCCCCACGCCTCGCCGACGCCAAAGCGCACTTCACCGTTGTTGCCGATCTGCCGGCCGACATTCAGCGCCATGCCATAGCGTTCGACGCGGTACTGCGCGATCGGATCGTTATCGAGCACGGCATCGACGTTCTGCGCTTCGAACACCACCGACGGGGCGATGAAGTAGCGCGAGCCGACGTCCAGCGGCTGGTAGAACTCGCTGTACAGCTCCTGCTTATCGCCAATTTGCGCGCGGGTCAGCCATTCCGCGCCGAGCCGATTGATGCCGTTGACCCGGTAACTGGCACCGAGGTTGAAAGCGCTGTCGCCACGCATATCGTCCGACAGGTTGAGGCCGACCCGCAGGTAATCGGTGCCGCTGCGCTTGCCACGGGCACTGATGACCAAGGTGTGATCCTGCCCCTTGTGCACGACGCGGTATTGCACCTGCTCGAAGTAGTCGAGGCCATACAGGGTGCCCATGTCCGAGTGCAGGCGCCCCAGGTCCAGCGGTTCGCCGATGTGCTGGCGGATGTAGTAACGAATGACATCGTCATCGACTTTCGAATTGTTCTCGACCTTGATCGCGGTGATGATCGGTGTGCGCTGGCCCGGCGAGCGGGCAGCGTTGAGTTCGGCATCCTGGGATTCGGCGGATTTGAGCACGGCGAGGCGGGCGTCGAGAATTCGCGTCGCGCGGTAACCGGCGTCGATCATGTCCTGCGCCTTGCCGAAGTCGGTGACGCCGAACGCCGCCAGCGCCGGCTGGATAAGGACATCCGACGGTTTCAGGGCCGCGAGTTGCTCTTCGGAGTTGCGCCGGGTCATCAGGGTGATCGACTGGTTCAGTACGTCGACCACGGTGGTCAGCTGCTTGCTGTTGCGCAGGGGCGTTCCGATATCGACGACGATGGCGACGTCGACCCCCATTTCCCGCGCCACGTCGAGGGGGATGTTGTCGGTCATGCCGCCGTCCACCAGCAACCGGCCATCGAGTTCCACCGGGGCGAACACCGCCGGGATCGACATGCTGGCGCGAATCACCTGGGGCAGGTGACCCTTGCGGAACACCACTTTTTCGCCATTGGCGATGTCGGTGGCGACGGCGCGGAACGGGATCGGCAGCTTGTCGAAATCCCGTGTATCGCTGGTATGCGCCAGCAGGCTCTCCAGCAACAGTGCGAGGTTCTGCCCCTGAATCACCCCCAGCGGCAGGCCGAGGCTGCCGTCGTCGCGAAAGCTCAGCTTCTGTTTCACCAGGAAGTCGCGATCATCCTGCTTGCGCCGAAACGGTACGTCTTCCCGGGGCGGGGCGTCGGACAGCGCCTGTTGCCAGTCGATGTTCAGGGCGAGTTTTTCCAGCTCGTCGATCTTGTAGCCCGAGGCATACAGGCCGCCGACCACCGCGCCCATGCTGGTGCCGGCAATCGCGTCGATCTTGATACCTTGCTCTTCCAGCGCCTTGAGCACGCCGATGTGCGCCAGGCCACGCGCAGCGCCACCGGACAGCACCAGGCCGACTTTTGGCCGCGTAGCTTCGTTGGCAGGGGCGCTGGCGTGAACGAACAAGGGCAGGAAACCAAGCAGCAGGCAGAGCAGCAGACGGCGCATTGTGAGTCTCGGGGCAAACTGTAAAGCCGGCTATTATAGCGGCGCCCTCTGTCTCAGGAGTTTCAGCGAACATGACCGCCGCAAAAGCAGAAGTTGTCATCACCTATTGCACGCAATGCCAATGGCTGTTGCGCGCCGCATGGCTGGCCCAGGAGTTGCTCAGCACCTTTGCCGACGACCTCGGCAAAGTCTCGTTGGTGCCGGGCACCGGCGGGGTGTTTCACATCACCTGCGCTGGCGTGCAGATCTGGGAGCGCAAGGCCGACGGTGGCTTTCCCGAAGCCAAGGTGTTGAAGCAACGGGTGCGCGATCAGATCGACCCTGACCGCGACCTCGGCCACAACGACCGCACTCAGTGAGACGCGGCCTCGGCGGCGACGGTTTTCTTGTCCGCATGGCCTGACATCCGCGCCGACACGACGATCGCGACGATGATCAGTGCACCACCGAGCAACATCCGCAGTGTCGGGTTCTCATCAAACAGCAGCCAGGCAACGGTGATGCCGTAAACCGGTTCCATCGCAAACACCACCGCTGCCGTGCGCGCCTTGATCACCGCCAGACTGGCCACGAACAGGCTGTGGGCCACCCCGGTGCAGAACACCCCGAGCAGGCCGATCCACAGCCAGTCCAGTGCGCGCACTTCGCTGAGTTGCGGCGCCGCGACCGGCAGCAGGCACACGGCGACCACGACGTTCTGACACAGCGCCGCCTGCACCGCCGGGATGCGCCCGGAGCTGGCGCGATTGGTCAGTGACAGCAGGGAAAACAACAGGCCGGACAGCACCGCCCAAAGCAGGCCGGTGGTCGCGCCACTGGCCAGATCGAACGCCGGCGTCACCAGCACCAGACCGACCGTGACCAGCACCACCAGCACGATCTCGTTGGCGCGGATGCGTTCGCGGAAGATCAGCCCTTCGAGAATCACCGTGAACGCCGGGAAACTGGCAAAGCCCAGCGTCGCAATCGCCACCCCGGCGATTTTTACCGAAACGAAAAAGCTCACCCAATGCCCGGCCAGCAACACACCGCTGAGGGCGAGGCGTCGCCAGTCCACAGCCTGGAGTTTTTGCCAGCCGTTCTGGCTGGCGAAACGGGCAAAAAAAGCCAGGGCGAGCACGGCGAACGCGGCACGGCCGAACACGATCACGGCAGGTGATGCCGCAGCGAGTTTGCCGAACACACCGGTCAGGCCGAACATCAGGGCGCCAATATGCAGGGCGCCAAGGGCGGTACGCGGGGTCATCGCAATCCTTAATTCAGGCACATATTCAACGGTAGGCGCAGCCTTCGGCGGCGCCTGCACATTGAATCGTATGCAGGCTGATAAGTCTGTCGGCAGACTAGCGTCTTTTGTTGCAGGACTCGCGCCGAAGCTGGCCGGGTGATGAACCGAACTCACGCAGGACTGCGGCTGAAAAAGCACTTTGCGAGCTGTAGCCTACGCGGCTGCCTACTTCGCCGATCGGCAGTGCAGTGTCGCGTAACAGTCGCACCGCCAGATGCAGGCGCCGGCTGCGAATGTAGTCCATCGGCGTCTGTCCGCATTCGGCCATGAACCGCGCATGCAGGCGCGCGCTGGACAGGCCGGCGATGCGCGCCAGGTCGGCGACTTGCAGTGGATAGGCGGCGTATTGCTCGATGTGCGCGTCCAGCGCTGCGTAGGGCAGGCGGCGCGCGGCGAGTTCGGCCGGCCTGGCATGATTGAGGCTGGCCAGCAGCAACACGGCACCCTGGCGAGCGATCAGCGGATCACTGATGGGGCTGCTGGCCAGCCAGCTGACCAATTGGCTTTGCCCGGTATCCAGTGTCCGGCGCGCCGGATTGTCGAGCAGGCGGCGACTGGCCTCGGCATGCTCGCCCAATGACTCTGTTACCCACGGCCCCTCAGGGATGTCGAGCACCAGGCAGCGACTGCCATCAGGGCTGCCGCAGGCATGATGGGCGCCGGACGGGACGACCACGAAACTCTGCTGGCGCACCTGACTGCCCTGGCCCTCGACCTCGAAATCCAGCGCGCCCGATAACCCGAACACCAGTTGAGCGTGCTCGTGGCTGTGGACGATCAGATCATGGGTGTAGTCGCGCAGGGTGAGGATCGGTCGCATCGCAGTTCGTCTCCGAAGTGATCGCCAGTCTACACCGGCCCGCGCCGGATGCGTT
Organism: Pseudomonas sp. LF-5; assembly: GCF_037626295.1. NCBI lineage: Bacteria > Pseudomonadati > Pseudomonadota > Gammaproteobacteria > Pseudomonadales > Pseudomonadaceae > Pseudomonas > Pseudomonas sp. LF-5. Next base: position 478,129 of record NZ_JARKMT010000002.1, read on the forward strand.
GTCACAGGACTGACTCGCGCCTGTCATGGTCGATTAACCGGACGGGCGCACTCTGGCGAAAACATCGTAGAGGGTTGCCCATGACCAGCGCCGAGCTTGCCAAACCCAGCCGTAAACAGCGAGTGCGCACCTTGTGGATTTCAGACGTGCACCTGGGCACGCGGGATTGCCAGGCGGAACACTTGTCGACGTTTCTCAAGGGCTATCACGCCGACAAGATCTACCTGGTCGGCGACATCATCGACGGTTGGAAACTGCGTGGCGGCATGTATTGGCCACAAGCGCACACCAACGTGATCCGCCGCTTGCTGACCATGAGCAAGCGCGGCACCGAAGTGATTTACGTCACCGGCAACCACGACGAATTCCTGCGCCGCTATTCGAAGCTGATTCTGGGCAATATCCAGTTGGTCGACGAGGCGGTGCATGTCACGGCAGACGGGCGGCATTTGCTGGTGATTCACGGCGATCAGTTCGATGTGATCACCCGCTATCATCGCTGGCTGGCCTTCCTCGGCGATTCGGCCTACGAATTCACCCTGACCCTCAACCGCTGGCTCAATCACTGGCGTGCGCGGTATGGCTACGGGTACTGGTCGTTGTCGGCGTATCTCAAGCACAAGGTAAAAACCGCGGTGAGCTTCATCAGCGACTTCGAAGAAGCCATCGCCCATGAATGCGTGAAGCGCGAGCTGCATGGTGTGGTCTGCGGGCACATTCACCATGCCGAGATCCGCAAGGTTGGCGAGGTCGATTACCTCAATTGCGGCGACTGGGTGGAATCGTGCACGGCGTTGATCGAGCATTGGGACGGCACGATCGAGTTGTATCGCCTGGCGGATGCCCAGGCGCGCGAAGCGCAGCTCAAGGCGGCTAAAGTCGCGGAACTGGCCTGAGTCTCGGGTGGTTTAGAGGGCCTCATCGCTGGCTTGCCAGCGATGAGGCCAGTACAAACAACATCAAGCGGTGGTGGTGTGTTCTTCCATTGCGGCTTTGTAAATCGAGTTCTTCGGCTGCGCAAACAGCCTTTCCACCATCGGTTCGAAGAAACTCAGCGGCAGGGTGTCATAGGCTGGATCAAACGCCGCCGCATCGTACTTGGCACAAAATTCGGCGGTCGCCTGGAACTGCGGGTGCTCTTTGAACTGCTCGCGCAGATGCCGATCCATGCCCAGGTGATGGAAGAAATAGTAGCCCTGAAAGATGCCGTGCTTCTCGACCATCCACAGGTTCTCGGCACTGACGAACGGCTTGAGGATCGCTGCGGCAATGTCCGGGTGGTTGTAGGAGCCCAAGGTGTCGCCAATGTCGTGCAGCAGCGCGCACACCACATATTCCTCATCGCGCCCGTCGCGCAAGGCTCGGGTTGCGGTTTGCAGCGAGTGGGTCAGGCGGTCCACCGGGAAGCCGCCGAAATCCCCTTCGAGCAATTTCAGGTGGGTCATGATCCGCGCCGGCAATTGTCTGGCGTAGGCACTGAAATCCGCCGCAATGATTGCCCAGTCTTCCTGGGTGCCGTCTTTCATGTGGGTGAAACGGGCATTGGCGTTCATTGGCCATCCTCGTCGGGTTGTTCAGAACGCCACGCGACCCAGGATCATGTCGCGGTACATGACGAAGTCGCCGAGCAGGCTGTACAGCGGATGCTGAAACGTCGCCGGGCGGTTTTTCTCGAAAAAGAAATGCCCGATCCAGGCGAAGCTGTAGCCGGCCAGCGGCAAGGCCAACAATAGCAGCCAGGCGCCTTTGGCGAGAGTCAGGGCCAGAATAAGGATCACCAGTGTCGTGCCGATGAAATGCAGGCGCCGACAGGTGCTGTTGCTGTGCTCGCTGAGGTAATACGGATAGAACTCAGCGAAGCTGTTGAAATGCTTTATGTTTTCCACGACCGCGTTCTCTGTGGTTATTGTTCTGGCGACGAGTTGTTCTGCGGGTAGCCTATTTGAGTCTAGAGTGATCATGGGGGTGGGCCAGTGACAATCGGCGCCACTTTAGTATCCTTCGCAAATCGGGCCGTAGCATGCGGGCCATCATGTAAAAGAAAAACGCCATGAGCGAACGAACGACTTCTGCAAGCTGGGCGATGGGGATTGTCAAAGCATTGGAGATGGACGGCCTGGATTGCCGGGCTCTGTTCAAGCAGCTGGGGCTCGATTACGCGGCTCTGGATGATCCGGATGCACGTTTCCCGCAAGATTCCATGACCCGCCTGTGGCAACGGGCGGTCGAGTTGTCCGGTAACCCGGCGATCGGCCTGAACATGGGCAAAGTGGTGCGGCCGGCGTCGTTTCATGTCGCCGGCTACGCGTTGATGTCGAGCAACACGCTGGCCGAAGGCTTTCAACGTTTGGTGCGTTATCAACGGATCATTGCCGAAAGTGCCGACCTGAGTTTTCGCCTGCTCGATGAAGGTTATGCGCTGATTCTGACCGTGCACGGCGATCATCTGCCGCCGACCCGACAAAGCGCCGAAGCCTCGCTGGCCTGCGCGCTGGGCCTGTGCGGCTGGTTGACCGGGCGCACGCTGCACCCGGTCAAAGTGTTGGTGCAGGGCGATCAGCCCGACGATCTGGAGCCGTATAAACAAGCCTTTCACGCGCCCCTGGTGTTCAACGCACCGTATGACGCGCTGATCTTCGAACGCGCGGATATGGAAGCGCCGCTACCGACGGCCAATGAAGCGATGGCGCTGCTGCACGACCGGTTTGCCGGGGAATATCTGGCGCGCTTTTCCGAAAGCCGCGTGACCCACAAGGCGCGGCAGGTGTTGTGCCGGTTGTTGCCACAAGGCGAACCGAAGCGCGACACCGTGGCGCAGACCCTGCACCTGTCGCAACGGACCTTGCAGCGCCGCTTGCAGGAGGAGGGCACCAGTTTTCAGCAGTTGCTCGATGACACCCGCCGCGAACTGGCCGAACAGTATCTGGCGCAACCGAGCATGACCCTGCTGGAGATCGCTTATCTGCTGGGATTTGCCGATCCGAGTAATTTCTTCCGCGCCTTCCGCCGCTGGTTCGACACCACGCCCGGCGATTACCGGACGCGGTTGTTGCAGGCGCCGAACGCGGTCAGTGACGCCAAAAGGCCGGAATGCACAGCACAAACACCGTAATGATTTCCAGGCGGCCGAGCAGCATGCCGAACGACAGAATCCACTTGGCGGCATCCGGCAGGGTGGCGAAGTTGCCCGCCGGCCCGATGGTTTCACCCAGGCCCGGGCCGACGCCGGACACGGTGCTCGCGGCGCCGGTCAGCGCGGTCATCCAGTCGACACCGAGCAGCGACAGCAGCAGGGCAATCACGCAGATGGTGATGGCGAAGAAGAACGAGAAGGTCAGAATCGAGCGCACGATCTCTTCGTCGAGGCGGTGGCCGTTGTACTTCTGCTTGATCACCGCGCGTGGGTGAATCAGCTGGTTAAGGTTGGCCTTGAGCAGGATGTAGGCGACCTGGAAGCGGAAAATCTTGATCCCGCCCGCTGTCGAGCCGGAACAGCCACCAACAAAACCCAGATAGAAGAACAGCATCAACGAGAAGTTGCCCCACAGGCTGTAGTCGCCCAGGGCAAACCCGGTGGTGGTGACCACCGAGGTCACGTTCAGCGCGACATGCCGCAACGCCTCCAGCCAGTGCAGTTTGGTCGTCCACCAGTACCAGGTGCCGAGTACCAGCCAGGTCACCAGCAACATCGCCAACAAACCCTGCACCTGCTGATCCCTGATCAACGCCTTGCGGTTGCCGCGCAATGTCGCCACGTAGAGAGTGAACGGCAGGCTGCCGAGGATCATGATCACGATCGCGACCCAGTGCACGGCCGGTTGTGTCCACTTGGCCAGGGACTGGTCGGAGGTCGAGAACCCGCCCGTGGAGATCGCCGACATCGCATGGTTGATTGCATCGAACGGGCTCATCCCGGCCCACCAGAGCGCCAGGCTGCCGAGGATGGTGATGCCGACATACGCTGCCACAATCAGCCGCGCCACCATGTGCGAGCGCGGCATGACCTTTTCCGAACGGTCCGAGGATTCGGTCTGGAACAGGCGCATGCCGCCGATGCGCAGCAACGGCAAAATTGCCACCGCCATGCCGATGAAGCCGATGCCGCCGAGCCAGTGCAGCAGCGAGCGCCACATCAGAATCCCCGGGGACATGGTGTCGAGCCCGCTGAGCACGGTCGAACCGGTCGCGGTGATGCCGGACATGCTTTCGAAAAACGAGTCGGTGTAGCTGATGTGCTGGGTCAGCAGAAATGGCAGTGCGGCGAAAATACACACCACCAGCCAGCTGCTGACGGTCAGCAAATACATGTCGCGGGGGCGCAGATGAATGTGTTCCGGCCGGCCGGGAATCACCAGCGCGAGGCCGGCGACGAAGGTGATCATGCTCGCCCATAAGAACGACGGCAGGTCGCTGGTGCGCTCGAAAATCACCAGGGTGGCCATCGGCACGACCATGGCCACGGCCAGGGTGATCAGGAAGATGCCGATGATGAAACCAATGATCCGTAAGGTCGGCAACGCCATGAAGTCCGCTCGGGCTGATGTGGGAAGGGCGCCATTCTACCCGTGGGGGCAGGCATGTAAACCGGCACCCGGTTGGCAGATACCGCTAGAATAGCTGCACATTTTTCTCAGGAGGTGGCCGATGCAGGCTCTCGACGCTTTGCTCAACCGTGTTTCCGTTCCACGACTGGTCGAACCGGCCCCCACCGCCGCACAGCGCGAAGCGTTGTTCTCCGCGGCCCTGCGTGCGCCGGATCACGGGCACTTGCAGCCTTATCGTTTCCTGACCGTCGAAGGCTCGGCACGCGAGCAGATGGGCGAGTTGCTGGCCGAAGCCGCGCAAATGCAGGAAGGCGAAGTCACTGAAGCGATGATCGACAAGGCACGCAACGGTCCGCTGCGTGCTCCGTTGGTGGTTGTGGTGATTGCGAAGTTGCAGGATCACTCCAAATACCCGAAAGCCGAGCAGTTGCTGGCGGCCGGTTGTGCCGCCCACGGGATTTTGCTGGCGGCGTATGCGCAGGGGATTGGTGCGGTGTGGCGCACCGGTGATCTGGCGTATTCCAAGCATGTGGCCCAAGGGCTGGGGCTGGCGGAAGGGGAAGAGGTGATCGCGTTCCTGTACCTGGGCACCCCGCAGAAAGAGCCGCGTGTGGCGGAGAAGGTTGACCTGGCCGAGTTCGTCAGCGCCTGGCCGGGTAAAGCCTGAAGATCAAAAGCCCCTCACCCTGACCCTCTCCCGGAGGGAGAGGGGACTGATTGGGGGATGTTGTAGAGATACGCCGACCTGAACGTTCTTCGCTGAATCCATAATCGACTTCGGTTCAATTCGGATACAGAGTTGATTACGGATTCAGCATCCATAATCAACTCGGTTTGTCAGGTCGATGCAGGGCGCCAGACACCTCGTTCGGCCCCCTCTCCCTCCGGGAGAGGGCTGGGGTGAGGGTGGCCTTTAGGGTTGGACGACGGCGCCGGGTACAAGCGGCAATTCCAGACTCGCAATAAACCCGCCCTGCGGATGATTGGCCAGCGTCAAACTCCCACCATGGCGTTCCGCCGCTCGCCGGGCAATCGCCAGGCCCAGGCCATGTCCCGCCGCCGTCTGCCCCGGCGCCCGGTAAAACGGTTCGCCCAACTGGCTCAAATGCTCAGCCTGCACCCCCGGGCCATGGTCGCGCACGCTCACGACAATTTTTTCGCCCTGACGCGAGGCCTGCATTTCAATCGCTTGACCTTCCGGGTTGAAGCGCTGGGCATTGCGCAGCAGGTTATCGACGGCGCGCTCGATCATGGTCGGCCAGCCCTTCAGATTCAGCTGCGGTTCGGCATCAAGACGCACGATCTGTTCGGGCGATGCCAGTTTCGCGTCCTTCTGCAACGTGCCGAGCAACGTATTCAGATCCACCTCTTCAGCACTGGCGTTGTCGGCATCGACTCGCGCCAATACCAGAATTTCACTGATCAACGCTTCCAGCCGATCACACTCGCGTGTCAGTCGTGGCCAGAGTTTCTCGCGTTCCTCTGGGTTGGCCCGTTCCGCCAGCGCCAAGGCAATCCGCAACCGTGCCAGCGGTGAGCGCAGTTCGTGGGACACATCACGCAGCAATTGCCGCTGACTGCCGATCAGGCTTTGCAGGCGCGCACCCATGCGATTGAAGTCGGTGGCCAGCACGCCGAATTCGTCGCGGCGGTTGGCCAGTTTCGCCAGGCTGTTCTGCTGATAGGTGGTCTGTCCCAGGTCATGCACGGCGCCGCGCAAACGGCTGAGCGGGCGGGTGATGGAGAACGTGACCAAGAGGCTGAACAGGGTCAGTACCACCAGCGCAATACCCAGCGCACTGAGCGGCCAAAGCAGGCTATCGCGGTGCCAGGCGTCGAGTTCCGGGTGCGGGATGCGGAAGATGAACAGATAGGTGTCACCGGTTTTTTCGCTGGTGAACTCATCGGTCAGGCGCCGCCAGGGCAGGCGGCGGTCATCGTTGTTCTGGCGGGCTTCGAAGGCGGCGGCGCGGCGCGGGAAGGTGCCGCGGACCACCGGATCACCGCTTTCGTTGAGCACCTGAACGTCGATGTGGTACTGGCGTTTGCGTTGTTCGAGGATCGTCTGGGCGGCTTCTTCGCCCTGGGCTTCGTAGGTTTGCGTCCATTCACTGGCCAATGTGTTGAGGCCCGGGTGACGGCTGAGGATCCACGCGTCCTGGTTGAGCATGTGCCCGAGCAGAATGGACAACCCGGCCACCAGAGCGATGGCCAGCCAGAAGCTCGCGAGAATACGCCAGAACAATGAACGCACAGAAATTCCTCAGAACAAACACAAAACCCCTGTAGGAGTGAGCATGCTCGCGATAGCGGTGGGTCAGACACGATTCTGTCGACTGGCACACCGCTATCGCGAGCAGGCTCACTCCTGCATTTGGATCGGTAAAAACAGGCCCGACGGAATATACCGCCGGGCCTGTGATTAGAACATTATTGCGCTTTTTGCGGCTGTTGCGCTTTCCACGCCTTGAACTCGGCCCATTCGGCGCGGCGTTCAGCCTGTTTCTTCTGGATCTCGTCGAATTTCTTCTGTTGATCCGGCTTCAGCAGGTTGCGTACGTCGGCTTCGGCTTTCTTGTGGTTGGCCGCCATCTCGTCCTTCATGGCTTTCTGGTCAGCCGGCGAGAGTTTTTCCAGATACTTCTCGACCACTTGCTTACGCTCGTGCATCTGCTCGCCCATGATCTTGCGGATCTGTTCGCGCTGTTCGCGAGACAGGTCGAGTTGGCTGTACGGTCCTTTGCCGTGCATGCCGTGCATCTGACCGCCGTGGCGAGCGCCATCCATTGGGTCACCCATCGGGCCACCATCCTGCGGCATGGCCATGGCGACGGTTGGCAGAGCGGCAGCGAACATCAGAGCGATAAGAGTCTTGCGCATGGTGTATCTCCTTGTCTCGTTCCCGGTACGTTCCGGATGAGTACAGATTACGGAGATCAAGGTCAGCGGCGGTCAGCGCTGCGTAAAGCTTGGGTAAAGACGCTTTGTGTCCAACCTTACAAACACACCCCTATAGGCGTGAGCCTGCTCGCGATAGCGGTGTATCTGGCAAGAAAGTGTCGACTGACACACTGCCATCGCGAGCAGGCTCACGCCTACAGGGGGTGGCAGGTTCAGAGGCTATAGAAGTAACCGCGGCTACGCAGGGCGACGATCCGTGGACGACCGTCCGGGTGCGGGCCGATCTTCTTGCGCAGGTTGCTGACGTGCATGTCCAGGCTGCGGTCGTACAGGGTCAGCTTGCGGCCGAGGGCCAGTTGCGCCAGTTCCTGTTTATCCAGCGGCTCGCCGGGCTGCTTGAGCAGGGCTTCGAGCAGGCGGCTTTCGGACACGGTGAGGGTCAGTTCTTTCTCGTCGATGCTGACCACGCCACGCACCGGGCTGAAGCTCAGGTCGCCCAGTTCCAGTTGAGTCGACACCGCTGCCGGATGGCTGCGGCGCAACACGGCGCGCAGTCGGGCGGTCAGTTCACGGGGATCGCACGGCTTGGCCAGGTAATCATCGGCGCCGAGTTCCAGGCCGAGGATGCGGTCCAGCGGCTCGCCTCGGGCCGAAAGCATCAGCACCGGCAGATCGGCGTGATCGTTGCGCAGTTGCTTGAGCAGTTCCAGGCCGCTGCCGTCGGGCAGCATCACGTCCAGCACCACCGCCGCGGGCGACGATTCGGCCAACGCCTTGCGCGCACTCTGGCCATCGTGGCAGGCGCGCACCTGGAAGCCTTCCTGGCTCAGCCAGCTACTCAGGAGTTCGCACAACTCCTGGTCATCATCAATCAGTAACAGCTCGCTCATGACTCACTCAATTTAGCCATTGCCGACGTTTTCGGCTTGCTCCACTGGCAAAGATACCGCAGAGCAGCGCCAATAGCGCTACTCCGGCACCGGTGACGAACCACTGCTGCTGTTCGGTCAACAGACGCGGGAGCGGGCTGGCCTGGGCTTCCTTGAGTTGCAGCTTGAGACGCTGGTTCTCCTGGCGCAACCGGGCGAGCTGGGCGCTTTCGCGGGTGTTGTCGGCATTTTGCAATTGTTTGCTCAGTTCTTCCCGCTGCTGTTCGCTGACCTTGAGGCGCTGTTGCAACTCGGTGATCTGACTGCCGGCACTCAATGACAATGGCGTGGAGCTGCCGCCTTCGGTGGTTTCCTCACCATGGGCGGGCGCCATGATCGACAACGTGACCAACATCAGACACAACGGACCCTTGCGCATCGCGACACCTGCTTCCAAATGGATATTGGGCAGGTTGTCGGCAGACAAACGAGAATAATGAGCGATTGAGAGCAGCAAGAACCGAGAAGGTTCAGTGCCGGGGAAGACTGGTTTGTAGTGCAGGTGACTTTGTGGCGAGGGGATTTATCCCCGATGGACAGCGAAGCTGTCCCAATAACAGGGACTGCGGTGTGACAGGCACACCGCATTGGATGGCTTTGGGGCGGCTTCGCCACCCAACGGGGATAAATCCCCTCGCCACTGGGGCCTCTGGTCTTTTACGGGAGGACTTGTTTGAACGGTTTGACGATCACATTGGCATACACGCCAGCGGCGATGTACGGATCGGCATCGGCCCACGCTTGCGCGGCGCTCAGCGAATCGAACTCGGCGACGATCAGGCTGCCGGTGAAACCCGCTGCGCCCGGATCATTGCTGTCGACCGCCGGGTGCGGGCCGGCCAATACGATGCGACCTTCGCCCTTGAGCGCTTGCAGGCGTTCCAGGTGCGCAGGGCGCGCGGCCAGGCGGGCTTCCAGCGAGTTGGCGACGTCGGTGGCAATGATGGCGTAGAGCATGTCAGTCCTCGGTTTTTGGTGTTGTGGTATCGGCGTCGTGCAGGTGACGAGACAGGTAGATGCCCTGAGCGACCAGGAACAGCACGGTCATGCCCAGGCTGCCGAACACCTTGAAGTCCACCCAGATGCTCTGGAAGGTGAAGGCGACGAACAGGTTGGCGGCCCCGCAAAACAGGAAAAAGCCGATCCAGGCGATGTTCAGGCGGGTCCAGACCGGATCCGGCAGGGTCAGTGCGTGGCCCATGATGCGTTTGATCAGCAGGCGGTCACCGATGAAGTGACTGCCGATGAAGGCCACGGCGAACAGCCAGTTGACCACCGGCGCTTTCCACTTGAGGAAGGTCTCGCTGTGGAAGGCCAGCGTCAGGCTGCCGAATACCAGGCAGGCGATCAGGGTCAGCCATTGGCTCTTTTCCAGCTTGCGCTGTTTGATGAACAACGCACCGTACACCACGAGGGAGCTGATGATCAGCATCGCGGTGGCGCTGTAAATACCGCCTACAGTCACTTCATGGCCAGCGATGTCGACGACCCGTGGATCAAGTTTGTAAACGATGAAGAACAGCAGAAGCGGGATGAAATCGATGAATTGTTTCACAGTAAGAGCCAGAAGCTGGATGTGGCGGCATAATAACAAACATATGGGCGCGCGATAGCGTCAGCTGATTTGAGGTTACAACTCCCCGTGAATGTTGATTTGCACTGCCATAGCACGGCCTCCGATGGCGCCCTGGCGCCTGCGGTTCTGGTTGCGCGTGCGTTCGAAAACGGCGTGCGAGTCCTGGCGTTGACCGACCACGACACCCTTGAAGGCCTCGCCGAAGCGCGCGCGGCCGCCGATGAATTGGGCATGCAACTGGTCAACGGCGTCGAATTGTCCTGCACCTGGGGCGGCGCGACCATTCATGTGCTGGGCTACGGTTTCGACGTCAATGTCGCGCCGTTGGTCGAGGCAATTGCCAAATTGCACGATGGCCGCTGGCTGCGGTCGGAAGAAATAAGCCGCAAGCTCGCGCTCAAGGGCATGCCCGGCGCCCTCGATGGCGCCCGGCAGATTCAGCAGGAACTGGGCGATAGCGGCAACGCGCCGGCCCGTCCGCATTTCGCTGACTGGATGGTACGTGAAGGTTTTGTAAAGGATCGCGCCGAAGCCTTTCGCAAGTGGCTCGGCGCTGGCAAGTTGGGCGACGTCAAGTTGCACTGGCCGACACTGGAAGACACTGTCGACACGTTGCGCGCCGCCAATGCGTGGGTCAGCCTGGCGCATCCGTGGCACTACGATTTCACCCGCAGCAAGCGCCGAAAGCTGATTGCCGACTATATTCAAGCGGGCGGGCACGCGATTGAAGTGGTCAATGGCTTTCAGCCCGCAGAACAGGTGGGCAGCCTGGCGATCCTTGCCCGTGAGTTCGGTCTGCTGGTCAGCGCCGGCAGTGATTTCCATGGCCCTGGAGGCTGGTCCGAGATCGGCCAGTACCGGCCGGTTCCCGAGGACCTTCCACCCCTGTGGTGTCGGTTCAAACATGACACAGTTATTGCCGCCGTCTGAACAGGTAGAGAATGTGAGTCAATTTTTCCAGATTCATCCGGAAAACCCGCAAGCGCGCCTGATCAAACAGGCGGTCGAGATCATCCGTAAGGGCGGGGTGGTGATTTACCCTACCGACTCTTCCTACGCCATTGGTTGCCAGATCGGCGACAAGACCGCGATCGAGCGGGTTCGGCGCCTGCGTCAGCTGGATGAAAAGCACAACTTCGCGCTGATCTGCAGCGACCTGTCGCAACTGGGCAATTACGCCAAGATCGACACCGGCACGTTCCGCATTCTCAAGGCGCATTTGCCGGGGCCTTACACCTTTATTCTCAACGCTACCCGCGAAGTGCCTCGGCTGCTCCTGCATCCGAAGAAGCGCACCATCGGCCTGCGCGTGCCCAGCCATCCAATTGCCTTGGCGCTGTTGGCCGAACTCGGCGAGCCGCTAATGAGCGTGACCCTCATCATGCCCGGCGACGAAGACCCGCTGAGCGATCCCTATGAAATGCGTCAATTGCTTGAACACCAGGTGGACCTGATCATCGACGGCGGTTTCGGCGGGATCAAGGCGTCCACGGTGATCGACCTGACCGGCGATGACCCGGAAGTGATCCGCGTCGGTTGCGGCGACCCCGCGCCGTTCATGGTCGAGGCCTGAATGTCCGCAGTGGAAACCGTTGTCGATCCCCAGGCCGGCGCCCAGCAGGAACTGCCGTTTGCCATGGTCTATGGCCAGGCGGTCATGGAAATGCCGCTGGACCTGTACATTCCGCCGGATGCGCTGGAAGTCTTTCTCGAAGCCTTCGAAGGTCCGCTCGACCTGCTGCTGTACCTGATCCGCAAACAGAACATCAACATTCTCGACATCCCGGTGGCGGAAATCACCCGCCAGTACATGGGCTATGTCGAGTTGATGCAGTCGGTGCGTCTGGAGCTGGCAGCCGAGTACCTGGTGATGGCCGCGATGCTCGCCGAGATCAAGTCGCGCATGCTGCTGCCTCGGGCTGAAACCGTCGAAGACGAAGAAGACGACCCGCGTGCCGAACTGATCCGCCGCTTGCAGGAATACGAACGCTTCAAGGCCGCCGCCGAAGGCATCGACGGCTTGAGCCGGGTCGGCCGCGATGTGATCGTGCCCAAGCTCGACGCCCCGGAAGCCCGGGCGCGCAAGCTGTTGCCGGATGTCGCACTGGAAGAGATTTTGATGTGCATGGCCGAGGTGCTGCGCCGTGGCGATATGTTTGAAAGCCACCAGGTCAGCCGCGAGGCACTGTCCACCCGCGAGCGCATGAGCGATGTGCTGGAACGGCTCAAGGGCGGCGGTTTCGTGCCGTTCGTCGAGCTGTTCACCGCCGAAGAAGGCAGGTTGGGAGTGGTGGTGACCTTTATGGCGATCCTTGAACTGGTCAAGGAATCTTTGGTCGAGCTGGTGCAGAATGAGCCGTTCGCCGCGATCCACGTGCGAGCCCGAGCCGAATAACGAGTCGAAACATGAACCTGACTGAACCCCGCGAGCTGGCGCCCCTGCTTGAAGCCTTTCTGTTGGCCTCGGGAAAGCCGCAATCCCTCGAGCGCCTGTTTGAACTGTTCGAAGAAGGCGAACGCCCCGAACCTGCGGTTTTCAAGAAAGCCCTGACCCTGTTGGGCAAGTCTTGCGAAGGCCGCGCCTTCGAGCTCAAGGAAGTCTCCTCCGGCTATCGTCTGCAGATCCGCGAGAAGTTTTCGCCGTGGGTTGGCCGCTTGTGGGAAGAGCGCCCGCAGCGTTATTCCCGTGCCTTGCTGGAAACCATTGCGCTGATCGCCTATCGCCAGCCGATCACCCGTGGCGAGATCGAAGACGTGCGTGGCGTGGCGGTGAACAGCAACATCGTCAAGACCCTGCTGGAGCGCGAGTGGATCCGCGTCGTCGGTTACCGCGACGTGCCCGGCAAGCCGGCGATGTTCGCCACCACCAAGGCCTTTCTCGATCACTTCAACCTGAAGAACCTCGAAGACCTGCCGCCATTGGCCGAATTGCGCGAGATGGAAGCCGATCCGGTGCTCGATTTCGACGACGTGCCGGTACCGCAAGGTCTGCAGGAACTGGCCGACGCCAGTGCCGAGCCGGAGGAGGAGAAGGAGGAGACCAGCTTCCATACGCTGTTGCTGGAGCTGGACAGCATGGAGGAGGGGATCAAGACCGATTTCGACGACTTGCTGCGCGATGCGGCGGACGGTGAGACGTCGACGCCCGATGCAGTGACTCAGATCGAGCCTGAGCCTGAAACCGCGATCGCCGAACCGGCCATTGAAGTTGAACGTGAAGCCGAGCCAGAAGCCGAACCGGAGGAAGACATCCTCGGCGTCGCCGAAGCACGGGAAAAACTGTTGGCAGCCGTTGCCGCCCTTGAGCAACCCGCGCCAGCGCCAGAACCCGAACTGAGCGAAGAAGAAGCCGAAGCCCGCGCCCTGGCCGAAGCCATCGAAGCCGAGCGCCGCGAATTCGACGACTGACCGAAATCCGGAGAACAATGACGGCCCCTGTGGGAGCGAGCTTGCTCGCGAAAGCGGAGTGTCATTCAAAGATGATGTATCTGACATACCGCCTTCGCGAGCAAGCTCGCTCCCACAGGGTTTAGCGTAAGCCAGGAATATCAGATGAGTTCGACAAAAGACCCGTGTATCAGCCTCTGCAAGTTCTCCGACGACATCTGCCTCGGCTGCGGCCGCAGCAAGCGCGAAATCAAAGCCTGGAAGAAACTCGACAAGGATGACAAGCGCACAGTGCTGGCTGAAGCCGCGCTGCGTCTGATCAAACTCGGTGGCGCCGGTCGGCGGAAAAAGAAATAACTGTTGAACGATCAGCTAGTCTCTGATGCGCGATGGCGCACATCCGCGTATGATTCGCGACCCTTCGGCGATCCCTTCGCCCGAAAACCCAGATTTCAATGCTTCAGGCGCCGCCTGAACAGACCACACCGGGAGGTGCCCAGATGAGTGACATCAATCAGAAAGACGACCAGGAAATCGGCCCAGCAGGCGAAAAGCTGCAAAAAGTCCTCGCCCGTATCGGCGTCGGCTCGCGCCGTGACGTTGAAGCCTGGATCAGCCAGGGCCGGATCAAGGTCAATGGCAAAGACGCCACCCTCGGCCTGCGCGTCGACATGCACGACGCCATCACCATTGATGGCAAGGTCATCAAGCGCGAAGAGGCGGCCGAATCGGTGCGCCGCGTGATCATGTACAACAAGCCCGATGGCGAGATCTGCACCCGTGACGACCCGGAAGGCCGTCCGACCGTGTTCGACAAGCTGCCGCGTCCGAAAGAGGGGCGCTGGATCAACATCGGTCGTCTCGACATCAACACCACCGGTCTGCTGATGTTCACCACCGACGGTGAACTGGCCAACCGTTTGATGCACCCGTCCTACGAGATGGACCGTGAGTACGCCGTGCGTGTACGCGGTGAAGTCGACGACGAAATGATCGAACGCCTGAAGGCCGGCGTCGTGCTGGAAGACGGCCCGGCCAAGTTCACCGACATCAAGCAGGCGCCAGGTGGCGAAGGTTTCAACCACTGGTATCACTGCGTGGTGATGGAAGGTCGTAACCGTGAGGTTCGTCGTCTGTGGGAATCCCAGGGGCTGGTGGTCAGCCGTCTGAAGCGCGTGCGTTTCGGTCCGGTGTTCCTCAACTCCGACCTGCCGATGGGCCGCTGGCGCGAAATGAGTCAGTACGAAGTCGACATTCTCAGTGCTGAAGTCGGCCTGACGCCGGTAGCGATGCCGCAACTCAACGCCAAGAGCAAAGACAAGCTTGAGCGTATGCAGCGCAAATCGTCTCGACCAATGGCCAAGACCGAGCGCGTGCGCACGCTGCGTCCAGCCGCTGGCGCCCCGACCGGCCCACGTCCAAGCCGCGAGCCGCAGATCGAAGGCGAGCGTCCGGGTCGCAAGCCTGCAGCGCGCCCGGATGGCGAACGCGCGCCACGCGGTCGTACAGAGCGTGGCGAAGGTCGTGCACCGGCCGGTCGCGGTACGCCAGTGGCGGATCGTCCGGCGGACACCACCAATAAGCGTCCGGCCAAGCCAGCGCCGAAGCGTCCTGGTATCAAGCTGGTCGACGGTGACAAGCCATCGGGTAACCGTCGCGGTGCACCGAGTGGTTCGGGCCAGCGTCCGGGTTTTGGTCGCAAGAAACCTGAGTGAAGCAGCTGTGAGCTTTGAGCGATAAGCTTCAAGCTGAATGAAAAACGCCAACCGCAGGGTTGGCGTTTTTTTTCGTCTGGCGAAAGGTATGTAGTTTCTGACCCGGCCTCTTCGGAGCAAGCCCGCTCCCACAGATTTTTTGTCGTTAACAGAATTCGTGTACAACAATGAAACCTGTGGGAGCGGGCTTGCCCGCGATAGGGCGAGAGGCTTCACCCTCTATTTCAGCCTTAAAAGACGAAGCGCCCATCAAACACCGGCTTGTCATCCAGCGCCAACACCCCACCCGAGAAGATCAGGTCCAGGTGATGGCTACCCTTGGCGCCACCACCGAGGCCCAGGTGCAACCCGCAGTGCCGCTCCTCGAACCCGGCATTGCGCGCATACAGATCCTTCACGCCTTCGTTGGTGCCGATCCCCAATTCCTCGATCCGCCGGTTCGACGGGTTGGCGTCCAGGTATTTGTTGAAATCATGCTCCAGCCCCGGCACATCAGTGGCGATGCGGCTGATGGTCGAGTTCTCGATCCACAGTTCCAGTGGCGACTCCAGCACGCCGTACTTGCGCGCAAAGGGGATGGTGCTGAGGAAGGTGCCCTTGAATTTCACATGGCCGTTGATGGCTTCGCTGTGGGTGGCGATTTCGCCGGGGGCCAGGTCGAAGTTGCCGACGCCGTTGATGTCGGTCCACTTCTTGATGCTGCTCAGCGGCGTTTCGAACCATGAGCCGTGGTCGTCCCTGAAGCTCAGCGTGGTGGCCTGGGACATGCGCTGGATCAGATGACTGTTGAGCCCGGCGATGCGCTGCGGGGTGATGCTGAAGGTGTCGTAGAAATAGTCGCCATAATCCTTGAACAGCAGCGACTTCTTCCAGTTTTCCGCCATTACGCCTTGCAGCGCGCGGACAAACTCCGGGCCGTCGGGACGCGGGTTGGGCAAGGTGGAAGAGTCGTAGAAGAAAATGTACAGATCGCTATCGGCAATCGCTGCGGTCAGCGTTGCGGTGCTTTCCAGATCCAGGCGCCTTGCGCTGAAGGTGAAACGCGGGTGATCGCCGGCCTGTTCGGCGATGGCGCCGGTCAGGGCTTCGTAATCGGCGGTGTGGCCGAGCAATACCTTTGCCGACTCCAGGCCGGCAAGGGCGGGGTGATGTTCGAGGTAGTAAAGGAAATGCGAGATCGCACGGGGCTTATCCATGAGTACTCCCTGACTGACCGTGAAGGAAGCGGCAGGCACGACCGGCCGGACCGTGCCTGCCCGGGATGTCTTACAGAGGCCACATCGCCGTGCCGAACGGAACGACCGCGTCGGCTTGCATCATTTCCACAGCCGCCTCGTGGGTCGGTGCTTCAAACCATTCGTCCAGTTGCAGTTCGGTATCCAAGTCTTTTTCCAGTGCTTGCATGGTCGATCTCCTAGATGACTTTCACGGTTATGACTGGCCGGTCGAGGTGGCCGGCAAGACGTGAAAAACCTAGTTCAGGGTGTTTTGTAATGCAAAAAATTATTTATTTAAAATTTAAATAAACTTTTTATTCTGTTTTTTGCCAAGGGTTTTCTTATTTGAAAACAAAAAACTAAGCCGCCAACTTCATTAGCAAGCTTGCTACCGTCAATTTGTAGACATCCTTCGAAAATTTCTGAAATGGAAAATCTGCGTTACGCGACGTAAAGAAATGTTTACGAAAAGCGCGGCGTAACCCAGTGGAACCACGTCTCTCCAGAGGCTGTAAGGAAAACCTGCCGAAGCCCGGCTGCGAGCGCTCCATGCAAGGCTCTGGCGCGCTTGTTTCAGCGTCGTTTGAAGGGTGTGATGCGCCCCATGCCTGTCGTGCAGGTGCATAACAAGAAGGAGGCGCAATGAACGCCGTGACTGATCTCCACTTCTCTGCGTGGGACGGTTTTCTCCCCGTCCCCGTCGATGGCCTGCAAAGGCCTGACTCAATTATTGCTGCCGCCCGAGCGTCTCGAGGCGGACACACGCAATCCCGGCAACCGCCACGCTGATCCAGCGGGGTCTGGCAGCAGGGGGTTAGCGGTGTACAATGCGCCGCGTTTTAACTGTGACCCTCTGCGTAATCGCGCAAACCTCAAGGCTATCCGCCTTGTTCACTCCGCCGCGTCATAAGCGTGTCGGGTTCGATTTCGTCACAGATAAAAACAAACAGGTGACGCATGACCGTTGTAAATAAGCTGAACTCCTGGTGCCTGCGCTGGGGTTTGATCGGGGCTGCCTGAAATCGCAACCTTGCAGCAACGTCTACTGAACATCATCAAACCTTGCGTGAGACCTTTTTCATGAGTGGACAACCCTCGCAATCAGGCGAGCTGAAACGCGGCCTGAAAAATCGCCATATTCAACTGATCGCCCTCGGTGGCGCGATCGGTACCGGATTGTTCCTCGGCTCGGCCGGGGTGCTGAAATCCGCCGGCCCGTCGATGATCCTCGGCTACGCAATCTGCGGCTTCATCGCCTTCATGATCATGCGCCAGCTCGGCGAAATGATCGTCGAAGAGCCGGTGGCCGGTTCCTTCAGCCATTTCGCGCACAAGTACTGGGGCGGCTTCGCCGGCTTCCTGTCGGGCTGGAACTGCTGGATTCTGTATATCCTGGTGGGCATGTCGGAGCTGACCGCGGTCGGCAAATACATTCACTACTGGGCGCCGGAGATCCCGAGCTGGGTCACCGCAGCGGCGTTCTTCGTGCTGATCAATGCGATCAACCTGGCCAACGTCAAAGTCTTCGGTGAAGCCGAGTTCTGGTTCGCGATCATCAAGGTCGTGGCGATCGTCGGCATGATCGCCCTGGGCAGCTACCTGCTGGTCAGCGGTCATGGCGGCCCGCAGGCATCGGTGAGCAACCTGTGGTCGCACGGTGGTTTCTTCCCGAATGGCGTCAGCGGTCTGGTGATGGCCATGGCGATCATCATGTTCTCCTTTGGCGGTCTGGAAATGCTCGGTTTCACTGCCGCCGAAGCCGACAAGCCGAAAACCGTGATCCCGAAAGCGATCAACCAGGTGATCTACCGGATCCTGATTTTCTACATCGGTGCACTGGTGATCCTGCTGTCGCTGACCCCATGGGACAGCCTGCTGGAAACCCTCAACGCGTCCGGCGATTCGTACAGCGGTAGCCCGTTCGTGCAAGTGTTCTCGATGCTCGGCAGCAGCACCGCCGCACACATCCTCAACTTCGTGGTGTTGACCGCGGCCCTGTCGGTGTACAACAGCGGTACCTACTGCAACAGCCGCATGCTGCTGGGCATGGCCGAGCAGGGCGATGCGCCGAAAGGCCTGGCGAAGATCGACAAACGCGGTGTGCCGGTGCGTTCGATCCTGGCGTCGGCGGCGGTGACACTGGTGGCTGTATTGCTCAACTACCTGATTCCGCAGCACGCACTGGAACTGCTGATGTCGCTGGTGGTGGCGACCCTGGTGATCAACTGGGCGATGATCAGCTTCTCGCACTTCAAGTTCCGCCAGCACATGAACAAGACGAAGCAGACGCCGCTGTTCAAGGCCCTGTGGTATCCGTATGGCAACTACATCTGCCTGGCGTTCGTCGCGTTCATTCTGGGCGTGATGCTGCTGATCCCGGGCATCCAGATCTCGGTGTACGCGATTCCGGTGTGGGTCGTGTTCATGTGGGTCTGCTACGTGATCAAGAACAAGCGCGGTGCGCAACAGGCGCTGCACGCAGCGGGTGCTGCCAAGTAAGCGCTGACGCAGAAACACAAAACCCGGCCTGAGTGCCGGGTTTTTTATGGGTACAAATGCTGTGAGTCGGGTGCTATTGGTAGTCGGCGACAGGATAGTCCCTGCACAAGGTTTCGACCTCAGAACGAAACTGCGCAAGGAGCAGGGGTTCCAGTGTGTAGTCCTGCTCACCGAGCGGCGCCACGGTATTCAGAATCCGGACGATCAAATCGACGATCTGGCGGCTGCCGTGGACATCGACCCGGCGTTGCGCCAGAGCGCCCGTGCCGATGCGCAGCCCGCTGGTAACGAGTGCCGAGCGCTGATCGCCGGGGACGCGATGTTTGCTGACGATGATCCCGCAGTGCCCCAGCGCCGCCTCCGCGATCGCGCCCGTAACGCCGCCACGCAAGCGAACCAGCACCGTGTGGTTTTCACTGCAGCCGCCAACCACCTCATAATCCTTGGCCTGAAACGCTTTGGCCATTTCATCCGCCGTACTGCGGATCTGCGCCATGCAGGCATCGAACTCTGCGGACATTGCATAACCCAGCGCGGCAGCCTTCGCAGCGATCATGTTGGCGGCGGGCGCGCCCTGCATTCGCGGGTAAACGGCTTGCTCAAGCAGGCGACTGAAGGTGGTCCGCAAGCCGGGAATCTTGGTGTTCGCATCAGCACCGCTTAGGATCAGGCCACCGCGAGGCCCGGCGAGTTGCTTGTGCGTGCACGTGACGGTGACGTGTGCGGCGTCGATCGGACTCGGATGGCGCGCGGTAGCGACGAGCCCGGCGATATGCGACATATCGGCGAGCAGGATAGCGCCTGCTTCATCGGCAATGTCGCGAAACCGCTTGAAGTCCACCACGCGCGAATAGGCGGTGGCGCCGCAGAGGATGACGCGTGGGCGATGGGCGAGTGCGAGCAGACGTACCTTGTCGTAATCGATCAGGCCGTCGGATGTTGTGCCGTACTGGATCGCCTTGTAGTAGGCGCCGGAAAACGCGGCAAGGCTGCCATGCGTCAGATGACCACCGTGTTCCACCGCCATGCCCAGCAAGGTATCGCCAGGCTCAAGCAAGGCTGTGAGCACTTGGTAAACAGCGTTCGACGCCGAGTGTGGTTGCACGTTGGCGTATTGCGCGCCGAACATTTCCCGCGCCCGGCGAATGGCCAGCGACTCGACCAGTTCGACGTTCTCGCACCCCGCGCTGTGGCGCTTGCCGGGCATGCCTTCAGCGGTCACGTTGACCAGCACGGAAGCGGAGGCCGCCAAGGTTCGCGGCTGAACTGCGCAGGAGGAGGAGACCAATGAAAGGGTGTGCTGTTGACGCGTCACCTCAGCGTCGAGAATGGCCGCCAGTTCGGCATCTTCTGCGCGGAGATCCGCGAGGCCACGACGCAACACGTCAGCCTGGTTCTTGAGCGGTTCAGTAATGACTGCCATTGCTTTATTCCTTCCCTGGTTTTGCGTGATTTGCGCATGTCCTTGCTTGCCAGATCTGTACAGGCGAATCCGTGTTTTGACCGCGTGCGCGCAAAACTAAACCCTGTACAGGCCACCCGTTTTTTCGTTCTTTCACTCGCGAGAATGAGACGCCGGATTGACGCATCATAGATTTTTCAGTGAGGAACACCACAGAATTAATCAAAAAAATGAACATTCTTCAAAGAAAATGATTCTTTTTGTAGTCGTTGCGGGTGTAAAACAGGCATTACCCGGTGTCGCTTTTCAAGCGCCGGGTCGAAGGCAACAGGAACTGACGAGTCAGTACGGCAGCTGAAATGACCCCGCATGTTGGCGGAAGCAGCCTGTGAAAGCTGACTTTTTATACCGAACCCAGGGAGGGAGAATGCTATGATCCTGCGCGGCACTGACAGGGATATAACTGCAATTTCCTACCTCACTTGTGTATGTCCGGAATGATCATTCGGGACGTGACAATGATTGCAGTTAAAAATGGATGATAAGCATGTGATGCACAGAAGAGAAAGATCGGAGAATCTGAAGAACAACATCAAGTATCTGATAAAGAGTCGCGGGGAAACGCAGTTGTCCCTGTGCCACTCCAGTGGTCTGACCCGAACGACCATCTACAACATCCTTGAAGGCAAGGTGGTCAATGTCCAACAGTCCACTGTGCGCAAGATTTCTGATTTCTTCGGGGTGTCTTACGAAGAAATAGAGACTATTGATTTTGAAGAAAAAGAAATCATCGAAAGCAGTATTTCGCCACAGGGGAATATGAATCCCGCAGCTGTTCCGGTGATTAAAGAAAGTATGCTGCTGCAAAGTCTGGATAAAAGAATTGGTGAGTTGGCCACTATTTACCCGCTGACTTACTATTTTGGCGCGTCCTTTAACCTGATTGGCGTGCTTCTGGAAAATGAAATCAGTGGCATGAATGAACCCGGCGATCTATTGATCGTGCAGAAAGGAGCATCGACCAGCGACAGGGAAAAGCTGGTGTATGACAAAATCACAGCGAAGTTATCTATAAGCCATGAAGGCAACTTTGATACGGATCGTGTATGCGTGATCGGAGATGTAATCGAGGAACGATTTAATGGATTGCAGTGTTGAGTTGGAAAACAGCAAGTACAAGTTGCTGGGGTTCGAAAATGGAAAAAGCCTGGCCGTCATCATGGTCATCGCGACAGGCAAAATAATTAAAATAAAGCTAAGTGAAGTGTTGAATAGTGAGATTATGGATAATCTGAATAAAATCGAAGTGAAAAACCTCTACAAGAAGTTCTACTCCCAAGGCGGAGCACTCACCGCTTACGAAATAAATGACCGTCATGAGAGTTCCTGGATGATCTACATCATCCTGAACCTGATGCTGTTCACGCTGTACATTTTCACCAGTATTGCTGCGACAAAACCGATCTATCTGGAGTATTTCGATATTGTCGTCACGCCGGGTACTTTCCTCTATCCGCTGACGTTTCTGATCGTCGACTTGCTCAACGAAACGTTTGGCCTGAGGCTCGCGCGAAAAGCGATCCTGTTCGCGTTCATCAGCAATGCGGCGATTATCATTCTGCTGGCCATCACTACCCATCTTCCGGGCCTGCCGGGTTGGAAGCTCGATGGGGCTTACAATGACGTTATCAGTCAGTTGTCGGCAGTCCTTGTAGCGTCTTCTGTATCGTTTCTGGTTTCCGAGAACATAAACTCGTACCTGTTGTGCAAAATTAAAGAACTCACAAATTCCAGGTTTCTGTTTTTGCGAGTGTTTTTAAGTACGTTGTTTGCCGTGATCATCGACAGTTTTCTGTTCTGCTACATCGCTTTTTACGGAACGATGGAAAATAGCGCGATACTGGGCATGATCTACGTTCAGATCGCAATCAAGGTAGGTTTTGCATTCTTTAATATCTTGCCGGCCTACGGGGCAAGGTCTTTGTTCAAGAAATACCTGACGGGTGCGCAGACGCAATAAAGAGAGGAGGGCGCTCACTCAGCATGCTTGAGTGAGCGCATCTTGTTGCGGTTTTACTTTAAGCCAAGTTTATCTTTCAAGCTTTGAGTGACCTGAGCTTTATTATTCAGGAACTCATTCAAGCCCTTGGCGCGAAGATTACAGGCATCACAATCGGAACATCCAGTGCCTTTGATGCCGTTGTAGCAAGTTAGTGTTTCCTCGCGAACCAGATCCAGTTGATGGTGGTAATCAGCCAAGGCCCAGGTTTCTGCCTTGTTCAGCCACATCAACGGCGTCTCCAGTTGCAGCTTATAATCCATGCCTAATTCAAGGGCTTTATTCAAGGCCTTGACGAATTCATCCCGGCAATCGGGATAGCCCGAGAAGTCGGTTTCACAGACACCGGTAATGACCGTTTTCGCCTGGACTTGATAGGCATAGATAGAGGCCAGGGTCAGAAACAGAATGTTCCGCCCCGGAACGAAGGTGCTTGGCAGGCTCTCGCCAGAGCTGTTCACGGTCGGCACCGGAATGTTATCGCGGGTCAGGCTGCTGATGGCCAGCTCGTTGAGCAAGGACACATCCAGCGTTTTATGCACGGTCACACCGAGCTTTTTCGACAGCTGCTGCGCCACTTCAATTTCTGCGTGATGACGCTGACCATAGTCGAACGTGATGCAGTGGACTTCATCGTAGTGGGTCAGGGCGTGGATCAAACACGTGGTGGAGTCCTGCCCGCCGCTGAATACGATAACTGCTTTGTTGGTCATGGGTATGCTTCCTGCATTGAGGTCTTGAGGGCAAAGGTGGAGATGATACTCGAAATAGGGCTGGAGCTCGGTGCAGAGTCCAGAGGCGCTCGTGAGTCCGTGAGCGGCTATTTTAAGGTGGAGTGAGGCTTCAATCCCTGAATAATAGGCATGTTAAATAGGAACCGTTTTTAGACCGGTGCAAAAGCAGAGGGATTTAAACAACTGGCACGGCGTCCGGTGTGGCCAGCGCCACTTGCTCACCGCACTTGCGCCCAAACACTAGCTTTTCCATCGCCTCGACAAAAGTTCTGCCCTGCAGCCAGAACCCGTCATGAATGAAACTGAAGGCATAGCAGCGACCTTTTTCGTCCATCAACAGTGCAGCGTGGCCATGATGAATTTCGGCGATGCTCACCAAAGAGCTGCCCAAGCGTTGCTGCCAAGCCAAGAAGTCTTCATCTCCATGCAGGTGCTCAAACGTGCCAAACGCTACATCGCTCGTAGCGCAGTCTTCGCCTGTGCCACAGGTGCCGACGGTCAGACCAGCCAGTTGTTCGAGCAGAGCAGCGGCTGGATGCTCGCGCGGGACGAAATCCGGCAATGGCTCGATATGGGTGACAGGCCAACCGGCAGCCAGGAACAGTGGGTGGAGAGTCTCGGGAAGTTCGATCAACGGGTGCATTGGGAGCGTCCAGGCGTAGGCAGCGTTCTGCATTAACGGTCTTTTTTTCATTGCGCTGAATCGTTTGTCGACTTCTGGTGGTACTGGGATGCCACGATTCTGAGAGGTGTCTCCACTCCTCAACCCCAAGCGCTGGCCGGCCTGGAGTCTCTATTGGTTTACCGCATGTGCATGTCGAGCTAAAGCTTTTCAATCAAACGATTAAATGCACGTGAGCAGCCTCGTTGCTTTGCATCTCTGATCATCGAATCGTGAGTGGACGGTTCAAACGTTTCGCGAACCGCTTTCTTTGCTATTTCATTGAACTGCACATTATCAAAATCACACTCTACTGTTGAAACCATATAAGAATTGCGCTTGGACCACTGGTCAAACCTTATGACGATTTTTTCATCGAAAATCAGTGCTCCATCACTTTTATCCTCGAAGAAAAAGAACACCATACGATTCGTATCGACATGCCCCATTGATGTAGCAAATGGCTGTTTTCTCAAAAGCGATGTCAGCCTTACCCCACCTGCAATACCAAGACCTCCCCCCAAACTCTCACGCGCAAAAAAATACTGCTTGAACACTACCGTTATTTTTCTACGAAAATAAGGGACGTCGTATGCTTTCTCGAAAGAATGAAAACCATTCGGATCGCCGATCAGTTCAAAACCGGCGCTTATGAAAACTGACTCGGAAAAGCTGTCCAATTCAAAAATACTTGGCTGAAGATTACCCGATCCCTCTATGAACAACTCAACAAGCTGATGAAAATCAGTAGAAATCATATATTCCCTTATTTACGCTCTAACGGGTTCGTACCCGCGGCATGGTGCTCACTTAGAATGGTTCCCACCTGTTTCAATTGAGGCACACGCGAAGAATTTGGATTTGAATCGATGCCCACCTGTGCAGATTTCTTGAGCCGATCCACATTCATCGGTTTATCGAGGTATTTTAAAACACACTCACACGCCTTACCCCATTGGGATTTTGGCATTGCGCGCGTTGCCATGTCGGATGGTTCAAGTACCACATGGGTTCCTTGAGCGTTCGGTACGAGGGCGATGTGACCACCGGCTCGAGGCAAACCATCCCCTTTTACGTTAACGTGAACACCTCGATTCGTTACGTCTTGTCCAGCAGTATTCGCTTTTACTTGATGACCTGCGAGACCTAAAGGGTCGATGAGCAGGACAGGATTAGCCCCATAAAAATAAAGATTCAACCCACCTGCATAGCTAATCGGATCTTGACTAACAAACCGCCCAACCCCCGGATCATAGTACCGATGCCGATTGTAGTGCAGCCCCGTCTCATGATCGTGATACTGCCCCTGGAACCGTATCGGGTTCATCACGCCATGCTGCCGGGCCCATTCCGACCGCTGCTCCGTCACCTGCCCCCACGCCTTGTACTGCGCGGTCCACGCCATGTTGCCTTGTGAATCCGTCAGTTCCTGCGGCGTGCCCAGGTGATCACACTGGTACCAGGCCAACGCATCAAACGGTAATGCCGTTGCCTTGTGATTCCACACCGGATCTTCATCAAGGCTGTATTCACCGCTGTAATCCGGCAACCCGATCAGCTCGATTGGCGCATGCCGTACAGCCTGCGCTACAGGCACAAAAGTCCCCGGTTCGAAGACGTAGTGCACCGTGCGGCCGGGTTCGCCATCGCTTTGTGAAGGGCTGCTTTCAAAGGCGAGGTTGTCGCCGTCCCAGCCGTACAAGGTGAAGCCGCAGCCGAGTTCGCGCTGTTTGCGCGCGTGTTCATTTCTGTTCCAGAGAGAGCCTGCTTCAGGCCGCTGTTTGTAGTGCGCGCGGGAGTTTTTGTGCAGGCGGCGTCCCAGTGCGTCGTAGGCGAAATCCACGCTCAGGCGCGGGTCTTCGAAATGCACCAGGCGATCAAACAGGTCCCAGCGAAGATCGCTGCGTTGGCCGTTGTGCCAGCGCTGGATCTGGTTGCCGCGTTCGTCGTAGTCGTAGTGGGTGCCGGCGTATTCGCGCAGCAGGTTGTCGACCAGTTTGCTGCGCGGTGGGGTCAGGTCCAGTGGGCGGCGAACTTCTGTCGCCTTGTCGTCGAGCAGGTTGCCGGCCGGGTCGAAGGCGAAGGTTTCCATGCCTTGACGTGTGGTGGCGCTGAGCAGACGACCGACCGGATCGTAGCGATAGCCGAGCGGCCCGCGACGGCTGTCGTTGATGTCGGTCAGTTGGCCGGCGGCGTCGTAGCTGTACTCGCGTTTGAGCAGCGTGGATTTGTCGTCGCTGCGTCCCAGCAACTGTTCCTGCAAACGGCCGGCCGGGTCCCAGCTCTGGGTTTGCAGCAGGTGGTTGCCTTGATGGCGGGCGACTTCGCGGTGCAGGTCGTCGCGTTCGTAGCCGATCAGTTCGTGTTCATCGAGGCGCAGGCCGAGCAGGTGGCCGCTGCCGTAGGTCAGCCAACTGACACGGTGGCCGTCGGGACGCACGGTGGCGACGCGTTGGTTGAGCACGTCGTACTCGTGCTGCCAGATCGCGACGGTGGGTTTTTCCAGGCCGAGGTAGTGCTGGTGTTCGCGCAGCAGATTGCCGGCCGGGTCGTGGAACCATTGCAGGCGGCTGTCGGCGTTGTCGGCCAGCACCAGGTTGCCGTTGCCGTCATAGGCAAAGGTCTCGCTTTGCGACTGGTCGCCCAGAGTGGCACGACGCTCGGTCAAGCGGCCCATGGGTCGAAGCTCAATGAGATGACGCCTCTCAGAGGTGCGGATCAAAGTGAAAAAACGGGATTAGCTGACGACCGCGCCTTTCGGGCCACTGGCGATCAGTGCGGCCCCGCAGGCGGTTTTCATGCCGTCCAGTGCGATGGGTGTGCCATCGACGGTGTAGGTGCTGCTGCCCTCGGCAATCGGGAAAACCCCTTTGCACAGCGGGCAGCTGACCTTGTGACCGACCCCGGCAATCGGCTTGCCGTTGAGGTCGGTGCGGGAGAAGGCTTCGAGGACCTTGCCACCGTGCGTGGTGGAGTCGCCCAAGCGAATTGCGTCTTTCATTACGTCATTCCTTTGACCGAGGGTGGCTGGCTCGGCGAGCTACCCTGTCTTTCCTGCCTGCGTTCAGCACGCGTTAGTGCCGATTTGATATCAAAATCGTGCCAGCCACTATATGGCCATTACGCGGTAAGGGTTTGCGTCCTGTGCCTTAGAGATAAATCGTTTTTTGCTGTGGGAAACCGTCTCAAAGTGCGCAAGAAGTTGCGCAGTGCTGCGCAACTTCTTGCGCACTCGGCTACAGGGGCCGTGTAACAAGGGCTACAGGCGAGTGGCGGGCGTTTTTTCGAAGACAGGTGCGCAACAAGTTGCGCAGTTGGGCGGCTGATCGATTTCTGACAAAAACGATGTTGATTGCACTGACCTCATCGCGAACAGGCGAAGGCCGGCAGTGGATCTTCAGCAGGTTCGAGGTCTGTTTCGGAGTATCCTGCGCGTTCTGAATACGGACGCTTTTTCCATGCTGGTGATTTCCAACAACGTGCATCTGCCGGATGCCGAGATCGAACTGACAGCCATCCGCGCCCAGGGCGCCGGTGGGCAGAACGTCAACAAGGTCTCCAGTGCCGTGCACCTGCGCTTCGACATTCCGGCCTCGTCCCTGCCCGAGTTCTACAAGGAGCGGTTGCTGGCGTTGCGCGACAGTCGCATCACCAGCGATGGCGTGTTGATCATCAAGGCCCAGCAATACCGCACGCAGGAAGCCAACCGCGCCGATGCGCTGGAGCGTCTGGTCGAGCTGATTCTCAGCGCGACCAAAGTCGAAAAGAAACGCCGTCCAACCAAGCCGACCCTCGGTTCAAAAAAGCGTCGACTCGAATCGAAAACCAAGCGCGGCAGTATCAAGGCCGGACGCGGCAAGGTGGATTTTTAGTCTTCGCGGTACTTCGCCGTGTGTTTGTACAAATACACGCTAAGCGCCAAGCCACTTAGCGAGGCGAGGGCGGCGAAGAGGAAGATCGAGGCAAAACCGAACCCCGCCGCAATCGCCCCGGCCAATGGCCCGGTGATCCCCAGCGACAAGTCGATGAACAGCGAATACGCGCCAACCGCTGCGCCGCGACTGGAGGCCGGCACCAGATTCACTGCTTCCACACCCAGCGCCGGGAATACCAGCGAGAAACCGAAACCGCTCAGTGCCGCGCCGGCCAGCGCCCAATGCGCGTCCGGCGCCAGCCACAACAGCAGCAGCCCCAGGGTTTCTACCGACAGGCAGGCGATCGCTACGCGGAAGCCGCCGAGGCGATTGATCAGGTTGCCGAACAGCAGGCGCGCACCGATGAAGCTGGCGCCGAACAGGCTCAGGCACAGCACCGCGTTGTCCCAATGCTGTGTCGCGTAATACAGGGTGATGAAGGTGGCGATGGTGCCAAAGCCGATCGAGCCCAGCGCCAGTCCGCAACCGTGGGGGAAGACGCGGCCGAGCACGTGCATGAACGGCAGACGTTCGCCGGCGACAATCGGCGCGGCGGTTTTCGGCCACGCCAGCAGCAAGCCCAGTGCTGCCAGCAGAATGATGCTGACGCCCATGCTCCACAGCCCCAACTGGCCGACCAGCCACACCCCGAACGGCGCGCCAACCGCCAGTGCGCCGTAACTGGCGATGCCGTTCCACGAGATCACTTTGGCAGTGTTCGCCGCGCCGACCCGGCCGATGCCCCAGCCAATTGAACCGGAACCAACCAGGCTTTCCGCGCTGCCCAGCACCAGGCGGCCGATCAACAGGCTGATCAGGCTGAGCATGGGCAGGTTCGGGGTCCAGGCCGAAATCAGCATGAACACACCACTCAAGCCACAACCGGCCAGCCCGATCATCACCGCGCGCTTGCTGCCTTGGTTGTCGATGATCTTGCCGGCGTACGGGCGGCTGAGCAGGGTGGCCAGGTATTGCACGCTGATCACCAGGCCGGCGACCACCGCGCCAAAGCCCAAATCGCTGTGGACATAGCCCGGCAGCACTGCGAGCGGAATACCGATGTTCAGGTAGCCGATAAAGGTGAAGAGGACGATGGAAACGACTTGCAGGGTGACCGCCAGGGGGCGCTGGGGTTGTGGCATAGAGGGCGACATGGGAAACGATCCACGGCAAAGCAGGATTAGATAGGCTGCTTATGATAGCGGCGCGGACGACGCTGAGGTGGGCAACAGTAAAACTATTTGCAGGGTGCTGGCATCAGGACTTGGCCGGGGCGACCAGTTGCGTGGTGACCAAGGCGGCGAGGGCATTTTCTTCGCTGCCGAAACGGGCGAGGAGGGCGGCGCGTTTTTCCGGGGAGAGGCGGTTCCAGATCTCGATCATTTTCTCGGTCGCGCCGATCAGGACGGCGGCTTGGCTTTCGGAGAATTCGTCGGTCATGGCGGGCTCGGATTCAGGCAGTGTGGAAAGCGCATGTTAGCGCTTTCCACACGGTCTGTACGGCGGGTTTTACTCGTCGTTGTCGGCCGGGCGGCTGTCAACGGCTTCTTTCGGCTCAGGCTGTTGGGCTCCGGCTTGCTGCGTGGTCGTCTGCTCAGGTACGTGCAGGCTTGGGAAGGGGAGATTAGGAATCTCGTGCATGGTTGCGCTCCTCGCTAAGTCTGTTGATAGATCTGGTAGATCCGCGCTTCTTGAAAGCCTGCGCAGGATACAGCAGGAAAAATGACAATCAGACTTTTAATTCAAATTAATGCGACAGATGGCCGCAGGGGGAGGGCAAAAGCAAAAGGTCACCGCAAAAACAACGGTAGGAGTGAGCCTGCTCGCGATGGCGGTGTATCAGTCAACTTAAATGCTGGCTGACACACCGCCATCGCGAGCAGGCTCACTCCTACAGGGGGTTGCGGTATTACTTGCAGACGTTGGCAATGGCGTCGGCCAGCAAGGCGAGACGCGTAGCGTCGATGCCGGCGACGTTGGCCCGGCCCGAGCTGACCATGTACACGCTGTGCTGCTCACGCAATTGTTTCACTTGCTCCGGCGACAGGCCGGTGTAGGAAAACATCCCGCGCTGCACGCCAATGTGCGCAAAGCGCTCACGCAAGCCGTGTGGCTCCAGCGCTTCGACCAGACCGCTGCGCAACTGGGCGATGCGCAAACGCATGGCTTCCACTTCGTCGGCCCAGCGCGCTTTCAGCTCCGGGTCGGCGAGGATGGTCGCGACCACCGCCGCGCCGTGATCCGGTGGCGTCGACCACAGGTTGCGAGCGATGTTGGCCAACTGGCTGCGGATGTCGATGAGCTTGTCGGCGGTTTTCGCGCAGACGATCAGCGCACCGGTGCGGTCGCGGTACAGGCCGAAGTTCTTCGAGCATGAACTGGTGATCAGCAACTCGGGCACTTCGGCGGCGAACAGTCGGGTCGACCACGCATCCTGCTCCAGCCCGTCGCCAAAGCCCTGATAGGCGAAGTCGATCAGCGGCAGCAGATTGCGACTGCGCACCACGTCGAGCACGCGTTGCCAGTCGTCATGGCTCAGGTCGAAACCGGTCGGGTTGTGGCAGCACGCATGCAGCAGCACCACATCGCCTTTCGGTACTTCGTTGAGCACGGCGAGCATGGCGTCGACGTCGAGGCGATTGTCGCTGCCCACATACGGGTAGTGACTGACCTTGACCCCGGCGGTGGCGAAAATCGTTTCGTGGATCGGCCAGGTCGGGTTGCTCAGCCACACGCCCTTGCCCGGCAGGCATTGGGCGATGAAGTCGGCCGCCAGACGCAGGGCCCCGGTGCCGCCCGGCGTCTGGGTGGCGCCGGCACGTTGTGCGGCGATCAGCTTCGAGTCGGCGCCGAGCACCAGCTCATTGATGACCTTGCCGAACAACGGATTGCCGTGACCGCCGATGTAGGTCTTGGTGTCCTGGCTTTCGACCAGGCGCGCCTCGGCGATTTTCACCGCTTCGGGGATCGGCGTCAGGCCCTGGGCATCCTTGTAGACGCCAACGCCGAGGTCGAACTTGCGCGGATTGCTGTCCTGCGCATAGGCTTCCATCAAACCGAGGATCGGGTCGCCGGGTACCCGGCCGATGGCGTCGAAGTGCATTACTTGCGTCCTTCTGCGGTCTTGGCCACTTCGTCAGTGCGTGCAGCCATGATGAAGTCGTTGCGGTGCAGGCCCTTGATCGAGTGGCTCCACCAGGTCACGGTGACTTTGCCCCACTCGGTCAGCAGGCCCGGGTGGTGACCCTCGGCCTCGGAGATTTCGCCGACTGCGTTGGTGAACGCCAGTGCATGCTTGAAGTTCTTGAACAGGAAGACCTTCTCCAGTTGCATGATGCTGTCGCGCACTTCGATGTTCCAGTCAGGGATCTGCTTGATCAGGATCGGCAGTTCTTCATCGCTGACTTGTGGCGCATCGGCGCGGCAGGCTTCGCAGTGGGCTTGGTTCAAAGTGGACATGATGTATTCCTGAAATCGAGAGTGTTTTTTTTATTAAAGCTTTTGAGCTGTCAATGCCGTCACGCTAAACCAAAGTGGCGGCGACGGACAGGCTCAATTGTCAGCAAAAGTCGCGGTTCACGCGGCTTTCGGTTTCGGCGGAAATTTCGGCGCGTGCAGACCCAGCTGCATGCCTTGCTTGACCATGGCCATGATGTCTTCATGGGCCACGTCGAACAGGCGCTTGAGGTTCGGCAGGACAAAGTACAACGGCTGCAGGATGTCGATGCGATACGGCGTGCGCATGGCTTCCAGTGGATCGAACGACTGATGCTCAGGCTCGTCCGACAGGCAATAAACGGTCTCTTTCGGCGAGGACAGGATGCCGCCGCCGTAGATGCGTTTGCCTTGCGGGGTGTCGACCAGGCCAAACTCGATGGTCATCCAGTACAGGCGCGCCAGATACACGCGCTCTTCCTTGGTGGCCTGCAGGCCGAGCTTGCCGTAGGTGTGGGTGAATTCGGCGAACCACGGGTTGGTCAGCAGCGGGCAGTGGCCGAAAATCTCGTGGAAAATGTCTGGCTCTTGCAGGTAGTCCAGCTCTTCGCGGGTGCGAATGAAGGTGGCCACCGGAAACTGTTTGCTGGCGAGCAATTCGAAAAAGGTCTGGAAGGGGATCAGCGCCGGGACGCGGGCGACCTGCCAGCCGGTGGTCTCGCCGAGCACTTTGTTGATCTCGCCCAGTTGCGGAATGCGGTCGTGTGGCAGACCGAGTTTCTCGATACCGTCCAGGTACTCCTGGCAAGCACGCCCTTCGATCACTTTCAGCTGGCGAGTGATCAGCGTATTCCACACCGCGTGTTCTTCGGCGGGGTAGTCGATAAAACCTTGCGCATCGGGCTCGCGGGCCACGTATTGCGTCTGCTTCATACTGCTCTCCTGCTAGGGGAATTCGTTCTTGTTATGTCCAGCGATGGATTCAGGATTACCCGAGAGCGCATTGATGTGCAGCAGGTTGAAACGCCTCTGCGTAGGAAATTTCTCTTTAAATCGTAAAATAATCGTTACGCTTTGAAGGATAACTCGCGTTTACGGTCATTCGTGGGTTTGAAAAGGCCGATGGCTGTCACATAATCTTGACAACTATCTGCGCGCCTCGACAGAAAAGTCTGGCGCAGTCCCCCTGTAGGAGTGAGCCTGCTCGCGAAAGCGGTGTGTCATTCACCTTCAGTACAGCCTGATAAACCGCTATCGCGAGCAGGCTCACTCCTACAGGTTCTTTATCGTTTATTCGGACGATTTTTATGCGCATCAAAGTCCATTGCCAGAACCGCATCGGCATCCTGCGCGACATTCTCAACTTGCTGGTCGCCTACGGGATCAACGTGGCGCGCGGTGAAGTGGGTGGCGAGCATGGCAACGCGATCTATCTGCATTGCCCGAACCTGATCAACATCCAGTTTCAGGCGCTGCGGCCGAAGTTCGAGGCGATTGCCGGGGTGTTTGGTGTCAAGCGTGTCGGGTTGATGCCGAGCGAGCGTCGGCACATGGAATTGAATGCCTTGCTCGGTGCGCTGGAGTTTCCGGTGTTGTCGATCGACATGGGCGGCTCGATTGTCGCCGCCAACCGCGCGGCGGCGCAGTTGCTCGGGGTGCGCGTCGATGAGGTGCCGGGGATACCGCTGTCGCGTTATGCCGAAGATTTCGACCTGCCGGAACTGGTGCGCGCCAACAAGTCGCGCATCAATGGCATGCGGGTCAAGGTCAAGGGCGACATCTTCCTGGCCGATATCGCGCCGCTGCAATCGGAGCATGACGACAGCGAAGCGATGGCCGGCGCGGTGCTGACACTGCACCGTGCCGACCGGGTTGGCGAACGTATCTACAACGTACGCAAACAGGAGTTGCGCGGTTTCGACAGCATCTTCCAGAGCTCGAAAGTGATGGCGGCGGTGGTGCGTGAAGCCCGGCGCATGGCGCCGCTGGATGCGCCGCTGTTGATCGAAGGCGAGACCGGCACCGGCAAAGAGTTGCTGGCGCGTGCCTGCCACCTCGCCAGCCCGCGCGGGCAATCGCCGTTGATGGCGCTCAACTGCGCCGGCTTGCCGGAGTCCATGGCTGAGACCGAGCTGTTCGGTTACGGGCCGGGCGCGTTCGAAGGGGCGCGCGCCGAAGGCAAGCTCGGTCTGCTGGAACTGACGGCGGGCGGTACGCTGTTTCTCGATGGCGTTGGCGAGATGAGCCCGCGCCTTCAAGTGAAACTGCTGCGCTTTTTGCAGGACGGTTGCTTCCGGCGGGTCGGCAGCGATGAAGAGGTGTATCTGGATGTGCGGGTGATCTGCGCGACTCAGGTGGACTTGTCCGAACTGTGCGCACGCGGCGAGTTTCGCCAGGATCTGTATCACCGTTTGAATGTGCTGTCGCTGCACATCCCGCCCTTGCGCGAATGCCTTGACGGGTTGACGCCACTGGTGGAGCACTTCCTCGATCAGGCCAGTCGGCAGATCGGTTGCTCGCTGCCGAAACTGGCGCCGGCGGCGATGGATCGTCTCAGTCATTACCATTGGCCGGGTAACGTGCGGCAGTTGGAGAACGTGCTGTTCCAGGCGGTTTCGCTGTGCGAGGGCGGAACGGTGAAGGCTGAGCATATTCGCCTGCCGGATTACGGCGTGCGTCAGCCGCTTGGCGATTTCTCGCTTGAAGGTGGGCTGGACGAGATTGTCGGGCGTTTCGAAAAAGCGGTGCTGGAGCGGCTGTATTCCGAGCATCCGAGCAGCCGGCAGTTGGGCAAGCGGCTGGGGGTTTCGCACACCACGATTGCCAACAAACTGCGCGAATATGAAGTGGGCAAAGACCCCGAAAACTAACAGCAACGCTGTGGTATCAAGCGTTTTTGTGGCGAGGGGATTTATCCCCGATCGGCTGCGTAGCAGTCGCAAAACCTACGAATGAGGTCGTCCTGAAGGAAAAGCGGGGCGGCTTCGCCACCCATCGGGGGATAAATCCCCTCACCACAAGTTCTCCTTCAGCCGCAGAGATCGGGATTGCCGCCAAGCGGCATAACACCGCCGGTTTTTCGACTTCGATACATTTCAAGTTTCCCCTCTGATTCCCTCAAGTCCTTTGTTTATCGGGTCGCCAGCCGCCAGAAAAAAGTTGGTCTGCAAATTGCTTATGGCTCAGCAGTACAGCGGTGGGCGGCAAACGTCCGGCATGCAGAGGAAAGAGTGTGGACAAGTACCTTTATGTGGCAATGACCGGCGCCAGCCAGAACGCACTGGCGCAAAAGGCCCATGCCAACAACCTGGCGAACATCTCCACCAACGGTTTTCAGCGCGACCTGGAGCAGGCGCGTTCGATGCCGGTGTTCGGTGACAGCTTTCCGGCGCGTGCCTTTGCCATGAGCGAACGCCCGGCCACGGATTTCACCCCGGGCTCGCTGGTACAGACCGGCCGTGACCTCGATGTCGCCGTCACCGGCAACGGCTGGATCGCCGTGCAGAACCCGAACGGCGGCGAAAGCTACGTGCGCACCGGTAGCCTCAACGTCGACGCCCTCGGCGTGCTGCGCGCCGGCAACGGCATGCCGGTGATGGGCAATGGCGGTCCGATCGCCGTGCCGCCCGAGCAGCAGATCGAAGTCGGCGAAGACGGCACCATCAGTATTCGTGCGATGGGCGAAGGCCCGCGCGTCATGGCGGAAGTCGACCGGATCAAGCTGGTCAACCCGGACATCAAGAACATGAACAAGGGCCTCGACGGCTCGATTTACACCAAGGACGGCCAGCCTGCGCCGGCCGACGCCAACGTCAAACTGGTGTCGGGTTTCCTCGAGTCGAGCAACGTCAACGCCGTGGAAGAAATGACTTCGGTGCTGGCCCTGGCCAAGCAGTTCGAGTTGCACGTCAAGATGATGAACACCGCCAAAGACGACGACCAGGCCATGGCTCGGGTCTTGCAGATCAGCTAATTATCAGAACGTCGCGCCGTAAAACAGGCGCACGAGGAGAATCGAATGCTTCCGGCTCTATGGGTTGCCAAAACCGGTCTGTCCGCCCAGGACACCAACCTGACCACCATTTCCAACAACCTGGCGAACGTCTCGACCACGGGTTTC
Organism: Pseudomonas sp. LF-5; assembly: GCF_037626295.1. Classification (NCBI taxonomy): domain Bacteria; kingdom Pseudomonadati; phylum Pseudomonadota; class Gammaproteobacteria; order Pseudomonadales; family Pseudomonadaceae; genus Pseudomonas; species Pseudomonas sp. LF-5. Next base: position 513,222 of record NZ_JARKMT010000002.1, read on the forward strand.
AAACGTGACCGCGCCGAGTTCCAGGACCTGCTGTATCAGATCAAGCGTCAGCCAGGCGCCCAGTCGACCCAGGACAGCGAACTGCCGTCCGGTCTGCAGGTGGGTACCGGTGTGCGCATCGTCGGCACGCAGAAAAACTTCACCGCCGGCAGCCTGCAAACCACCGAGCAGCCGCTGGACATGGCCATCGACGGTCGTGGTTTCTTCCAGATCCTGCAGCCGGACGGCACCACGTCCTACACCCGTGACGGTACGTTCCACCTCGATTCCAATGGCCAGATCGTCAACGCCAGCGGTTTCGCCCTGGAACCGGCCATCGTCATTCCGAACGATGCCCAGACCTTCACCGTAGGCCGCGACGGCACCGTGTCGATCACCATTGCCGGCAACCCGGCGTCCCAGGTGATCGGCAACCTGCAAACCGCCGACTTCATCAACCCGGCCGGTCTGCAGGCCGTGGGCAACAACCTGTTCCTGGAAACCGCCGCTTCCGGTGCGCCGCAAGTCGGTACCCCGGGCCTGAACGGTTTCGGCACCATGCTGCAGAACACTCTGGAAACCTCGAACGTCAGCACTGTTGAGGAGATGGTCAACATGATCACCACTCAGCGCGCCTACGAGATGAACTCCAAGGTGATCTCCACCGCCGACCAGATGCTCTCGTTCGTAACGCAGAATCTGTAATCCAGTCTATGAGGCGGCCATGAGGCCGCCAGCAACACCGTGAGGTAGGGTCATGAAACGCTTCGTATCTGTTCTGGCATTGGGTGGGGTCGTCTCGCTCGCGGGCTGCGTCGCGCCGACGCCCAAGCCCAATGACCCTTACTACGCCCCGGTGTTGCCGCGCACGCCATTGCCGGCTGCGGCCAACAACGGCTCGATCTATCAGGCCGGCTTCGAGCAGAACCTGTACAGCGACCGCAAGGCGTTCCGCGTCGGTGACATCATCACCATCACGCTGAACGAGAAGACTCAGGCGAGCAAGAACGCCAACTCGCAAGTGGCCAAGAACAGCAAGACCGGCATCGGCCTGACGTCGCTGTTCGGCGGCAGCGGTACCACCAACAACCCGTTGGGCGGTAACGACCTGAGCCTGGACGTCGGCTACAGCGGCGACCGTGCGACCAAAGGCGACAGCAAGGCGGCGCAGGGCAACACCCTGACCGGTTCGATTACCGTGACCGTGGCTGACGTGCTGCCCAACGGCATCATCGCCGTGCGCGGCGAGAAGTGGATGACCCTCAACACCGGCGACGAGTTGGTGCGGATCGCAGGTCTGGTGCGCGCTGATGACATTGCCACCGACAACACCGTGTCGTCGACCCGTGTCGCCGATGCGCGCATCACCTACTCGGGCACCGGTTCGTTTGCCGATGCGAGTCAGCCAGGCTGGTTCGACCGTTTCTTCCTCAGCCCGCTGTTCCCTTTCTAGGTGGCGACTTTGAATTTCAAGAGCCTCATGCTGGCTGCGGCCCTGTTGTCCGCAGCCTATGGTGCCCACGCCGAGCGGCTGAAAGATATCGCCAGCATTTCCGGCGTGCGTTCCAACCAGTTGATCGGTTACGGCCTGGTGGTCGGGCTTAACGGCACCGGCGACCAGACGACACAGACCCCGTTCACCCTGCAGACCTTCAACAACATGCTCTCGCAGTTCGGCATCAAGGTGCCGCCGGGATCGGGCAACGTGCAGTTGAAAAACGTTGCGGCGGTCTCGGTAAGTGCCGATCTGCCGGCGTTCGCCAAACCGGGTCAGCAGGTCGACATCACCGTGTCGTCCATCGGTAACTCCAAGAGCCTGCGCGGCGGCACCCTGTTGCTGACCCCGCTCAAGGGTATCGACGGTAACGTCTACGCCATCGCTCAGGGCAACCTGGTGGTCGGTGGTTTCGACGCCGAAGGGCGCGACGGTTCGAAGATCACCGTCAACGTTCCGTCGGCCGGTCGTATTCCCGGCGGTGCTTCGGTCGAGCGTTCGGTGCCGAGCGGTTTCAACCAGGGCAACAGCCTGACGCTGAACCTCAACCGTTCCGACTTCACCACCGCCAAGCGCATCGTCGACAAGATCAACGACATGCTCGGCCCTGGCGTGGCGCAAGCCATCGACGGCGGTTCGATCCGCGTCACTGCACCGCTTGATCCGAGCCAGCGCGTCGACTACCTGTCGATCCTGGAAAACCTTGAGGTCGATCCGGGCCAGGCCGTGGCGAAAGTCATCATCAACTCGCGTACTGGCACCATCGTCATCGGCCAGAACGTGAAGGTCTCGCCGGCCGCCGTGACCCACGGCAGCCTGACCGTGACCATCACCGAAGACCCGATCGTCAGCCAGCCAGGTCCATTGTCCAACGGCCAGACCGCCGTCGTGCCGCGTTCGCGGGTCAATGCCCAGCAAGAAGCCAAGCCGATGTTCAAGTTCGGTCCGGGTACCACCCTCGACGAGATCGTGCGGGCGGTGAACCAGGTCGGCGCGGCACCGGGTGACTTGATGGCCATTCTTGAAGCATTGAAACAGGCCGGCGCGTTGCAAGCCGACCTGATCGTGATCTGAGGCCGACACTCATGGATATGCGCAAGAGCGGTCTGGTCAGCAGCAACGATTCGGGTTCGTACTCGGACCTCAATCGCCTGAACCAGCTCAAGGTCGGTGACAAGAACAGCGATGCGAACATGCGCAAAGTGGCGCAGGAATTCGAATCGCTGTTCCTCGGTGAAATGCTCAAGTCGATGCGTTCGGCCACTGAAGCGCTGGGCCAGGACAACCCGCTCAACACGCCGGCAGCCAAGCAGTATCAGGAAATGTACGACCAGCAACTGGCAGTGTCGTTGTCGCGCGAGGGCGGTGGTATTGGCCTGGCCGACGTGTTGATGCGCCAGATGTCGAAGAACAAACCGATGGCGCCGGGTGAGGCTGCAGCGGCGTCCGCCGCCAAGCAGGAAGAAGCCAAAGCCAAGGCCGCCGCCGTGGTCACCCCGGTGGCCGCCGGCACTGTCGCCACCCACGGGCCGTTGTCGCGCCTCAATGGCGAACGTCCGTTGTGGGCATCGCGTTCGGTGAATGCGCCGAACACCGATATCTCCCACCGTAATGACATGGCGCTGATCAACCAGCGTCGTCTGGCCTTGCCGCCGAAACTGGCCGATCGGTTGCTGGCCGGTCTGGTGCCGTCGGCCACGCCGACCGCCGCCAGTCAATTGCCGCAACGCGCCGCGACCGCCGCCACGACCGGCGCCGGACCGCTGTACAACGGCGACTGGCTGGCACGTGCCGAAAACGAAAAAGCCTCCAGCGGGTCGATGCAGGTCTATGGCCGCGCAATGGCGCAGATTCCCTTGGCGCCGGCGAAAAAAGCCTTCAGTTCTGCCGACGAATTCGTCAACACCATGCTGCCGATGGCCAAGGAAGCCGCCGACCGTATCGGCGTCGATCCGCGCTATCTGGTGGCGCAGGCGGCACTGGAAACCGGTTGGGGCAAATCGGTCATGCGCGCCCAGGATGGCAGCAGCAGTCACAACCTGTTCGGTATCAAGGCCAGCAGTAACTGGAAGGGCGATTCGGCCCGGGCGATCACCAGCGAATTCCGCAACGGGGAGATGGTCAAGGAGACGGCCGAGTTCCGTTCCTACGCTTCGTACAAGGACAGCTTCCACGATCTGGTGACTTTGCTGCAGAGCAATAATCGCTATCAAGATGTGCTGAAGTCGGCCGATAACCCAGAACAGTTTGTACGCGAGTTGCAAAAGGCCGGTTACGCCACCGACCCGAACTACGCGAGCAAGATTTCGCAGATTGCCAAGCAGATGAACGTTAACCAGAACTACGCTGCGGCGGGCGTTTCGACAACGCCTCTATAAAACATACAGTAAGGTTTGAACCATGAGTTTGCTCAACATCGGGATGTCGGGTTTATCCGCTAGCCAATCTTCTTTGATGGTGACGGGCAACAACATTGCCAACGTCGATACGGCCGGGTACTCGCGCCAGCAAACCGTGCAGAATTCAAAAGGCTCGATTCAGAGTGGCAATCTCTGGATCGGCACCGGTACCACCCTGGCTGACGTGCGCCGGGTGTACAACAGCTACATTGATGCCCAGTTGCAGACCACCACTTCGCTCAACAGCGATGCCGCGGCGTACCTGGGTCAGGTCACCCCGCTGGACAAGTTGCTGTCCGACAGTGGCACCGGCCTCAATGGTGCACTGACCAAGTTCTTCGCCTCGGTGCAGAACGTCAACGCCAAGCCGGGTGACGATGCTTCGCGGCAGTTGCTGCTCAGCGATGCGCAGGCCCTGAGCGCTCGCTTCAACTCGGTTTCCAGTCAGTTGAACGCGCAGAACCAGGACATCAACGGCAACCTGTCGAGCATGGCCGATCAGGTCAACAAACTGGCGTCCACCGTGGCCCAGTTGAACCAGAAGATTTCCGAAATTTCCAACGCCGGCGGCCAGCCCAACGAGCTGCTCGACGCGCGCAACGAGACCATTCGCCAGCTGTCCACCTTCACCGGTGCGCAGGTGGTCGAGCGTGGCGGCAACATGGACATCTACCTGGGCAACGGTCAGCCGTTGGTCATGGGTGGCACCGCCAGCAAACTGGAAGTCACGCCAACCAAGGCCGACCCGTCGCGCATGGGCATCCAGATCAACAACGGTTCGACTTCCATCGACATCACCTCGGGCATTACCGGTGGTGAAATCGGCGGTCTGCTGCGTTATCGCAGCACCGTGCTGGACCCGGCGATGAACGAACTGGGCCGCGTCGCGCTGGTCGTTGCCGATCAGATGAACTCGATTCAGGGCCAGGGCATCGACAAGAACGGTGACTTCGGCGGCAACCTGTTCAACAGCATCAACACCGCGGCCAGCATGGCTTCGCGCAGCACCGCTACCATTGGCAACAGTGCCGGTTCCGGCAATTTCGATGTGAGCATCAAAGACTCCGGCAAGCTGACCATCAACGATTACAAGGTGACCTTCACCAGCGCCACGGACTACACCGTGCAGCGGCTGCCGGAAGGCACTGCGATGGGCGCGTTCAGCACCACCACCACCCCGGCTCCGGTGATCGACGGCTTCTCTCTGAATCTCACTGGCGGCACGGCAGCGGCGGGCGACACGTTCAAGATCACCCCGACCCGCAATGCCGCAGCCAACATCAAGACCGAGATGACCGACTCCAAGCGTCTGGCCATCGCCGCTCCGTTGGGCGCCGCCATTGCTCCGGGTGGCAGCGGCACGCTGACCATTCCGGCCAGCGGTCAGCCGACCCTGACCACCAAGTTCGACATCTACGACCCGACCACCACCACTGCGATGCAGAACGGCATGAAGTACTCGACGCCGGTCAAAGTGGTGTTTGGTGATCCGTCGGCAGATGGCACCAGCCAGGGCTATCAACTGCTGGACGCCAAGGGTGGCGTGCTCAGCAGTGGCACCATCAAGCCGGGCCAGACCAACACCCTGAGCCTGAGCATTCCGCTCAAGGACTCGACCGGTGCGGCGATTCCACCGGCGCCCGCCACTCAGTACACCGTCAATTTCGACATGACCGTTGCCGGTTCGCCAGGCAAGGGCACGGCGGTCAACGTCAGCCTCAGCCAGCCGGGCACGCTGGACAACCGCAACGGCGGTGTCCTCGCTGACCTGCAGACCAAACAAACCGTCGACACCGGCTCTGCCAGCAAAGGCATTTCGCTGACCGATGCTTACGGCAAACTGGTCGAAGGCGTCGGTGCCAAAGCCGCTCAGGGCAAGCTCGACAGTGCCGCCACCGATGCGATTCTGGCCAACGCCAAGGGCGCCCGTGACTCGCTGTCCGGTGTCGACCTCGACGAAGAGACCGGCAACCTGGTCAAGTTCCAGCAGTACTACACCGCGTCCTCGCAGATCATCAAGGCTGCGCAGGAAACCTTCAGCACACTGATCAACAGTCTTTAAGGAGTCGTAAACCATGCGCATTTCTACTGGCCAGTTTTACGAGTCCTCGGCAGCCAACTACCAGAAAAACTTCGCCAACGTGGTCAAGAGCAGCGAAGAGGCGAGCAGCCTGGTTCGCGTCAACACCGCGGCAGACGATCCGGTGGGTGCCTCGCGTCTGCTGCAATTGGGTCAGCAGGCTTCGATGCTCGATCAGTACGAAGCCAACGCCACCACGATCAAAGGCACTCTGGGTACCGCTGAAGCGGTGATGACCAGCATCAACAACGTGCTGCAGCGTGCCAAAGAGCTGGCCGTGAGTGCCGGCAACGCCGGTTACACGGACTCCGACCGCCAGGCGACTGCCTCCGAGCTCGGTCAGATCGAAGAGCAACTGCTCAGCCTGATGAACAGCAAGGACGAGAACGGCAAATACATTTTCGCCGGCTCCAAGGGCGACACCGTGCCGTTCACGCGCAATGACGATGGCACCTACGCCTACAACGGCGATCAGGTGACCCTCGACCTGGCCATTGGCGACAACATGAAAATGGCCACCAACACCACCGGCTGGGAAGCCTTCCAGCAAGCCGTCAATACCAGCCGCAGCCAGGTCACCATGACGGCGCCGGCGGTCAATGACAACCGTGTGGTGCTGTCCAACGGTCAGGTGTCGTCGAATGTCAGTTACAACAGCAAGTTCCGCAGTGGCGAACCGTATAGCGTGTCGTTCGTCAGCGGCACTCAACTGAAAATCACGGACTCGGCCGGTAACGATGTCACTGCCGAAGCCAGCCAGGGTGGCGCGTTTGAACCGGCAAGCACGGCTGGTCAAACGGTGAGCTTTCGCGGCGTAGACCTGACGCTGAACATCAACCTGCAAGCGGGCGACGTACCGGGCACCGTTCTGCCAGGTCATACGTTCACCCTCGCGGCCAAGCCTGACACCTTCACCGGTACCCGCAGCCCGGGTAACCCGTCGTCGGCGCAGATCACCGGCAGCAGCGTGACCAACTCCACGGACTACAAGGCCAGTTTCCCGACCGGTTCGGCGGTGATGAAATTTACCAGTGCTACTGCCTTCGATCTGTACGCAGCGCCGTTGACTGCCGACAGCAAACCGGTGTCGAGCGGCACCGTGGTCGCCGGCGTCGCCACTGCATCGGGTGTGAGCTTCAACATCAGCGGTACGCCGGCGGCCAACGATCAGTTCAGCATTGCCGTCAACACGCACGAAACCCAGAACATTCTGGACAGCGTGAACCAGTTGAAAAACGTGCTCAACACGCCAACCAACGGCAATGCCCTGGCGATCCAGCAGTTGCAGGCCGGTCTGGCTTCCGGTCTGGGCAACCTCGCCAGCGGTACCGATCAGCTGTCCAGCGCGATCAGTTCGGTCGGTGGTCGTGGCTCGTCGCTGATGACCCAGAGCGATACCAATCAGTCGCTGGTACTGGCCAACGCACAGACACAATCGTCGATCCGCGATTCCGATCCGGCCGAAGTCATGACCCGTCTGACTCTGCAACAAACCATGTTGCAGGCTTCGCAACTGGCCTTCAGCAAGATCGCGCAACTGGGCTTGTTCAACAAGATCTGAGTCTGTGCCTGTCGAGCTGCCAACCGTCTTTTCCTAAGCGGTTACGGGGTCTCTGCCTGAATAGGGCAGGGGCCCGCCGCTCGAGAGTTCCCCGCCGTGAATCAACACCCCCTCGTCAGTATCGTCATCCCCGCCTTCAACCCGCGCTTCTTCGATCAGGCGCTGCTGAGTGCGCTCGCGCAGACGTACGAAAACGTCGAGATCGTCATATGCGATGACTCGGCCGATGAGCAGATTCGCCAGATTGTCGAGTCGTTTGCCGAGCCGGCTCATCCGATCCGTTACCTGCGCAATCCGCAGCGACTTGGCTTGCAGAAGAACCTGCTGCGCTGCGTCGAAGCGGCGCGGGGCGAGTTCATCAAGGTGTTGTGCGATGACGATCGGCTGTTTGCACCAAGCATCGCATTACAGGCGCAGGCACTGATCGAGCATGCCGATGCCAATCTGGTGTTCGCCCTGCGCATGCTCAGCGACGCCGGCAACTTCCTTTTGCCGCCGCGGGTCGAGAACTGCCGTTTCAGCCCGAACGATGCCTTGTTCAAAGGCGATGACATGCTGGCGATCTTCGAATCGACGCCGCTGAACTTCGTCGGTAATTTCAGTGCGGCACTGATGCGTCGCGCCGATGTGCTGGAACTGCTGCCGGCCTTGATTCAGGAGGGCGCCGGTTTCGTCGCCACGCTCGATTTTGCCTTGTTCGTGTGCTTGATGCGTCGTGGCAATTTTGTCTCGCTCAGCACTGTGCTGAGCACCGAGCGCCTGTATCCGGAGCGTCTGAGCAAGACCCCGGAAATGCTCAAGGCCGCCAAGGTGGAATGGGACTGGCTCAAGCAAATGCTCGCCGCCCGCAGTGGTGAAGCGGCGCCCGCCGCCGGCTGGGTGCGTTACATTGATCTGGCCAATACCGGTGACTTGCCGCACGCCTGGCAGGAGTTGTGCGTAACGCGCATCCTCGGCAACCGCAACACGGTGGTCAGTGGTCGTGTCGGTGCCGAAAGCGAAAGTTACGCCGACTTCTATCGTGAGTGGTTGTCGATTCGCCGCTTCAGCGAGGTCGAGCAACGGCTGATGCCGCAACGCATTGCCAGTTGGCCGATGCGTCCGCAGATCGTGCCGATTGTGATCGACAACGCTGGCGACAGTGCTGCGCTGGCCACGACGTTGCAGAGCATCAAGGCGCAACTCTATCCGGCGCAGGCGGTGGTGGTGCTGTCGGATGCGCAGTGCGAGGCTGATGAGCGCACGCTGCAGTTGCCGTTTCAGGCCGATTGGGCACAACAGCTCAACGCGGTGATCCCGCAACTGGAAGGCACCCACTGGTTTTACCTGTTGCAGGCCGGCGACACCCTGCGTGATTCGGCGCTGCTGATTCTGGCCGAGCGTATCGCCGGCACGCCGGGCTTGTTGTGCGCCTACAGCGACGAAGGCGCGCAAGTCGACGGCGAATCGACCGAACCAGTGTTCAAGCCTGACTTCAACCTCGATCTGATGCGCGCCTATCCGTATGTGGGGCGAGCGCTGGCGTTCGAGCGTCAGCGTTTCATGGCGCTGGGCGGATTTGATCCGGTCCATGGCGAACTGGCGCCGCATGATTTGCTCTGGCGCCTGGTGGAAGAGGCCGGTCCGCAAACCATCGAGCACATTGCCGAGGTCCAGGTGGAATCGAGCCTGACCTACGCGCAATGGCTGTCGCTGCCGCCAGTCATCGACTACAACGCGGCCGTCGTGACGGCGCACCTGCAGCGGATCGGGGTCGATCACCGCATGCGTCATGACGAATTGCCCCTGATCAACCGCATCGACTATCAGCATGCGACGCGCCCGCAGGTGTCGATCATCATTCAGGCCGGTGATTCGCTGCACGCCTTGCAGCGCTGCACCGAGAGCCTGATCGAGCGCACGGCTTATACCCTTTACGAAATTCTCATCGTCGATGCCGGTGTCACTGATTCGCAGATGCTCGAATGGCTGAGCGCCATGGCCCAGCTCGGGGCGTCGATGTTGCGGGTGTTGCGTTACGCCGGTGACAACAATCCTGCCGCGATCCGCAACTTCGCCGCCGAGCAGTCCCGTGGCGAATATCTGCTGTTGCTTGACGCGCAAGCGGTCATCTGTGAACGCGACTGGCTCGATGAGTTACTCAATCATGCCCAGCGTCCGGAAGTCGCCGTGGTCGGTGCGCGGTTGCTCAGCCCCGAGGGGGCTATCGTCAGCGCGGGCCTGATTCTGGGCCTGGCCGGGCCGGTCGGTGCGCCCTTTGCCGGCGAGGCGGCCAGCAGTCGCGGTTACATGCAGCGTTTACATGTGACGCAGAACTGGAGCGCGGTCAGCAGTCAGTGCCTGATGCTGCGCAAGCAGGTTTTCGAGGAGCTTGGCCAGTTCGATGAGGTGACTTACACCCATGGCTTGAGTGACGTCGACCTGTGTCTGCGTGCAGGCAAGGAAGGCTATCTGGTGGTCTGGACGCCTTACGCCAGTGTGGTGATAGCGCCGCAGACGGAGGCCGCGCCGTTGATCCTGCCTGAACAGGAGGAAGAGGCGTTCCATCGGCAGTGGATGAGTAAAATCATCAAGGATCCGGCGTACAGCCCGTCGCTCAGTCTCGGCGTGTCGAGCTTCAGTCTGGAACCGTCCCTGCGCAATAACTGGAACCCGTTTTGCAGTCGGGCGTTGCCGCTGATCCTCGGCTTGCCGGTAAACAGTTCGGCCGTCGGCCACTATCGCGTGACCGGACCCTTGGCCGAGCTGGAAAGCAGTGGTCGGGCACTCGGACGCTGGGCCTACGAGTCGCCGTCGACGGTCGAGATCGAGCGTCTGGCGCCTGACTCGATCATCCTGCAATGCCGTTACAGCGAAGGTGCGGTCAGCGACATTCTGCGCATTAAAAAGTACTCCAGTGCGCTGCGGATTTTCGAGCTCGACGACTACGTGGTCAGTGCGCCGAAGAAAAATACCCATGCCCGCAACAAGCCGGTCAACACCGAGCAGATGCTGCGCGAGGGCATTGCCCTGTGCGATCGCGTGGTGGTGACGACGCAGCCGCTGGCGGATGCGTTATCGAGCATGCACAGCGACATCCGCATTGTGCCGAACATGCTGTCACCGGAACCGTGGGCAACGCTGACCAGCCGTCGACGCACCTCCAGCAAACCTCGAGTCGGCTGGGGTGGCGGCACCAGCCACACCGGTGATCTGGAGATCATTGCCGATGTGGTGCGTGAACTGGCGAACGAAGTGGAGTGGGTATTCTTTGGCATGTGCCCGGAGGAATTGCGTCCCTATATCCACGAATTCCACTCGGCCATCAGCTTGCAAAGCTACCCGTTCAAACTGGCCAGCCTGAACCTCGACCTGGCCCTTGCACCGCTGGAGTTCCACATCTTCAATGACTGCAAGAGTAACCTGCGTCTGCTCGAATACGGCGCCTGCGGCTACCCGGTGATCTGCACCGACACCGAGGCCTATCGTGGCCATCTGCCGTGCACCAAGGTCTACAGCAACAGCACCGCAGAATGGCTGCAGGCGATCCGCATGCATCTCGCCGACCCGGACGCCAGCTATCGCATGGGCGATGAATTGAAAGAGGCGGTGCACCGCGATTTCATGTTGCGTGGCGATAACCTCAATCACTGGTTGTGGGGTTGGTTGCCGGATTGATCCGAGTTCACAGGACTTGGGCGCGGGTTTCGCCGCGGGTGGCAGTTATTGCGATAACCAGACTGTTCGCGGAAGTGATTTCGCCGACAGGTACTACTTGCCGCAAGCGTGTGTTTGCACAGCGTCAATGACACGGGGAGCGGCGTGCCCGACAACGGTGTGCAGTTCAATGACTGGTATGCCGGTTTCAACACCGTCGGGCACGTAGGTGTCATGAATGGCGTGATCGATCTTCCGGTGACGGGCGATGCGTTTGCCATGTTCGGTTGATGTGTTGACACCCTGACAGGCGATGAAGGGATGAATCCACTGTCGGATTCATCCCTTTTTTTTGCGCCTGAAGCTCGGCGACGCAACGTCTGCGGAGCTGGCGCGTTTCCTGCAAGACCCTCGCAAATCGCCATAAAACGAGCGCTCGCAGCTATTTTGCCGCGCCCAGTCAGGCAAAGGTTTAGCCAGAAGGCCTGCAAACGCGGGTCGAACCCGGTGAAGAACAAGAGGGGAGACGATGAAGGCAGTTATTTTGGCGGGTGGCCTCGGCACGCGCATCAGTGAAGAGTCGCACCTCAAGCCCAAGCCGATGATCGAGATCGGCGGCAAGCCAATTCTCTGGCACATCATGAAGCAGTATTCCGCCCACGGAATCCACGACTTCGTGATCTGCCTGGGCTACAAGGGCTATGCGATCAAGGACTTCTTCGCCAACTACTTCCTGCACACCTCCGACGTCACCTTCAACATGCGCGAAAACCGCATGGACGTGCACCAGAACTACAGCGAGCCGTGGAGCGTCACGCTGATCGACACCGGCGAGGAAACCATGACCGGTGGCCGTCTGCTGCGTGCTGCGCGTTATCTGCAAGATGAAGAGGCGTTCTGCTTCACCTACGGCGACGGCGTTTCCGACATCAACATCGCTCAGCTCGTCGATTACCACAAAGCCCACGGTCGTCTGGCGACCGTCACCGCCGTGCAGCCGCCCGGCCGTTACGGTGCCCTCGAGCGGCAAGGCGATCAGGTGCTTGGTTTCACCGAAAAGCCGCGCGGTGACGGTGGCTGGATCAATGGCGGGTTCTTCGTGCTGTCGCCGAAAGTGCTGCCGTACATTGCCGATGATTCCACCACCTGGGAAGCCGAGCCGTTGGCGCGGCTGGCTGCGGACGAACAGTTGAAAGCCTTCGAGCACGAAGGGTTCTGGCATCCGATGGACACCCTGCGCGACAAGAACCATCTCGAAGCGCTGTGGCAGAACGGGGAGGCCCCATGGAAGCAATGGGCCTGAGTGCGGATTTCTGGCGCGGCAAGCGCGTACTGGTTACCGGTCACACCGGTTTCAAGGGCAGTTGGCTGACCCTGTGGCTGCAAAGCCTCGGCGCACAAGTCAGCGGTTTTGCCCTTGATCCGTCGACCGAACCGAGCCTGTTCGAACTGGCGCGCGTCCACGAAGGCATCAACGATCAGCGCGGCGATCTGCGTGATCTTGGCGCCTTGCTGGAAATCATCGCCGACACCGAGCCGGAGATCGTTCTGCACCTGGCCGCGCAGCCACTGGTGCGCGAAGGTTATCGCGACCCGCTCGGCACCTATTCCAGCAACGTCATGGGCACGTTGAACCTGCTCGAAGCGATTCGTCAGGTCGGTTGCGTGCGCGCCTGCGTGCTGGTGACCACCGACAAGGTCTACGCCAACAAGGAATGGTTGTGGCCATACCGCGAAGACGAAGCCCTCGGCGGGCATGATCCTTACAGCAGCAGCAAGGCTTGCTGCGAACTGTTGGCGCAGTCTTACGCGGCCTCGTTTTTCCCGGCCGACAAGTACGCCGAGCACGGTCTGGCCCTGGCCACCGCGCGCGCCGGCAACGTCCTCGGTGGCGGTGATTTCGCCCCTGAACGCCTGATTCCCGATGTGCTCAGAGCCTGGACGGCAGACGAGCCGGTGACCCTGCGTTATCCGCAAGCCGTGCGCCCGTGGCAGCACGCGCTGGAGCCGCTGGCCGGTTACCTGCAACTGGCTGCCGGCCTCTACGAACAAGGCCCGGAATACGCCGGGGCATGGAACTTCGGCCCGGGCGAGGCGGACATGTGCAGCGTCGGCGAAGTGGTCGAATTGCTCGCCAACCGCTGGCCGCAGGCGCGCGGTCTGCGCATCGAAAAAAGCGAATTGCACGAAGCCGGCCTGCTGCGCCTGGACAGCAGCCGCGCCCGCCAAGTACTGGGCTGGCAGCCGCGCTGGACGTTGCAGCAATGCCTGACCCAGACCCTCGACTGGCATCTGGCATGGCAGAACGGTGATGACATGCGCGCCGTGACCCTTGGCCAACTGAACCTGTACCGAGGCGCGCTGTGAGCGAGTTTTCCCTGAAGGCATTGCCGCTGGCCGGACTGTTCAGCGTCCAGCACAAGCGTTTCGAAGATCAGCGCGGGCACTTCGCCCGGCTGTTCTGCGAGGGTAGCCTGAGCGCGTTCGGCCGCGAATTTCACATCCGCCAGATCAACCATTCCTGCACCCGCGAGCAGGGCAGTGTGCGCGGTCTGCATTATCAGAATGCCAATGCGCCGGAAGCCAAACTGATCACCTGTCTGCGCGGTGAAGTGTGGGACGTGGCGGTGGATCTGCGCCCGGACTCCGAGACTTTTCTGCACTGGCACGCCGAGCACCTCAAGGCTGGCGACGGTCGCAGCCTGCTGATTCCGGCCGGGTTCGCCCACGGTTTCCAGACCCTGACAGCCGACGCCGAACTGCTTTACCTGCACAGCGCTGATTACGCGCCGGAGCACGAGGGCGGCTTGTCGGTGAACGATCCACGGCTGGCGATCGCCTGGCCGTTGCCTGTCAATAATTTGTCAGCGCGTGATTCCAGCCATCCCGCGCTCGATCAACACTTTGCTGGAGTGCGTCTATGAACTGCCGTGGGTGCGCCGCACCGCTGAGCCTGCCGCTGATCGACCTCGGCACCTCGCCACCGTCCAACGCCTACGTGCACGCCGATCGCCTGGAACAGGCCGAGCAATGGGTGCCGTTGAAGGTTGCCGTGTGCCAGCAATGCTGGCTGGTGCAGACCGAGGATTACACCCGCGCCGACAGTCTGTTCGACGCCGAGTACGCCTACTTCAGTTCGTTCTCCAGCACTTGGCTGGCCCACGCCGAGCGTTATGTCGCCGAGATGGTCGAGCGCTTTGGCCTGACGGGCGACAGTCGCGTGGTTGAAGTCGCGGCCAACGACGGTTACCTGCTGCAGTACGTCGCGGGTCGTGGCATCCCGTGCCTCGGCGTCGAGCCGACCCGCAGCACCGCGCAAGCAGCCAGGGAAAAGGGCCTGGAGATTCGTGAACTGTTCTTCGGTCGTGAGACGGCTGCACAGCTGCGCAGCGAAGGTTGGGGCGCCGACCTGATGGCCGCCAATAACGTGCTCGCCCATGTGCCGGATATCAACGATTTCCTCGGCGGTTTCGCGACGCTGCTCAAGCCAACCGGCGTAGCGACGTTCGAATTCCCGCAACTGCTGACGCTGATGGCTGGCGCGCAGTTCGACACGCTGTATCACGAACACTATTCGTACCTGTCGCTGACCGCCGTGCAGACCCTGTGTGAACGCAATGGCCTGGAAGTGTTCGACGTCAGTCAGTTGAGCACGCACGGCGGATCGCTGCGGGTGTTCGTGCAGCGCAAGGACGGCCAGCGTCGTGCGGTGCAGCCGGCGGTGCAACAACAGCTGCAAGCCGAGCTGGAGGCCGGGGTGAAAACCGCCGGCTACTACGCGACCCTCGCCCCCGCCGCTGAACGCATCAAGCATGACTTGCTGCGCTTTCTGTTGCAGGCCAGGGCCGACGGCAAACGTGTGGTCGGCTATGGCGCCGCCGCCAAGGGCAACACCTTGCTCAACTACGCCGGGGTCAAACCCGACCTGCTGGCCTGGGTCGCCGATGCCAACCCGCACAAGCAGGGCAAGTTCCTGCCGGGTAGCCGCATCCCGATTGTCGCGCCGGCACAGATCGACATCGAGAAACCGGATTACGTGCTGGTGCTGCCATGGAACCTGTTGCACGAAGTCAGTCAGCAACTGGCTCAGGTGCGGCAATGGGACGGGCGCTTCGTGATCGCCGTGCCTGAGTTGAAAGTCCTGTGAAAGTCCTGGTAACCGGGGCTACGGGCTTCGTCGGCCGGCATCTGGTGGCGGCGTTGCTTGCTCGTGGCGACGCCGTTCGTGCCGTGGCGCGCAACGTAGAAACCGCACAAGGCATGCCGTGGATCAATGACGTCGAGTTCGTTGCGGCGGATATTCACGCCGCCGAACTCGATGTCGCCGCGCTGACCGAGGGCATCGACGTACTCGCGCATCTGGCCTGGCCGGGCCTGCCGAACTATCGGGCGCTGTTCCACTTCGAGCACAACCTGATGGCCGACTACCGTTTTATCAAAGGCGCGGTCGAGGCGGGTGTGCGGCAAGTGTTGGTCACCGGCACCTGCTTCGAGTACGGCCTGCAAAGCGGCCCGCTCAGCGAAAGCGTCGAGCCCCAGCCGAGCAATCCTTACGGTCTGGCCAAACACACGCTGCACCTGTTTTTGCAAAACCTGCAGCAGGAAATGCCGTTCACCCTACAGTGGGCGCGCCTGTTTTATCTGCATGGCGAAGGGCAGAACCCCAACAGTTTGCTCGCAGCGCTGGACCGGGCGATTGATGCCGCAGACGCGTCGTTCAACATGTCTGGCGGTGAGCAATTACGTGACTTTTTGCCGATTGCCACCGCAACCGCTTACCTCGCCGCGATCCTGCAGCAGCGCGACTTCGACGGTGTGATCAATTGCGCCAGTGGCCAGCCGGTGTCGGTGCGTTCATTGGTCGAAGAACGCCTGCGCGAACGCGGCGCGGCACTGAATCTGAACCTCGGTCACTACCCTTACCCGACCCACGAACCGATGGCGTTCTGGGCGGTGACCGAGCGTTTGCAACAGCTACTGGGAGAGCCGCAATGAGGCACGAGTTGTATCGGGTCACCGACCTGCCGGTGTTGCAGAACCGCACCTTCGCCGACCCGGATTCGGCGAAAGCCTCGGCCAGCGCCGACATGCTGCTGGTGCAGGATGAGCGCAGCGGTCTGATCTTCAACGCTGCGTTCGATGCCGACAAGCTCAGCTATGACGCCGACTACCAGAACGAGCAGGCGCATTCCGGCCAGTTCCAGCAGCACCTGCGCGATGTCGAAGGCATCATCGCTAAACACTTCAAGGGCCAGGAACTGATCGAAGTCGGCTGTGGCAAAGGCTACTTTCTGGAGTTGCTCAAGGGCCTCGGCTATTCGATCACCGGCATCGACCCGGCCTACGAAGGCGACAACGCCGACGTGATCAAGGCGCCGTTCACCCGTGGCCTTGGCCTGGCGGCGGACGCCATCGTGCTGCGCCATGTGCTGGAACACATCGAAGACCCGGTGAGCTTTCTGTCGGTGATCGCCGAAGCCAATCAGGGCGGGCAGATCTACATCGAAGTGCCGTGCTTTGACTGGATCCTCGAGCACAAGGCCTGGTTCGACCTGTTCTACGAACACGTCAATTATTTCCGCCTCGATGACCTGCGCCGGATGTTCGGCACCGTGCACGAGGCCGGCCACCTGTTCGGTGGCCAGTACCTGTACATCGTTGCCGACCTGTCGACGTTACGCCTGACCCCGGAACAACCGGTGCCACGCCTGACGCTGCCGGACGGGTTCACCGCCAGCCTCGATCGCGCCGTGCAGATCATTCAGTCTGCCCCCGAGCAGGGTTCGGCGATCTGGGGCGCCTCTTCCAAGGGCGTGATCTATTCGCTGTTCCTGCAGCGCGCCGGTGTGGCCGTAGACCGTGTGGTGGATATCAACCCGGCCAAACAGGGGCGTTATCTGCCACTGAGCGGCGCGCGGGTGTCCTCGCCCCAAGAAGCGATGGACGCGCTGCCCGAAGGCGCCCACCTGTTTGTGATGAATTCCAATTACCTCGAAGAGATCAAGCGGATGACCGGTGGACGCTACGTCTATCACGCCGTCGACAGCGCTTCGTTTCAGTGACCCTTGAGATTATTAAAATGACCGACAACAGCATCAACAAAGCCTTCGAAGCCGAGTGCCGCGAGCAGATCGCCCAACAGGGTGACGACCAGAAGCTGACGGGCCTGGCCCGTGATTTCTTCAACGAATCGGCCAAACACAAGTACAGCTACCACTTCTCGTGGATGGGTCGCCCGATCATCCAGTTGCCGCAAGACATGATGGCGATGCAGGAGATCATCTGGCAGGTCAAGCCGGATCTGGTCATCGAGTGCGGCATCGCCCACGGCGGTTCGATCATCTACTACGCCTCGTTGCTGGAGCTGCAAGGCCACGGCGAAGTGCTGGGCATCGACCTCGACATTCGCCCGCACAACCGTGAAGCGATCGAAAGCCACCCGATGGCCAAGCGCATCAAGATGATCGAAGGTTCGAGCATCGACCCGGCCATCGCTGCACAGGTTCAAGCCGCCGCCAAGGGCAAGAAAGTCATTCTGGTCCTCGACTCCAACCACACCCACGATCATGTGCTGGAAGAGCTGCGTTTGTACGCACCGCTGGTGTCGGTCGACAGCTACTGTGTGGTCATGGACACCGTGGTTGAAGACATGCCGGCCGATTTCTTCCCGGACCGTCCATGGGGCCCGGGCGACAACCCGAAAACCGCGGTGTGGAAATACCTGGAAGAGAACCAGGATTTCGAGATCGACCAGCAGCTGCAAAACAAACTGCTGATCACCGTGGCGCCGGACGGCTATCTGCGTCGCGTTCGTTAATCAAAAACAGTTTCAGACTTCAGGCGACTGGCCGGTTGTGGGGATAGGAAAATGCAGGTTCAAAGCAGTACTCAAGCCAATGTGACACCGCTGGACGAGCTGTTCACGGTGGTGGTCATCACCCACAACCGCAGTGCCTTCCTGCGTCGTACCTTGCAGTACTACAGCAGTTACCCGGCCAGGGTGCTGGTGCTGGATTCGTCCGTGCAGTGCGACGACCGCATCGCTGTGGATTTTCCGTCGGTCGACTACCGGCATTTGCCGCAGTACACCTACAAGGGCTTGCAGGACAAATTGACCTGGGGTGTCGCGCAGGTCACGACGCCTTATATGGTGTTCGCTGCCGACGATGACTTCCTGATTCACGACGCGCTGACTGCGTCGGTCGAATTCCTGCACGCCAACACCGATTACGGTGTGTGCCATGGCTACGGGATGATGTACCTGACCCGTGCCAACGAAGTCACCTATTACCGCCGCGACAAGCGCGTGCAGGAAGACTACGACTCGCCAGACGCTGAAACCCGGATCATGGACTTCATGGGGCAGTTTCTGCCGCCGTTCTATGCCGTGACCCGCACTGATCTGCTGCAACAGTGGTACAGCCAGTTACCGCCAGGTACCAGCTTCGAGTGGCAGGAAATCGGTCACTCGTTCTATCTGCTGGCCTGTGCCAAGGCGCGCATTCTTCCGATTCCGTTTGCCGTGCGTGAAGTGAACTATGGCAATTCGGATCACAACACCAACGTGCTGACCGTCCTTGCTTATCAGGACGCGAAAACCGTGGCAGAGCGTGAGCAGTTCGCTGAGTTTCTGGCAACGATCAAGACCCCGCTCAGCGACCAGGATCCGGCCGCGATCAAGCAGATTGCGCTGAACACCTTTGCCCAGATGGCCAATTGTTTGCTCAAGGGTGTTTCGCTGGCGGGCGCACCGATTTTCCGTTCGGCGTGGATTGAATGCGATAAGGAACCGGTACGGTCTTTCGCTCCCGAGCAGTTTGTGGAAATGCCGTTCTACAACAAGCCGATGTTCGATTTACTGACCGAATTCGAATTCCTGCTACACGCCATGCCGGCCGGTCGCGTGCAGTTGCAGGAGCTCGAAGGCGTGCTGCTGCGTCAGCATGAGCTGATGCGCCTGCACCCTAACGACGACGAGCGCACGATTCGCGCACGGCTCTGGGAAGCGCTGACCCTCAACCTGTTCAACCGTGAAGTGGTCAAGCGTCTTGCCGAGTCGTTGCTGGGCAGCGATGAGCATGAAGAAGGGCTGAAGCTGCAAGCGTGGCTGCAGCGTCTGAACTCGGTGCCGGGGCAGGCCGACCGCAAGTTGTTCGAGAACATGCCGAGCGGGCGGCTGCTGCAATGGCTGGAGGCACGCAATCCGCACGCGGCGCAATTGCCGACCATCGCCCGCCATCTGGCCAAGCACAATGGCGGACCGCAGGTAGGCATTCTGTTGCTGGACCTGGACGCCGACATGGTCAAGCTTCAGGCAACGTTCGACAGCCTGGTCGGCGGTCAATACAAGGCTTTCAAAGTGGTGGTGTTCACCACTGGCGAACTGCCGGCCACGACCACCGTGCGCGACACCGTGCACTTCGTCAAAGTCAGCGCCTCCAACTATGTGGAGCGGATCAATCAGGTCATCGCGCAAATGAGCAGCGACTGGCTGTTGCTGGCCGAGGCGGGCGACCAGTTCACCGTCAGCGGCCTGTTGCGGGCCAGCCTGGAACTCATCGGTGCCGAAGGCGTGCGGGCCGTGGCCATGGATGAAATCCATCGCCAGCCGGGCGGCGAACTGACGCACGCGTTCCGCCCGGGCGTGAATCTCGACCTGCTGCAAACCGTGCCGTCGCTGATGGCGCGTCACTGGTTGATCCAGCGTGATGCGCTGGTGCAAGCCAAAGGTTTTGCCAGCGAGTACACCGAAGCGCTGGAACTGGACCTGTTGCTGCGGCTGATCGAAGACGGCGGCCTCGCCGGTCTGGCGCATCTGGCCGAGCCTTTGCTGATCTGCAACGCACCGAAGGCTGAAGAAAATGCCCATGAACGCCAGACCCTGACGCGGCATCTGAGTCAGCGCGGTTACCGTGGTCAGGTCAGTTCGAAGTTGCCGTCAACCTGGCAGATCGACTACCAGCACAGCGAGCGACCGATGGTGTCGATCATCCTGCACAGCCAGGACAATCTCGAACACCTGCAAACAGCACTGGTCAGCCTGTTGCAGCGAACCCGCTACCAGCGCCACGAAATCCTGCTGGTCGACAACCATAGTCAATCGCCGCAATTGCTTGAGTGGCTGGACAGTCTGCAGGGCAAGGGCGATCGCATTCGCGTGTTGCGCAGCGGCGAGCGGCTTAGCGAGTCGGCGTTGTACAACCTCGCCAGTGGCGAAGCCAAAGGTGAGTACCTGGTGCTGTTTTCGGCCGAGGCCGAGGTGGTCAACGCCAACTGGCTCGATGCATTGCTCAATCAGGCTCAGCGTCCGGAAGTCGGTATCGTGGGCGCCAAACTGGTGGACGGCCGTGGTGCCACGACCCAGGGCGGTCTGGTGCTGGGCAGTGATGGTCAGGTCAATGCGGTGTTTATCGGTGAAAGCAAAGACGCTGCCGGTTACCTGTTCGGCAATCAGGTCGAGCAGAGCTATTCGGCGGTGTCCGGCGCCTGCCTGATGATTCGCAAGGCGCTGTTCGACGCCGTGGGTGGCCTGGACGAGGAGCATTTCGACAGCGCCTTCGCCGACATCGACTTGTGCCTGAAAGTCGCGGATGCCGGTTACCTTACCGTGTGGTGCCCGCAGGCACAGATTCAACATCCGGGCCTGTTGCCGCCAGTCACGCAAACCGCCGCCGCGCTGCATGACAAATGGTCGGCACGTTTCGCTCAGGATGCGGCGCGCAACCCGAACCCTTCCCTGACCGGCAAGGGTTTTACCCTCGGCCAGGCCTCCAGCATCGACTGGGCGCAGTTGCTCGCCTAAGCCTGACGATCAGGAAACAGGACTCAAGACATGTTCAACGGTAAATCGATTTTCATCTCCGGCGGCACCGGCTCGTTCGGGCGCAATTTCATCCGCCGCCTGCTGGAGCAATACCAGCCCAAGCGCGTGGTGGTGTTCTCCCGGGATGAACTCAAGCAATACGAAATGCAGCAGACGTTCAACGCGCCGTGCATGCGCTATTTCCTTGGCGATGTGCGCGATGCTGACCGTTTGCGTCAGGCCATGCGCGGCATCGACTACGTCGTGCATGCCGCCGCGCTCAAGCAAGTGCCGGCAGCGGAATACAACCCGACCGAGTGCATTCGCACCAACGTCAACGGCGCGGAAAACATCATCGCCGCAGCCATCGACAATGGCGTGAAGAAAGTCGTTGCGCTGTCCACCGACAAGGCCGCCAGCCCGATCAACCTCTACGGCGCAACCAAGTTACTGTCGGACAAACTGTTCGTCGCCGCCAATAACATTGCCGGCGAACAGCAGACCCGGTTTGCCGTGGTGCGCTACGGCAACGTCGCCGGCTCCCGTGGCTCGGTGGTGCCGTTCTTCAGCAAACTGATCGCCGAGGGCGCTGAAGAGCTGCCGATCACCGACGAACGCATGACACGTTTCTGGATCACCCTCGATCACGGTGTGCAGTTCGTCCTCGACAGCTTTGCACGCATGCACGGCGGTGAAGTGTTTGTGCCGAAGATCCCGTCGATTCGCATCGTCGATCTGGCCCGGGGCATGGCCGAGCACCTGCCACACAAGCACGTCGGCATTCGTCCGGGCGAGAAGCTGCACGAGTTGATGGTGCCGCTGGACGATGCGCGGATGACCCTGGAGTTTGCCGATCACTACACCATCCAGCCGTCGATCCGCTTTACCAGCGTTGACGTCGATTTCGCCGAAGACAAGCTCGGTGAGCGCGGCCGGCCGGTCAGCGAAGACTTCGAATACCGTTCCGACACTAATCCGCATTTCCTCTCGGTGGGGCAGATCGCCGACCTGCACGCGAAGCTCTCGGTATGATTCCGTACGGTCGGCAAAGCCTCGATCAGGCAGATATCGACGCCGTGGTCGAGGTGTTGAAGTCTGACTGGCTCACACAAGGGCCGACCATCGAGCGCTTCGAGCAGGCCATGGCCGAGCGCTGTCAGGCCGATTATGCGGTGGCGGTGTGCAATGCCACGGCGGCGCTGCACATTGCCTGCCTGGCCGCCGGGCTCGGGCCGGGCGATCGCTTGTGGACGACGCCGAATACTTTTCTGGCGTCGGCCAACTGCGGGCGTTATTGCGGCGCCGACGTGGATTTTGTCGATATCGACCCGCTGACCTGGAACCTCGATGCTGAAGTCCTGGCCGGTAAGCTCGACGCTGCCAAGCGCGATGGCGTGCTGCCCAAAGTGCTTGTGGCGGTGGCGTTTTCCGGGCAGAGCTGCGATATGCGCAGAATTGCCCAACTGGCCGAGCGCTACAACTTCACGGTGATCGAAGACGCCTCTCATGCCGTCGGTGCGTCCTACGCGGGGCGGCCGGTCGGGTGCGGCGAATTCGCCGCGATGACCGTGTTCAGCTTCCACCCGGTGAAGATCATCACCAGTGCCGAGGGCGGCATGGTCTTGACCAATCGCCCAGAACTGGCCGAGCGCTTGCAACGCCTGCGCAGCCATGGCATGACCCGCGATCCGCAGCAGATGACTGAAGCCAGCCACGGCCCGTGGTATTACCAGCAAGTGGAATTGGGCTTCAATTATCGGATCACCGACTTGCAAGCCGCGCTCGGGTTGTCGCAACTGAGCAAACTGGACGGTTTCATCGCCCGTCGACGCGAGCTGGCCGCACGTTACGCGAATTTGCTGACATATTTGCCTGTGACCTTGCCGAGCGCCCAACCGCTCGCTGAATCCGCCTGGCATCTGTATGTGATCCGCTTGCAGACCGATCGGATCAATCTCAGCCACCGCCAGGTCTTCGAAGGCTTGCGCGCGGCCGGAGTCGGGGTGAATCTGCACTATATTCCACTGCATTTGCAGCCGTACTATCGCGACCTGGGTTTTGCCGAGGGAAACTTCCCCGAAGCGGAGCGCTATTACGCCGAAGCGATCAGCCTGCCGCTGTTTCCTTTGCTGAGCGATCAGCAGCAGGATTATGTGGTCGAGCAATTGCGACGGTTGACTGAGTGAACACCGCTGTGGCGGTGGATGGGAAATGGCAATGCGCAATCTGAGTGAACAGGAACAATTCTGGCAGGGTGACTTCGGCAACGAGTACGTTGCGCGCAACGTCGGACAATCGCTGGTGGCGGCCAATCTGGCGTTGTTTGCCAAGGCGCTGGCGAGAACGGGGCGGATCGACAGCCTGTTGGAACTCGGTACCAATGTCGGGAACAACTTGCAGGCGCTGCATCAACTGTTGCCGCAATGCGAGTTGTCCGGCGTCGAGATCAACGCCAATGCCTGTGCACAGGCCAAAGCACTGGACATCGCAAAGATCTGGCACGGTTCGCTGTTCGACTTTCCCTGCGAACGCTCCTACGATCTGACGCTGAGCAAAGGCGTGTTGATTCATCTTGCCCCGGAACTGTTGCCGAAGGCCTACGCGCAGCTGTACGAGCTCAGCCAGCGCTATATCCTGATCGCGGAGTACTACAATCCGGCGCCGGTGGAAGTGTCCTATCGCGGCAACAGCGGCAAACTGTTCAAACGCGATTTCGCCGGTGAAATGCTCGATCGCTACGCTGATCTGCACCTGCTGGATTACGGCTTTGTGTATCACCGTGACCCACAATTTCCTGCTGACGACGTCACCTGGTTCCTTCTGGAAAAACGCCCTTGAGCAACGTTGCAATCATCCCGGCCCGCGGGGGCAGCAAACGCATCCCGCGCAAGAATCTTGCGCCGTTCGATGGCGTGCCGATGATTGTCCGTTCGATTCGCACGGTGCTGGACTCGGGGTTGTTCGACGAGGTTGTGGTCAGTACTGACGACGAAGAAATCGCCGAGCTCGCGCGGGTTCATGGCGCCACGGTGCCATTTTTGCGTCCTGCGCATCTGGCCGATGATTTCACCGGCACGGCAGCGGTGATCGTGCATGCCTTGCAGCAACTGCCAGCGTTTGATTACGCCTGTTGCGTCTATGCCACGGCCCCGTTGTTGCAGGCGCGGTTTCTGCGTGAGGGCTTCGAATTGCTGGAGCAGCAGTGCGACAAGTCCTTCGCGTTTTCTGTTTGCAGCTTTGGTTTTCCCGTGCAGCGCGCGTTGACGCTGGACGGGCAGGGGGCGCTGACGGCGTTGTATCCGGAGTTTCGTAATACCCGCTCGCAGGATCTGCCTGAAGCATTCCAGGATGCCGGTCAGTTCTACTGGGGCCGACGCGAGGCATGGATGCGCGGTGAGGTCTTGTATTCGCCTGCCAGTCTGCCGGTAATCCTGCCTCGGCATCTGGTGCAGGACATCGACACCGTCGAAGACTGGAAACGCGCCGAATACCTGTACGCCGCGCTCAAGGCTGGCGGGGAAGTGCAATGAGAGTGCTGATCCGTGCGGACGCGTCGCCGACCATCGGCAGCGGTCACATTGCCCGTTGCCTGACGCTGGCCCGGGTGTTGCGCAAGCAGGGCAGTCACGTCGCATTTGCCTGTCGGCGCTTGCCGGGGCATCGGCTTGATGCGTTGCAGGAAGAAGGTTTCGAGACGTTCGCATTACCCGAACGCTATGCCGAAGAAGATCCACAGCAGGCCATCGAATCGATGCTGCCGTGGCAAGCGGACATTGATGCACTGGATGTATTGCTCGACGGCCATGAAGGGTTCGACTGGATCATTGCCGACCACTATGGCCTCGATCATCACTGGCAAACGGCGGCCCGGCGTTGGGCGTCACGGATTGCAGCAGTGGATGATCTGGCCACTCGGCGCTATAGCGTTGACCTGCTGCTTAATCAGAATCTCTCCGGCCTGAGCGAGCATTACGCGCCGCTGTTGCCTGACGGTTGTCGCACATTGCTTGGTCCGCGTTTTGCCATGCTGCGCGAGGAGTTCATTTGCCCGGCCATCGAGATCAAGTCCAAGGCTCGGCGGGTATTGGTGAATTTCGGCGGCTTCGACGCGGCGATGCAGACTCATCACGCGATGCTGGCGCTGGCGGATTTTCCCGAGCTTGAAGTGGATTTCGTTGCCGGCGCCGACAACCCGGCATGGGCACAGATGCAGGCCCTGGCCGAGACACGGCCGAATTGGCGATTGCACAGTTTTGTCAGCGATTTCCATCAACGCATGACCGAGGCCGATTTGTTTGTCGGCGCCGGCGGTGGCACCAGTTGGGAGCGCGCGGCACTGGGGCTGCCAACGATCTGCATAGCTGTGTCGAATAATCAGTATGCCAACGGCGAAGTCATGGCGGCGGCTGGCGCGCATGTGTTCTTGGGTGCCCGCGAGCAGGTCAGCGTCGAGCAATTGCGCCAAGCCATCGGCTTGGTCGTCGACAATGTTTATCTGCGTCAAAGCCTGGCCGAGCGTTCGCGGCAATTGGTCGACGGGCGCGGCGCGCTGCGGGTCGCGGTGGCGTTGGCGGGCGCGGTGCTCAAGGTGCGCCCGGCCACGCTGGACGACGCGCAGTTGTTGTTTGACGGACGCAATGCCGAGGCGGTACGCCGCTGGTCACTGGACGCTGGCGTTATCGACTGGAAGCAACATCTGGACTGGCTGACTGCGAGCTTGCGTAACCCTCAGCGGCTGCTGTTGGTCGCTGAAGGCGATGACGGCCCGGTCGGCGTTCTGCGCTATGACTTGCGTGGTTTTGACGCGGAGGTCTCGCTGTATTTGCTGCAAGGGCGTTTTGGTCTCGGCTGGGGCGGTGCACTGTTGGCGCGGGGCGAAGCGTTCGCCTCTGCACATTGGCCGCAGATGAGCGCGATCACCGCTCAAGTGTTGCCGGCCAACCAGGCCTCACTGAATGTTTTTCGCGACGCCGGGTTCACTCAAAGTGCCTGCGCGTTCACCCGTGTTTTGAAGGATCACCGCACATGAGCAGTTTCAAGATTGGCAATCGCCTGATCGGCGCCGACGCGCCGCCGTTCATCATTGCCGAGATGAGCGGCAACCATAACCAGTCGCTGGACGTTGCTCTGCAAATCGTCGAGGCCGCCGCCAAGGCCGGGGCGCATGCGCTGAAACTGCAAACCTACACCGCCGAGACCATGACCCTGGATCTGGCCGAGGGCGAGTTCTTCATCAAGGACCCGGGCAGCCTGTGGGCGGGCACTTCGCTCTACGATTTGTATGAAAAGGCCCATACGCCGTGGGGGTGGCATGCGCCGATCTTTGCCCGCGCGAAAGAACTGGGGATGCTCGCGTTCTCGACGCCGTTCGATGACACCGCCGTGGATTTTCTCGAAAGCCTCGATGTGCCGGCCTACAAGATTGCCAGTTTCGAAAATACCGATCTGCCGTTGATTCGTCGTGTCGCCGCCACTGGCAAGCCGCTGATTATTTCTACCGGCATGGCCAGCATCGCAGAGCTCGATGAAACCGTGCGCGCCGCCCGCGAAGCCGGCTGCAAGGATCTGGTGTTGCTCAAGTGCACCAGCACTTATCCGGCGACACCGCTTAACAGCAACGTGCGCACGATCCCGCATCTGCGTGAGCTGTTTGGATGCGAGGTCGGGCTGTCTGACCACTCGATGGGCGTCGGCGTGTCGGTGGCGGCCGTGGCGCTCGGTGCAACGGTGGTGGAAAAACACTTCACCCTCGACCGTTCGGCAGGTGGGGTGGATGCCAGTTTCTCGCTGGAACCTGCGGAAATGGCCAGTCTGGTGCTCGAGACCGAGCGTGCCTGGCAGGCCATGGGCCAGGTGCAATACGGTCCCACCGAGGCCGAGCGCAAGTCGCTGGTCTACCGCCGCTCGCTGTACGTCACCACCGACATGGTCGCCGGTGAGGCCTTCACCGCTGCCAATGTGCGCGCCATTCGCCCCGGTCTCGGTCTGCCGCCCAAGCACACCGAGGCGGTTCTTGGTCGTTGCGCTCGCACGGCCATCAAGCGCGGTACGCCGCTGGATTGGTCGTTGGTCGAATAACCCGATCTGCAACCGATTCGGCAAAATAGCGTGACCTGCGAGTCATAACGCGCATCTTCACTGTATTGTATTGATCGGGGAGATGGCGCCTGGCCCTTTATCGGTTCCAGTGATAGCCCTTTGCGCTCCCCGTGGCTGCCCGTCGTGGCGGCCGTTTTCTGTTTGTCGGCGCCCCTCGAATCCTTGCGAGCGGTGGTTTTGGGCTGTTTTTTATTGGGAAGCCGTAATGATTGGCATAAAAAGCATTGCGAGCTACGTTCCTGTAGCCGGCGTGGACAATTACGCACAAGGTGCAAAATTCGAGAAGGATGAAGAATTCATCCTTGGCAAGATCGGCTCGGCATTCCTGCCGCGCAAAGACGCTGAACAAGAAACCTCTGATCTGTGCGTGGAAGCGGCCAATGCGCTGTTTGCCAGCAATCCTGAGCTGAAACGTGAGTCGATCGACGCGCTGATCGTCGTCACTCAGAACGGTGACGAAGAAGGCTTGCCGCACACCGCTGCGATCGTGCAGGACAAACTCGGTCTGCCGACCAATGTCGCGGCGTTCGATATTTCCTTGGGCTGCTCCGGTTACGTCTACGGCATCTATGCGATCAAGGGCTTCATGGAAGCCGCAGGCCTGAAGAACGGCTTGCTGATCACCGCTGACCCTTATTCGAAGATCGTCGACCCGGAAGATCGCAACACCACCATGCTGTTCGGCGATGCCGCCACCGCCACCTGGATGGGCGAAGATCCGACCTGGGCGTTGGGTAAAGCCAAGTTCGGTACTGACGGCTCCGGCGCTCCGCACCTTAAGGTCAGCAATGGTGTGTTCTTCATGAACGGTCGTCAGGTGTTCAACTTCGCGCTGCTCAAAGTCCCGGCGCACTTGCACGAGTTGCTCGACGATTCCGGCCTCAAGGCCGACGACATTGATGCGTTCTGCATCCACCAGGGCAGTGCGGCGATTGTCGATGCCGTGGCGCGGCGTTTCGAAGGCGAGCCAGAGAAGTTCATCAAGGACATGGTCGAGACCGGTAATACCGTGTCGTCGAGTGTTCCGTTGCTGCTGGAAAAACACGTGCTCGATTCTGACTGGAGTCGCGTTGCGATCAGCGGTTTCGGTGTCGGTTTGTCTTGGGGTTCGGCGATCATCTATCGTCCCTGAGTCACCTGTTTTTCTATAAAACGCGGCACAAAAAAGCGCTCAAGGTGTAACCTTGAGCGCTATTTTTTTGCCCGGATGTCAGGCGAGGCGCCATGAGCGAGTTTTTTCAATCCAATACCCAGATCATCGAAAAGCGCTGGCCTGCGGTGGCTGCGCGTCTGCTGAGCGAAGACCCGAGCTCGTTGCAGGCCGATCTGGTGGAAGGACTGGGCTCGACCTTGAGCGTCAATGGCATTCAGTTGACCAGTCGGCATGATCGTATGCGTGAAGCGCAGGTACAGGCCGCAAGCCTGGCAGCCGACAGCCCGGTGTTACACGTCTACGGTGCCGGTTTGGGCGATCTGCAACACGAGTTGCTGCTACGTCCGGCACTCGCGCAATTGCACGTGCACATCCTCAATGGCGCCGTGTTTTCGCTGGTGCTGCAACTGCTTGATCAAACACCGTGGCTCGGCGATTCACGCGTCCAGTTGCACTACGCCGGTGATCGCGAGGAAATCTGCCTGCCTTTCTTTGCCTTGCCGTCCGAGCTGGTGCTGGCAGACGACTACAACGCGAAAATCCGCGACCGACTGATCAGCGAGACGCACCTTACGTTCAATAATCGCGAGTTTGATCCGCACGCTGCGCACATTGTCGAACGCTTGCATGCCAGTCAGACGCTGATGCAGGTCGATGCGGATGTCGCCGAGCTGTTCGGCACGTGCGCGGGCATGCCGGTGTTTGTGATTGCGACAGGGCCGAGCCTGGAAATGCACTTCCAGCGATTGCGGACGATCCGCGAGCAGCAGGCACGGCCGCTGTTTATCTGTGTCGACACCGCGTATAGACCGTTGCTTGAACAGGGGATTCGCCCCGACATCGTGGTTACGATCGATCAGCGCATTGCCGAGCGCCACTTGCCGCCGGCCGGCACGAGCGCCATTCGTCTGGTGTATATGCCCATGGTCGATCCGTCAGTGTTGAGTGCCTGGCAAGGCCCGCGCTATGTAGCCTATTCACCTAGCCCGATCTATCAGGCATTGCGCCAGCAATTCCCCAGAGGTGAATTGCATGGGGGCGGCAGTGTGATCCATCCGGCAGTGGATCTGGCGGTGAAAATGGGTGCCGGGGAAATCACCCTGTTCGGTGCCGACTTTGCCTTCCCGGGCGACAAGACCCATGCCGGCTGGAATGACGGTGAACTGGGGCCACAACTCGGTGCGGCGAAACACTGGGTGCTCGATGGCCACGGCCAACGCATCAAGACTCAACTCAACTTCCGTAGCTATCTGTGCGAACTGGAGCGCTTTATCGCCGGGCATCCCCAGGTGCGCTTTTACAACAGCAGTCGGGCCGGGGCGATCATTGCCGGGACCGCCTTTCATCCGGAGTTGGCGCTATGAGTGCAATGTTTGTCGAGCAGGCACAGCAGTGTGCGACGTTGTTCCGGCTGGGGCGTGACGTTGAGGCAGGGTTGGCGATGATTGATCTGGCCGCTGCGCTGCAACCATCCTTCGATCAAGCGGATGCGGATAATCAACACCAATGGCTGCAGGTTCTCAGTCTGATGCTGGAGTGTCAGGAGGTGCAAAACTGGCTGGCACTGGCGGACTACCTCGAATACGAATTGACTCAACTGATCACGGACAGTCTGTCCGTTTAGACAATTTCTCCCCACTCGTCGGTTCTGGCTCCCGATCTTGAGCTTCCGGCGTATTCCTGACGCCATTTTTTCGTTTGTCGACGGCCGCCAAGTCCTTGATTTACGAGGGGTGGCCGTCTGATGGCAATTTTTTTCGAAAATCCCCTAAAGCAAGTTCCAATCCCGACGATAACTATTACGAAGGTTCTCTAGGCCATACCCGGCGGTTGCCAGGGCCGGAAGCCGCAGTACCCAACCAACGAGGAATTCGTCATGGCTTTAACAGTAAACACTAACGTCACATCGTTGAACGTTCAGAAAAACCTGAACCGTGCTTCCGACGCTCTGTCCACTTCGATGACTCGCCTGTCTTCCGGCCTGAAAATCAACAGCGCTAAAGACGACGCCGCCGGCCTGCAAATCGCTACCCGTATGACTTCGCAGATCCGTGGTCAGACCATGGCGATCAAAAACGCCAACGACGGTATCTCGATCGCTCAGACCGCTGAAGGCGCGATGCAAGAATCGACCAACATTCTGCAGCGTATGCGTGAACTGGCTGTTCAAGCACGAAACGACTCGAACGGCACCGACGACCGTGCTGCTCTGAACAAAGAATTCGCGACCATGTCGGACGAGCTGACTCGTATCGCCAAGTCGACCAACCTGAACGGCAAAAACCTGATCGACGGTACTGCTGGCACCATGACCTTCCAGGTTGGTTCCAACACTGGCGCTACCAACCAGATCACCATCACTCTGAACAGCGGCTTCGACGCTGCAACTCTGAGCGTTGGTTCGGCTACTATCGCTGTTACCGGTACCGACAGCACCACTGCTGAAGCAAGCACCAAAGCTGCAATCGACGCGATCGACAAAGCTCTGAAAACCATCAACACCAGCCGTGCGGACCTCGGTGCTGCTCAGAACCGTCTGACCAGCACTATCTCCAACCTGCAAAACATCAACGAAAACGCCAGTGCTGCACTGGGTCGCGTACAAGATACCGACTTCGCTGCTGAAACTGCACAGCTGACCAAGCAACAAACTCTGCAACAAGCTTCGACCGCAGTTCTGGCTCAGGCCAACCAACTGCCATCCGCTGTACTGAAACTGCTTCAGTAATAGCTGATGAGTTTTGGCGGGGGAGTGCGCTTGTCGCGCTCTCTCGCTTTTTACTTTTTTAAGAGGTGATGGACATGGATATGAGCGCCAAGCTGAACTTGTCTTATCCTGCGGCCAAGCAGGCGACGACTGTTGCCGACAAGCCTGCGGAGAAGCCTCGCCCGGTGGTTGCTCCAGTAGCTGCCGTCAAGGAAGAAAGTAAAAACGAGCAGACCGATCAAGACAAGCTGAAGATGGCCGTTCAGGAAATCGAAAAGTTTGTGCAGTCGGTCAAGCGTAACCTGGAGTTCTCGATAGATGAGCCTTCAGGCAAAGTTGTAGTCAAAGTGATTGCCAGTGAATCCGGTGAGGTGATCCGTCAGATCCCTAACGAAGAGGTTCTGAAGCTGGCGAACAGTTTGAATGATGCAAGCAGCCTGTTGTTCAGCGCAAAAGTCTGACAACTGGCACGAATTTTGTTGCTATGTTCTTTTGGGCGTTGTAGTGGTCAAAAGGCCGGCGACACACTGAAGGGAGTTCCACATGGCAAGTCCAATTCTACCGGGCACGGGTTTAGGCTCCGGCCTTGATACCGGTGCTATCGTCAAAGCTCTGGTAAACGCTGACAAAGCGGCCAAGCAAGGTCAGATCGACCGTGGGACTGCGACCAACACCGCAAGCATTTCCGGTATTGGTACCTTGAAGTCGCTGATGACGGCTTTCACCCAGACCTTGACGGATCTGGGCAGTCTCTCCAATCCGCAGTTTCCGGGTTTTGCTGCAACCTCTTCTGATCCAAAGATCCTCGGCGCCACTGCCGGCAACACGGCGGTCAATGGTAACTACGTTGTGACCGTCGGCAAGCTGGCCACCTCCTCGAAGGTCGCCAGTGCCGCTTTTGCAGGTGGTAACACCAGTCCGATTACGGCTGGCACGCTGACCATCAAGCAGGGTACTGGCACATACAACCTCGACATCAAGGCTGGGGCGACACTGCAATCGGTGCGCGACTCGATCAACGGTGACGACAAGCTCAAGAGCGCAGGCATCAGTGCCAACATCGTCACTGACTCCTTTGGTTCGCGTCTGGTACTGGGTTCTACTACCACGGGTGCGGGTTCCGACATTTCCGTCAGCGGCATTTCCGAGCTGGCCATCAATGGTGGCACGGTAATCGGTACCAGCGGTTCGCCGATGACGGCGACGTCCGCCGGTTCCATTGGTGCTCTGGCGATCGATGCCGAATTCACCATCGACGGCATGGCCCTGACCAGCAAGAGCAATACCGTCGACAAGGCTGTTTCCGGCCTGACCTTGAATCTGGTAGCGACCGGTACCTCCACTGTCACCGTCGCCAGCAATAACGATGGCTTGAAGGCTTCCATTCAGAAGTTCGTCGATGCCTACAATGCTCTGGCCAACGGCATTACTGCGCTGACCAAGCCTTCCCTGGACGATGATGGCAAGCCGACCGTTGCGGCGGCTCTGACTGGCGACGCCTTGCCGCGTTCGATCCTGTCGGCCATCCGTGAGCCGCTGTCGCAAACCGGTTCGGGCGACAAGCTGACCGTTCTGGCGCAACTGGGCATTACCACCGATCAGAAAACCGGTGCGCTCACTTTTGACAGCACCAAGTTCACCGCTGCCATGAATGACAAGAAGCTGGGTGGCGAAGTCCAGAAGATGTTCGTTGGCGAGTTGGGTTCTGACAACGGTCTGCTCAAGCGCATGCAAAAAGCGATTACGCCGTTCTCCACTACTGGTGGGATTCTGGATCAGCGCACCACCAGTCTGAACAAGACCAAGACCAAACTGACCAATGATCAGGCTGCGCTCGATCGTCGTATCGAAACCCTGACCGCTGTACTGACCAAAAAGTACAACGACATGGACACCCTTGTCGGCAAGCTGAAGGCCACCGCCAGCAACATCACGTCGATGTTCGAGGCGTTGACCGCTCAACAGAAAGGCTAAGGCCTGAAACGCCAAAAGCCCGGCAGCGTTTTTCTACGCTCCGGGCTTTTTGCATTTGAATCTAAAGTTTTTTGACGTGTCGTCGATACCCTTGATATGCGTACCATAGAAATTTTGATGAGGTAGAACATGAATCCGATGTTAGCCCTTCGCCAATACCAGAAGATTGGCGCTCAGGCCCAGACTTCCGAAGCCAGCCCACACCGCCTGGTGCAGATGCTGATGGAGGGCGGTCTTGATCGTATCGCTCAGGCCAAAGGCGCCATGGAGCGCAAGGACATCCCGAACAAGGGCATCCTGATCGGCAAAGCCATCGGCATCATCGGTGGTCTGCTTGAAGGGCTTGATCTGGAGAATCGGTCGGAACAGGTTGGCGAATTGGCTAATCTCTACGAATACATGATGAAGCGTCTGACCGAAGCCAACGCCAAGACCGATCCAAAGATCCTCGACGAAGTCGCTGACCTGCTGCGTACGGTCAAGGACGGCTGGGATGCCATCGGCACGCCGGCTCCACAGTTTTAAGGAGATCACCATGAGTCTTGTATTGCAGCGAATCGAAGAAACCCGCGAGGCTCTGGTCGGTGCTCTGGCCGAGCGCAACTGGGAAGCCATCAGCGAGCTGGACATGGCTTGCCGTTCCTGCATGGAAGACGTCTTGAGTGAAGCTTCGGTGGACGAGGCCGCGTTGCGCGACAACCTTGAGGAGTTGCTCGGGGTTTACAAGCGGTTGCTGGATGCAGCGACCGGTGAGCGGCAGGCGATAGTCGATGAGATGTCGCAGATCACCCAAGCGCAGAACGCGGCAAAGGTTTACCATCTGTTTGGTTAATTAACCCCCAGTTAATCCAGACATGTGCGCCATAAATTTGACTGTGCACGGTTTTTTGACTTAACTAGTGGCTGTTTTCAGATTTCAGGCGTCTACAGGCACATGGTGTCCTGCAAGCGTCTCGCTTGCCCCATTTTTCGGGCATTGAGTTGACTAGGGAAGTTGCTATTGCATGTGGCGTGAAACCAAAATTCTGCTGATTGATGACGATAGCGTCCGCCGCCGCGACCTGGCGGTGATCTTGAATTTTCTTGGCGAAGAAAATTTGCCCTGCGGCAGCCATGACTGGCAGCAGGCTGTCGGCTCTTTGTCATCAAGTCGTGAAGTCATTTGCGTACTGATCGGGACGGTGAATGCTCCTGGTGCGCTTTTGGGCTTGTTAAAGACACTCTCGACATGGGATGAGTTCCTTCCGGTTTTGTTAATGGGTGATAATTCTTCCGTTGACCTGCCTGAAGACCAGCGTCGCCGCGTGCTGTCGACCCTCGAAATGCCGCCCAGCTACAGCAAGTTGCTCGACTCCCTGCACCGCGCCCAGGTCTATCGCGAAATGTACGACCAGGCCCGCGAGCGCGGCCGGCATCGCGAACCCAATCTGTTCCGCAGCCTCGTCGGCACCAGCCGGGCGATTCAACACGTCCGGCAGATGATGCAGCAAGTGGCTGACACCGACGCCAGCGTGCTGATCCTGGGCGAGTCCGGTACCGGCAAGGAAGTGGTCGCGCGCAACCTGCATTACCATTCCAAGCGCCGCGACGCGCCGTTCGTCCCGGTCAACTGCGGGGCGATCCCGGCAGAGCTGCTGGAAAGCGAACTGTTCGGTCATGAGAAGGGCGCCTTCACCGGCGCGATCACCAGCCGTGCGGGGCGTTTCGAGCTGGCCAACGGCGGTACGCTGTTCCTCGACGAAATCGGCGACATGCCGTTGCCGATGCAGGTCAAGCTGCTGCGCGTGCTGCAGGAGCGTACCTTCGAGCGCGTGGGCAGCAACAAGACCCAGAGTGTCGACGTGCGCATCATCGCGGCGACCCACAAGAATCTCGAAAGCATGATCGAGATCGGCACCTTCCGCGAAGACCTCTACTATCGCCTCAACGTGTTCCCGATCGAGATGGCGCCGCTGCGTGAGCGCGTCGAAGACATCCCGTTGCTGATGAACGAACTGATCTCGCGCATGGAGCACGAGAAGCGCGGTTCGATCCGCTTCAACTCGGCGGCGATCATGTCGCTGTGCCGTCACGGCTGGCCGGGCAACGTCCGCGAACTGGCCAACCTGGTCGAGCGCATGGCGATCATGCATCCCTACGGGGTGATCGGCGTGGTCGAGTTGCCGAAGAAATTCCGCTACGTCGATGACGAAGACGAGCAGATGGTCGACAGCCTGCGCAGCGATCTCGAAGAGCGCGTGGCCATCAACGGCCATACCCCGGACTTCACCGCCAATGCCATGTTGCCGCCGGAAGGCCTGGACCTGAAGGACTACCTCGGTGGTCTGGAACAGGGCCTGATCCAGCAGGCGCTGGACGATGCCAACGGCATTGTGGCGCGTGCGGCCGAACGCCTGCGCATTCGTCGTACCACGCTGGTGGAAAAGATGCGCAAGTACGGCATGAGCCGGCGGGAAGGCGATGAACAGGCAGATGATTGACGCCTGTTTTTCAAGCACCTCATTTATAAGCAGTTTTTTTTAGGCACGGGTATTGCTACATCCCTCGCAACGTTCCGTTTAACTGACGGTCAGCCAAGCGAGAGAGCACAATGCCCCAAGCCGCCCAGATGTCTTCTGCCTCCAGCTCCGAGGGGCTGCCGTCCTCCGTAGAGCAGGCCAGCCGACAGGGTCTTGAGCAGGCGTTCGCCTTGTTCAATCAGATGTCCAGCCAACTGACCGATTCCTACAGCATGCTCGAAGCGCGGGTCACCGAGCTCAAGGGTGAACTGGCCGTGGTCAGTGCCCAGCGCATGCAGGAACTGGCGGAAAAAGAGCGTCTGGCCAACCGCCTGCAACACCTTCTTGATCTGTTGCCGGGTGGCGTTATCGTGATTGACGGCCATGGCATCGTCCGTGAGGCCAACCCGGCGGCCATCGACCTGCTCGGGCTTCCGCTGGAAGGCGAGTTGTGGCGTCACGTCATCACCCGTTGCTTCGCTCCGCGTGAAGACGACGGTCATGAAATTTCCCTGAAAAACGGTCGACGCCTGTCGATTGCCACCCGCTCCCTGGATGCCGAGCCGGGGCAGTTGGTGCTGCTCAATGACCTGACAGAAACCCGTCACTTGCAAGATCAACTGGCGCGTCACGAGCGCCTGTCCTCGCTGGGGCGCATGGTCGCCTCGCTGGCCCATCAGATCCGCACACCGCTTTCCGCAGCGTTGCTCTACGCCAGTCATTTGACCGAACAGGAACTGCCGGTCGCCACCCAGCAGCGCTTTGCCGGGCGTCTCAAGGAGCGCTTGCATGAGCTGGAGCATCAGGTGCGCGACATGCTGGTGTTCGCCCGTGGCGAGCTGCCGCTGACCGATCGCATCACCCCCAATGCCTTGATGCAGTCGCTGCAAGCCGCGGCGTTGACCCATGTGCAGGACTTGCCCGTTCGCTGGCAATGCGACAGCCATGTCGGCGAGTTGCTGTGCAACCGCGACACGCTGGTCGGGTCCATTTTGAACCTGATTGAAAACGCGATTCAGGCCAGTGACGGCAACGTGCGCCTGAAAGTGCACTGCTACACCCGCGACAACACCCTGCGTTTGTGCGTCAGCGACAGTGGCAGCGGTATTGATCCGGTTGTGCTCGAGCGGCTTGGCGAGCCGTTTTTCACGACCAAAGTCACCGGCACCGGCCTCGGCCTGAGCGTGGTCAAGGCAGTCGCCCGGGCACATCAGGGAGAATTGCAGATGCGTTCGCGGGTCGGGCGCGGCACGTGCGCGCAGGTGATTCTGCCGCTGTTTTCCGCTGGACAGGGAGCTGAGTGAAGGTCATGGGCATCAAGGTTTTGCTGGTCGAGGATGACCGCTCGTTGCGCGAGGCGCTGGCCGATACGCTGTTGCTGGCCGGCCATGATTACCAGGCCGTCGGCGGCGCTGAAGAAGCGTTGACGGCGGTGGCGCGTGAAGCGTTCAGCCTGGTGCTCAGCGACGTCAACATGCCCGGCATGGATGGCCATCAATTGCTCGCACTGTTGCGGGCCCGGCAGCCGCAACTGCCGGTGTTGCTGATGACCGCCCACGGCGCTGTCGAGCGTGCGGTGGATGCAATGCGCCAGGGCGCGGCGGATTATCTGGTCAAGCCGTTCGAGCCCAAGGCCTTGCTTGACCTGGTCGCCCGGCATGCTTTGGGCAACCTCGGCGCCAGCGATGCTGAAGGTCCGATCGCGGTCGAACCTGCCAGCGCGCAGTTGCTGGAGCTGGCCGCGCGGGTGGCGCGCAGCGATTCCACGGTGCTGATCTCTGGCGAGTCCGGCACTGGCAAGGAGGTGCTGGCGCGCTACATTCACCAGCAATCCCATCGCGCCAGTCAGCCCTTCATTGCGATCAATTGCGCGGCCATCCCGGACAACATGCTCGAAGCGACATTATTCGGTCATGAGAAGGGGTCGTTCACCGGCGCCATCGCAGCGCAAGCGGGCAAGTTCGAGCAGGCCGATGGCGGCACGCTGTTGCTCGACGAAATCTCTGAAATGCCCCTTGGCCTGCAAGCCAAGTTGCTGCGCGTGTTGCAGGAGCGCGAAGTGGAGCGGGTCGGTGCGCGCAAACCGATCAGTCTCGACATCCGTGTGGTCGCCACCACCAACCGCGATCTGGCGGGCGAAGTGGCGGCGGGGCGGTTCCGTGAAGACCTTTATTACCGTCTGTCGGTTTTCCCGTTGGCCTGGCGTCCACTTCGCGAGCGTACTGCCGATATCTTGCCGCTGGCGGAGCGCTTGCTGGCCAAACACGTCAATAAAATGAAGCATGCTGCGGCGAAACTTTCGCCCGCGGCGCAGGCGTGCCTGACGGGCTACGCGTGGCCGGGCAACGTGCGCGAACTGGATAACGCCATTCAGCGTGCGCTGATCCTGCAACAGGGCGGCCTGATTCAGCCGCAGGATTTCTGTCTGGCAGGGCCGGTGACATTCGCCGCGTTGCCGGTATCGGCGCCTACGCCAGGCGTGGTGCGTGAAGTTGAAATCGAAGCGGATTCGGCCGGCGCGCTGGGTGATGACCTGCGTCGCCGCGAGTTCCAGATGATCATCGACACCCTGCGCAGCGAGCGCGGGCGGCGCAAGGAAGCGGCGGAAAAGCTCGGCATCAGTCCGCGCACCCTGCGCTACAAACTGGCGCAAATGCGCGATGCCGGGATGGACGTCGAAGGTTATCTGTTCGCCACCTGAAAGTTGACGCTGGCAAATGTGGGAGGGGGCTTGTTCCCGAAAGCGCTGGGTCATTCACGGATGATGTGATTGACCTGCCAGCTTCGGGACCAAGTCGCCTCCCACGGTCGTTACGGTGATTCAGCGCTGGCCGGGAGCCCGGAACGGCTTTTATGAAACAGGTCAGCCGAGCTGGCACCCTTGTTGCTAACACCTGTGTACCCGCCGAGTGAGTGTCAAAAAATTGCGGGCCGCCCAAGAGAGTAGACCATGAGCCAAGGTATTGAATTTAATCGGTTGATGATGGACATGAAGGCCATGCAAATGGATGCCATGTCTGCGCCGAAATCGACTGCCGCCGTCCCTGAACTGGCAGGTAGCAGCTTTTCCGACATGCTCGGTCAGGCCATCAACAAAGTGAACGATACCCAGCAGGCGTCGACCCAGTTGGCCAACGCATTTGAAATCGGCAAAAGCGGCGTCGATCTGACGGACGTGATGATTTCTTCGCAGAAAGCCAGCGTGTCGTTCCAGGCTCTGACCCAGGTGCGTAACAAACTGGTTCAAGCCTATCAAGACATCATGCAGATGCCGGTTTAAGGACGAGATTGAGTCATGGCAGAAGCAGTCGCCGATAACGTTCCGGCCAAGGCCACCCCGATAGACGGCAAACCGCCGCTGTTCGGCCTGTCCTTCCTGGAAAACCTCTCCGAGATGACCATGCTGCGTCAGGTGGGCCTGTTGGTCGGCCTGGCTGCGAGCGTGGCGATTGGCTTTGCCGTGGTGCTGTGGTCGCAGCAGCCGGATTACCGTCCGTTGTACGGCAGCCTTGCCGGCATGGACGCCAAGCAGGTCATGGACACCCTGGCCTCCGCCGATATTCCCTACACCGTCGAGCCGAACTCCGGCGCCTTGCTGGTCAAGGCTGACGACCTGTCCCGTGCGCGGATGAAACTCGCGGCCGCTGGTGTCACTCCCAGCGACGGCAACATCGGTTTCGAAATCCTCGACAAGGAACAGGGTCTGGGCACCAGCCAGTTCATGGAAGCCACCCGCTACCGTCGCGGCCTCGAAGGCGAATTGGCGCGCACCATTTCCAGTCTGAACAACGTCAAGGGTGCCCGCGTGCACCTGGCGATTCCGAAGAGCTCGGTGTTCGTGCGTGATGAGCGCAAGCCAAGTGCTTCGGTTCTGGTTGAACTGTACAGCGGCCGTTCGCTGGAGCCGGGGCAGGTGGTCGCGATCATCAACCTGGTGGCTACGTCCGTCCCTGAACTGAGCAAATCGCAGATCACCGTCGTCGATCAGAAGGGCAACCTGCTCTCCGATCAGGCGGAAAACTCCGAAATGACCATGGCCGGCAAGCAGTTCGATTACAGCCGCCGCATGGAAAGCATGCTCACCCAGCGCGTGCACAACATCCTGCAACCGGTACTGGGCAACGATCGCTACAAGGCTGAAGTGTCGGCCGATGTCGATTTCAGTGCCGTCGAGTCGACCGCCGAACAGTTCAACCCGGATCAGCCGGCGTTGCGCAGCGAGCAGTCGGTCAACGAACAACGCACCGCCAGCAATGGCCCGCAAGGTGTGCCGGGTGCCCTGAGCAACCAGCCGCCGTCGCCAGCCTCGGCGCCGCAAACCACCGGTGGCACCGCAGCGCCGGCCGGCATGATTCAACCCGGTCAGCCATTGGTCGATGCCAACGGTCAGCAAATCATGGACCCGGCCACCGGCCAGCCTATGCTTGCACCGTACCCGGCGGACAAGCGTCAACAATCCACCAAGAACTTCGAGCTTGATCGTTCCATCAGCCACACCAAACAGCAGCAGGGTCGCCTGAATCGTCTGTCGGTGTCGGTGGTGGTCGACGATCAGGTCAAGGTCAACCCGGCCAACGGTGAAACCAGCCGTGCGCCGTGGAGCGCCGACGAATTGGCGCGCTTCACCCGTCTGGTGCAGGACGCCGTCGGTTTCGATGCCAGCCGTGGTGACAGCGTCAGCGTGATCAACATGCCGTTCTCCGCCGAGCGCGGCGAAGTGGTCGCCGATATTCCGTTCTACTCCCAGCCATGGTTCTGGGACATCGTCAAACAAGTGCTGGGCGTGTTGTTCATCCTGGTGCTGGTGTTTGGTGTGCTGCGTCCGGTGTTGAACAACATCACTGGCGGTGGCAAAGGCAAGGAGCTGGCCGGTCTGGGCAGCGACGTGGAACTCGGTGGCATGGGCGGCCTGGACGGCGAACTGGCCAACGACCGCGTGAGCCTCGGTGGTCC
The DNA here is from genome assembly GCF_037626295.1 of Pseudomonas sp. LF-5. NCBI lineage: Bacteria > Pseudomonadati > Pseudomonadota > Gammaproteobacteria > Pseudomonadales > Pseudomonadaceae > Pseudomonas > Pseudomonas sp. LF-5. The sequence continues at coordinate 553,558 of NZ_JARKMT010000002.1, forward strand.
GCAGAGCATTCTGTTGCCGAGCCCGAGCGAGGGTTATGACGCGCAGCTGAATGCAATCAAGAGTCTGGTGGCCGAAGATCCGGGTCGCGTGGCTCAGGTCGTGAAAGAGTGGATTAACGCAGATGAGTGATAACCGAGCCGCTACCGTCAAACTGAACAAGGTCGACAAAGCCGCGATTCTGCTGCTGTCCCTGGGTTCGACCGATGCCGCACAAGTGCTGCGTCACATGGGCCCGAAAGAGGTTCAGCGCGTCGGCGTGGCCATGGCGCAGATGGGCAACGTCCATCGCGAGCAGGTCGAGCAGGTCATGAGCGAGTTCGTCGACATCGTCGGCGACCAGACCAGCCTCGGCGTCGGCTCCGACGATTACGTGCGCAAAATGCTCACCCAGGCCCTGGGTGAAGACAAGGCCAACGGCCTGATCGACCGCATCCTGCTCGGTGGCAACACCAGCGGCCTCGACAGCCTGAAATGGATGGAACCACGCGCTGTTGCCGACGTGATCCGCTACGAGCACCCGCAGATCCAGGCCATCGTGGTTGCGTACCTCGACCCGGATCAGGCCGGTGAAGTGCTCGGCAACTTCGACCACAAAGTGCGTCTGGACATCATCCTGCGCGTCTCGTCGTTGAACACCGTGCAGCCAGCCGCGCTGAAAGAGCTGAACCAGATTCTCGAGAAGCAGTTCTCCGGCAACTCGAATGCCTCGCGCACCACCCTGGGTGGCATCAAGCGTGCGGCAGACATCATGAACTTCCTCGACAGCTCGATCGAAGGCCAGCTCATGGATTCGATCCGCGAAGTCGACGAAGACCTGTCCGGTCAGATCGAAGACCTCATGTTCGTGTTCAACAACCTCGCCGACGTCGACGATCGCGGCATTCAGGCGCTGTTGCGCGAAGTCTCTTCCGATGTCCTGGTGCTGGCCCTCAAGGGTTCCGACGAAGGCGTCAAAGAGAAGATCTTCAAGAACATGTCCAAGCGTGCGGCCGAACTGTTGCGCGACGACCTCGAGGCCAAAGGCCCGGTGCGCGTCAGCGACGTGGAAACCGCGCAGAAAGAAATCCTCACCATTGCCCGTCGTATGGCCGAAGCCGGCGAGATCGTGCTCGGTGGCAAGGGCGGCGAGGAAATGATCTAAGCCCATGGACAAGCATGACGATGTAACGGATCTGATCCGTGCCCGGGATGTTCGCGGTTTCGAATCCTGGACCATGCCCAGCTTCGATCCGCCGGCACCGGAACCCGAGCCGGAGCCAGAGCCCGAACCGCCGGAAATGGAAGAAGTGCCGCTGGAAGAAGTCCAGCCACTGACCCTGGAAGAACTCGAGAGCATCCGTCAGGAGGCTTACAACGAGGGCTTCGCCATCGGCGAAAAAGAAGGTTTTCACAGCACCACGCTGAAGGTGCGTCAGGAAGCTGAAGTCGCGCTGGCGGCGAAAATCGCCAGCCTCGAGCAACTGATGAGCCACCTGTTCGAACCGATTGCCGAGCAGGACACGCAGATCGAAAAGTCTCTGGTCGACCTCGTTCAGCACATCACCCGACAAGTGATCAGGCGCGAGCTGGCCATCGACTCGAGCCAGATCGAACACGTCATGCGCGATGCCCTCAAGCTGTTGCCGCTGGGCGTGGAAAACGTGCGCCTGTACGTCAACCCGCAGGACTTCGCCCAGGTCAAAGCCCTGCGCGAACGCCATGAAGAAACCTGGCGCATCGTCGAAGACGAAACGCTGCTGCCGGGCGGCTGCCGGGTCGAAACCGAGCACAGTCGCATCGACGCAAGCATCGAGTCGCGGGTCAGTCAGGTCATGGCCAAACTGTTTGATCAGTTGCACGAACAGGCCCTGCACCCGGCCGCTGCCGATTTGAGTCTGGATATTCCCGAGGACGCCAAACCGGCCGTCAGCCCTGACGCGCCGCTCGCGGACACCGCCGATGCGCCTTGAACGCACCAGTTTCGCCAAGCGCCTGAGCACCTACGCCGAAGCCACTGAAATTGCCGGTGCGCCGATCCTTGAAGGCCGCCTGCTGCGCATGGTCGGCCTGACGCTGGAGGCCGAAGGCCTGCGCGCTGCAATGGGCACCCGCTGCATGGTGATCAATGACGACACTTACCACCCGTCCCAGGTGGAAGCGGAAGTCATGGGGTTCTCCGGCAACAAAGTCTTCCTGATGCCGGTCGGCAGTGTTGCCGGTATTGCCCCGGGCGCCCGCGTGGTGCCACTGGCCGACGCCGGGCGTTTGCCGATGGGCATGAGCATGCTCGGCCGCGTACTCGACGGCGCCGGTCGTGCGCTGGACGGCAAGGGCAGCATGAAGGCCGAAGACTGGGTGCCGATGGATGGCCCGACGATCAACCCGCTCAACCGTGATCCGATCAGCGTGCCGCTGGACGTCGGCATCCGTTGCATCAACGGTTTGTTGACGGTCGGTCGGGGCCAGCGTCTGGGCCTGTTCGCCGGTACCGGTGTCGGTAAATCCGTGCTGCTGGGCATGATGACCCGCTTCACCGAGGCCGACATCATCGTCGTCGGGCTGATCGGTGAGCGGGGTCGAGAAGTTAAAGAATTCATCGAGCACATTCTCGGTGAAGAAGGTCTCAAGCGCTCCGTGGTCGTCGCATCCCCTGCGGACGATGCGCCGTTGATGCGTCTGCGTGCGGCGATGTACTGCACGCGAATCGCCGAGTATTTCCGCGACAAGGGCAAGAACGTCCTGTTGCTGATGGACTCGCTGACCCGTTTCGCCCAGGCCCAGCGGGAAATCGCCCTGGCCATTGGCGAGCCGCCGGCGACCAAGGGCTATCCGCCCTCGGTGTTCGCCAAACTGCCGAAACTGGTGGAGCGTGCCGGTAATGCGGAGAAGGGTGGCGGCTCGATCACCGCGTTCTACACCGTACTGTCCGAGGGCGATGACCAGCAGGACCCGATTGCCGACTCGGCGCGGGGTGTGCTCGACGGCCACATCGTGCTGTCCCGGCGTCTGGCCGAAGAAGGTCATTACCCGGCCATCGACATTGAAGCGTCGATCAGCCGGGTAATGCCGGCGGTGGTCGGCATCAAGCACATGAACCATGCGCAGATGTTCAAGCAATACTGGTCGCGCTATCAGCAGAGTCGCGACCTGATCAGCGTCGGCGCTTACGTGGCCGGGGGTGACCGCGAAACCGACACGGCGATCAATCTGCATCCGGCCATGACGATGTACTTGCGCCAGGGGCTCAACGACAACGTTAACCTGGGCTCCAGTGAAAACCATCTGGCCTCGCTCTTCGCCCCGGCTCCCGGCGGTTAACCGATCATGGCCCTGAGTCGAGCCGCGCGACTGGCGCCGGTGGTGGACATGGCCGAGAAGGCCGAGAAAGCCGCCGTGCAGCGCCTGGGGTATTTCCAGGGGCAGGTGAAAGTGGCGCAAAGCAAGCTCGCCGACCTCCACGCCTTTCGTCTGGATTATTCCGAGCAATGGATCGTGCGCGGCAGCACCGGGGTAACCGGGCAATGGCTGCTGGGCTTTCAAGGCTTTCTCGCGCAACTCGACACCGCCGTCGATCAGCAGCGCCAGAGCCTGGTCTGGCACCAGAACAACCTCGAGAAGGCCCGTGAGGCCTGGCAACAGGCCTTCGCCCGCGTCGAAGGTTTGCGCAAGCTGGTGCAGCGTTATCGCGAAGAGGCGCAGCGGGCCGAGGACAAGCGCGAGCAGAAGCTGCTGGACGAACTGGCCCAGCGCTTGCCGCGCCATGATTCGTTTTAAATCGCTCCCCCATTTGATCCGGCCTCCAGCCTTGCCCCAAACCTGTCCAAGTGCTAAACCTTGTACACGTTCGTCAATGACAAGGAAGCCAGTCAATGTCAGTCGTTACAGAAGTCTCTGCGGATGGAAAAAAACTGACGATCTCGGTCAGGGGGCGTTTCGATTTCGGCCGGCACCAGGAGTTTCGCGAAGCCTACGAGAGGGTTGAAAAAAAACCCGGGTCCATTGTGGTTGACCTCAAAGAGGCCACCTATCTCGACAGCTCGGCGCTGGGCATGCTGCTTTTGCTGCGCGATCACGCCGGCGGCGATCACTCTGATGTACGGGTCGTCAACAGCAACTCCGACGTGCGCAAGATCCTCGCTATCTCCAATTTCGACAAACTGTTCGACATCAGTTGACCGTCATGCAGGCGCAAGAGCCGCTGACCATCCTGATCGCCGAAGACAGTGCTGCCGATCGCTTGCTGTTGTCGACCATCGTTCGCCGTCAGGGTCATGAAGTGCTGACGGCAGCCAACGGCGCCGAAGCGGTTGAAGTATTCCGTCAGCAGCAACCGCACCTGGTGCTGATGGACGCGATGATGCCGGTGATGGATGGGTTTCAGGCGGCACAGCAGATCAAGGTGCTGGCCGGGGAAACCCTGGTGCCGATCATCTTTCTGACCTCGCTCACCGAAAGCGAGGCGCTGGCGCGTTGTCTGGAGGCCGGTGGCGACGATTTTCTGGCGAAGCCTTACAACCAGGTGATTCTTGCCGCCAAAATCAAGGCGATGGATCGCTTGCGCCGCTTGCAGGCTACGGTCCTGCAACAGCGCGACCTGATCGCCCGACACCACGATTACCTGCTTAACGAACAGCGCGTGGCCAAAGCGGTGTTCGACAAGGTCGCGCATTCCGGCTGCCTGAGTGCACCGAACATCCGCTACCTGCAATCGCCTTATGCGCTGTTCAATGGCGATCTGTTGCTGGCCGCGTACACGCCGGCCGGGGACATGCACGTCCTGCTCGGCGATTTTACCGGCCACGGTCTGCCGGCGGCGGTGGGCGCGATGCCTCTGGCCGAAGTGTTCTACGGCATGACCGCCAAAGGCTATGGCCTGGCCGAAACCCTGCGCGAAATGAATGCCAAGCTCAAACGCATCCTGCCGGTGGACATGTTCTGCTGCGCGACATTGTTGTGCCTGAGTTTTCAGCGTCGCTCGGTGGAGGTGTGGAACGGCGGCATGCCCGACGGGTATCTGCACCGGATTGCCACGGGCGAGCGTGAGCCGCTGGCTGCGCGTCATTTGCCGTTGGGGGTGCTGAGTCCGCAGGCGTTTGACGATCGTACGGAAGTGCACTCGATGGCGGTCGGTGATCGGGTGTTTCTGCTCTCCGATGGAGTCATCGACACCAGTGATGCCAACGATCAGTTGTTCGGCGTTGAACGCTTGCAGCGGGTGTTCGCCGCCAGTCGTGAGCCTGATCGGCTGTTTGACGATATCGAGCAGGCGCTGCGCGATTTTCGTGGTGAGGCACGTGACGATGTGAGCATGGTCGAGGTCAGTCTGCTGGCGCCGGCACAGGTTCGTCTGCCGGCTCCGGTGTATTCCGACAGCGGCCAATCCTGCCCGCTGGACTGGTCGGTGAGCTTCGAGTTTCGCGGCGCCACGCTCCAGCGCTTCAATCCTTTGCCCTATCTTTTGCAACTGCTTCTGGAGGTGCATGGCTTGCGGGCGCAAAGCGGTGCGCTGTACAGCGTGCTTGCCGAACTGTATTCCAATGCGCTGGAACACGGTGTGCTCGGGCTCGATTCCAGCCTCAAGCGCGACGCCGAGGGTTTTGCTCGTTATTACCAGCAGCGCAACGCGAGGCTGGAGGCGTTGCAGGAAGGCTTCGTGCGCGTACATTTGCAGGTGTTGCCGCACGGCGAGGGTGGGCGTCTGATCATTCGGGTCGAAGACAGTGGCAAGGGTTTCGATGTGGCCCGGATCATGGAGCGCCCCCTCGACGGCGTCCGTCTGTCGGGGCGAGGTGTCAGCCTGGTCCGGCAATTGGGGCATAACGCCAGTTGGTCGGACGAAGGTCGTAGTGCCCGCGTGGAGTTTTTCTGGGAGGTTCAGGCATAATCGGCGCAATTCTTGATCAAGGAGTGAACAAGTGACTGACAAACATGTGGATCGCGAGGCCTTGAGCCTCTTGCGCGAAGTCATGGAGGACGGCTATCCGGAACTGCTGGATACCTTTCTGGCCGATTCCGAAAGTCGCTTGCATGAGCTGCAAAAGACCGCTGATGCCAAGGTGTTGTCCGAGGTTGCCCATAGTTTCAAGGGCAGCGCCAGCAACATGGGCGCTGTGCGCCTGGCAGAACTCTGTCATGAGCTGGAGGCCGAGGCCAAAGACAAGAGCCCCTCGGAAATTGCCAGGCTGGTCGCTGATATCAGCAGCGAGTTCTGCGAAGTACGCCCGGTTTATGAAGACGAGCGGCAACACGCACTGACCCACTGAAAGCCGCCGTCCGGCGCTTTTATCGAGTGTCGGGTGAAACTGGCCCGGCACTTGCAGTTATCTCTTCCAACTGTACCTACGATCCCAGTGCAGCGGAGACCGTGTTATGCCTGCGACCCCCAATATTCTTCTTCAGACCGCCGCTCAGGCCAAGGCGCAAGCCGCCTCGTCCAAAGCGCCGGCGACGGCCGCAGACGCCGGGGACAAGGCTTCGAGCTTCGCTCAGGTATTCGCCGATCAGGCCCCTGCCAAGCCCGCCGTGAGCGCCGACAACCCGGCGAAACCAGCGCGTGACAAGACGGCCGATAACAGCGGCAAAAAGGACGTCGGCCAAGACCAGTCTGCCGCCCCGCAACCGCCGGTTGCCGATAGCGGCAAAGCGTTGCCTGCCGACAAGCCGGCGGCGAGTGACGACCAGAGCGCCAGCGACGACACCCGCGATACTGCGCAAACGCCGGTGGCCGATACCGCGCCAGTAGATCCGACACTGGATCCGGCGCTGGCCGTCGCCGTGCAGCCGGCGGTGACGCCGCCCGTCGTGCAGGCGCCAGTGGTTGCAACGCCGGCACCGGCAGCCAGCGAAGCGCCGGCGGTGGCGGTCTTGCCGAATGCGGTCAAAGACCCGGCGCCCGACAGTGCTTTCGACCCAGAAGCCGATCCGCTCGATGCATTGCCCGTCGTACGCATGGCGATGGAGCAGGGCGGGCACATTTCCGCCGCCAGCCAGGCCCAGCCGAAAGCCACGCCTGCGCAGGCGCAGGCTGATGGCGAGCTGACTTCGGCGCAGAACTTCGCCGCCGGCATGGCCAGCATGCTCGACGTGCAGGCCGACAAGGACAGCACCAGCCAGGGTGGCGAAAAAGCATTCAGCGGGCTGATCGAAGATGGCCTCAAAGACCTGAAAGCCGCCACCAGCGATACTCGTGTCGATGACTTCGCCAACCGTCTGGCGGCGCTGACCCAAGCGGCGACGCCGAAGACCGCGAACGCCGTTCCGGTGAACCAGCCGATCGCCATGCATCAGAGCGGCTGGACCGAAGAAGTGGTCAACCGCGTCATGTACCTGTCGAGCGCCAACCTGAAGGCGGCGGACATTCAATTGCAGCCCGCGGAACTGGGGCGTCTGGATATCCGCGTGAACATGGTGCCGGATCAGCAGACGCAAGTGACGTTCATGAGCGCGCACCCAAGTGTGCGTGAAGCGCTGGACGGGCAGATGCATCGCCTGCGCGACATGTTCACCCAGCAGGGCATGGGTCAGGTCGACGTCAACGTGTCCGATCAGGGGCGTGGCTGGCAGGGTCAAGGCCAGGAGCAGGCGCAGCAGGGCCAGACTGGGCGCACCAGCGCTGCGGGTGGTCGTCTGGACTCGGCTGAAGAAGAATTGACGCCGGCGGCAGTGGCGGAAGCGGCTGCTCAAACCACCAGCGTGATTGGCTCCAGCGCCGTCGACTATTACGCCTGATACACCCTCCCTGAAATCTGTGGGGGCTGGCAAGCCAGCTCCCACAGGCGCTTGCATCGATTCACCATTCCCTCTCGTCCTGTGCTCCGACACTTCTGGCATAACACTTGCTCTTGCCTTGCGGTGCGACTGTGAAAACCCGATTAGTGACGGATTATTGGCATGGCGAAGAGCGAAGCAGCAGCTGTAAAAGACCCCGCGACCAAAGGCAAACTCAAGATGATCATCCTGATCGTGGTGGCTCTGCTGCTGGCGATCGGTGTGTCCGTGGGCGCAACCTGGTACTTCATGCACAGTGCTCAGAGCAAACCTGCCGCAGCGGCCGAAGCCGCGCCGGTCGGCAAGCAGCCGGCGATCTTCGAGCCGATGGCGCCGGCGTTTGTCGCCAACTTCAACCAGAACGGCCGTCAGCGCTACATGCAGGTGAGCATCACCATGCTGGCGCGTAATCAGGCTGATCTCGAAGCGCTCAAAGTGCACATGCCGGTGATCCGCAACAACCTGGTAATGCTCTTCTCCGGTCAGGATTTCGCCACACTGGCGACCCCGGTCGGCCAGGAGATGCTGCGCCAGAAGGCCACAGCCAGCGTCCAGGAAGTGGCGCAGAAAGAGCTGGGCAAAGTGGTGATCGAACAGTTGCTTTTCACTAATTTCGTACTGCAGTAGGAACACGACATGGCCGTGCAGGATCTGCTGTCCCAGGATGAAATCGACGCGCTGTTGCATGGTGTCGACGATGGTCTGGTACAGACCGATAACGCTGCCGAACCCGGCAGTGTCAAAAGCTACGACCTGACCAGCCAGGATCGCATCGTCCGTGGACGCATGCCGACTCTGGAAATGATCAACGAGCGTTTTGCCCGTTACACCCGCATCAGCATGTTCAACATGCTGCGCCGCTCGGCAGACGTTGCCGTCGGTGGCGTCCAGGTGATGAAGTTCGGCGAATACGTGCACTCGCTGTACGTGCCGACCAGCCTCAACCTGGTCAAGATCAAACCGCTGCGCGGCACCGCACTGTTCATCCTCGACGCCAAACTGGTGTTCAAGCTGGTGGACAACTTCTTCGGCGGCGACGGCCGTCACGCCAAGATCGAAGGGCGTGAATTCACCCCGACCGAACTGCGCGTAGTACGCATGGTGCTGGAGCAGGCGTTCGTCGACTTGAAAGAAGCCTGGCAGGCGATCATGGAAGTCAACTTCGAGTACATCAACTCGGAAGTGAACCCGGCCATGGCCAACATCGTCGGCCCGAGCGAAGCGATTGTGGTCTCCACCTTCCACATCGAACTCGATGGCGGCGGCGGTGACCTGCACGTGACCATGCCGTACTCGATGATCGAGCCGGTGCGCGAAATGCTCGACGCCGGTTTCCAGTCGGACCTCGACGATCAGGACGAGCGCTGGGTCAACGCCCTGCGTCAGGACGTGCTCGATGTCGACGTACCGATCGGCGCCACCGTGGCCCGCCGTCAGTTGAAGCTGCGCGACATCCTGCACATGCAGCCGGGGGATGTGATCCCGGTGGAAATGCCGGAAGACATGATCATGCGCGCCAACGGCGTACCGGCCTTCAAGGTCAAGATGGGCTCGCACAAAGGCAACCTCGCGTTGCAGGTGATCGAGCCGATCGAGCGTCGCTGAAGCGCCGCTCTTATTCCCACGCATTTAACTGAATTGTTGCCCGCCGAGGACAAATGATGAACGACGATATGAACGCCCAGGACGATCAGGCACTGGCTGATGAATGGGCTGCGGCCCTGGAAGAGACCGGTGATGGCAGCCAGGCTGACATCGACGCACTGCTGGCCGCTGACGCCGGTACGGCCAGCTCCAACCGTCTGCCGATGGAAGAGTTCGGCAGCGTGCCGAAGAACAACGATCCAGTGACGCTGGACGGTCCGAACCTGGACGTGATCCTCGACATTCCGGTGTCGATCTCGATGGAAGTCGGCAGCACCGACATCAACATCCGCAACCTGCTGCAACTGAACCAGGGTTCGGTGATCGAGCTCGATCGTCTGGCCGGTGAGCCATTGGACGTACTGGTCAACGGTACGCTGATCGCGCACGGCGAAGTGGTGGTGGTCAACGAGAAGTTCGGCATCCGCCTGACCGACGTGATCAGCCCAAGCGAACGCATCAAGAAGCTGCGCTGAGTGAAACGGTTTCTCTGGGCGTTGCTGGCGTTGCCATTGAGCGTGCTGGCGGCGGAACCGGCCGCCGCACCTGCCGCCGCAGCCGCCGCACCGGCGGTCAACAGCGGTGTGGCCGGGCAACTGACGCAACTGGTGTTCGGCTTGTTGTTGGTGCTGGGGCTGATCTTTTTCCTCGCCTGGCTGTTGCGCCGTGTGCAGCAGGCCGGTCCTGCCGGCAAGGGCCAGGTGATCGAACTGATCGGTTCGCGCGCCCTCGGGCCGCGTGACCGGCTGATGCTGGTGCAGGTCGGCAACGAACAGATTCTGCTCGGCCTGAGCCCCGGTACCATCACCGCGCTGCACGTGCTCAAGGAGCCAGTGCCGGTGCCGGCGACCAGCGAGAAAGCCACTCCGGAGTTTGCCCAGCATCTGTTGAAGATGCTCGGCAAGGATCAGAAGGATAAGAAGTAATGGGTGCGCTACGCATCGTCTTGACGCTGGCCCTGTTGCTGGCCGCGCCGCTGGCGTTCGCCGCCGATCCGTTGTCGATCCCGGCGATCACGCTGGGCACCAACGCCGACGGCGCGCAGGAGTATTCGGTCAGCCTGCAGATCCTGCTGATCATGACCGCGCTGAGCTTCATTCCGGCGTTCGTCATGCTGATGACCAGTTTCACCCGGATCATCATTGTCTTCTCGATCCTGCGTCAGGCCCTTGGCCTGCAACAGACGCCGTCGAACCAGATCCTCACCGGCATGGCGCTGTTTCTGACGCTGTTCATCATGGCCCCGGTGTTCGATCGGGTGAACAACGATGCGCTGCAGCCGTACCTGGCGGAAAAACTCACCGCGCAACAGGCAGTGGAAAAGGCCCAGGTGCCGATCAAGGACTTCATGCTCGCCCAGACCCGCAGCAGCGATCTGGAGCTGTTCATGCGCTTGTCCAAGCGCACGGACATCGCCACGCCGGATCAGGCGCCGCTGACTATTCTGGTGCCGGCCTTCGTCACCTCGGAGCTTAAAACCGCGTTCCAGATCGGCTTCATGATCTTCATTCCGTTCCTGATCATCGACCTGGTCGTGGCCAGTGTGCTGATGGCGATGGGGATGATGATGCTCTCGCCGCTGATCATTTCCCTGCCGTTCAAGATCATGCTGTTTGTCCTGGTGGATGGTTGGGCGCTGATTATCGGCACCCTGGCGAGCAGCTTCGGCGGTGTCTCGCCATGACCCCTGAAGTTGCGGTCGACATTTTCCGCGAAGCATTGTGGCTGACCACGCTGATGGTCGCGGTGCTGGTGATTCCGAGCCTGTTGGTCGGCCTGCTGGTGGCAATGTTCCAGGCCGCCACGCAGATCAACGAACAGACCCTGAGTTTCCTGCCGCGACTGCTGGTGATGCTGGTGACGCTGATCGTCGCCGGCCCGTGGCTGGTGCAGACTTTCATGGAATACATCATCCAGCTGTACCACAACATCCCGATGGTCATTGGCTAAGCCATGCAATCGCTGCTTCAGCTGACCGACACCCAGATCAGTACCTGGGTGGCGACATTCATGTTGCCGCTGTTTCGCGTCGGCGCGGTGCTGATGGTCATGCCGGTGTTCGGTACGACCCTGGTGCCGAAGCGCATTCGGCTGTACTTCGCCATGGCCATTACTGTGGTGATCGCGCCCAACCTGCCGCCGATGCCGGCGGTCAATGCGCTGGACCTGAGCGGCTTGCTGCTGATTGCCGAGCAGATTCTGATCGGCGCGATTCTCGGCTTTTCCCTGCAACTGTTTTTCCAGGCCTTTGTGGTGGCCGGGCAGATTGTCGCGATCCAGATGGGCATGGGGTTCGCCTCGATGGTCGACCCCACCAACGGCGTGTCGGTGGCGGTGATCGGGCAGTTCTTCACCATGCTGGTGACCTTGCTGTTCCTGTCGATGAACGGCCACCTGGTGGTGTTCGAAGTCCTCACCGAGAGTTTCACCACGCTGCCGGTCGGCAGCGGTCTGATGACCGCACATTACTGGGAGCTGGCCGGCAAACTCGGCTGGGTCCTGGGTGCGGCGCTGTTGCTGGTCTTGCCGGCGATCACGGCGCTGCTGGTGGTCAACATCGCCTTTGGCGTCATGACCCGCGCGGCGCCGCAACTGAACATCTTCTCCATCGGTTTCCCGCTGACCCTGGTGCTCGGCCTGTTCATCGTCTGGGTCGGTCTGGCGGACATTCTCAATCAGTATCAACCGCTGGCCGCCGAGGCTCTGCAGTTTTTACGCGAACTGGCACAGGCGCGCTGAGTCATGGCTGAGAGCGAAAGCGGTCAGGACAAAACAGAAGACCCCACGGAGAAACGCAAAAAGGATTCCCGTGAAAAGGGTGAGGTTGCGCGCTCCAAAGAGCTCAACACCCTCGCGGTGATGCTGGCCGGCGCCGGTGGCCTGCTGATTTTCGGCGGCATGCTCGCGCAGGAACTGATGGAGCTGATGCGCATGAACTTCTCGCTGTCGCGGGAAGTGATCATGGATCAACGCTCGATGGGCACCTTTCTCCTGCATTCAGGGAAGATCGCCCTGGTGGCGATTCAGCCGATCATGATCACCTTGCTGCTCGCTGCATTGCTGGGGCCGATCGCCCTCGGTGGCTGGCTGTTTGCCGCCGGTTCCATGGCGCCCAAGTTCAGCCGGATGAACCCCGGCGCCGGTCTCAAGCGCATGTTTTCGATGAAGGCGATTGTCGAGCTGCTCAAGGCGCTGGCGAAGTTTTTCATCGTGCTGGCGGTGGCGCTCGTGGTGTTGTCGGCGGACGTCGACGACCTGCTGCGCATTGCCCATGAGCCGCTGGACCAGGCGATCATTCACAGCGTCTTGCTGGTTGGCTGGAGCACATTGTGGATGGCCTGCGGGTTGATCCTGATCGCGGCGGTGGACGTGCCGGTGCAGATCTGGGAGAGCATGAAAAAGCTCAAGATGACCAAGCAGGAAGTGCGCGACGAGCACAAGGATCAGGAAGGCCGGCCCGAGGTCAAGCAGCGGATCCGTCAGGTGCAGCGCGAGATGTCCCAGCGGCGGATGATGGCGGCGATTCCCGATGCCGACGTGGTCATCACCAACCCGACCCACTACGCTGTGGCGCTCAAGTACGACTCGGAGAAGGGCGGGGCACCGGTGCTGCTGGCCAAGGGCAGCGACTTCCTCGCACTGAAAATCCGCGAAATCGCCGTGGCCAACAACGTCATGCTCCTCGAATCGCCGGCCCTGGCGCGTTCGATCTACTACTCCACCGAGCTGGAGCAGGAAATCCCCGGCGGGCTGTATCTGGCCGTCGCTCAGGTGTTGGCCTACGTCTACCAGATCCGTCAGTACCGTGCGGGCAAGGGCAAACGCCCGGACCCGCTCAAGGACGACTTGCCGATTCCGCCCGATCTGCGGCGTGATTCCTGACTCTGCCGTGATGAAACAAAAAAACCGCCGTCCCGATTGAACCGGGCGGCGGTTTTTTTATGCATTAAGACTTGTGCTGGCTGTGAGGCCGCCTTCGCGGGCAAGCCCGCTCCCACAGGTTGTGCGTGTAAACACAGGTTTGTGAGCAACATCGTCCCCTGTGGGAGCGGGCTTGCCCGCGAAGGCGTCAGCGGCCACAACGCCTTGCTCGGTGCTTGTCACAGATCCCTGCTATTGAGGCAATTGCAGATTATCCAGCGCGCGGTTCACCGCCAGCTCGCTCAGCATTATCAATTGCGCAATCCCCAACAGCGTCCGGCGCTGCGCTACCGGCAACAGGGCGGCGGCGTCATGGGCGATGGTTCTGGCTGAAGCGAGTGTGTCGCTGGCATCGACCAGCAGTTCCTCGTTTTTGAAGTCGGCGGTGACGGCGTACATCCCGCGGCTTCTGCGTGGCAGTGGGGTGGAGCCGGGCGGGCAGAGGTAGTGATCGAGGGCGCGGTCGGCGGCTTCGTGGAGTTTTTTTGAGTCGAGGGATTCGTAGGGGGAGGTGGCGTCGGTTTCGGGCGGGTTGGGTGTTGGTTTGATCATGGTAAAGCTCCTTTGAGGTGGAGCCGCCAAATCCTGTCGCTAAACAGGAGGGGTGGCGGCTGTACGCAGGTTAGCGAACCGGTCAAAGGCAACCGGTAGACCCGAAGGTCTCCCGCATACAGCCACCATGACGAAATCGCGAAAATACAGATCCGCAACGAAGCCTGGAACGCTGATGCACCTTTGACTTGAGTTCGAGTCGCTAAACCCGATCGCTGATTCGTCAGCGACCGATCCACAATAGAACCCGACCCCAAAGCGCACAAGCCGGCGGATTCTGGCGTAGCTGTAGGCAATGGCGCAAGAATTTGTAGCCTGTAAGACGTGTCTGAAGGTGTCTTTTAAACATATTCGTTTAATGAAGAAATTTGCGCCGAACATAAGGGCCCCTTCGCGAGCAAGCTCGCTCCCACATTTGGATTGCATTTCAATCTGACATCTGGAATGCGGTCCCCTGTAGGCCTTCGCCTGCTCGCGATAGCGGTCTGTCTGGTTTGAATGTATTGACTGGAAAAATCCTCATCGCGAGCAGGCAAAGGCCTACAGGGGTCGCGTACACCTCCCTCTCTGTTTCAATCCTTGGCAAAAGTTGGAAAGCTTCTTGCAGTACCCGCCGTGAGCCCGCTCTGGGCGTCAAAAGTTTGCTTTAAAGGAACGGGGAAAACCGGTGGATCGCTCTCAGTTATTCAACACTGCTCGCTCGAATGTTGCCGACCTCAGTCGAGGCAATCTGGGCGTGCCATTGTTGCTGCTGGTCATGCTGGCGATGATGATGTTGCCGGTGCCGCCGTTCCTGCTCGACGTGTTCTTCACCTTCAACATTGCCCTGTCGATCGTCGTCCTGCTGGTCTGCGTCTATGCATTGCGGCCGCTGGATTTCGCGGTGTTCCCGACCATTCTGCTGGTGGCGACGCTGCTGCGGCTGGCGCTGAACGTGGCCTCGACGCGGGTGGTGATGCTCCACGGTCAGGACGGCCACGCCGCTGCCGGCAAGGTGATCCAGGCCTTCGGTGAGGTGGTGATCGGCGGTAACTACGTGGTCGGTATCGTGGTGTTCGCGATCCTCATGATCATCAACTTCGTCGTGGTGACGAAGGGTGCCGGGCGGATTTCCGAGGTGAGCGCACGCTTCACCCTCGACGCAATGCCCGGCAAACAAATGGCGATCGACGCCGACCTCAACGCCGGCCTGATCGACCAGAACCAGGCCAAGGCCCGGCGTTCCGAAGTTGCTCAGGAAGCCGAGTTCTACGGTTCGATGGACGGTGCCAGCAAGTTCGTCCGGGGTGACGCCATCGCCGGCCTGCTGATTCTGTTCATCAACCTGATCGGCGGCATGGCCGTTGGTATCTTCCAGCACAACATGAGTTTTGCCGACGCCGGCAAGGTTTACGCCTTGCTGACCATCGGTGACGGTTTGGTGGCGCAATTGCCATCACTGTTGTTATCGACAGCGGCGGCGATCATGGTGACCCGTGCTTCCGGTTCGGAAGACATGGGCAAGCAGATCAATCGTCAGATGTTCGCCTCGCCCAAAGCGCTGGCGGTGGCGGCGGGCCTGATGGCGGTCATGGGCCTGGTGCCGGGCATGCCGCATTTCTCGTTCCTGAGCATGGCCGCGCTGGCTGCCGGTGGCGCGTACCTGTTCTGGAAGAAGCAGAACGTCGCCAAGGTGCAGGCTCTGCAAGAGGTCAAGCGCCAGCAGGAACTGCTGCCGTCGCCGGCCCGCGCCATGGAAACCAAAGAGCTGGGCTGGGACGACGTGACACCGATCGACATGATCGGCCTGGAAGTCGGCTATCGTCTGATTCCGCTGGTCGACCGCAATCAGGGTGGGCAATTGCTGGCGCGAATCAAGGGCGTGCGCAAGAAGCTCTCGCAGGATCTGGGCTTCCTGATGCCGACCGTGCACATTCGCGACAACCTCGACCTGGCCCCGAGCGCTTATCGCCTGACCCTGATGGGTGTGATCCTCGCCGAAGCCGAGATCTATCCCGATCGCGAACTGGCGATCAACCCGGGGCAGGTCTACGGCACGCTCAACGGGATCAACGCCAAAGATCCGGCTTTTGGCCTGGAGGCGGTGTGGATCGAGATCAGCCAGCGTGCGCAGGCACAATCGCTCGGTTACACCGTGGTCGATGCCAGTACCGTGGTCGCGACTCACTTGAACCAGATTCTGTACAAGCACTCCAGTGAGCTGATCGGCCACGAAGAAGTGCAGCAACTCATGCAATTGCTGGCCAAAAGCTCGCCGAAACTGGCTGAGGAGCTGGTGCCGGGTGTGGTGTCGCTGTCGCAACTGCTCAAGGTGCTGCAGGCGCTGTTGGCCGAACACGTGCCGGTGCGCGATATCCGCAGCATCGCCGAAGCCATCGCCAACAACGCTGCCAAGAGTCAAGATACCGCCGCATTGGTGGCTGCGGTCCGGGTTGGCGTTTCTCGCGCCATCGTCCAAAGCATTGTAGGCACTGAGTCCGAGCTGCCTGTGATCACCCTGGAGCCAAGGTTGGAACAAATATTGCTCAATAGTCTGCAGAAGGCAGGACAAGGCTCGGAAGAGGGCGTTCTGCTGGAGCCGAGCATGGCCGAGAAGCTGCAGCGTTCGTTGATCGAAGCGGCGCAGCGTCAGGAAATGCAAGGTCAGCCGGTGATCCTCTTGGTAGCCGGCCCGATACGCGCGATGCTCTCGCGCTTTGGTCGCCTGGCAGTCCCTGGATTGCACGTGCTGGCCTACCAGGAAATTCCGGACAACAAGCAAGTGACCATCGTTGCGACAGTAGGGCCCAACGGCTGAGGTAGTGGTTTATGCAAGTTAAGCGTTTTTTCGCCGCCGATATGCGTCAGGCCATGAAGCTGGTTCGTGATGAGCTGGGCGCTGATGCCGCCATCATTGGCAACCGCCGCATTGCCGGCGGCGTCGAGCTGACGGCGGCGCTGGATTACAAATTGTCGGCGCTGGCGCCTCGGGTTCCGAACATGGAACTCGAAGACGAGCTGCGCAAGACCCAATCGCGCATCGTCACCGCCCAGGCCGAACTGAGCCTGCGTGGCGAAGCCGACGGCAATACCAATCGCCAGTTGTTCGCCGGGCTGCCGTTGACGGCCGGCCTGCCGCTGACTGCTGCCGAACCGTTGAGCGAGCCGGCCTACGCCGCTCCGGCGCGTCCGGCTCCGGCACCTGCGCAGTCCTCCGGCGGTGTCGACCCGCGTGCACTGGACTCGATGCGCTTCGAATTGAACAGCCTGCGCGAACTGATGGAAGTGCAGCTTGGCACCCTGGCCTGGAATCAGCTGCAAGGCAGCCGCCCGGCGCAGGCCAATCTGTATCGCCGTCTGCAGCGCATCGGCCTGTCCGGCCCGCTGTCGCGCGATCTGCTGTCGATGATCACCGATATCGAAGAGCCGCGTCAGGCCTGGCGCATGTTGCTCGCGCATCTGGCGCGGATGATTGCCGTGCCGGAAGTCGAGCCGCTGGAAGAGGGCGGGGTGATTGCCATGGTCGGCCCGGCCGGCATGGGCAAGACCACCACTCTGGCCAAACTGGCCGCGCGTTATGTGCTCAAATACGGCGCGCACAACGTGGCGCTGGTGAGCATGGACAGCTTCCGCATCGGTGCACAGGAACAGCTCAAGACCCTCGGGCGGATTCTCAATGTGCCGGTGACGCACGTTGATCCGGGCCAGTCGCTGGTGCAGGCGCTGGATCCGTTGCTGCGCAAACGCGTGGTGCTGATTGATACTGCCGGCCTGCAAGCCAGTGATCCGGCCCTGCGCATGCAGCTGGAAAGTCTGGCCGGGCGCGGCATCCGTTCAAAAAATTATCTGGTGCTGGCAACCACCAGCCAGAAACAGGTTCTAACCGCCGCTTATCACAGTTACAAGCGTTGCGGGCTTGCCGGGTGCATCCTGACTAAACTGGATGAAACGGCCAGCCTTGGCGAAGTGTTGAGCCTGGCGATCAGTCATGAATTGCCGGTCGCGTACCTGACCGATGGCCCACGGATTCCGGATGATCTGCATCTGCCGCGCCGTCATCAACTGGTCAGCCGCGCCGTCAGCGTGCAAATGCAGGAAGAACCCAGCGAAGAAGCCATGGCTGACATGTTCGCTGATATCTATCACAGCCCGACCAAGCAGGTAGGCTGAGGTATTCATGAACAGTTTTTGTACCTACATCGATGGCCTGCCATGCATTGTTCCGGTTGTGAACGCGCAGCCAGTAATGTGGCCTCCGTCTATGCAAGACAAGGTAAAGAAATAACATGGGCAGCATGCATCCCGTACAGGTGATCGCGGTGACCGGCGGCAAAGGTGGCGTCGGCAAGACTAACGTGTCAGTGAACTTGTCTCTGGCGCTGGCAGAGCTTGGCCGTCGGGTCATGCTGCTGGACGCCGACCTGGGGCTGGCGAACGTCGACGTTCTGCTGGGACTGACCCCCAAACGTACTTTGGCCGACGTGATCGAAGGCCGCTGCGAGCTGCGCGACGTCCTGTTACAGGGCCCCGGCGGGATCCGCATCGTGCCGGCCGCTTCCGGCACCCAGAGCATGGTGCACCTGAGCCCGGCGCAGCACGCCGGCCTGATTCAGGCGTTCAGCGACATCGGCGACAATCTCGACGTGCTGGTGATCGACACCGCTGCGGGTATTGGTGACTCGGTAGTCAGTTTTGTACGCGCCGCGCAGGAAGTGTTGCTGGTGGTCTGCGACGAGCCGACGTCCATTACCGACGCCTACGCGCTGATCAAACTGCTCAACCGCGATTACGGCATGAACCGCTTCCGCGTGCTGGCCAACATGGCCCAGAGCCCGCAGGAAGGGCGCAACCTGTTCGCCAAGTTGACCAAGGTCACGGATCGCTTCCTTGACGTGGCCCTACAATACGTCGGCGCCGTGCCTTACGACGAAAGCGTGCGTAAGGCGGTGCAGAAGCAGCGTGCGGTCTATGAAGCCTTTCCGCGTTCCAAGTGCGCCCTGGCGTTCAAGGCCATCGCCCAGAAAGTCGACACCTGGCCGCTGCCGGCGAACCCGCGCGGCCACCTGGAATTTTTCGTCGAGCGCCTCGTGCAGCAAACGGCAGGGCCTGTGCTATGACCGCCAGCGGTATGAATTACTACAAGAAGTCGGCACGCGACGCGCAATACGAGTTGATCGAGCGTTACGCGCCACTGGTCAAACGCATTGCCTACCACTTGCTGGCCCGCTTGCCGGCCAGTGTGCAGGTCGAAGACCTGATTCAGGCCGGCATGATCGGTCTGCTCGAAGTCTCGACCAAATACGACGCCAGCAAAGGCGCCAGTTTCGAAACGTACGCGGGCATTCGAATCCGCGGCGCGATGCTCGATGAAGTCCGTAAAGGGGACTGGGCGCCACGCTCGGTTCACCGCAACACCCGTATGGTCAGCGACGCAATTCGGGCAATTGAAGCTAAAACCGGCCGTGATGCTAAAGATCACGAGGTTGCGGCCGAACTCCAATTGAGTCTCGACGATTACTACGGGATTTTGAATGACACCCTGGGCAGCCGCCTGTTCAGTTTCGACGACCTGTTGCAGGACGGCGAACACGAAGGGCTGCACGAGGATGGCGCCAGTGCTCATCTTGAGCCGTCACGCGATCTGGAAGATGAACGTTTCCAGGCCGCACTGGCGGACGCGATTGCCAATTTGCCGGAGCGTGAGCGACTGGTGTTGGCGCTGTACTACGACGAAGAGCTGAACCTCAAGGAAATCGGTGAAGTCCTTGGCGTCAGTGAGTCGCGGGTCAGCCAGTTACACAGCCAGTGCGCGGCCCGCTTGCGGGGGCGTTTGGGGGAGTGGCGAGCGCGCTGAAGGCAGTGTGGGGACACTGCGAACGAGGCTGGTGCGGTGATGAACGGCACCGGTCTTGCTCTGTTGTGCTCCAGACAGTCTTCGAGTGCTACGCCGGATTGATTGAAATGGCGCGTCCAGGTGCTGGGCGCGTTTAAGACTGCTTGGAGGTCGAATTGGACAAGAACATGAAAATCCTCATCGTTGATGACTTCTCAACGATGCGGCGGATCATCAAGAACCTGCTGCGTGATCTGGGGTTCACCAACACCGTCGAGGCCGACGATGGCACCACTGCCATTCCGGTGCTCAACAGCGGAAGCATCGACTTTCTGGTAACGGACTGGAACATGCCGGGCATGACCGGTATCGACCTGCTGCGCCACGTGCGTGCCGATGAAAAACTCAAGCACCTGCCCGTGCTGATGGTGACGGCAGAAGCCAAGCGTGAGCAGATCATCGAAGCGGCCCAGGCCGGTGTGAACGGCTACGTGGTCAAACCTTTCACGGCTCAGGCGCTGAAAGAAAAAATCGAGAAGATTTTCGAACGCATCGGCTGATGAACGCGCGGGGGAGCTATGGAGCATAACGAATCTTCACAGGGCGATTTCGAGTCGACCCTGAAAAAACACGCGGTCGAACTGGTCGAAAGCCTTGAAAAAGGCAGGTTCGGCGACGCTGTGCAACTGATCCATGAGCTCAATCAGACCCGTGACCGCGGCCTGTATCAGGAAGTGGGCAAGCTCACGCGCGAACTGCACAGTGCGATCGTCAACTTCCAGATTGATCCGCACATGCCGCAGGCCGAGGAAGTGTCGCAAATCACCGACGCCACCGAACGCCTGGGCTATGTGGTCAAGCTGACTGAAGCCGCGGCCAACCGCACCATGGATCTGGTGGAAAGCGCCACCCCGGTGGTCAATGGCCTGGCTGACGAAGCCCAGGCCCTGAGCACCGATTGGGGTCGCTTCATGCGTCGTGAGGTCGGGGCTGAAGAGTTCCGCGAACTGGCGCGTCGGGTCGACGGTTTTCTGTCGCGCAGCAGCACGGACAACCGTGCGGTGTCGAGCAACCTCAACGACATCCTGCTGGCCCAGGATTACCAGGACCTGACCGGTCAGGTGATCAAGCGCGTGACCCAACTGGTCACCGAAGTCGAAAGCAATTTGCTCAAACTCGTGCTCATGGCCAGTCAGGTGGACCGCTTTGCGGGCATCGAACATGACCGCGCCGCGATGCTTGCAGAAAAAGATCCACAAAAACATCTCTCGCAGGGTGAAGGTCCGCAGATTCATGCCGATAAACGAGAAGACGTTGTGTCCGGTCAGGACGATGTGGACGATTTGCTATCCAGCCTTGGATTTTGAGTTTTAGGTTTTTAGACCTGTAGGAGCACCCCATTAATGAGCTTCGGCGCCGATGAAGAGATCCTTCAGGATTTCCTGGTTGAGGCCGGCGAGATTCTTGAGCAACTGTCCGAACAACTGGTTGAGCTGGAAAGCCGCCCGGATGATGCAGATCTGCTCAACGCAATTTTTCGCGGTTTCCATACTGTAAAAGGGGGCGCCGGCTTCCTTCAGCTCAACGAGCTGGTGGAGTGCTGTCACATCGCCGAAAACGTGTTCGACATCCTGCGCAAGGGTGAACGCCGCGTTGATGCAGAACTGATGGACGTGGTGCTCGAAGCACTGGACGCGGTGAACAGCATGTTCAGCGAAGTCCGTGAACGTGCCCCGATCACCGCCGCCACCCCGGAACTGCTGGCCGCGCTGGCGCGTCTGGCCGAGCCGCAAACGGCCGATGAAGCCCCGGCTTCACCGGTGGCCGAGATGATCGAAGAACTGGTCGTCGAAGGCGATTCCGGCGATTCGGGCGACATCACCGATAACGAATTCGAACAGCTGCTGGACTCGCTGAACGCCGTCAAGGCCGAAGCCGAAGCCCCGGTCGTTGCTGCACCGGTGCAAACTGCCGAAGCGGCCGCCAGCGATGAAATCACCGATGCCGAGTTCGAGTCGCTGCTCGATCAGTTGCACGGCAAAGGCCAGTTCGCACCCGACGCCGTTGCACCGACGGCGGCGCCTGCGGCCCCGGCGGCGGGCGACAGCTCGGACATCACCGACGACGAATTCGAAGCACTGCTTGATCAGTTGCACGGCAAGGGCAACTTCGCCGTGGAAGCGCTGGAGTCGGCGATCGCCTCGGCACCGGCAGCACCTGCCGCACCGGTAGCCGCTGCTGCCGGCAGCGACCTGATCAGCGATCACGAGTTCGAATCGCTGCTCGACGAGCTGCACGGCAAAGGCAAGTTCGATGCAAGCGCTGCGACGGCCGGCTCCGCGTCGACAGTCGCCGCGCCTGCCGCCAAGGCTGCAGCGGCTCCGGCCGCCGCGCCGAAGGCCGCTGCCAAGCCTGAGCCAAAAGCTGAAACGCCAAAACCGGCTGCCGCTGCTGCACCGGCGCCGGCTCGTGCTCCAGCAACTCCGCCACCGGAAAAACCGGCGAGCGAAGCCGAGACCACCGTGCGAGTCGACACCGCGCGTCTCGACGAAATCATGAACATGGTCGGCGAACTGGTGCTGGTGCGTAACCGCCTGGTGCGCCTGGGTCTCAACAGCGGCGACGAAGCCATGTCCAAGGCCGTGTCGAACCTCGACGTGGTCACGGCTGACTTGCAGACCGCGGTGATGAAGACCCGGATGCAGCCGATCAAGAAGGTCTTCGGGCGCTTCCCGCGTCTGGTTCGCGACCTCGCGCGTCAGCTCAAGAAAGAGATCAACCTGGAACTGGTGGGTGAAGAAACCGACCTCGACAAAAACCTTGTCGAGGCCCTGGCCGACCCGCTGGTCCACTTGGTGCGCAACGCTGTCGACCACGGCATCGAGTCGCCGGAAGAACGCGAAGCGTCGGGCAAGGCCCGTGGCGGTCGCGTGGTGCTGGCGGCCGAGCAGGAAGGCGACCACATCCTGTTGTCGATCTCCGACGACGGCAAGGGCATGGACCCGAACGTCCTGCGTTCGATCGCGGTAAAACGCGGCGTGATGGACAAGGACGCGGCCGATCGCCTGAGCGATACCGAGTGCTACAACCTGATCTTCGCCCCGGGTTTCTCGACCAAGACCGAGATCTCCGACGTGTCCGGCCGCGGTGTCGGCATGGACGTGGTGAAGACCAAGATTTCCCAGCTCAACGGTTCGATCAACATCTACTCGACCAAGGGCCAGGGTTCGAAGATCGTCATCAAGGTGCCGCTGACCCTGGCGATCATGCCGACGCTGATGGTGATGCTTGGCAATCAGGCGTTCGCGTTCCCGCTGGTCAACGTCAACGAAATCTTCCACCTCGACCTGTCGACCACCAACGTGGTGGACGGCCAGGAAGTGGTGATCGTGCGGGACAAGGCGTTGCCGTTGTTCTACCTCAAGCGCTGGCTGGTCAGCTCCGCCGCTCACGAAGAGCAGCGCGAAGGCCATGTGGTGATCCTTTCGGTGGGCACCCAGCGGATCGGCTTCGTCGTCGATCAACTGGTCGGCCAGGAAGAAGTGGTCATCAAGCCATTGGGCAAAATGCTGCAGGGCACTCCGGGCATGTCCGGCGCCACCATCACCGGTGACGGCCGCATCGCGCTGATCCTCGATGTTCCTAGCATGCTCAAGCGTTACGCCGCACGGCGTATTTGAATCCGGGGCAGCGGGGCGACAACGTCCCGCTGCACCTAATGGAGTGTTTATGGCAGTCAAAGTCCTGGTGGTGGACGATTCGGGTTTTTTCCGCCGCCGCGTCTCGGAAATTCTTTCAGCGGATCCGAGCATTCAGGTGATCGGCACCGCAACCAACGGTAAAGAGGCGATTGATCAGGCCCTGGCGCTCAAGCCGGACGTGATCACCATGGACTACGAGATGCCGATGATGGATGGCATCACGGCAGTGCGGCACATCATGCAGCGCTGCCCGACCCCGGTGTTGATGTTCTCCTCGCTGACCCACGAAGGCGCCCGGGTAACCCTGGATGCGCTGGACGCCGGCGCGGTGGATTTCCTGCCGAAGAATTTTGAAGACATCTCGCGTAACCCGGAGAAGGTCAAGCAACTGCTGTGCGAGAAGGTCCACAGCATCTCGCGCAGTAATCGTCGTTTCAGTGCCTACAGTGCGCCGGCTCCGGCCGCTGCACCGACGCCTGCGCCAGCTCCGGCGGCATCGAGCTTCAGCAGCCACAGCACCAGTGCTCCGGCTCGCCCGGCACCGGCGCCTGCTCCGGCGCGCGCTCCGGCCGCCAGCGCTTCGTCGCCGGCACCGAAACGCAAAGCCTACAAACTGGTCGCCATCGGTACCTCGACCGGTGGCCCGGTTGCCCTGCAACGGGTGCTGACCCAGTTGCCGGCGAACTTCCCGGCACCGATCGTGCTGATCCAGCACATGCCGGCGGCGTTCACCAAGGCGTTTGCCGAGCGTCTGGACAAGCTGTGCCGCATCAGCGTCAAGGAAGCCGAGGATGGCGACATCCTGCGTCCGGGCCTGGCGCTGCTGGCGCCGGGTGGCAAGCAGATGATGATCGACGGCCGTGGTGCGGTGAAAATCCTCCCGGGTGACGAGCGTCTGAACTACAAGCCGTGCGTGGACATCACCTTCGGTTCCGCGGCCAAGTCCTACGGTGACAAAGTTCTGGCGGTCGTCTTGACCGGCATGGGCGCCGACGGCCGTGAAGGCGCGCGCCTGCTCAAGCAAGGCGGCAGCTCGGTCTGGGCGCAAGATGAGGCAAGCTGCGTGATCTACGGCATGCCGATGGCCATCGTCAAAGCCGACCTGGCTGACGCGGTCTACGGCCTGGACGACATCGGCAAGCACATCGTCGAGGCGTGTATCTGATGGATGTTCTAAGCCTTATCGGGATCATCATGGCGTTCGTCGCCATCATCGGCGGCAACTACCTGGAAGGCGGTCACCTCGGCGCGCTGGCCAACGGCCCGGCGGCGCTGATCGTCCTCGGTGGCACCATCGGTGCCGCGTTGCTGCAATCGCCGATGAGCGCCTTCAAGCGCGCCATGCAGATCCTGGCGTGGATTCTGTTTCCGCCACGCGTGGACCTGGCCGGCGGCATCGACCGCGTGGTCAACTGGAGCCTCACTGCGCGCAAGGAAGGCCTGCTCGGCCTGGAAGGCGTGGCCGATGCCGAACCGGACAACTACTCGCGCAAGGGCTTGCAACTGCTGGTCGACGGCGCCGAGCCGGAAGCCATCCGCAGCATTCTTGAAGTGGATTTCTACACCCAGGAAGCCCGCGATATCGAAGCGGCGAAAGTCTTTGAGAGCATGGGCGGCTATGCGCCGACCATCGGTATCATCGGCGCGGTGATGGGCCTGATTCACGTGATGGGCAACCTCGCCGATCCGACGCAGCTGGGCAGCGGCATCGCCGTGGCCTTCGTCGCGACCATCTACGGTGTGGCCAGTGCCAACCTGGTGTTGCTGCCGGTGGCGGCCAAGCTCAAGTCAATCGCATTGCGGCAGTCGCGTTATCGCGAAATGTTGCTGGAAGGAATTCTGTCGATCGCCGAAGGTGAAAACCCACGCTCTATCGAGCTGAAGCTTCAGGGCTTCATGGATTGATGGGGGTAATGGACTATGGCTCGCCGCAGGCATCAGGAAGAACACGTTAACCACGAGCGCTGGCTCGTGTCCTACGCGGATTTCATCACGCTGCTGTTCGCTTTCTTCGTGGTGATGTACTCGATCTCGTCGATCAACGAAGGCAAATACAAGGTCATTTCCGAGGCGCTGATCGGGGTCTTCACCGACTCCGACCGCTCGCTCAAGCCGATCCCGATCGGTGACGAACGACCGAAAACCGTGACCCCGGCCAAGCCGCTGGTCAAGGACGCCGAGCAAGTCGACGCCGGGATCGCCGGGGCCAGTGATCCGCTGAAAAGCATCGCCGATGATATCAGCGCCGCATTCGGCGACCTGATCGCTTCCAACCAGATGACCGTGCGCGGCAACGAGTTGTGGGTCGAGATCGAACTCAACTCCAGCCTGTTGTTTGGCAGCGGCGACGCGATGCCGAGCGACATCGCGTTCAACATCATCGACAAGGTCGCGGCGATCCTCAAGCCGTTCGACAACCCGATCCACGTCGAAGGCTTCACCGACGATCAGCCGATCCGCACCGCGCAGTACCCGACCAACTGGGAACTGTCCTCGGCGCGTTCGGCGAGCATCGTGCGCATGCTGGCGATGCAGGGGGTGAACCCCGGGCGTCTGGCATCGGTGGGGTATGGCGAGTTCCAGCCGGTGGCCAATAACGCCACCGCCGAAGGCCGCGCAAAGAACCGGCGCGTGGTGTTGGTGGTGTCGCGCAATCTGGATGTGCGCCGCAGTCTGACCGGCACCGGCACCGCCAATGCACAACCGGACGCGGCGTTGAAGCGCGCTGGCACACAAACTGCACCGACCCCGGTCAAGACGCCGGGACGCGAGAGTGCCGTCAATTCTCCGTCACCCGCATTAATACGCTGAGCTATGTCTCGGTCGAGCATCTCGGCCGGGAGGAACGAACCGAATGAGAGTCTGGGCAGTCGCCAATCAAAAGGGTGGTGTCGGTAAAACCACATCTTCCATCGCTTTAGCCGGATTGCTGGCGGAGGCGGGCAAGCGCGTGGTTGTGGTCGACCTCGACCCGCACGGCTCGATGACCAGCTATTTCGGCTACGACCCCGACAGCCTGGAACACAGCAATTACGACCTGTTTCTGCACAAGGGCAGCGTGCCGCAAGGCCTGCCGGGGCAGTTGCTGTTGTCGACCAGTGACGAGCGCATTTCCCTGCTGCCATCGAGCACCGCACTCGCGACCCTTGAGCGTCAGTCGCCGGGGCAGAGTGGTCTGGGCCTGGTGATCGCCAAGAGTCTGGCGCAGTTGTGGCAGGACTTTGATTACGCAGTGATCGACAGCCCGCCGTTGCTCGGCGTGCTGATGGTCAACGCCTTGGCCGCGAGCCAGCAACTGGTGATCCCGGTGCAGACCGAACACCTGGCCGTCAAAGGTCTGGAGCGCATGGTCAACACCCTGGCGATGATCAACCGCTCACGCAAACAGGCGCTGCCGTTCAGCATCGTGCCGACCCTGTTCGACCGCCGTACGCAAGCCTCGATGCACACCTTGCGCGTGCTGCGCGACAAATTCCCCGACGAGATCTGGCAGGGTTATATCCCGGTCGATACCCGTCTGCGCGACGCCAGCCGGGCCGGTGTCACGCCTTCGCAATTCGACGGCAAGAGCCGTGGCGTGCTGGCTTACCGCGCGCTGCTCAAGCATCTGTTGGCGCAACAACTTGTTCCGCAGGTGGCTTGAGCATGAATCGGCCGATCAAATTGACGTCGCGTCCGCAACTGGCGTTGCAATCCTATCTGGATGGCTTGCTGCAGGAGATTCCTGACGAGTTGCTGCCAGTTGAGGCGCCGGTCGAGGTGATCGAAAGCACCGAGGCACTGGACGAGTTCCAGGCCGCGGTACTGGAAGAACAGGCGCGTGATGCCCTGAAAGCGGCCAAGCCTGCCGCACCGCTTGCTGCGCCTGCCGCCGCCCCGGTGGCCAAGGCCCCCGTCACGTTGCTTGAAGAGGCTGAGCCGGTGCGCGCAGCGGTTTCGACGCTCGCGCCCCTGCTGCAAACCCAATTGCTGAAAACCACGCCGGAACCGGCGGTGGTCGAGCCGGCTCCGGCTCCAGTTGCGCGTACGCCGGTCGAGCAGACCCTGGTCCCGCCGCTGGTAGAAGTGCATCTGCCGCCGAGCAATACGCCGCCACCGGTGGAAACCGATGGCCGCCCGGCCTGGGCTTCGGAAGCGTTCGAATGCCTGCTGTTCGACGTTGCCGGGTTGACCCTGGCCGTGCCGCTGGTGTGCCTCGGCTCGATTTATTCGCTGGCCGGCCACGAGCTGACGCCACTGTTCGGCCAGCCGGAATGGTTCCTCGGGATTCTGCCGAGCCAGGCCGGCAACCTGAAAGTGTTGGACACCGCACGCTGGGTCATGCCGGATCGCTATCGCGATGACTTCCGTCAGGGCCTGCAGTACGTGATTTCGGTACAAGGTTACGAGTGGGGGCTGGCGGTGCATCAGGTCAGCCGCTCGTTGCGTCTGGACCCGAATGAAATCAAATGGAGAAGTCACCGGGGTCAGCGGCCTTGGCTCGCCGGCACCGTGATTGAGCACATGTGTGCATTGCTTGACGTTTCCGCACTGGCCGAGTTGATCGCCAGCGGTGGGGCAAAGCACCTCGGCGGCCACAAGCCGCTACATAAACCGACGTAGCAGCCGACATAACAATCAGGCGACGGCATTGTTGAATGCCGCCACACAGAACACACACCGCCCAGAGCGGTTTTTTCGAGGGGTCAGGGTATGAGTAGTCAGGCGACGAATGCAAAAGGTTCTGAAGATCCGATCCTGCAATGGGTGACCTTCAAACTGGACAACGAAACCTACGGCATCAACGTGATGCGCGTTCAGGAAGTGTTGCGCTACACCGAGATCGCTCCGGTGCCGGGCGCGCCGAGCTACGTGCTGGGCATCATCAACCTGCGCGGTAACGTGGTCACCGTGATCGACACCCGTCAGCGCTTCGGCCTGAACAGCGGCGAGATCAGCGACAACACCCGTATCGTCATCATCGAAGCCGACAAGCAAGTCGTCGGCATCATGGTCGACAGCGTTGCTGAAGTGGTTTACCTGCGTCAGTCGGAAATCGAGACCGCACCGAACGTCGGTAACGAAGAGTCGGCCAAGTTCATCCAGGGCGTGTGCAACAAGAACAACGAACTCCTCATCCTCGTCGAACTCGACAAGATGATGAGCGAAGAAGAATGGTCGGATCTGGAGAACATCTGATTGATTCTTGAGGTTGCAGTCATTGTCCTGTTCCTCTTCTGGGCAGGCACGCTGGCGATGTTTCTGGCGTACATCAAGGCGCAGCGGGTGATCGCTGCGCAACAGGCCCAGGGCGATGCGCTGCGTGATCAGCGCATCAAGGAACTGGCCAAACGTGTCGACGATTACCAGAACGGCAACGTGCGCATGGGCGACGCCCTGCATGAGTTGCGCTCGGTGGTCGGTCCTTTGCCGGACAAAATCGTTGCGCTTGAGCAGCGCGATCCGTCGAGCTTGTCATTCGCCCAAGCGGCGAAACTGGTGGGCATGGGCGCGAGCGTCGATGAACTGACTCAGTCCTGCGGGTTGACCCAGGCTGAGGCGGAGTTGATGCGCAAATTACATAAGGGCAGCTAAGAGCTTCAAGCTTATAGCGGCAAGCAATATCAAAAGATCGCAGCGTTCGGCAGCGCCTACAGGGGAAACGCTAATCCTGATGTAGGAGCGGTCGAAGGCTGCGATCTTTTGCTTTCAGGGCTTAATAATCATCCCCGCGCTCGGTAACATCCTTCTCGACCATCGGCGCATTCGGGTCCTGTCCCTCGGGGAATTTCCCCTTCAGATTCCACGCAAACGCGATGATCTCGGCAATGGTCCGGTAGAGCTCTTCGGGAATGCTGTCGCCCAATTCCATTCGTGCCAACAAGCGCACCAGTTCGGCGTTCTCGTAGATCGGCACTTCGTAGTCGCGAGCAATGCGCAGGATTTCTTCGGCCAGCTCTTCGTCACCCTTGGCGGTGAGGGTCGGGGCGTGGTTGCCGTCGTATTTGAGGGCGATGGCCTGGCGTGGTGCGGTGGAATCGTTCATGCGGTTTCGTCGACCCAGCGGTGTTCGAGACGGGTTTGGTTGCCTTGCGGCGGGGCGCCGAGGTGGCAGTCGAGGTCGCCGACATTCAGCCCGCAATCGAGCAGACGCTGACGCAGGGCGAACAAGTTGTTTTCGATCAGGTCGGCGGTGTACGGCCGCTCGACCCAGAGCTGGCTCGACAGGCTGCCGCTGATCAATTGCGCCTGAATCTGCATTGGCCCGAGCGGTTCCATGTCGAACGCCAGATCAACGCGCCACAGTTGTTGCCGGGGTTCGCGCTCATCGCGACGTTCGTTCGGTTGCGATTCTCTTTCCGGCGCTTCTTCACGCTGAAACTTGACCTGCAACGGCACGATGTCTTGCAGGTTGCGCATGGGAATTTCCAGTTGCCAGGTGCTGAGCAGGCGCCCGTCGTCGGTAACGCCGGTCTGCTCCAGGCTCGACAACTGATGGCTTTGCAGGCGCGAAACGGCGGCAGCGGCGAGGCGCAGCAACTGTTCCAGATCGCCTTCGCCTTCCAGGCTTTGCAGCAAACGCTCGGGTAGCGGGAAGCTGCTTGGCACCGGTTTCGCGCTGACCTGGCCAAGCATGCCGAGGGCGTTGCGAACGAAACTCGGCAGCGCTTGCGCCAGGGTGTTGGCGGCGATGATCGCGTTGAAACTGCTGTTGCCCGGCAGGCCCGGGGTCAGTTGTGCGATCAGCTTGAGCAGGTCGGCTTTCATGTCCGGTGCCAGCGTCGGGTTCTGCCCGGTCAGCAGTTTGCCTTCGAGGAACACGCCGCTGTTGGCCAAGGCCAGTGCCACGCCTTTGGCGGTACTCAGTTGTTGTACATCGGGGAGGCTGGCGAGCAGTTTGTCGACCACTGCGCGCAGATCCTGTGATGTTTGATCGGTATCGCTCGGCAGATTTTGCAAGGCGTTCAGCAACCCCGTCAGGGAGGCCTGACGGCTTTGCTGGCCGAGCAGTTGCTGACTCACGGCCAGTTGTTCCTGACGGCTGCTCATCGGCAGGAATTTCAGGGTGTGTGAGTCTTCGACCAATGCCGACAGCAAAGTGCCGATGCGCAGCGGCTGCGGGCTGTCGATGGTCAGGGTGCTGCCGCTCTGTGCGGTGTTGAGCAAACTGACCAAGGAGCGAAACACCGCCACTTGCCCCGGCGTTTGCGGCAGCGCCTGCGAGGTCAGCACTTTGCCTTGCAGCAGCGTGCCGACCGGCAATTGCGCGGTGTCGATGCGGGTGAGGGCGGCGACGCTGCTGGCAATGGCTTGTTGCACAGTAATCGCCAGATTGCCCGCCGAGGGCTGAGTGATCGCCAGACTGGTGCCTTGGGGCAGCGGCAGATTGCTGGTCGCTTGCACGGTGGTCTGACGGCCGCTGTCCAGCGTCACCTTGAGCAGCAACTGAAAGGTCTGGTCCGCTTGCTTGAGCGACAACACCTCGGCCTTGGCGCTTTGCCCGGCGCCGATCAGGCCTTCGACCGGGGTCAGCAGCTTGAGCAGCTCACCGACCTGCGGGCGAACGGTCGCCGGGGTGGCGGGCGGGAGCGGGAGGATGTTCATTTCGCCTGTCATACGCGGACACAACCTGAGGAAAATGCACTCTTGAGAGTAAGGCACGGCATGTATAATGCCGCCCGTCTTGCGCTTCGTTCAAAAAACATAGCAATTGTTTGACCCAGCTCTCTAGATCGAGCCGTCAATGCATCTATGCTGCACCTCTTTAACGGCCGCGCCAGAGCCGACTTGAACCGTATAAGGCCCGTGATCCCTTGACCAGTCCTGTCCTGCAAACCGTTGCCCTCGCGTGTGAACGCGATCTCAGGCTGCTCTTCGAAAATCTCGAATTGAGACTGGCCAGTGGCGATATGGTGCAGATCAGCGGGCCCAACGGCAGCGGTAAAACCAGTCTGTTGCGTTTGCTCGCCGGGCTGATGCAGCCGACCGACGGTCAGGTCCTGCTCAATGGTCAGCCGCTGACCGAACAACGCGGCGAACTGGCGCGCAACCTGCTGTGGATCGGCCATGCCGCCGGGATCAAGGATTTGCTCACCCCGGAAGAAAACCTCTCGTGGCTCTGTGCCCTGCATCATCCCGCCGAGCGCGACGCGATCTGGCAAGCGCTGGCAGCCGTAGGATTGCGCGGTTTCGAAGATGTTCCCTGCCACACGTTGTCCGCCGGTCAGCAACGTCGCGTGGCGTTGGCGCGGCTGTATCTGGACAGCCCGCCACTGTGGATTCTCGATGAGCCGTTCACCGCCCTCGACAAGCAGGGCGTGGCGCAGCTCGAAGAACATCTGGCCGGGCACTGCGAACGCGGCGGCCTCGTGGTCCTGACCACGCACCACACGCTGAGCCGGATGCCGGCCGGCTATCGTGATCTCGATCTGGGGAACTGGGCAGTATGAGTGTGTTCGGCCTGCTGGTTGCCCGTGAATCGCGCCTGCTGTTCCGCCGTCCGGCGGAGCTGGCCAATCCGCTGATTTTCTTCGCCATCGTCATCGCGCTGTTCCCGCTGGCCGTCGGCCCGGAAACTCAAGTGTTGCAAAACCTGTCCCCCGGGTTAGTCTGGGTGGCCGCGCTGTTATCGGTGCTGCTCTCGCTGGACGGGCTGTTCCGCAGTGATTTCGAAGACGGGTCCCTTGAGCAGTGGGTCCTTTCGTCGCACCCGCTGCCTCTTCTGGTACTGGCCAAGGTGCTGGCACACTGGCTTTTTTCGGGGTTGGCACTGGTTCTGCTTTCGCCGTTGCTGGCGTTGATGCTCGGTTTGCCGGTCGCCTGCCTGCCGGTGTTGCTGTTGTCGTTGCTGCTGGGTACACCGGTGCTGAGCCTGCTCGGCGCGGTGGGCGCAGCGCTGACGGTCGGTTTGAAACGCGGCGGCCTGTTGCTGGCGCTGTTGATTCTGCCGCTGTACATCCCGGTGTTGATCCTTGGCAGTGGCGCCTTGCAGGCCGCGCTGCAAGGCATGCCGGCGACCGGGTATCTGCTCTGGCTGGGTAGCCTGACCGCCCTGGCGATCACCCTGACACCCTTTGCAATAGCTGCTGGCCTGAAGATCAGCGTCGGCGAATAATAATGAGGTCTGGTCAAAAATTGACCACTTTTTTTAAAGAATGACCCTTGCCAGCTCACACCGATGAGCGGCACCCGTGATGGAAACAGTATGAACTGGACCTGGTTTCACAAGCTCGGCTCGCCCAAGTGGTTCTACGGCATCAGCAGCAAGTTCCTGCCTTGGTTGAGCATTGCAGCGTTGCTGCTGATCGGCGTCGGCGTCGTCTGGGGCCTGGCCTTCGCGCCGCCGGACTATCAGCAGGGCAACAGCTTTCGCATCATCTACATCCACGTGCCTGCGGCGATGCTCGCGCAGTCGATCTACGTGATGCTGGCGGTGTGCGGTGTGGTGGGGCTGGTGTGGAAGATGAAACTGGCCGACGTCGCCCTGCAATGCGCCGCGCCGATCGGCGCGTGGATGACCGCTGTGGCGCTGGTCACCGGGGCGATCTGGGGCAAACCGACGTGGGGGTCGTGGTGGGTGTGGGACGCGCGCCTGACTTCGATGCTGATTCTGCTGTTCCTGTACTTCGGGGTGATCGCGCTGGGCAATGCCATCAGCAACCGCGACAGCGCCGCCAAGGCCTGCGCGGTGTTGGCCATCGTCGGCGTGATCAATATCCCGATCATCAAATACTCGGTGGAGTGGTGGAACACCCTGCACCAGGGCGCGACCTTCACCCTCACCGAAAAACCGGCGATGCCGGCAGAGATGTGGCTGCCGCTGTTGCTGACCGTGCTGGGTTTCTACTGTTTCTTCGGCGCCGTGCTGTTGTTGCGCATGCGCCTTGAAGTGCTCAAGCGCGAAGCCCGCGCCAGTTGGGTGAAAGAAGAAGTGCAGAACAGTCTGGAGGCCGCGCGATGAGTTTTGCTTCATTCGGCGACTTCCTCGCCATGGGCCATCATGGCCTGTATGTCTGGTCGGCCTATGGCATCTGTCTGGTGGTGCTGGCCTTCAACGTGGCGGCGCCGGTCCTGGCCCGCAAGCGGTATCTGCAACAAGAGGCGCGTCGTCTGCGCCGGGAGAACGGCAAGTGAATCCGCTGCGCAAAAAACGTCTGATCATCATTCTGGCGATCCTGGTCGGGGTCGGCGCTGCCGTCGGCCTGGCCCTGAGCGCCCTGCAGGAAAACATCAACCTGTTTTACACGCCGACCCAGATCGCCAACGGCGAAGCGCCGCATGACACGCGCATCCGCGCCGGCGGCATGGTCGAGAAGGGCTCGCTGCAACGTTCGCCGGACTCGCTGGACGTCAAATTCGTCGTCACCGACTTCAACAAAGCCGTGACCATCACCTACCGCGGGATCCTCCCGGACCTGTTCCGCGAAGGGCAGGGCATCGTCGCCCTCGGCAAGCTCAATGCCGACGGTGTAGTGGTGGCCGATGAAGTGCTGGCCAAGCACGACGAGAAGTACATGCCGCCGGAAGTGACCAAAGCGTTGAAAGACAGTGGTCAATCCGCGCCGACCCCAGCGAAGGAGGGTTGATCGATGACGTCCGCACTGTTTATTCCCGAGCTCGGCCATCTGGCGATGATTCTGGCGCTGTGTTTTGCGCTGGTGCAGGCCGTGGTGCCATTGGTCGGTGCCTGGCGTGGTGACCGTTTCTGGATGAGCCTGGCCCAGCCGGCGGCGTGGGGCCAGTTTGCGTTTTTGCTGTTTGCGTTTGGCATTCTGACCTACGCGTTCATGACCGATGACTTCTCCGTCGCCTATGTCGCCAACAACTCCAATACCGCTTTACCGTGGTATTACAAATTCAGCGCAGTGTGGGGCGCCCACGAAGGTTCGTTGCTGTTGTGGGCGTTGATCCTCGGCGGCTGGACCTTTGCCGTGTCGGTGTTCTCGCGGCAGTTGCCGCAAGTCATGCTCGCCCGCGTTCTGGCGGTGATGGGCATGATCAGCACCGGCTTCCTGCTGTTCCTCATCCTCACGTCCAACCCGTTCAAACGCATCCTGCCGCAAATGCCGAGCAATGGCGCTGACCTCAATCCACTGTTGCAAGACATTGGCCTGATCGTTCACCCGCCGATGTTGTACATGGGGTATGTCGGCTTTTCGGTGGCGTTCGCTTTTGCCATCGCGGCGTTGATGGGCGGTCGCCTTGATGCGGCGTGGGCGCGTTGGTCGCGTCCGTGGACCATCGTCGCGTGGGCCTTCCTCGGCATCGGTATCACCCTTGGTTCGTGGTGGGCTTACTACGAACTCGGCTGGGGCGGCTGGTGGTTCTGGGACCCGGTGGAAAACGCTTCCTTCATGCCATGGCTGGTCGGTACGGCGCTGATCCACTCGCTGGCAGTCACGGAAAAACGTGGCGTGTTCAAGAGCTGGACGGTGTTGCTGGCGATTGCCGCGTTCTCCCTCAGTCTGCTCGGCACCTTCCTTGTCCGCTCGGGCGTGCTGACCTCGGTGCACGCGTTCGCTTCCGATCCGGAGCGCGGCGTATTCATCCTGATTTTCCTGCTGTTCGTGGTCGGTGGTTCGCTGACGCTGTTCGCGTTGCGCGCCCCGGTGGTGAAGAGTCAGGTCGGTTTCAACCTGTGGTCGCGGGAAACCCTGTTGCTGGGCAACAACCTGGTGTTGGTGGTAGCGGCGTCGATGATCCTGCTTGGCACCCTGTATCCGCTGATTCTCGATGCCCTGAGCGGTGCCAAGCTGTCGGTCGGCCCACCGTACTTCAATGCGTTGTTTATCCCGCTGATGGCGTTGCTGATGGTGGTGATGGCCGTCGGTGTGATCGTCCGCTGGAAAGACACTCCGGTGAAATGGCTGGCGAACATGCTGACCCCGGTGTTGCTCGGCAGCGTCGCGTTGGCCGTGGTGGCCGGTATCGCTTACGGCGATTTCAACTGGGCGGTGATCGCGACCTTCCTGCTCGCCGCGTGGGTGCTGCTGGCCGGCGTGCGCGACATCTTCGACAAGACCCGCCATAAAGGCCTGATCAAAGGCCTGCCAGCCCTGACCCGCAGCTACTGGGGCATGCAGATCGCTCACCTCGGCATCGCCGTATGCGCCCTCGGTGTGGTGTTGTCGAGCCAGAACAGTGCTGAACGCGACCTGCGTCTGGCGCCGGGCGAGTCGATGGACCTGGCCGGTTATCACTTTATCTTCGAAGGCGCCAAACACTTCGAAGGGCCGAATTTCACCTCCGACAGAGGCACCATCCGGATCATCCGCGACGGTAAGGAAGTCAGCGTGCTGCACCCGGAAAAACGCCTGTACACGGTGCAGAGCTCGATGATGACCGAGGCCGGGATCGACGCCGGTTTCACACGCGATCTCTACGTCGCACTCGGCGAACCGCTGGAAAACGGCGCGTGGGCGGTGCGGGTTCACGTCAAACCGTTCGTGCGCTGGATCTGGTTCGGTGGCCTGCTCACCGGTCTGGGCGGATTGCTGGCGGCGCTGGATCGGCGTTATCGGGTCAAGGTGAAAGCCAAGGTGCGTGAAGCACTGGGCATGACGGGAGCGGCTGCATGAGACGTTGGTTGATGCTGGTGCCACTGGCGATTTTCCTGCTGGTGGCGGTGTTTCTGTATCGCGGTCTGTACCTCGATCCGGCGGAGTTGCCGTCGGCGATGATCAACAAGCCATTCCCGGAATTCAGCCTGCCGAACGTGCAGGGCGACAAGATCCTGACCAAGGCTGACATTCTCGGCAAACCTGCCCTGGTCAACGTCTGGGGCACTTGGTGCATTTCCTGCCGGGTCGAGCACCCGGTGTTGAATAAACTCGCCGAGCGCGGCGTGGTGATCTACGGCATCAACTACAAGGACACCAACGCCGATGCCTTGAAGTGGCTGGCCGAATTCCACAACCCGTACGTGCTGGACATCCGTGACGACGAAGGCTCGCTGGGTCTGAACCTCGGCGTCTACGGCGCCCCGGAAACCTTCTTCATCGACGCCAAGGGCATCATCCGCGACAAGTACGTCGGCGTGATCGACGAGCAGGTCTGGCGCGAAAAACTCGCCGCCAAGTATCAGGCGCTGGTCGATGAGGCCAAGCCATGAAGCGCTTTTTAGCCGCCGTGGTACTGGGCCTGAGTCTGGCCGGCATGGCTCACGCCGCGATCGACACGTATGAGTTCGCCAAGGAAGGTGATCGCGAGCGTTTCCGTGAGTTGACCAAGGAGCTGCGCTGCCCCAAGTGCCAGAACCAGGACATTGCCGACTCCAACGCACCGATTGCCGCCGACCTGCGCAAAGAGATTTTCCGCATGCTCGGCGAGGGCAAGGACAACCAGCAGATCATCGACTTCATGGTCGACCGCTACGGTGATTTCGTCCGTTACAAACCGGCACTCAACGCCAAGACCGCACTGCTGTGGTTCGGCCCGGCCGGGCTGCTGCTTGGCGGTTTCGTGGTGATCGCGGTGATTGTCCGGCGTCGTCGCGGCCAGCGCGCCGAGACCCCGACATCGCTGTCCACCGAAGAGCGTCAGCGTCTCGACCAACTGTTGGATAAAAACCAAGAATGATTGATTTCTGGCTTGCCGCAGGGCTGTTGCTTCTGGTCGCCCTGAGTTTTCTGTTGATCCCGGTTCTGCGTGAGCGTCGCGCCCAGCGTGAAGAGGATCGCACTGCCCTGAACGTCGCGTTGTATCAGGAACGCGTGGCCGAGTTGCAATCGCAGCAGGCCGAAGGCGTACTCGATGCCGGGCAAATGGACAGCGGGCGCGCCGAGGCTGCCCGTGAACTGCTCGCCGATACCGAAGGCGTTGCCGCGCCACGTGTGTCGAAACTGGGCAAACCGTTGCCGCTGCTGGCCGCCGTCCTGGTGCCGGTACTGGGCCTGGGTCTGTACCTGCATTTCGGCGCCGCCGACAAGGTCGAACTGACCCGCGAGTTCGCCCAGGCGCCGCAGTCGATGGAAGAAATGACCCAGCGTCTGGAGCGTGCTGTCGCGGCGCAACCGGATTCTGCCGAGGGCCTGTATTTCCTCGGTCGTACCTACATGGCTCAGGAGCGTCCGGCGGACGCGGCGAAGATGTTCGAGCGCGCCGCCAACCTCGCCGGGCGTCAGCCGGAACTGCTCGGCCAGTGGGCCCAGGCGCAATATTTCGCTGACGGCAAAAAGTGGTCGGCGAAGATCCAGGCACTGACGGACGAAGCACTGAAGGCCGATCCGAAAGAGGTCACCAGCCTTGGCCTGCTCGGTATTGCCGCGTTCGAGGGCGAGCGTTATCAGGAGGCAATCGACTACTGGAATCGTCTGCTGGCGCAACTGCCGCCGGACGACAACTCCCGCGCCGCGCTGCAAGGCGGGATCAAACGTGCCGCCGAGCGTCTGGAAGCCAGCGGCGGCAAAGTCGCTCAGGCACCGGTAGCCGCGAAAGCCGCACTGTTGAAAGTCAGCGTCGATCTTTCCAGCGAACTCAGAAGCAAAGTGCAACCGGGCGACAGCGTGTTCATCTTTGCCCGCGCCACCTCCGGCCCGCCGGCACCGCTGGCGGCCAAACGCCTGACTGTGGCGGATCTGCCGGTGACTGTCGAACTGGGCGATGCCGACGCGATGATGCCGCAGTTGAAACTGTCGAACTTCCCTGAAGTCCAACTGGTTGCGCGCATCTCCCGCGCCGGCCAGCCAACGGCTGGTGAGTGGGTCGGTCGCAGCGGGCCTCTGGCCAGCAGCACCACCGCGCTACAAAAACTGATCATCGACAGCCCGGACAAATAGCCGGACACAACAGGAAAGCACCGCCATGCACACCATCGCCCGAATCACAGTCCTCACACTGGCCCTGGGCTTGAGTGCATGTGCGGTGCAACGACCGGAACCGACCACCAATCTGCCGCCGATTCCGCCGTCCCAGCCGAGCCCGACCCCGTCCACCTCGCCAACCCCTGGCAAAAGCATCCCGGCCAAACCGTCCAAACCGGTGCCACGCACCTCGGCCAGCTTCGCCCCGCCACCGGGTGGCAATAGCCACTGGGACCAGAAGCTCGGCGTCTATGTCCTCGACGACCAGCCCAACACTTTCTACCGCCAGCGCACCTACTACCGCTGGAACAATGGCTGGAGCCGCTCGATCAGCCCCAACGGTCCGTGGGAAGACACCAACATCCACGGCGTGCCGCCGGGATTGGGCAAACAGTTCGGGCAGTAATGAAAAAACGGCGATCTTTGGATCGCCGTTTTTTTTGTCCGCGTTTCGGGGGCGAGTCTTCAGAGCATTGCGCCGAACTTGCGCAATGCCTGCACCGATTGAATCAGGCCTTGGCGCTGTAGCAGATTGAGAAAAGGTTCGACGTCCAGCGCTGGAAATTTCAAGTGTGGTCGTTGCTGTTGAGCGGCAGCGTTGGCCGTAGCCGAATCCGCGGATGGGTGATGATCGACACGGGGTGTTCCGGCATTCGCAAAGGACGGATGTCGGGACCTTATTCGAATAAACGAAAATCGCAATAAACGAAACGCTGGGCGCTAGTGTTCGCTAGCCAGCAACCCTTGCACGTACTCGACAAACGCCCGCGCCTTGGCGCTCGCCATCCTTCCCGTCGCAAACACCACCCATAAATCCATGTCGGGCAGGGTCCAGTCGGGCATGACGGTCTTCACCGCGCCGCTGGCCAGTTCCGGGGCGAACATCCATTCGGAGGCGAGCGTCAGGCCCTGATCGGCCAGCACGGCTTCGCGCACGCCCTCGGCCGCGCTGACGCGCAGGCGACCACTGATAATGACCGATTGTCGTTCCGCGCCTTTGGCGAACTGCCAGGTGTTGCCGCCGCCGAGGTTGTAGACGACGGCCTGGTGTTTACTCAAATCGGCAGGGCAGTTCGGCTCGCCGTGTCTGGCGAAGTACGTCGGGGTGCCGAGCACCACGCGGCGGCAATCGGCGATCTTGCGCGCGGTCAGGCCCGAATCGGTCAATGCGCCCATGCGCAGGGCGACATCGATGCCTTCCTCGACGAGGTTGATGTTGCGATCGTCGAGCATCAGGTCGATGTTCAGTTGCGGGTGCTGATCGAGAAACGCCCCCAGGTGCGGAACGATGTGCAGACGGCCGAAGGTCACCGCCGCGCTGATGCGCAAGTTGCCGCTCAAACCGCCTGCACTGCCACGGGCGGCGTTGTCGGCCTCGTCGGCTTCGTCGATGGCACGTTTGGCCCGCTCGAAATAGGCCAGCCCGGCTTCGGTCGGGGTCAGGCCGCGGGTCGAGCGCAGCAACAGGCTGACGGCCAGGCGCTTTTCCAGCAGAGCGATGGTCTTCGACACAGCCGGCTGGCCGATATTCAAGCGCCGGGCAGCGGCGGAAAACGAGCCGGTTTCAACGACGTAGACGAAGGTTTCCATGGCGGCGAGACGGTCCATCGGTATTCCTGTGCAAGTCTGAAAGTTGTCGTAACCCCACCGGGCAATAAGGTGTTGCTCAGAACGCGGTTTTGCCCACAGAGGCGCCGCCATCGACAAACAATGTCTGCCCGGTGATGAACCCGCTTTGCTCGGACAACAGAAACGCGATCGCCGCGGCGATCTCCTCCGGCTGCCCCAGGCGGCCCATCGGCACCCCGGCCAGATAGCGTGCTTCGCCTTCGCTGCCGGGCGGATTGTTGGCGCGGAACAGCTCGGTCTCGGTCGGTCCGGGCGCGACGGCGTTCACGGTGATGCCGGTCTGCGCCAGTTCCAGCGCCCACGAACGGGTAAAGCTGACCAGCGCTGCTTTCGCTGCGGCATAGGCTGTACGCTGAGTAATGCCCAGCACCGTCAGGCTGGAGATGTTCACCACCCGACCCCAGCCCCGCGTGCGCATCCCCGGCAACAGCGCCTGAGTCGCCTGCAACGCCGAATGCAGATTGAGCCGCATGACCTCGTCGAACGCGTCCAGATCAATGTCGCCCAAGGCCTGCGGTCGTACCAGCCCGACGTTGTTCACCAGCCCGTCGAATTCATAGGTGCGCGCCAGTTCCGCCAGTACCTCACCGGTCAGCTTGCGATCACTCAGATCCAGTGGAAACAGGATGCCCGGAAAGCTCAGGTCAGGCTGGCGGGCAATCCCCACCACCCGATGGCCGGCACGGTCCAGATGCTCGGCCAGCGCCCGGCCTATGCCTTTGCTGGCGCCGGTGATGAGGAAGGTACGTCGGGTCATGGCAACTCCTGGGCACAGGGGATCGGATCAGCCGCGCAATGCATCCAGCATCGCTTCAGGCTCGGGACGCTGAGTGTAATCCGGGTTGACCTCGGCGTAACGAATCACGCCATTCTGACCGATCACAAAACGGGCCGGCATCGGCAATGTCCACGCTGGATCATCGTTGAAGGTCGGCAGATCGTTGCGCAGGTTCTTGTACAGCTCGATCAGGTAGTCCGGTAATTCGAAACGCAGGCCGAACGCCGCCGCCACGTCATTGCGCGGGTCGCTGAGGATCGGGAATTGCAATTGGTTGATGCGTTGCGACTTGCGGCTGTTGGCCGCGATCTGCGGCGAAATGGCCAGCAGACTGGCGCCGGCGTGCTGAATCGACGGGAAAAAGGCCTGCAACGCCTGCAATTCCAGGTTGCAGTACGGGCACCAGACACCGCGATAGAACGTCAACACCAACGGCCCTTGCGCCAGTAGATCCGCCGACGATACGGGATGGCCTTCGGGGTCTTTCAGGGTGAACAGCGGCGCCATGTCACCGACTTTCAAGGCACGGTTTGCCGTGCCGGAGGCGATCAGCTCGGCGGTGGCGCGCTCCATCACCGGGTGAATGTCGGCGGGGGCGTTGTAAGGAGGCTTGCCGGCCTTGAAGTCGGCTTTGAACGCGTCGAGTCTTGCTTGCAGGGTCATGGTCGAAGTCCCAAGGAGCGCCGGTAGTGGCTGGATTCAAGATTGACCGTGAGGCGAGGGCGGCGGAACACAGGCGCGTGGCATAGCACTCATGCCTGGGGGGAATGGGGCCGATCATCACATTCGGTAAAACAACCGGACGTCACTCCGTAGATTTCTGGGCTTGAGTAAAGATAACTCCAGGGTTGCTTTTAGCAGGCCGAGGCAAGGAGGCGGTGGGTGCAGAGCAGGCTATTGATCAAGGAGCTGGAGGAGGCAGGCTGGACGCTGGATCGGGTTACCGGCAGTCATCACATCTTCAGGCACCGATACAACCCGCCAGTTGGTTCGGTATTAAGCGTCATCGCTCCCACAGGTCCAGTGAGCAACCTGTGGGAGCGAGCCTGCTCGCGATGCGTTGACGTCTTACGCCGTTGCCAATGCACCACGCTGCGAGACACTCAGAAACCGCAACAGCGCCAGCAGCGGGAACACGCTGCCGACAATCACGATCCACAACCAGCCGCCATGTTCGTACACCGCACTGGCGACCGAGGAGCCGAAGGCGCCGCCGATGAAGATGCTGGTCATGTACAGGGCGTTCAGGCGACCGCGGCTTTTGGCGTCCAGCGAATAGACAGCGCGCTGGCCGAGGACCATGTTCATCTGCACACAGAAGTCGAGTACCACGCCGGTGACGGCCAGGCCGATCACACTGTAGGCCGGGTGAATGAAGGCCGGCAGAAAGCTCAGGCTGGCGAACAGCATGGCCAGCAGCGAGGCGATGCGAGTGTGTCCAGCATCCGCGAGACGCCCGCTGATGGGGGCGGCGATGGCCCCGATGGCACCGACCAGGGCGAAGATCGCGATTTCGCTTTGCGACAGACCATGGTTGCGCGCCAGTTCCAGCGGCACCGCCGTCCAGAACAGGCTGAACGTGGCGAACATGCAGCCCTGATAAAACGCGCGCTGACGCAACACCGGTTGCTGGCGCAGCAGGGTCCACAACGAACCGATCAACTGGCCATAAGAAGCGCTGTGATCCGGCTGACGCTTGGGTACGGTCAACGCCAGCACCACGCTGATCGCCGCCATCAACGCGGCAGCAATCATGAACATCGCGCGCCAGCCGAAATGGTCAGCCACGACGCTCGACACCGGCCGCGCCAGCAGGATACCCAGCAGCAGCCCCCCCATGATCCCGCCGACCACCCGGCCACGGGATTCTTCCGGCGCCAGATGCGCGGCGAGGGGAATCAGGATCTGCACCGACACCGAACTGAAGCCCACCAGCAATGAAATCAGCAGGAACACATTCGGCTGACTGGTGAATGCCGCGCCGAGCAGGCTGGCAATCGCCACCACGGTGGTGAGGATCATCAACCGGCGGTTTTCCAGCAGGTCGCCGAGCGGCACCAGAAAGAACAGGCCCAGCGCATAACCGATCTGCGTGAGCGAGACGATGAAGCTGGCCATGGTGTCGGACAGGCCGATGTCCGGGGCGATCAGGCCGATGATTGGCTGTGCGTAGTAGATGTTGGCGACGATGGCGCCGCAGCAGAAGGCGAACAGCAGCACCATGCCTCGGGTCATTGCGTGTGTAGTGGCGGTCATAAGATTTCTCGATCCGGCGAAAGGGGATGCGGTGAGGCTAAGGGACAAACCGGGTGCGCAGAAGAAGCCTTCGGTTGATATCAATTATTCCGTTGCGGAATGACTGGCTTCTGTCAGGGGGCATCCATCGGTGGACTTTGCGTCCGACCGTTGAAAGGCGATGATACATTCACTTACATCTTCTTCGATAGCGTGCTTATGTTTGCAGCGGCTTGTTCAACATTCATGACCGGAGGATTGCAATGTTTCGTCAGAGGCTTCGCCACACCGTAACCATTGCCTTGATCAGCCTGCTTGGCACGGCCAGCGTACAGGCCGCGGACGCACCGGGGATGCGCATCGGTGTGCGCGGCGAGATCACCGGGGTCAGCGCCGAGGCGCTGAAAGTCCACGTCAACAGCGGCGAAAACGTGGTCATCCAGTTGACCGCCGACACCAAGGTCCGCGCCGTCACGCTGGCAAATATCGAAGACATCAAACCCGGCAGCTACATCGGTTCGGCGGCCATGCCCCAGGAGGATGGCACGCTCAAGGCCCTTGAAGTGCACGTATTCCCGCCGGAACTGGCCGGCAGTGGTGACGGCCATCGGCCGTTCGACCTGGCCAGCGGCAGCAGCATGATCAATGGCAGCGTCGGTGATCTGGTGTTGAGTAATGGGCGGGTGCTGACCGTCAATTACAAGGGCGGGCAGCAGAAGATCCTGGTGCCGGAGGATGTGCCGATCGTCAATCTGACGCCGGGGGATCGCAGTTTGCTCAAGGTCGGGGTGAAGATTGTCACCTTCGTGACCCAGGGCGCGGATGGCACGCTGACCGCGCAATCGATTTCCGCCGGCAAGGATGGCGTCACTCCGCCGATGTAAAAGCCCCTCACCCTAACCCTCTCCCAGAGGGAGAGGGGACTGATTGGGGGATGCTTGAGAGGTACACCGACCTGAAACTGATTGGGGGATGCTTGAGAGGTACACCGACCTGAAACTGATTGGGGGATGCTTGAGAGGTACACCGACCTGAAACTGATTGG
This sequence comes from Pseudomonas sp. LF-5, assembly GCF_037626295.1. Lineage (NCBI taxonomy): Bacteria > Pseudomonadati > Pseudomonadota > Gammaproteobacteria > Pseudomonadales > Pseudomonadaceae > Pseudomonas > Pseudomonas sp. LF-5. Next base: position 597,402 of record NZ_JARKMT010000002.1, read on the forward strand.
GGGATGCTTGAGAGGTGCACCGAGCTGAAACTGCTTGGGCGACCGCATAATCGACTCGATATTTCAGGTCGATGTCTGACGCCAGACACCTCGGTCGGCCCCCTCTCCCTCCGGGAGAGGGCTGGGGTGAGGGGCAGGCTTCCACAAAAAAAGGCGACCGCAGAGGATCGCCTTTTTCGTTGTCACTCAAGCCTTACTGGCCGGTATAAATCTGGTCAAAAACCCCACCATCATTGAAGTGGGTCTTCTGCACCGATCGCCAGTCACCGAAGGTCTTCTCGACCGAGAGGAAATCGACTTTCGGGAAGCGGTCAGTGTATTTCGCCAGCACCGCCGGGTCCCGTGGGCGCAGGTAGTTGGCGGCGGCAATTTCCTGGCCTTCCGGCGACCACAGGTACTTCAGGTATTCATCCGCCGCAGCGCGGGTGCCTTTCTTGTCGACCACTTTGTCGACCACCGACACGGGTGGTTCGGCTTCGGCAGAGACGCTCGGGTAGATCACTTCGAACTGATCGCGACCAAACTCGCGGGCGATCATTTCCGCTTCGTTCTCGAAGGTCACCAGCACGTCGCCGATCTGGTTGGTCATGAACGTCGTGGTCGCGGCGCGGCCACCGGTGTCGAGCACCGGCGCCTGTTTGAACAGCTTGCCGACGAAGTCCTTGGCCTTGTTCTCGTCTCCGCCGTTCTTCAGCACGTAGCCCCAGGCCGACAGGTAGGTGTAGCGGCCATTACCGGAGGTTTTCGGGTTCGGCACGATTACCTGCACGCCGTCCTTGAGCAGGTCCGGCCAGTCTTTCAGGGCTTTCGGGTTACCTTTGCGCACGATAAACACGGTGGCCGAAGTGAACGGCGCACTGTTGTTCGGCAGGCGGGTGACCCAGTTTTCCGGGACCAGTTTGCCGTTGTCGGCGAGGGCGTTGATGTCGGTCGCCATGTTCATGGTGATGACGTCAGCCGGCAAGCCATCAATCACCGAACGTGCCTGTTTGCTCGAGCCACCGAAAGACATCTGCACGGTGATGTTCTCGTTGTGCTCGGCTTGCCAGTGTTTCTGGAAGGCAGTGTTGTAGTCCTTGTAGAAATCGCGCATCACGTCATAGGAGACGTTGAGCAGGGGCGGTGCGGCTTGCGCCACACTGCCAAAGGCAAGACCGGCGGCGAGAAGTGAGGCGCCAAAGAGTTTTTTCACTGCGCATTCCTTGTTGTGTCGGTGATAGCGGTCGGGGGTGATACCGTTTTGCCAGCGACTATAACGGGGCACGCATAGTCGCTTAAAGATTAAAAAGCTCTGTGCTTATTCCATTTTCTTGAATAGTGCATTGCCGCAACGGGAGCAGAACGCCGCGCCATGTTCATGGCTGTTTTTCTTGCACACCGGGCAGTCGTGTTGCAGCTGTTCGCCGCGCATGGCGTTGGCCAGCTCTGCGGTGAAAATCCCGGTCGGCACGGCGATGATCGAGTAACCGGTGATCATCACCAGCGACGAAATCACTTGGCCCAACGGGGTCTTCGGCACAATGTCGCCGAAGCCGACGGTGGTCAGGGTCACGATAGCCCAATAGATGCCCTTGGGGATGCTGGTGAAGCCGTGTTCCGGGCCTTCGATCACGTACATCAGGGTGCCGAACACTGTCACCAGGGTGCAGACGCTGACCAGAAACACCACGATCTTCTGCTTGCTGCCACGCAGCGCCGACATCAGGTAGTTGGCTTGCTTGAGGTACGGGCTGAGTTTGAGCACGCGGAAGATCCGCAGCATGCGAATGATCCGGATGATCAGCAGGTACTGCGCATCGCTGTAGTACAGCGCGAGAATCCCCGGCACGATCGCCAGCAGATCCACCAGTCCGTAGAAACTGAAGGCGTAGCGCAACGGTTTCGGTGAGCAGTACAACCGCAGGATGTACTCCCCGAGAAAAATGATGGTGAAGCCCCACTCGATGTAGGCCAGCACATCGGCGTAGTTCTGGTGAATGCTGTCGATACTGTCGAGCATCACCACCACCAGGCTGGCGAGGATGATCAACAGCAAGGTGCCGTCGAAGCGCCGTCCGGCGAGGGTGTCACTCTGGAAAATCATGACGTAAAGCCGTTCACGCCAACCGTTGTTGCTGTCCATGGATAACGCCTGAATTAAAGATCAGCGCAGCCTAGGTTGATTCTCCCCCTGTACGCAAGGCGTGCCGTCCACGGCCGCTTTGCCGAGCACCTGGATCCCGGCGCGGATCAGCCAGCCGGCGAGGATGAACGGCGCCGTCAGCGTCGCCAGGCCGATGGCGGCGAACAGCGGCGTCACCAGCAATGCCAGCACGATACCGAGCAGCGGCAACCACGGCTGTTGGCGCTGACCACTGAAGGCGAGGGCGGCGAGCACGGCGTTGTAGCTGCCGAGGCCGAGCAACGCCGCGTGGGTTTCATGGTGCAGCAGACTGGAACCGAGGCCGATGGCTGAGGCCAATAGCGCCCAGGCAAACGCACGGCGATCCGCGACCAGCAGACCGGCGGCGACCAATGCGCCGGCCAGCGGATGGCCGAGGAACATCACCTGACCCAATCCACGCAGTTCAGCGGCGAGCAGGTTCAGCGTGTTCATCTCGATGTGTGCCATTGGCGCGGACGGTTCGGCGAACAGGAGCAACATCCAGCTCATCGCCACGAACGGCGAGGTGTAGGCCGGTATCGACCGGCTGCGGTACACGTGTTTGAGCCACTGCTGAGTGAGCATCGCGCTCAGGCCGCCAGCCGCCAGAATCAGTGGCGGCAGCAGCGGCGACCAGGGGAAATACAGGCTCAGCAACAAACCGAGCAGCACGCCGTTGTAACTGAACAATCCGGCCTGGCGATCCGCCTTGGCGTAGTTGCGCCGCTGTGCAGTGAGCAACCCGGCGACGGCACCGAGCAGCGCGCCGGCGAACAGCACCGGTGCCGTCAGCAGGATCGCCAACAGGCACAACAGGCCGCACAGCGGATGGCGCTGGAGGAATATCTGACTGAAACCGTTGAGCAAAGCCTCGGCCCAGTCGGGGCAGTGGGTGTTGAAATGATTGGCAGGCATGTCGAGAAAATCTGGGCAGTTGGAAAATCAAAAGGTCTTGCAAGTCACTGTGGCGAGGGGATTTATCCCCGTTGGGCTGCGAAGCGGCCCCCATCGGAGAATGCGGTTTCTCTGTGGAAACCGTCACACCCCTAAAAGCGACGACTGCTGCGCAGCCGAACGGGGATAAATCCCCTCGCCACAGGTTGTGTAGCTTTCTTTAGATCAAGGTTTCGATACGCAGCGAGTTAGTCGACCCCGGCTGCCCGAATGGCACACCAGCGGTGATCAGCAGCGTGTCGCCGCGCTCGGCCATGCCTTGGGCCTGGGCGATTTCCAGCGCGGTCGAGCAGACTTCGTCGACCTGACGCAGGCGATCGTTGACCACCGAGTGAATCCCCCACGCGACACTCAAGCGGCGTGCGGTCTGCAGGTTTGGCGTCAGGTTGAGGATCGGCGCTTTCGGCCGTTCCCGCGCCGCACGCAGGGTCGATGCGCCTGACTCGCTGTAGTTGACCAGCACCGCCACCGGCAGCACGTTGCTGATGCGGCGGATCGCACAGCTGATCGCGTCGGATACGGTCGCTTCAGCCTTTGGTCGGCTGACGTCGAGCTGCGTCTGATAGTCCGGGCCGTTTTCCACCTGACGGATGATCTTGCTCATCATCTGCACGGCTTCCAGCGGGTATTCACCGGACGCGGTTTCCGCCGACAACATCACCGCATCGGCACCCTCGGCCACGGCGTTGGCGACGTCGGTGACCTCGGCGCGGGTCGGCGCTGGGGAGAAGCGCATCGACTCCAGCATCTGCGTCGCCACCACTACCGGTTTACCCAGTTCGCGGCAGGTGCTGATGATGTTTTTCTGGATCTGCGGCACGCTTTCCGCCGGCACTTCCACGCCAAGGTCACCACGGGCGACCATGATCGCGTCGCTCAGCTCGGCGATTTCACGCAGTTGCTCAACCGCCGACGGCTTCTCGATTTTCGCCATCAAAAAGGCCTTGTCACCGATCAGTTCGCGGGCTTCGAGCATGTCCTGCGGACGTTGCACGAACGACAGCGCCACCCAGTCCACCCCCAGCTCGAGGCCGAAGCTCAGGTCGCGGCGATCCTTGGCGGTCAGCGGGCTCAGGTCGAGCACCGCTTGCGGCACGTTCACGCCTTTGCGGTCGGAGAGCTCACCGCCGTTGAGCACGGTGGTGTCGATCGCGTCGGTGTATTTGCTGACCACCCGCAGGCGCAGTTTGCCGTCATCGAGCAGCAGATCCATACCGGCTTCGAGCGCGGCGATGATCTCCGGGTGCGGCAGATTCACTCGGCGTTCGTCACCGGGCGTGGCGTCCAGATCGAGGCGGAACGCCTGGCCGCGATGCAGCTGCACCTTGCCGTCGGCGAACTTGCCGACGCGCAGTTTTGGCCCTTGCAGGTCCATCAGAATACCCAGCGGGTAGTTGAGCTGGCGCTCGACTTCGCGGATCCACTGATAGCGCTTGGCGTGGTCGGCATGATCGCCGTGGCTGAAGTTCAGGCGGAAGATATTGACCCCGGCCTCGACCAGCTCACGGATGTCTTCGATGCCATCGACGGCAGGGCCGAGGGTGGCGAGGATTTTGACCTTTTTATCAGGCGTCATGATTTAGAGCTCTCGAGGATCAGAATGGCGCGGAAGTCGTTGACGTTGGTGCGGGTCGGCTCGGTGACAATCAGCGCATCGAGCGCCTCGAAGTAGCCGTAACCGTTGTTATTATCCAGCTCGTCGCTGGCGCTCAAACCGAGGGCGGCGGCGCGGGCGTAGCTGTCCGGGGTCATGATCGCGCCAGCGTTGTCTTCCGAGCCGTCGATGCCGTCGGTGTCTCCGGCCAGGGCGTAGACGCCGGGCTGGCCCTTGAGGCTGTCGGTGAGGCTGAGGAGGAATTCGGCGTTGCGTCCGCCACGGCCATTGCCGCGCACGGTCACGGTGGTTTCGCCGCCGGAGAGAATCACGCACGGCGCCGCCAATGGCTGGCCGTGGTTGATGATCTGGCGGGCGATGCCGGCGTGGACCTTGGCCACTTCGCGCGACTCGCCTTCGAGGTCGCCGAGGATCAGCGTACTGAAACCGGCCTGGCGGCATTTCACCGCAGCGGCATCCAGCGATTGCTGAGGGCGGGCAATCAACTGGAAGTGGCTGCGCGCCAGACTCGGATCGCCGGGTTTGACCGTTTCCGACTCAGGGCTTTGCAGCCAGTTACGCACGGAAGCGGGAATCTCGATGCCGTAGCGTTTGATGATCGCCAGTGCTTCGGCAGACGTGCTTGGATCGGCCACGGTCGGGCCGGACGCGATGACCGTGGCGAGGTCGCCCGGCACATCGGAAATCGCATAGGTATACACCGTGGCTGGCCAGCAGGCCTTGCCCAGACGCCCGCCCTTGATCGCCGAGAGGTGCTTGCGCACGCAGTTCATCTCGCCGATGGTTGCGCCGGATTTGAGCAGGGCTTTGTTGATCGACTGCTTGTCGGCGAGGGTGATGCCTTCGGCCGGCAAGGCGAGCAGGGCAGAGCCGCCACCGGAGAGCAGGAAGATCACACGGTCGTCTTCGGTCAGGTTACTGACCAGTTCCAGCACGCGTTTGGCCACGGCCAGACCGGCAGCGTCCGGCACCGGATGCGCGGCTTCGACCACTTCGATTTTTTCGCACGGGGTGCCGTGACCGTAACGGGTCACCACGAGGCCCGAGACGTCACCCTGCCAGCAGCGCTCGACCACTTGCGCCATCGCGGCGGCCGCTTTGCCGGCGCCGATGACGATGACTCGGCCAGTGCGATCGGCAGGCAGATGAGCTTCAAGGACCTGGTTCGGATGGGCCGCGTCGATGGCTGTGGCAAACAGCTCGCGCAGCAGTTGTTGCGGATCGACCGACATGGCGGGCTCCCGGAATTCTTGTTATTGGAGTGGAGCGACAACGGTGCAGCAACCCGGTCTCTGTGGGAGCTGGCTTGCCAGCGATTCAGGCGCTGCGGTCCTTCAGAAAAACCGAGTCGATGCCATCGCGGGCAAGCCCGCTCCCACAGGGAGCGAGCCAGAAGTGAAGATTATTTGTTGTCGCGAATCGAGAAGTTGGCCATGTGTTCCAGACCCTTGATCAGCGCCGAGTGGTCCCAGTTGCTGCCACCGATGGCCGCACAGGTGCTGAACACTTGCTGGGCGTTGGCGGTGTTCGGCAGGTTGATGTTCAGTTCCTTGGCACCTTGCAGGGCCAGGTTCAGGTCCTTCTGGTGCAGGCTGATGCGGAAGCCCGGATCGAAGGTGCCCTTGATCATGCGCTCGCCGTGCACTTCGAGGATCTTCGACGAAGCGAAACCGCCCATCAGTGCTTCACGCACCTTGGCCGGATCGGCACCGTTTTTCGAGGCGAACAACAGCGCTTCGGCCACGGCCTGAATGTTCAGCGCGACGATGATCTGGTTAGCGACCTTGGCGGTCTGACCGTCGCCATTGCCACCGACCAGGGTGATGTTCTTGCCCATGGCCTGGAACAGCGGCAGTGCGCGTTCGAACGCATCGGCGTCGCCACCGACCATGATGCTCAGGGTCGCCGCCTTGGCGCCGACTTCACCGCCGGATACCGGGGCGTCGAGGTACTGCGCGCCTTTTTCATTGATCTTCTTGGCGAAGGCCTTGGTGGCGGTCGGCGAGATCGAGCTCATGTCGATCACCACTTTGCCTTTGCCGATACCGGCGGCAACGCCGTCGGCGCGGAACAGCACGTCGTCGACCTGCGGGGTGTCCGGGACCATGACGATGATGAATTCAGCTTCCTGCGCCACTTCGCGCGGGTTGGCCAAGGCGACGGCGCCCGCAGCCACCAGGTCGGCAGGCGCGGCGTCGTGGTGCGCCGACAGGAACAGGCTGTGACCGGCTTTCTGCAGGTTTGCCGCCATTGGGTGGCCCATGATGCCGGTGCCGATAAATCCGATTTTAGCCATGAGAAAATCCTCTTGTTTTTGTCTTGCTCCCAACACCGAGTCGGTGAGCTTTTGTGGCGAGGGGATTTATCCCCGATGGGCAGCGAAGCTGCCCCAGATTTTTTGCAATGCGCGGGTGTAGCTATTACGACTGCTGCGCAGCCGAACGGGGCGGTGCGACGATTCGCTAAATCCCCTCGCCACACGGGCTATGCGTGGTCAATCAGATTGCGTTGTGGGTTTTCAGCCAGCCGAGGCCCGCTTCAGTGGTGGTCAGCGGCTTGTACTCGCAACCCACCCAACCCTGATAGCCGATGCGATCGAGGTGTTCGAACAGGAAGCGGTAGTTGATCTCGCCAGTGCCCGGCTCGTTGCGCCCCGGGTTGTCCGCGAGCTGCACGTGGTTGATCTCGCCCAGGTGCGATTGCAGGGTGCGGGCCAGATCGCCCTCCATGATTTGCATGTGGTAGATGTCGTATTGCAGGAACAGGTTGGCGCTGCCGACCTGCTCGCGGATCGACAGGGCTTGCGCCGTGTTGTTCAGGTAGAAGCCCGGAATGTCGCGGGTGTTGATCGCTTCCATCACCAGTTTGATGCCCACTGCCTGCAGCTTTTCGGCAGCGTATTTCAGGTTGGCGACGAAGGTTCTTTCGACGGTGGCATCGTCGACGCCTTGCGGGCGGATACCGGCCAGGCAGTTGACCTGAGTGTTGCCCAGCACTTGCGCATAGGCGATCGCCAGATCGACACCGGCGCGGAATTCTTCAACCCGGTCCGGCAGGCAGGCGATACCGCGCTCGCCCTTGGCCCAGTCACCGGCCGGCAGGTTGAACAGCACTTGGGTCAGACCGTTGGCGTCGAGCCTGGCCTTGATTTCGGCGGAGCTGAAGTCGTACGGGAACAGGTATTCCACACCACTGAAACCGGCCTTGGCGGCGGCGTCGAAACGGGCAAGGAAATCCTGTTCGGTGAACAGCATGGACAGGTTGGCTGCGAAACGCGGCATGGTGGTCTCCTAAAAACGCATGTGACACGGTTGATCAGACTGAACGCGATCAAGTCCCCTCTCCCGGAGGAAGAGGGGGCCAATTACGTTTAGTCGAGCAGCGAAATCGCCGTTGGCGCATCGTTGCCGACCAGCGCCAGGTCTTCGAATTCATTGACGGCGTTGATCTCGGTCCCCATGGAGATGTTGGTCACACGCTCCAGGATGATTTCGACGATCACCGGCACCTTGAACTCTTCGATCATCTGTTCGGCCTTGCGCAGGGCAGGGGCGATTTCCGAGGGTTCGAACACACGCAGCGCCTTGCAGCCCAGGCCTTCGGCGACTGCGATGTGGTCAACCCCGTAACCGTTGAGTTCCGGCGCGTTCAGGTTATCGAAGGACAGCTGCACGCAGTAGTCCATTTCGAACCCGCGCTGTGCCTGGCGGATCAGGCCCAGGTACGAGTTGTTCACTACAACGTGGATGTAAGGCAGTTTGAACTGAGCGCCGACCGCCAGCTCCTCGATCATGAACTGGAAGTCATAGTCCCCCGACAGGGCCACGACTTTACGGCTCGGATCGGCCTTGACCACGCCCAGCGCTGCCGGAATGGTCCAGCCCAACGGGCCGGCCTGACCGCAGTTGATCCAGTGACGCGGCTTGTAGACGTGCAGGAACTGCGCGCCGGCAATCTGCGACAGACCAATGGTGCTGACGTAGCAGGTGTCTTTGCCGAACACCTGGTTCATCTCTTCGTAAACGCGCTGCGGCTTGACCGGCACGTTGTCGAAGTGGGTCTTGCGGTGCAAGCTGGACTTGCGCTGCTGGCAATCCTGCAACCAGGCAGAGCGGTTTTTCAGCTTGCCGGCGGCTTGCCATTCACGCGCCACTTCGATGAACACGGTCAGCGCGGCAGCAGCGTCGGACACGATGCCCAGGTCCGGGGTGAACACGCGGCCGATCTGCGTGCCTTCGATGTCGACGTGAATGAACTTGCGACCTTCGGTGTACACATCAACCGAACCGGTGTGACGGTTGGCCCAGCGGTTACCGATGCCCAGTACCACGTCGGATTTCAGCATCGTCGCGTTGCCGTAACGGTGTGACGTCTGCAGACCGACCATGCCGACCATCAGCGGGTGATCGTCCGGGATGGTGCCCCAGCCCATCAGGGTCGGGATCACCGGGATGCCGGTCAGTTCAGCGAATTCAACCAGCAGATCGCTGGCATCGGCGTTGATGATGCCGCCACCGGCCACCAGCAATGGACGCTCGGCCTGATCCAGCAACGCCAAAGCTTTTTCAACCTGAACGCGGGTCGCAGTCGGCTTGGCCAGCGGCAGCGGCTGGTAAGCGTCGATGTCGAATTCGATCTCGGCCATCTGCACGTCGAACGGCAGGTCGATCAGCACTGGGCCTGGACGGCCGGAGCGCATTTCATAGAAAGCTTTCTGGAACGCGTAAGGCACCTGGCCCGGCTCCAGAACGGTGGTCGCCCACTTGGTGACGGGCTTGACGATGCTGGTGATGTCGACCGCCTGGAAGTCTTCCTTGTGCATACGGGCGCGGGGTGCCTGGCCGGTAATGCAGAGGATGGGGATCGAGTCGGCCGAGGCGCTGTAGAGCCCGGTGACCATGTCGGTACCGGCAGGGCCGGAAGTACCGATGCACACGCCGATGTTGCCGGCCTTGGTGCGGGTGTAACCCTCGGCCATGTGCGACGCGCCTTCGACGTGGCGAGCGAGGACGTGATCGATGCCACCGACTTTCTGCAAGGCGGAGTACAGCGGGTTGATCGCAGCGCCGGGAATGCCAAAGGCGGTATCAACCCCTTCACGGCGCATCACCAGAACGGCGGCTTCGATTGCTCTCATTTTGCTCATGGTTTTGTGCCTCTTTACGTTTTGTAATTGTATACAAGTGGCTTTGCGCAGAGTGTATTCACGGCGGACGGCGCAGGTCAATCCATTTTCTCAAGCGTCTGTTTCATTCGTCGGAAGCCGTATCTACTGTGGCTTTTCGTCGCATGTGGCGCTTTTCGAGAATTATTGTATACAAAAAAATAACTCATTGTGTTCTATTTGTTGCATCGAGCTGCGGCACAAAACCGCAGCTCCCCGACTTTCCCAATAACAAAATGAGGACGGCACCATGAGCGCTTTAACCTTGAAAGTCGCAGTCAACCTGGTCAACGAAGCCATCAGCGCCGGGCGCGCTATCAACGCTGCGCCGCTGACCATTGCGGTACTCGATACCGGCGGCCACCTGATCACCCTGCAACGCGAAGACGGCGCCAGTCTGCTGCGCCCGCAGATCGCCATCGGCAAAGCCTGGGGCGCTATCGCCTTGGGCAAGGGCTCACGCCTGCTGGCGCTGGACGCCCAACAACGCCCGGCGTTTATCGCCGCACTCAACAGCATGGGCCAGGGCAGCGTCGTCCCGGCCCCGGGCGGGGTGTTGGTTCGCGATCAGGCGGGGAACGTGCTGGGAGCGATCGGCATCAGCGGCGATCTGTCGGATATTGATGAGCAAGTGGCGATCAGGGCAGTGGAGGCGCTGGAGTTGAAGGCGGATGCTGGGGTGGCGGCTTGATCAGTAGCGTCTGAAGTAAAGCAATCGCTGGCAAGCCAGCTCCCACAAGGTTTTGTGTCGTTCACAAATTTTGTATTCAACATAAAAACTGTGGGAGCTGGCTTGCCAGCGATGGCGGCCTGACTGACATATCAAGATAAAAGACGGCTGAGCCAGATGGGGCGCTGCGGTCTAGCCTTCTGGTGAACTCATCATCAAGGGGCAAAGGATTGCCTGATCTTCCGGCTTCACATCGTCTGCGAACCGGCCGCTATGCCGAGCCCAATCAAATCTATCTACTGACAACCAACACACTTGGTCGCGAACCTATCTTTGCCAATTTCGCTTTGGGTCGATTGGTGGTTCATCAACTTCGCCGGGCACAGGAGCTTGGATTGGCTAATTCACTGGCGTGGGTGGTCATGCCTGACCATTTTCATTGGCTCGTTGAGCTGGAAAATTGTTCGCTCAGAAGGCTGATGGGAGAAACCAAGTCGCTGATTACCCGTGAAGTGAATCTATCCAGCGATCGTAGCGGGCCGCTTTGGCAGCAGGGTTTTCATGATCGAGCATTGAGGCGGGAAGATGATCTGGTGAAGATGGCGCGTTATGTGGTCGCCAACCCGTTGCGGGCAGGATTGGTAGAAAGGCTGGGTGATTATCCGCTGTGGGATGCCATCTGGGTTTGATCTGATACCGAGTTGCCGCCATCGCTGGCAAGCCAGCTCCCACAGGTTTGCTTGTTGAATGCAGATTTTGCAAACGACAAAAAACCTTGGGGGAGCTGGCTTGCCAGCGATAGGGTCACCGCAGTCTTACTGATCCGGCTCACACCCCTTCAACACCAATCGGATAATCGTCTGTGCTGCCGCTTCATAATCCGCCTCGTCGAGCTTGTCCTTGCCGGTGACCGCAGAGATCTGCCAGTCGAAGTCGGCGTAGGTCTGGGTCGCGGCCCAGATGCTGAACATCAGGTGGTTGGGGTCGATCGGGGCGATCTGGCCGCGGTCGATCCAGGTCTGGATGCAGTCGATGTTGTGCTTGGCCTGGCCGTTGAGTTGCTCGACCAGGTCGGCGCTCAGGTGCGGGGCGCCGTGCATGATTTCGCTGGCGAACACTTTCGAGGCAAAGGGCAGGTCGCGGGAGATGCGGATCTTCGAGCGGATGTAGCCGCTGAGCACTTCGCTCGGCACGCCGTCCGGGTTGAACGGGGTCGAAGCCTGCAGGATCGGCACGATGATGCTTTCCAGCACCTCACGGTAGAGGTTTTCCTTGGACTTGAAGTAGTAGTAGACGTTGGGTTTGGGCAATCCTGCCTTGGCGGCGATGTCGCTGGTTTTGGTCGCCGCGAAGCCCTTGTCGGCGAATTCCTCGCTGGCGGCACGCAGGATCAGTTCTTTGTTGCGCTCGCGGATTGTGCTCATAAACCCGGTGGTTCCTTGCCTGTTCTGGCGGTTGCGCATGGTAGCACCGGCCTCGCGCGTGGCTCAAGAATGCCCGTGTGGCCTGCAGTCGCGGTATGCTGCACGGCATTATCCACATAAGGAAACAAGATTCATGGCAGGAAGCAGTTTGCTGGTGCTGATCGACGATATTGCCACCGTTCTGGATGACGTGGCGTTGATGAGCAAGATGGCCGCGAAGAAGACCGCCGGGGTGCTCGGCGACGATCTGGCGCTCAATGCCCAGCAGGTCTCCGGGGTGCGCGCCGAGCGGGAAATTCCGGTGGTCTGGGCGGTGGCCAAGGGTTCGTTCCTCAACAAGTTGATTCTGGTGCCGTCGGCGCTGGCGATCAGTGCGTTCGTGCCGTGGCTGGTGACGCCGCTGCTGATGGTTGGCGGCGCCTATCTGTGTTTTGAGGGTTTTGAAAAGCTCGCGCACAAGTTCCTGCACAGCAAGGCCGAAGATGACGCCGAGCATGCGCAACTCACCGAGGCGGTCGCTGACCCGACCACCGATCTGGTGGCCTACGAGAAGGACAAGATCAAAGGCGCGATCCGCACCGACTTCATCCTCTCGGCGGAAATCATCGCCATCACCCTCGGTACCGTGGCCGATGCCTCGTTGACCCAGCAAGTGATCGTGATGTCCGGCATCGCGATTGTCATGACCGTTGGCGTTTACGGTCTGGTGGCCGGCATCGTCAAACTCGACGACCTGGGCCTGTGGCTGACGCAGAAATCCGGCTCGGCAGCAAAAAGCATCGGCAACGCGATCCTGCGCGCCGCGCCGTACATGATGAAAGGCCTGTCGGTGATCGGTACGGCGGCGATGTTTCTGGTCGGCGGTGGCATCCTCACCCACGGCATTCCTGTGGTGCATCACTGGATTGAAGGCGTTGGCGCAGCGGCGGGCGGTGCCGGGTTTGCGGTGCCGGTGCTGCTCAACGGTGTGGCGGGGATCATCGCGGGCGCGGTGGTGCTGGCGGTGGTTTCTGTCGTCGGCAAAATCTGGCGCGCCTTGAAGAGCTAACCAGCGACACAAAACAAATGTGGGAGCGAGCTTGCTCGCGAAAGCGGAGTATCAGTCGACTTAAACGTTGACTGGACTACCGCATTCGCGAGCAAGCTCGCTCCCACACTGTTTTGTGGCAGCCGTTTTTACTCGGCAATCTGCAACTTGCGTGACTCGGTGTACACGTAGCGCACTTTCTCGTACTCGAACGGCGAGTTCATCTGGCCGTAGCGGAAGTTGGTCTGGTAGCGCTTGTCGACGGCGCGCAGGGCCCAGACCTCAGGATGGTTGGAGCTGACTTCCGAGACGTTCAGATAGTTGATCGCCGATTCGGCGGTGTAGTCCACCGCGAGCCCGGCGGTATCGCGGATGTTCGACGGGCCGAGAATTGGCAGCACGAAGTAGGCGCCGCCCGGTACACCGTAGAAGCCCAGGGTCTGGCCGAAGTCTTCGCTCTGGCGCGGCAGGCCCATGGCGGTCGCCGGGTCCCACAGGCCGGCAATGCCGATGGTGGTGTTGAGCAACAGGCGTGCGGTGGTTTCCATCGAACGCTTGCCCTTGAACTGCAGCAGGCTGTTGACCAGGTTCGGTACGTCGCCGAGGTTGTTGAAGAAGTTGCTGACCCCGGTGCGCAGGAAGCCAGGGGTCACGTAACGGTAACCGTCGACCACCGGCAGGAACACCCATTGGTCGAAGCGGTAGTTGAAGTGGTAGACGCGACGGTTCCACGACTCCAGCGGGTCATACACGTTGAGCGCGTTGAGCGTCGAGCGCTCGAACTCACGCTGGTCCAGACCCGGGTTGAACTTGAGTTTGGACAACGGCTCCTTGAAGCCGTCGCTGTCGACCACCACCGGCGCGTTGGCTTTGCTGTTGTCGGCCTGGGCCACGCCTGCGCTGAGGAGCGCTGCAATCAGCAGGAGATATTTAGCCACGGAAAAACTCCAGCATGGCGTCGCTGTTGACGCGGTAGTTAAGGTTGCCGCAATGGCCGCCCAGTGGATAAACGGTCAGGCGATCACCGAACGTCTTGCGCAGGAAGCCCAGGTCGCCCGGGCCGAGGATCACGTCGTCGGCGTTGTGCATCACGGCGATTTTCGGGCTGTCGTGCAGGTAATCCTTGAGCGCATACAGGCTGACCTGGTCGATCAGTTGCAGCAGGCTGCCGCCGTCGGTGCGCGCGCGCCACATTGGAATCACCTGTTCAGTCAGGTAGCAATCGAAGTCGCATTGCAGCGCACGCTTGAGGAACGGCGTGAGGCTGGTGCCTTCGGTGATCGGGAATTTCGGCGGGGTGATCAGGCCGCGACGGTTGATCAGGTCCGAAGTAAAGGCGATGTCGGCGGCCGAGAAGCGGAAGGACGTGCCGATCAGCATCGCCATCTGCTCGTTGGTCAGGTGCTGCTTGGACTGCTGGAAGTCATAGAGCAGGGCGTCGTTGAGGTCGATGTAGCCTTTCTGCTGGAAGTAACGGGTCAGCTTGCCCAGTACCAGTTCATAGAAGGTGGTGCTGTTGTTGATGCCTTTCACTTCGGTCTGAACCAGCTTGTCGAGGTTGCTGATCGAGGTGTAGAGGTTGACTGGCGGGTTGAGCAGCAGGACTTTCTTGAAGTTGAAGCTGCGCCGGGTTTCGTCCAGGTGCGCGACAAACGCGGCATCGAGGGCGCCGAGGCTGTAGCCGGTCAGGTAATACTCGGTGACCGGCAGTTTCGGGTGCTGCGCCCGTACGGCCTGCATCACCCGGTACATGTCTTCGGCGTCTTCCTTGGTGATACCGGGCGTGGCGAAGCGTGAAGCGGCACTGATGAAATCGAAACTGGTCGGCGAGGACAGCTGCACGACGTGATAACCGGCCTTGTAGTAGAGCTTCTTCAGGTATTCGTTGAGCGTGCTGTCATAGCGTGCGCCGGTGCCGGCGATCAGGAAGATCAGCGGCGCCGGTTTGTCCTGCTCGGCGATGCGGTAGGTGAGCTTTTTCACCGCCCAGAAGTTGTCCGGGAGGATGAAGGCCCGCTCCGGGCGCAAGGTGATGCTGTGGTCGGACTGGTTGATGTCGTCGTTGGACGGCAATTCCGGGCGCAGGTCCGGTGGCGTCGTGGCGATGGTTGCCTCGAACGGGTTGGTCAGGGGATAGCCATAACTGGCGGCATCGATATCCACCGCCAGTGCGGACGCACTCAGAATAAGGCCGCTGAACAGCGCGGCGAAGCGCAAGGAACGGAGCATGACTGGATCCCTTAAAGGAAGGTGCCGAATGAAGTTCGCAGGCTATGACCACCGGGCTTGCGCCAAAGTGCCATGCCTCGGCACCAAACAGGCAGAATTCGGAGTAATAGTAGCTGGACGATACACTTTGCAGCGGTCGAATGAACAGTTAACAGTTGTTAGTACTTGCCAACGGTACAAGTCCGATTAAGCTGGCCGCCGATTTCCGTAGATTGGAGTGATTCATGTCTCGCCGCTTGCCTGTGGTGCTGTTGCTCGTCCTGTTGCCGTTGTGGCTGGCTGCCAGCTATGGCGCGCGTTACGGCTTCATGGAGGATGGACGGTGGGTCGGCATCTGCGTCGACGAGGCAAGCCGCTGGGAATGCACGGTGCGCTCGAACCTGGGGCTGATGATTCACTTCAAGGTGTTGGGCTGGACCGCGCTGGTTGCAGCGTTGCTGGGGTTTGTGTTGCCCGGGCGGGCAGGGTGGTGGCTGGCGGTGCTGGCGCTGGCGTTCGGCCTGCCGGCGCTGGCGTTGTACAACACCACGTTGGCGGTGTTTGCGCTGGTGATTGCCGGGTTGCGCCTGGTCCGGGCGTCCCGTAGCGCCTGACAGTCAGTCATCGCGGGCAAGCCCGCTCCCACAAGGGCGTGGGTGAACACAGCATGTGTGTACGCCCCGAAAACCTGTGGGAGCTGGCTTGCCAGCGATGAGGCCGGTTCAGACGCTGAAGATCAGCACTTGCGAACCCGCAGGCAACGCCAAAGCGCCGCCACCATCAAGCCACTGACCAGCGCCCAGCCCCACGCCTGCTGATTCAACAATCCCTCTTCATACAGCTGCGGGGCAATCCCTGCGCCGATGATGAAGGTCAGCAGGGCGATTTCCCGGCGCGGCACACTGACCGGGCGGCACACGTACACCAGCGCCGGCAGAATGAACGCCATGCTGGCGAAGCTGCGATAACGTGCGTCGAACACCATCTCCAGCATCATCACCGCAGCGGCAAAACCGGCCACAGCGACCAGCCACCCGGCGCGGCGCTCCAGCCAATTGAACGCGCGTTCACGCCAACCCTGGCGGGCGCTCAAGGTCAGCGCAGCGTGCACCAGCACTGACAGATTCAACACGGTCAGCAAGCCGACCCACAGCCATTCGCTGGCAAACCGCGTGGTCACCCGCGCCAGATCGCCCCAGGCGCCGATCGAGCAGGCAGCCACCGCACCGAGCAGCGGCAGGATCAATGCCGATTGTGTGCTGCGCACCCGGCCGCCGAGCAGCAGCGTACCGAGGAAGATCAGCCCGCCGAGGCCCAGCCATTCCTTCCAGTACGGCACATTGGTCACCGGCCCGGCGAGTATGCCTTTGTCCTGACGATCCGCGTCGAACAGGCCCCAGTAACCGCCAACCGCGCCTTCGCTGCCACGCTTCCATGGCTGGTCGAACGCTTCGATCAGGTTGTAGTGCCAGCCTTCCTTTTCGGCCATCGCGACAAAACCACGAATGAACTTGGCTTCATTGACTCGGCTCGGCAGGGCGGTCTCGCGCTGGCGGCCTTCGCTGGGCCAGCCGGTCTCGCCGATCATCACGTCCTTGGGCGCAAACTTGTTGCCGAACACCTGACGCACATCCGCCACGTGTTGCAGGGCGACGTCGATGTTCGACGGGTCGTCTTCCCAGTACGGCAGCAGGTGAATGGTCAGGAAATCCACCGCTGGCGCGACTTCCGGGTGCTTGAGCCAGAACTCCCAGACATCGGCATACGTGACCGGTTGCTTGACCTGGCTTTTGACTTTGTTGATCAGTTTGGCCAGTTGTGCGCCGGTGACTTCCTTGCGCAGCAAGGCTTCGTTGCCGACGATCACCGCGTTGACCACGTCCGGGTTGGCGTTGGCCGACTTGATCAGCAGATCGACTTCTTTTTCGGTGTCCACCGGGTTGCTGTTGACCCAGGCGCCGATCATCAACTTCAAACCGTGCTTGCGCGCCAGTTCCGGCAGGGCTTCGAGGCCGGTCATCGAATAGGTGCGGATGCATTCGAAGCGCGTCGCCAGCAGGGCAAGGTCGGCATCCATGCGTTCCGGACGCAGTTTGAACGGCACGTCGAACGGCGACTGATCCTTGTCGAAAGGCGTGTAGGAGGCGCATTGCAATTTATGCGTCGGGGTCGCGGCGTCCGGGAGGATCACCGGCTTGCCGAGGTCGTACCAGAAGCCGCCAAGGGCCAGCAGGCCGAGCAGGCAAGCGAAGAGATAAGGAATAAACGGGAAGCGGGACGTCGCGGACATGGTCAGGCCGAGTGGCTGCAAAGCGACGCATGTTACCTGCATTTATCCACGCGTTGGTGGCCGGCATGATTTGCCATGCAAAGTTCGGGCGGATTATCTGGCGTCATTTATTCAGCTGCAATTAATGGCTTTCTGATGTCGTTTCTCGGTGTATTGAGGTCGCTGACAGAGCAGGTCGCTGCGGGCGTCAGGCCGATGATCGAAAGCGTCAGTACTCCACTGACGGTCGGGCGAGTTTGCGGTCAGGCGTGATGGGGGCGCTGTGCACCATAACAATACGTTGACGATGCCCGGCATCCGTCGGGCGCAGCATTTCGGGGAAGTAACGATGAAGATGCGACGACTTTTAGGCGCAGGTGCCGCTCTGGTGCTTGCGATGAGTTCCACATTCGCCAGCGCTGAAAAACAGACCCTTAACATCGGTTACGTTGACGGTTGGTCCGACAGCGTCGCGACCACCCACGTGGCGGCCGAAGTGATCAAGCAGAAACTCGGCTACGACGTGAAACTGCAAGCCGTCGCCACCGGGATCATGTGGCAAGGCGTGGCCACCGGCAAACTCGACGCCATGCTCTCGGCCTGGCTGCCAGTGACCCACGGTGAATACTGGACGAAGAACAAGGACCAGGTGGTCGATTACGGCCCGAACTTCAAGGACGCGAAAATCGGCCTGATCGTGCCGGAATACGTGAAAGCCAAATCCATCGAAGACCTGAAAACCGACGACAGCTTCAAAAAACGTATTGTTGGCATCGACGCCGGTTCCGGCGTGATGCTCAAGACGGATCAGGCGATCAAGGATTACGACCTGACCGGTTACACCCTCAAGGCCAGTTCCGGCGCCGGCATGATTGCCGAGCTGACCCGTGCCGAGAAGAAGAACGAGTCGATTGCGGTTACCGGTTGGGTGCCGCACTGGATGTTCGCCAAGTGGAAACTGCGCTTCCTCGACGACCCGAAAGGCGTGTACGGCGCGGCTGAAACCGTGAACAGCATCGGCAGCAAGGAACTCGCCACCAAAGCTCCGGAAGTGGCCAAGTTCCTGAAAAACTTTCAGTGGGCGTCGAAAGACGAGATCGGCGAAGTGATGCTGGCAATTCAGGACGGTGCGAAGCCTGACGCCGCGGCCAAGGAATGGGTCGCCAAACACCCTGATCGCGTGGCTGACTGGACTAAATAACCCGAAATAGCATCTTTCACCACGAACCCTGTGGGAGCGGGCTTGCCCGCGATAGCGGTCTGTCAGTTGACTAATAGTTGGCTGACACGACGCCATCGCTGGCAAGCCAGCTCCCACAGTTTTTTATGTGTGCTCAAGAATGGCGATTACGTCATGGCGTTCTACTACTAAGGTCGTCTGTTACCGCGCTCGCAGCCGCATACATTAGCTACGTTCCAACAATAATTTGTGCTGCGAGGATAAAAACAATGAACGACAGCATTTACCTCTCGATTCAAAACAGTCCCCGATTCAAGGAGCTGGTGCGAAAAAGGGAAAAGTTCGCCTGGATACTCTCGGCGATCATGCTCGGGCTTTACTCTGGCTTCATCCTGTTGATCGCTTACGGGCCGCATGTTCTGGGCGCGAAACTCAGTCCGGAATCCTCGATTACTTGGGGAATTCCAATCGGTGTCGGACTCATTCTTTCTGCATTCATCCTCACCGCTATCTACGTGCGCCGCGCCAATGGCGAGTTCGATGACCTGAACAATGCGATTCTCAAGGAGGCTCAGCAATGATCCGGCGTCTACTGGCTCTTTTGAGCGTTGCTGCGGTCGCACCGAGTGTCTGGGCGGCTGACGCGTTGACCGGTGAAGTGGCCAAACAACCACTGAACATTCCTGCGATCCTGATGTTCGTCGCGTTCGTTGGCGCGACCCTGTACATCACCTACTGGGCCTCGAAGAAAAACAACTCGGCGGCCGACTACTATGCCGCTGGCGGCAAGATCACCGGTTTCCAGAACGGTCTGGCGATTGCCGGTGACTACATGTCGGCGGCATCCTTCCTGGGGATTTCCGCGCTGGTGTTCACCTCCGGCTACGATGGCCTGATCTACTCGATCGGCTTTCTGGTGGGCTGGCCGATCATTCTGTTCCTGATCGCCGAGCGCTTGCGTAACCTGGGCAAATACACCTTTGCCGACGTAGCGTCCTACCGCCTCGGGCAAACCCAGATCCGCACGCTGTCCGCTTGCGGTTCGCTGGTGGTGGTGGCGTTCTACCTGATCGCGCAAATGGTCGGTGCCGGCAAGTTGATCCAGCTGTTGTTCGGTCTGGACTACCACGTTGCGGTGATTCTGGTCGGTGTGCTGATGTGCATGTACGTGCTGTTCGGCGGCATGCTGGCGACCACTTGGGTGCAGATCATCAAGGCTGTGCTGTTGCTGTCCGGTGCCTCGTTCATGGCACTGATGGTAATGAAGCACGTAGGCTTCGACTTCAACACGCTGTTCTCCGAAGCGATCAAGGTTCACGCCAAAGGCGAAGCGATCATGAGCCCGGGCGGTCTGGTCAAGGATCCGATTTCGGCCTTCTCGCTGGGTCTGGCGCTGATGTTCGGTACGGCTGGTCTGCCACACATTCTGATGCGCTTCTTCACCGTGAGTGATGCAAAAGAAGCCCGCAAGAGCGTGCTCTACGCAACTGGTTTCATTGGCTACTTCTACATCCTGACTTTCATCATCGGCTTCGGCGCGATCCTGCTGGTCAGCACTAACCCGGCCTTCAAAGATGCTGCTGGCGCGCTGTTGGGCGGCAACAACATGGCGGCGGTGCACCTGGCCAACGCGGTCGGCGGCAGTATCTTCCTCGGCTTTATCTCGGCGGTGGCGTTCGCGACCATTCTGGCGGTTGTGGCAGGTCTGACTCTGGCCGGTGCTTCGGCTGTGTCTCACGACCTGTATGCCAGTGTGATCAAAAAGGGCAAGGCGAACGAGAAGGACGAGATTCGTGTCTCGAAGATCACCACCATTGCCTTGGCGTTGCTGGCGATTGGCTTGGGCATCCTGTTCGAAAGCCAGAACATTGCGTTCATGGTTGGCCTGGCGTTCTCCATCGCGGCGAGCTGCAACTTCCCGGTGCTGCTGCTTTCGATGTACTGGAAGAAGCTGACCACCCGCGGTGCGATGATTGGCGGCTGGCTGGGGCTGATCAGTGCGGTAGGCCTGATGGTGCTTGGCCCGACCATCTGGGTGCAGATTCTGCATCACGAGAAGGCGATTTTCCCTTACGAGTATCCGGCGCTGTTTTCGATGATCATTGCTTTCATCGGGATCTGGTTCTTCTCGATTACTGACAAGTCGGCGGCTGCTGATAACGAGCGGGCGCTGTTCTTCCCGCAGTTTGTGCGTTCGCAGACTGGGTTGGGGGCGAGTGGGGCGGTTTCGCATTGATGGTTTGATGGTTTTGTAAATGTTGTGCTGAATGCCCCGGTTGAGAGATCGGGGCATTTTTTGTGGGCGGTTATCGGCTCGAGCTGTGTACATGTCCGTTGCTGCGGTAACGGCGGCTTAGGGTTTCGCCCTTACGGCGACTCACTTTTTTCAAACGCCAAAAAAAGTAAGCAAAAAACGCTTGCTCCTACGTACGGCCCGCTCGCTGGGGCTCGGGGTTCCTTCCGACGTCGCCTTACAGATCAAGAGCTGCAGCCGAGCTAACGCTCATCCTGTTGAGTGGTGAGGAGCGCAGCGTGCTCGGCTTTGGATTTGTGTTGGAACTGCCCCTCACCCCAGCCCTCTCCCGGAGGGAGAGGGAGCCGATTTTTGGGCTTGTCAGAATCTGAGTTCGACTCGGTATTTCACATCGAAGTAGTTCTCCCAAACACCTCGGTCAGTCTCCTTTTCCTCATGGGAGGGGGCTGATTTGTTTGCTTTTTAGAACCTGAGTTCAACGCGGTATCGCACGTCGGCGCAGCTCCCCCAAACACCACGGTCAGTCCCCTCTCCCTCCGGGAGAGGGCTAGGGTGAGGGGTTCTTGATCCGGCTTTTGATCTGGCTTTGGCTTTTGATTTTTTGCCCCATCGGCAGGCCGAGCGCAGGTGTTCATCCGGGGGTAGGCGCGCAGCGCCGTGCGGCGCAGCCGCATACATCGAGAGGAGGTGCGGCGAAGCAAACCGTAGGCGATGCCCCCGGATGGACACCGTAGCGAGGGAACACTGAGCCTCAGCGAGGTGCCGTACGCCGGGGCAAAGCCTTTTGGGTTACTTTTTCGCTGGGCCGGCACTCCGGCGTTTGAAAAAGGGACTCGCTGTAAGAGCGAAACCGCCAGCGGCAGCTCCCGCAGCAACGGATATGCCCCCAATCCCAAAACCCAAAAAGCCAAATCCCAGACAAACAAAAACGGCCCCTATATAAATAGAGGCCGTTCCCGGTACAACTTCAAGACGTTATCGCAAGACAAGCCTTATTTGCGGTCTTCCAGCTTGGTAATGTCACGCGACTCGTAGCCGGTGTACAGCTGGCGCGGACGGCCAATCTTGTACGGGCTGGAGAGCATTTCTTTCCAGTGGGAGATCCAGCCGACAGTACGTGCCAGCGCAAAGATCACGGTGAACATGCTGGTCGGAATGCCGATCGCCTTGAGGATGATCCCCGAGTAGAAGTCGACGTTCGGATACAGCGAGCGTTCGATGAAGTACGGGTCGGTCAGCGCGATCTCTTCCAGGCGCATGGCCAGTTCGAGTTGCGGATCGTTGTTGATGCCCAGTTCCTTCAGTACTTCGTCGCAGGTCTGCTTCATTACAGTCGCGCGAGGGTCGCGGTTCTTGTAAACGCGGTGACCGAAGCCCATCAGCTTGAACGGATCGTTCTTGTCCTTGGCCTTGGCGATGAACTTGTCGATGTTGGACACATCACCAATTTCGTCGAGCATGGTCAATACGGCTTCGTTCGCACCACCGTGGGCAGGGCCCCACAGTGCGGCGATACCGGCGGCGATACAGGCGAACGGGTTGGCACCCGAGGAGCCGGCCAGACGCACGGTGGAAGTCGAGGCGTTCTGCTCGTGGTCGGCGTGGAGGATGAAGATCCGGTCCATGGCCTTGGCGAGTACCGGGCTGATCGGTTTGATCTCGCACGGGGTGTTGAACATCATGTGCAGGAAGTTTTCCGCGTACGTCAGGTCGTTGCGCGGGTACATCATGGGTTGCCCCATGGAGTACTTGTAAACCATCGCTGCCAGGGTCGGCATCTTGGCAACCAGACGGATCGCGGAGATTTCGCGATGCTGCGGGTTATTGATGTCCAGGGAGTCGTGGTAGAAGGCCGAGAGGGCGCCGACTACACCGCACATGACGGCCATCGGGTGGGCGTCGCGACGGAAACCGTTGAAGAAGGTTTTCAACTGCTCGTGAACCATGGTGTGGTTTTTCACGGTGCTGACGAACTGGGCCTTCTGTTCTGCGGTTGGCAGTTCGCCATTGAGCAGCAGGTAGCAGGTTTCCAGGTAGTCCGACTTTTCAGCCAGTTGTTCGATCGGGTAGCCGCGGTGCAACAGAATGCCGTTGTCGCCGTCGATATAGGTGATCTTCGACTCGCACGAGGCGGTCGACATGAAGCCTGGGTCGAAAGTGAAGCGGCCCGTGGCCGTCAGGCCCCGAACATCGATTACATCGGGACCAACGGTGCCGGTTAAAATGGGCAGCTCGACGGGGGCTGCGCCCTCGATGATCAACTGCGCTTTTTTGTCAGCCATGTGGCCTCCTATTTATGCTTGAACCATCAGACAGACCCCCCACGCAGGGCCCGCACCACTATAGTGAGATAAATTCGAATGTCAATTTGCCTAAAGTCTTGCTCCAGAAGGCTTTAAGCGTACTTTTTCCTCGAAATTGACTGCCATTTACGCCTTTTATACGACTTGTGCAATCAGCTATTTGGGGTAGGTGATTGCGTTGTCATTAGTAGCCTAACTGTCTATACTCGGCCACCGACCGCCAAGGGCTTTTGGGCCTGCTTTATTGGGGGTCGCATCCCTGGGTGGTGGTTACCTGACCAGTGCACTCCCCAACAACTTTGCCCTGATTGTTAGGGGCTCTTCAGTGTGAAAAAAAAGCCGTGAAAAGCCAACGACCTGTAAACCTAGACCTAAGGACCATCAAACTCCCCATCACCGGCGTTACGTCGTTTCTTCACCGTGTTTCCGGCATCATCCTCTTCCTGGGCCTCGGCTTCATGCTTTATGCATTGGGCAAATCCCTGGGTTCCGAGGAAGGTTTTGCCGAAGTGAAGGCATGCTTGACCAGCCCGCTGGCCAAGTTCGTAGCATGGGGCCTCCTGTCCGCTCTGCTGTATCACCTGGTAGCCGGTGTGCGCCACTTGATCATGGATATGGGCATCGGTGAGACGCTGGAAGGCGGCCGCCTGGGCTCGAAAATCATCATCGCCATTTCCGTGGTGCTGATCGTTCTGGCAGGAGTTTGGATATGGTAACCAGCGTTACGAACCTTTCGCGTTCGGGCCTCTATGACTGGATGGCGCAACGTGTGTCTGCGGTTGTTCTCGCGGCTTATTTCATTTTCCTGATCGGATACCTTGCAGCGAATCCGGGCATTGGCTACGACCAGTGGCACGGCCTGTTCGCTCACAACGGGATGCGTATCTTCAGTCTGCTGGCCCTCGTTGCCCTGGGCGCTCACGCCTGGGTCGGCATGTGGACCATCGCGACCGACTACCTGACGCCAATGGCGCTGGGCAAGTCCGCGACCGCAGTACGTTTCCTTTTCCAGGCAGTTTGCGGCATCGCGATGTTCGCTTACTTCGTCTGGGGTGTGCAGATTCTCTGGGGTATCTGATTCATGGCTAACATTCCAACGATTTCTTTCGACGCCATCATTATTGGTGGTGGCGGTGCCGGCATGCGCGCTGCGCTGCAACTGGCACAGGGTGGTCACAAGACTGCCGTGATCACCAAGGTTTTCCCGACCCGTTCGCACACTGTGTCCGCCCAGGGCGGCATCACCTGCGCCATCGCGTCGGCTGACCCGAACGATGACTGGCGCTGGCACATGTACGATACCGTCAAGGGATCCGACTACATCGGTGACCAGGACGCTATCGAATACATGTGTCAGGAAGGCCCGGCCGCGGTTTTCGAGCTGGACCACATGGGTCTGCCGTTTTCGCGTACCGAGCAAGGCCGTATCTACCAGCGTCCGTTCGGTGGTCAGTCCAAGGACTACGGTAAAGGTGGCCAGGCTGCCCGTACTTGCGCAGCCTCCGACCGTACCGGTCACGCGCTGCTGCACACCCTTTATCAAGGCAACCTGAAAGCCGGTACCACGTTCCTGAACGAGTACTACGCTGTCGACCTGGTGAAAAACCAGGAAGGCGAATTCGTCGGTGTGATCGCGATCTGCATCGAAACCGGCGAGACCACCTACATCCGCGCCAAGGCCACCGTACTGGCTACCGGCGGTGCAGGTCGTATCTACGCTTCCACCACCAACGCCCTGATCAACACCGGTGACGGCGTCGGCATGGCACTGCGTGCTGGCGTGCCGGTACAAGACATCGAAATGTGGCAGTTCCACCCGACCGGCATCGCCGGCGCCGGTGTACTGGTGACCGAAGGTTGCCGTGGTGAAGGTGGTTACCTGATCAACAAGCACGGCGAGCGTTTCATGGAGCGTTATGCTCCGAACGCGAAAGACCTTGCTGGTCGTGACGTGGTTGCTCGTTCGATGGTTAAAGAAATCATCGCCGGCAACGGTTGCGGTCCGAATGGCGACCACGTAATGCTCAAGCTCGACCACCTGGGCGAGGAAGTGCTGCACAGCCGTCTGCCAGGCATCTGCGAATTGTCGAAGACGTTTGCACACGTTGACCCGGTGGTTGCGCCGGTTCCGGTTGTTCCGACTTGCCACTATATGATGGGCGGCGTTGCCACCAACATTCACGGCCAGGCGATCACCCAGGACGCTGAAGGCGTGGACCAGATCATTCCTGGTCTGTTCGCGGTAGGTGAAGTGGCTTGCGTATCGGTTCACGGTGCCAACCGTCTGGGCGGCAACTCGCTGCTCGACCTGGTGGTATTCGGCCGCGCTGCCGGCCTGCACCTGGAAAAGGCGCTGACCGACGGCATCGAATACGACGACGCTACCGAAGCCGATATCGAAGCAGCCCTGTCGCGTCTGAACGCGCTGAACAGCCGTACCGATGGCGAAGACGTCGCCACCCTGCGTCGCGAGCTGCAAAGCTGCATGCAGAACTACTTCGGTGTATTCCGTACCGGCGAATACATGCAGAAGGGTATCGCTCAGCTGGCCGATCTGCGCAAGCGTATCGCCAACGTGAAGATCAACGATAAGTCGCAGGCGTTCAACACTGCACGTATCGAAGCGCTGGAACTGCAAAACCTGCTGGAAGTGGCTGAAGCTACCGCCATCGCGGCCGAAGTACGTAAAGAGTCCCGCGGCGCTCACGCCCGTGAAGACTTTGAAGACCGTGACGACGAAAACTGGCTGTGCCACACCCTGTACTTCCCGGGTGACAAGCGCGTCACCAAGCGTGCCGTTAACTTCTCGCCGAAGACTGTTCCGACTTTCGAACCTAAAGTCCGGACTTATTAAGGGTGACCGCCATGTTGCAAGTCAGTGTTTATCGTTACAACCCTGATCAGGACGCTGCGCCGTTCATGCAGGAATTCCAGGTCGATACCGGTGGTAAAGACCTGATGGTGCTGGACGTGCTGGCCCTGATCAAAGAGCAGGACGAGGGTTTCTCCTATCGTCGCTCTTGCCGTGAAGGTGTCTGCGGCTCCGACGGCATGAACATCAACGGCAAAAACGGTCTGGCGTGCATCACGCCGCTGTCCGCTGTCGTAAAAGGCAACAAGCTGATCGTTCGTCCGCTGCCAGGTTTGCCGGTTATTCGTGACCTGGTCGTCGATATGAGCATCTTCTACAAGCAATACGAGAAGGTGAAGCCTTACCTGCAGAACGACACGCCGGCTCCGGCCATCGAGCGTCTGCAGTCCCCTGAAGAGCGTGAAAAGCTCGACGGTCTGTACGAGTGCATCCTGTGCGCTTGCTGCTCGACCTCGTGCCCGTCCTTCTGGTGGAACCCGGACAAGTTCCTGGGTCCAGCTGCGCTGCTGCAAGCCTACCGCTTCCTGGCAGACAGCCGTGACACCAAGACCAACGAGCGTCTGGCTTCGCTCGATGACCCGTTCAGCGTTTTCCGCTGCCGGGGCATCATGAACTGCGTCAACGTATGTCCGAAAGGCCTGAACCCGACTAAGGCCATCGGTCACATCCGTAACATGTTGCTCTCGAGCGGCGTGTGATTCAGCTGCTGTAACCGTAGAACCGCTGTACCGAAGAGGCTGTGGCGCGGGCTTCAACCCGCGTCATGGCTATAACCAGAGCCGTAGTCACAAGCTGCAGCTCTTATTTTGAAGAAATGAGACAAGCAGGGGCATCCGGGCTGGTACCCGGACTATCAGCGTGATCCTAAGTGGCTTGTTTTGGTCGCTGCATTCGGACTTCTGCAAGTTTGCTCGGTGTCGACGCCGATGGTGTTCCCCTAACCGAGGGTGACCAAGCATGCAAGAAAGCGTGATGCAGCGCATGTGGAACAGCGCCTACCTTTCAGGTGGAAACGCTGCCTATGTGGAAGAGCTTTATGAGCTCTACCTGCACGACCCTAACGCTGTGCCAGAAGAGTGGCGCACCTACTTTCAGAAGTTGCCTGCCGACGGCAACTCTGCCACTGATGTTTCGCACTCCACAATTCGCGATCATTTCGTGCTGCTGGCAAAGAACCAGCGCCGCGCCCAACCGGTTTCCGCCGGCAGCGTGAGCAGTGAGCACGAGAAGAAGCAAGTTGAAGTGCTGCGATTGATCCAGGCCTACCGTATGCGTGGCCACCAGGCAGCCCAGCTTGACCCGCTGGGACTGTGGCAGCGTCCTGCACCTGCAGACCTGTCGATCAATCATTACGGCTTGACCAATGCCGATCTTGATACGACCTTCCGTGCCGGCGACCTGTTCATCGGCAAAGAGGAAGCGAGCCTACGCGAAATTCACGAAGCGTTGCAGCAGACATATTGCCGCACCATCGGCGCTGAATTTACGCATATCACCGATTCCGAGCAGCGCCAGTGGTTCCAGCAGCGTCTGGAAAGCGTGCGTGGTCGTCCGACGTACTCCGCCGACATCAAGAGCCACCTGCTTGAGCGCGTGACCGCCGGTGAAGGCCTGGAGAAATACCTGGGTACCAAATACCCGGGCACCAAGCGTTTCGGTCTGGAAGGCGGCGAAAGCCTGATTCCGATGCTCGACGAACTGATCCAGCGTTCCGGTTCCTACGGCACCAAGGAAGTCGTCATCGGCATGGCTCACCGTGGCCGTCTGAACGTCCTGGTCAACACCTTCGGCAAGAACCCGCGCGAGCTGTTCGACGAGTTCGAAGGCAAGAAGAAGGTCGAGCTGGGTTCCGGTGACGTTAAATACCACCAGGGCTTCTCGTCCAACGTGATGACCGCCGGCGGTGAAGTTCACCTGGCCATGGCGTTCAACCCGTCCCACCTGGAAATCGTTTCTCCGGTGGTTGAAGGTTCGGTTCGTGCCCGTCAGGATCGTCGTAACGACGCTACCGGTGAGAAGGTGCTGCCGATCTCCATCCACGGCGACGCTGCGTTCGCAGGTCAGGGCGTGGTCATGGAAACCTTCCAGATGTCGCAGACCCGCGGTTTCAAGACCGGCGGTACCGTGCACATCGTGATCAACAACCAGGTCGGTTTCACCATCAGCAACCCGCTGGACTCGCGTTCCACCGAGTACGCCACCGACGTTGCGAAGATGATCCAGGCGCCGATTCTCCATGTGAATGGCGATGATCCGGAAGCCGTGTTGTTCGTGACCCAGCTGGCCATCGACTACCGCATGCAGTTCAAGCGTGACGTGGTGATCGACCTGGTCTGCTACCGTCGTCGCGGCCACAACGAGGCCGACGAGCCAAGCGGCACCCAGCCGCTGATGTACCAGCAGATCACCAAGCAGCGCACCACCCGTGAGCTGTACGCTGATCGCCTGACCCAGGCCGGTGTGCTGGACGCTGATCGCGTTCAGGCCAAGGTCGACGAGTACCGCAACGCGCTGGACAACGGTCTGCACGTGGTGAAGTCGCTGGTCAAAGAGCCGAACAAAGAGCTGTTCGTGGACTGGCGTCCGTATCTGGGCCATGCCTGGACTGCGCGTCACGACACGCGCTTCGATCTGAAGACCCTGCAAGAACTGTCCGCCAAGCTGCTGGAGATTCCGGAAGGCTTCGTGGTTCAGCGTCAGGTCGCGAAGATCTACGAAGACCGTCAGAAGATGCAAGCCGGCGGCCTGCCGATCAACTGGGGTTACGCCGAAACCATGGCGTACGCGACCCTGGCGTTCGAAGGTCACCCGATTCGCATGACCGGTCAGGACATCGGCCGCGGTACGTTCTCGCACCGTCACGCTGTGTTGCACAACCAGAAAGACGCGGGCACCTACATTCCGCTGCAGAACCTGTACGACGGTCAGCCACGTTTTGACCTGTACGACTCGTTCCTGTCGGAAGAAGCGGTACTGGCATTCGAATACGGTTACTCGACCACCACGCCGAACGCGCTGGTGATCTGGGAAGCCCAGTTCGGCGACTTCGCCAACGGTGCACAGGTTGTCATCGACCAGTTCATCACCAGCGGCGAGCACAAGTGGGGCCGTCTCTGCGGTCTGACCATGCTGTTGCCACACGGTTACGAAGGTCAGGGTCCTGAGCACAGCTCGGCACGTCTTGAGCGTTACCTGCAGCTGTGCGCCGAGCACAACATTCAGGTGTGCATGCCGACTACCCCGGCGCAGATCTACCACTTGCTGCGTCGTCAGGTGATTCGCCCGCTGCGCAAACCATTGGTTGTTCTGACACCTAAGTCGCTGCTGCGCCACAAACTGGCCATCTCGACCCTGGAAGATCTGGCTGAAGGTTCGTTCCAGACCGTTATCCCGGAAATCGATGCCCTGGATCCGAAAAAGGTCGAGCGCGTTGTTCTGTGTAGCGGCAAGGTCTACTACGACCTGCTGGAAAAACGCCGTGCCGAAGGCCGTGAAGATATCGCCATCGTGCGTATCGAGCAGCTGTATCCATTCCCTGAGGACGACTTGAAAGAAGTCCTGGCGCCTTACACCAACGTCAAAAATGCCGTTTGGTGTCAGGAAGAGCCGATGAACCAGGGTGCCTGGTACTGCAGCCAGCATCACTTGCGCCGTAGCATCAGCAACCTCGACAAGTCTCTCGTACTTGAGTACGCGGGCCGTGAGGCTTCTGCTGCCCCAGCCTGTGGTTACGCTTCGATGCACGCCGAGCAGCAGGAAAAACTGCTGCAAGACGCGTTTACCGTTTAACGCCTTCGCGCACCTGAAACCGAATTTAAGGAACTACAGATAATGGCTATCGAGATCAAAGCCCCCACTTTCCCGGAATCGGTTGCCGATGGCACCGTTGCCACCTGGCACAAGCAACCGGGCGACGCCGTCAAGCGCGACGAACTGATCGTCGACATCGAAACTGACAAAGTCGTACTGGAAGTTCTGGCTACTGCTGATGGCGTGCTGGGCGCAATCGTCAAGGGCGAGGGCGAAACCGTCCTGTCCGACGAAGTACTGGGCTCCATCGTTGAAGGCGGCGCTGCTGCCGCTGCTCCAGCCGCTGCTGCTCCGGCCGCCGCTGCCGCTGCCCCGGCCGCTGCTGAAGGCGAAGACGATCCTGTTGCTGCTCCTGCCGCGCGCAAGCTGGCTGAAGAAAACGGCATCAACATCGCTTCCGTTGCCGGCACCGGCAAAGGCGGGCGTGTGACCAAGGAAGACGTGGTGGCTGCTGTTGCCGCCAAGAAAGCCGCTCCGGCTGCCGCGCCTGCCAAGGCTGCTGCTCCAGCTGCCGCCGCTCCTGTGTTCGCCGCTGGCGACCGCATCGAGAAGCGCGTGCCGATGACCCGCGTGCGTGCCACCGTGGCCAAGCGTCTGGTTGAAGCTCAGTCGAACATGGCGATGCTGACCACCTTCAACGAAGTCGACATGACCGAAGTCATGGCCCTGCGTTCGAAGTACAAGGATCTGTTCGAGAAGTCCCACAACGGCGTACGCCTGGGCTTCATGTCGTTCTTCGTCAAGGCCGCCACCGAAGCGCTGAAACGCTTCCCGGCTGTCAACGCGTCGATCGACGGCGGCGACATCGTTTACCACGGCTACGCCGACATCGGTGTTGCTGTTTCCAGCGATCGTGGTCTGGTGGTACCGGTTCTGCGTAACGCCGAGCTGATGAGCCTGGCTGAAATCGAAGGCGGCATCGCAACATTCGGCAAAAAAGCCCGCGACGGCAAACTGTCGATGGACGAGATGACCGGTGGTACCTTCACCATCACCAACGGTGGTACCTTCGGTTCGATGATGTCGACCCCGATCGTCAACCCGCCGCAGGCAGCGATTCTGGGCATGCACAACATCATCCAGCGTCCGATGGCCATCAACGGTCAGGTCGTGATCCGTCCGATGATGTACTTGGCACTGTCCTACGATCACCGTCTGATCGATGGCAAAGAAGCTGTGACCTTCCTGGTGACCATCAAGAACCTGCTGGAAGATCCGGCTCGTCTGTTGCTGGATATCTAAAAAGCAGCTGCAAGCGTCAAGCTACAAGCCTCAAGCTCAATACGAGCGGATTGGCTTGTAGCTTTTGGCTTGCGGCTTGTAGCTTTATTGCTAAAGAGGATTTTTTGAATGTCGCAGAAATTTGACGTAGTAGTGATCGGTGCCGGCCCTGGCGGTTACGTAGCTGCCATCAAGGCCGCGCAGCTGGGTCTGACCACTGCCTGCATCGAGAAGTACACCGACGCCGAAGGCAAGCAAGCCCTGGGCGGTACCTGCCTGAACGTGGGCTGCATTCCTTCCAAGGCGCTGCTGGACAGCTCCTGGAAATACAAGGAAGCAAAAGAAAGCTTCAACGTTCACGGTATCTCGACCGGCGAAGTCAAAATGGACGTCGCTGCGATGGTTGGCCGCAAGGCTGGCATCGTCAAGAACCTGACCGGCGGCGTTGCCACGCTGTTCAAGGCCAACGGCGTTACTTCGATTCAGGGCCACGGCAAACTGCTGGCCGGCAAGAAAGTCGAAGTCACCAAGCCAGACGGTTCGGTTGAAGTCATCGAAGCTGAAAACGTCATCCTGGCACCAGGCTCGCGTCCGATCGACATTCCACCGGCTCCGGTCGACCAGAAAGTCATCGTTGATTCGACTGGTGCTCTGGAATTCCAATCCGTACCGAAGCGTCTGGGCGTGATCGGCGCTGGCGTGATCGGTCTGGAACTGGGTTCGGTCTGGTCGCGTCTGGGTGCAGAAGTGACTGTCCTGGAAGCCTTGGACACCTTCCTGATGGCAGCGGACACCGCTGTTTCCAAGGAAGCGCTGAAAACCCTGACCAAACAGGGTCTGGACATCAAGCTGGGCGCTCGCGTAACCGGTTCCAAAGTGAACGGCGACGAAGTCGTGGTGAACTACACCGATGCCAACGGCGAACAGACCATCACGTTTGACAAGCTGATCGTAGCCGTTGGTCGCCGTCCGGTGACCACTGATCTGCTGGCAGCCGACAGCGGTGTGACCCTGGACGAGCGCGGTTTCGTGCACGTTGACGATCACTGCGCTACCACCGTACCGGGCGTTTTCGCCATCGGTGACGTGGTTCGCGGCATGATGCTGGCGCACAAGGCATCCGAAGAAGGCATCATGGTTGTCGAGCGCATCAAGGGCCACAAAGCCCAGATGAACTATGACCTGATCCCTTCGGTTATTTATACTCACCCGGAAATCGCGTGGGTTGGCAAAACCGAGCAGGCCTTGAAAGCTGAAGGCGTTGAAGTTAACGTCGGCACCTTCCCGTTCGCCGCTTCCGGCCGTGCCATGGCCGCCAACGATACCGGTGGTTTCGTCAAGGTCATCGCTGATGCCAAGACTGACCGCGTATTGGGCGTGCACGTGATTGGTCCGAGCGCTGCAGAACTGGTTCAGCAGGGCGCGATCGGTATGGAATTCGGCACCAGCGCTGAAGACCTGGGCATGATGGTTTTCTCCCATCCGACCCTGTCTGAAGCCTTGCACGAAGCTGCTCTGGCTGTGAATGGCGGCGCCATCCACATTGCCAACCGCAAGAAGCGTTAAGACACACAATAAGAAACCACGGCGGTAACGGCCCGTCGTGAGCCTTGCGAGCAAGTCTCACCGCGGAATGTCCGCTGGACGCAGTCTTGCGTAGCTGCACCGGGTACCCGGAAAAGCTACGCAAGCAGCAGTCACAGGTGGCGCGGCACTCATCAAGAGCGCAGCGCCGAATGCGCAGTACCTAACGAAGACGGTAAAAAGCATGAATCTTCACGAGTATCAGGGTAAGCAGCTGTTCGCTGAATACGGCCTGCCAGTATCCACTGGTTACGCAGTAGACACCCCGGAAGCAGCAGCAGAAGCTTGCGACAAAATCGGCGGCAACGAGTGGGTTGTCAAAGCCCAGGTTCACGCCGGTGGTCGCGGTAAAGCGGGCGGCGTCAAGCTGGTTCGCAGCAAAGAAGACGCCAAAGCCTTCGCACAGCAGTGGCTGGGCAAGCGTCTGGTGACTTACCAGACTGACGCCAATGGTCAGCCTGTCACCAAGATCCTGGTTGAATCGTGCACTGATATCGCTAAAGAGCTGTACCTGGGCGCTGTCGTTGACCGTTCGAGCCGTCGCATCGTGTTCATGGCTTCCACCGAAGGTGGCGTGGACATCGAGAAAATCGCTCACGACACTCCAGAAAAAATTCTGAAAGCCACTATCGATCCACTGGTTGGCGCTCAGCCATTCCAGGGTCGCGAGCTGGCATTCCAGCTGGGTCTGGAAGGCAAGCAGGTTGCTCAGTTCGCCAAGATCTTCGTAGGTCTGGCCAAGCTGTTCAAGGATCACGACCTGGCTCTGCTGGAAGTGAACCCGCTGGTGATCAAGGCTGACGGCGATCTGCACTGCCTGGACGCCAAGATCAACATCGACGCCAACGCCATGTACCGTCAGCCTAAGCTGAAGACTTTCCACGATCCGTCGCAAGACGATCCGCGCGAAGCGCACGCTGCCAAGTTCGAACTGAACTACGTAGCCCTGGAAGGCAACATCGGCTGCATGGTCAACGGTGCCGGTCTGGCCATGGGTACCATGGACATCGTCAACCTGCACGGCGGCAAGCCAGCCAACTTCCTCGACGTAGGTGGTGGTGCTACCAAGGAACGCGTTACTGAAGCGTTCAAGATCATTCTGTCCGACACCAACGTCGCTGCAGTACTGGTCAACATCTTCGGCGGCATCGTTCGCTGCGACATGATTGCCGAAGGCATCATCGGCGCCGTGAAAGAAGTCGGCGTGAAAATCCCGGTTGTTGTTCGCCTTGAAGGCAACAACGCTGAGCTGGGCGCTAAAGTACTGGCAGAAAGCGGTTTGAACATCATCGCTGCTACCAGCCTGACCGACGCTGCTCAACAAGTTGTCAAAGCTGCGGAGGGCAAATAATGAGCGTCCTGATCAATAAAGACACCAAAGTTATCTGCCAGGGTATTACCGGTTCGCAAGGTAGTTTCCACACCCAGCAAGCCATCGAATACGGCACCAAGATGGTTGGCGGCGTAACTCCGGGCAAAGGCGGCACCGAGCACTTGGGTCTGCCAGTGTTCAACACCGTTAAAGACGCAGTCGCGGCCACTGGCGCTACCGCCAGCGTGATCTACGTTCCGGCTCCTTTCTGCAAGGACTCGATCCTGGAAGCGGCATTCGGCGGCATCAAGCTGATCGTCTGCATCACCGAAGGCATTCCTACCCTGGACATGCTGGACGCTAAAGTTAAGTGCGACGAGCTGGGCGTAGTCCTGATCGGCCCTAACTGCCCAGGCGTGATCACCCCAGGCGAATGCAAGATCGGCATCATGCCAGGTCACATTCACTTGCCAGGCAAGGTCGGTATCGTTTCGCGTTCCGGCACCCTGACCTACGAAGCTGTTAAGCAAACTACTGACGCCGGTTTCGGTCAGTCGACTTGCGTCGGCATCGGTGGTGACCCGATCCCGGGTTCGAACTTCATCGACATCCTGAAGCTGTTCCAGGAAGACCCGAAGACCGAAGCGATCGTGATGATCGGTGAGATCGGCGGTTCGGCTGAAGAAGAAGCGGCTGCCTACATCAAGGCACACGTGACCAAGCCGGTTGTTTCCTACATCGCTGGTGTGACTGCTCCTCCGGGCAAGCGCATGGGCCATGCTGGCGCAATCATCTCTGGCGGCAAAGGCACTGCAGACGAGAAGTTCGCTGCACTGCAAGACGCCGGTGTAAAAACCGTGCGTTCGCTGGCAGACATCGGCAAGGCCCTGGCCGAGCTGACCGGTTGGGCTGTCAAGTAAGCCTCGTGCTTAGCTGACGCTTCACCAGGCAAAGGCCACCTTCGGGTGGCCTTTGTCGTTTTTGGCACCTGCGTCATCAGTGATATCGCCTTCGCGAGCAAGCTCGCTCCCACATTTGTACGCATTCCCAAGTGGGAGCGAGCTTGCTCGCGAAGGCGATTTATAGACATCTACCCAATTACATGCAAAAACGCGACACGGAAACGTCGCGTATCGGATAGTTCGCCCTCAAACAGTGCGTTTGTCAGACAAATTCGTTAGGCTAGCAGCCATTTTTGCGTCTGCCGCCCACAAGGCATGCAACGCGCTAAACGGGTCAGTCTTATACGGACTGACAGCATTTCCCTAACCCCACAGGGAAATCCCCCTCTAAATTCCGATTCAGTAGTGTGGTATTTCCTTAATGAAAGTTTTGAAAGGTCAGGACATCCTGGCACTTGGTTTTATGACATTTGCCCTGTTCGTCGGGGCCGGCAACATCATCTTCCCGCCTATCGTCGGTTTGCAGGCCGGGCCTCACGTCTGGATGGCGGCGCTGGGCTTTCTGGTCACTGCAGTCGGTCTGCCGGTCATCACCGTCGTTGCGCTGGCGAAGGTCGGCGGGGCGATGGACGCACTGAGCAGCCCGATCGGCAAGGTCGCTGGCGGCATCCTCGCGGCGGCGTGCTACCTGGCAGTTGGCCCGTTGTTCGCCACGCCGCGTACCGCGACCGTGTCCTTCGAAGTCGGCCTGGCGCCGCTGACCGGCGAGAGCCCGCTGGCGCTGTTCCTTTACAGCTCGGTGTACTTCCTGCTGGTGTTCTTCATCTCGTTGTATCCGGGCCGTTTGCTCGACACTGTCGGCCGTTTCCTCGCGCCGTTGAAGATCATTGCACTGGCCGTTCTCGGCATCGCTGCCTTCGCCTTGCCGGCCGGTGATATCGGTCAAGGCACGCCAGAGTACGTCGCCGCGCCGTTCTCCCAGGGCTTCATCAATGGTTACCTGACCATGGATACCCTGGGTGCGCTGGTATTCGGCATCGTCATCGTGAATGCCATCCGCTCTCGCGGCGTTGAATCGCCAGCGTTGATCACCCGTTACGCGATCATCGCCGGGCTGATTGCCGGCGTGGGTCTGGCGCTGGTGTATGTCAGCCTGTTCCGTCTCGGTTCCGGCAGCCACGAAGTGGCTGTTGGCGCCACCAACGGCGCAGCGGTCTTGCACGCTTATGTGCAACACACTTTCGGTTCGCTGGGCAGCGGTTTCCTC
Source organism: Pseudomonas sp. LF-5 (assembly GCF_037626295.1). Taxonomy (NCBI): domain Bacteria; kingdom Pseudomonadati; phylum Pseudomonadota; class Gammaproteobacteria; order Pseudomonadales; family Pseudomonadaceae; genus Pseudomonas; species Pseudomonas sp. LF-5. The sequence goes on from NZ_JARKMT010000002.1 coordinate 633,581, forward strand.
GCCGTACTGATTTCGCTGGCGTGTCTGGTCACGGCGGTCGGTCTGACCTGCGCCTGTGCTGAATACTTCAGCCGTGTGCTGCCACTGTCCTACAAGACCCTGGTGATCATTCTGGCGGCGTTCTCGCTGTTGGTGTCCAACCTGGGCCTGACCAAGCTGATCGCCTTCTCGATCCCGGTCCTGACCGCGATCTACCCGCCGTGCATCGTGCTGGTGGCGCTGAGCTTCTGCAAAGACTTCTGGCATGAGCATGGCCGCATCATCGGTCCGGTGATGCTGGTGTCGTTCGTGTTCGGCATGATCGACGCGCTGAAAGGTGCCGGCCTGGCCGACTGGATGCCGTCGCAACTGTCCCACCTGCCGCTGAGCGAGCAGGGCCTGGCGTGGCTGGTGCCGTGCGTGATGACGCTGGTGGTCGCGGTGGTTTGCGATCGCCTGCTGGGCAAGCGCAGCGAAGCCGTTGCCTGACGTTCCCTGACCCGCCACAAGCGGGGCTTGAACGCTTGAACAGAAATGCCTCGTATCAAACGATACGGGGCATTTTTTATGCGCGTAAGGCAGTGTCTTTTTCCCTGAGCTAACGTCGAAGCACTGCACAGAATTAACGTAGGAGTGAGCCTGCTTGCGATCACGCTGTGTCAGTCACCATTGAAGTTGGCTGACAAACCGCTATCGCCAGCAGGCTCACTGCTACAGGTACCGTGTTCACACTCCACAGGGAATTGCATGTCGTTCATCCAAGCCAACCTGATCCACCTGCTCGCCGCGCTCTGGTTTGTCACCTGCTGGGGCGGTTACACCCGCTATGCCAGCTGGAAGGCCCGCGACACCGCGTGCCTGGCCAGCGTACTGCACCTGTACCGCGAAGACTGGATGCGCCGCATGTTGCTACGTGACAACCGCATTGCCGATGCCAGCGTGATCGGCAATCTGGAGCGAAACGCCTCGTTCTTCGCCTCCAGCACCCTGATCATCCTGGCCGGCATTCTGACCGTGCTGGGCGCGTCGGAGCGGGCGGTGTCCTTGCTGGCGGATATTCCGATGGTGCAGCAAGCCTCCCAAGGCATGTCGGAGATCAAGTTGTTGTGCCTGGCGCTGGTGTTCGTCTATGCCTTCTTTACGTTCAGCTGGTGCATGCGCCAATACAACTTTGCCGCTGTGCTGGTGGGTTCGGCACCGATGATCGGCGAGCGTCAGGTATCCGAGCAGGAGCGCAAGGCGTTCGCATTACGGGCGGCGCGAGTTATTTCGATGGCGGCCAACCAGTTCAACTTCGGCCTGCGTTCTTACTACTTCGGCATGAGCATGCTGGCGTGGTTTGTCAGCCCGTGGCTGTTCATGTTGATGAGTGCCGGCGTCGTGCTGGTTTTGTATCGTCGCGAATTTCATTCCGACGTTCTCGACGTGATGGTCTATACCCCTACTGAGGCGCCGTTGCCCGAAGCGACTAAAGAGGCTGCTTGATGAGTATTCCGTTCTGGTGCGTGTTTATCAGTGCCTTGTTGATTTACATCGCCCGCATGCCGGTCGGCAAAGCCATGAAAGAGCAGGGCGGTTACAACAATCACCTGCCGCGCCAGCAACAGGCGCAACTTACCGGTTACGGTGCACGGGCACTGGCGGCGCATCAGAACAGCATCGAAGCGTTCATCCTGTTTGCCGTCGGCGTGCTGATGGCGCACACCACGCAAACCCAGGGATGGTTGATTGATGCCCTGGCGATCATCTTTGTCATCGCGCGGATTCTCTACATCTGGTTGTACCTGGCTGATAAACCGTCCCTGCGCAGTCTGACGTGGCTGGTCGGCCTCATTTGCTCTTTGTTGCTGATGATTAGTCCGACTTTTAGAACTGTTTTGCTCTAACGCGGATGACCGCTAAATCACAGGCAAAAGAAAACCCGCACTTGGCGGGTTTTCTTTTTCTGCATCAAGTCGCAATTATTGCTTCTTGGCAGCTTCGTCTTGTGCAGCCTGATTCGATTCAGCCTGAGCTTTGGCAGCTTCGGCGTTTTCTTTTGCTGCGTCGTTCACTTTATCCTGAGCTTTGTTCATGTCTTGCTGAGCTTGTTCAGCATGTTGGTTGGCATCTTGAGCTTTGTCCTCGGATTTTTTATCGCAGGCAGCGAGACCGAGGGAAGCGGTCAACATCAAGGCAATAGCTAAAGTCTTACGCATGGGGTGTTTCTCCTTATGGAAAATAACTACTGGCCTTAAGAACTCGGTCGTGAGGGTTAAGTTCCTCATTTCTTTCAGATATATAAGTTTGTTTTGCAGCGGAACTTTTGCGCTGTTTCCTACTACTGGCAAAAGGCTCCAGCGAGGGTAATTATCCAATGGCCGAAAACCCCGTTTTTGAGCGCGCGACACGATTTCTTTCCGCCTTGCGCCACTGTCAGGTCCTAGGCTTGAAGGTGCACAGCGCCTCCAGCGAAGGGCTCACCGTTATCCTGCCGTACAGCCAGCAAATCGTCGGCAATCCACAGACCGGAGTGATTCATGGCGGCGCCATTACCTCGTTGATGGACACGGCTTGTGGCATGTCAACGTTGTGCGTACTGCCGGAGTTTGAAGTCTGCCCGACCCTCGATCTGCGTATCGACTACATGCACGCCGCTGAACCGCACAAGGATGTCTACGGTTTCGCCCAATGCTATCGGGTGACCACCGATGTGATCTTCGCTCGCGGTTTTGCCTATCAGGACGATCCCGACACACCCATTGCCCACGTGGTCGGCACGTTTATGCGCATGGGCAAGGGCATCAAGGGCGCTCAAGGCTTTGGCGGCAAAATAAAAGGAGAGGGGCAGTGAGTGACGACCTGAAACAACAGTTGCAAGCCGCTCACGCTCAGGGTGATTACGCACCGTTACTGAAGCTGATCCCGTATGCCGGCCTGATCGGCATCGAATGCTCGCGGGTCGGCGATGAGCTGCTGTTCAAGCTGCCAGCGAACAAGGACAACATTGGTAACCCTTTACTGCCGGCGATCCACGGCGGGGTGATTGCCGGGTTCATGGAGCTGGCTGCCGCCCTGCATCTGTTGATCTTCACCGGCGCACCGGGTGTACCGAAGATTATCGACTTCTCCCTTGATTATCTGCGGGCCGGGCAGTTTCGCGACACCTGGGCCAAGTGTCAGGTCTGCCGCCAGGGGCGACGCGTCGCCAACGTTGCCGTGACCGCCTGGCAAAGTACCGAAAGCGAGCCGATTGCCACCGCCCGCGCGCACTTCAAAATCGATGAGCCCTTGAAATCCTGAACGCTGCCCCCAACTCAGTGAACAACCCGCCGCCGACCATTCGGGTCGCGGCCAATGCCATCTGATTGGAGTTTGATGACCATGAGTGTGGAAACTCAAAAGGAAACCCTGGGCTTCCAGACCGAGGTAAAGCAGCTGCTGCACCTCATGATCCATTCGCTGTATTCCAACAAGGAAATCTTCCTTCGCGAATTGATCTCGAACGCCTCTGACGCTGTCGACAAGCTGCGCTTCGAAGCCCTGGCCAAGCCTGAGTTGCTCGAAGGTGGCGCTGACTTGAAAATCCGTGTGAGCTTCGACAAGGACGCCAAGACCGTCACGCTCGAAGACAACGGTATCGGCATGAACCGTGACGATGTGATCACCCACCTGGGGACCATCGCCAAATCGGGCACCGCCGATTTCATGAAGAATCTCTCGGGCGATCAGAAGAAGGATTCGCACCTGATCGGCCAGTTCGGTGTCGGCTTCTACTCCGCCTTCATCGTTGCCGACAAAGTTGACGTGTACAGCCGTCGCGCCGGCACCCCGGCCAGCGAAGGTGTGCACTGGTCGTCAAAAGGCGAGGGCGAGTTCGAAGTCGCCACTGTCGACAAGCCAGAGCGCGGTACCCGCATCGTCCTGCACCTGAAATCCGGTGAAGACGAGTTCGCCGATGGCTGGCGTCTGCGCAATATCATCAAGAAGTACTCCGACCACATCGCGCTGCCGATCGAGCTGCCGAAAGAAGTGGCTGCTGCCGAAGGCGAAGAGAAGCCTGAAGTTGAATGGGAAACCGTCAACCGCGCCAGCGCCCTGTGGACCCGTCCGCGCACTGAGGTGAAGGACGAGGAATACCAGGAGTTCTACAAGCACATCGCCCACGACTTCGAAAACCCGCTGGCCTGGAGCCACAACAAGGTCGAAGGCAAGCTCGAATACAGCTCGCTGCTGTACGTGCCGGCCCGTGCACCGTTCGACCTGTACCAGCGTGAAGCGCCGAAAGGCCTGAAGCTGTACGTGCAGCGTGTGTTCGTCATGGATCAGGCCGAGTCCTTCCTGCCGCTGTACCTGCGCTTCATCAAGGGTGTGGTCGATTCCAACGACCTGTCGCTGAACGTGTCGCGGGAAATCCTGCAGAAAGACCCGATCATCGACTCGATGAAAACCGCGCTGACCAAGCGCGTACTGGACATGCTGGAAAAACTGGCGAAAAACGAGCCTGAGCAATACAAGGGCTTCTGGAAGAACTTCGGTCAGGTCATGAAAGAAGGCCCGGCAGAAGATTTCGCCAACAAGGAAAAAATTGCCGGTTTGCTGCGTTTCGCATCGACCAATGGCGACGACGGCGAGCAGATCGTCGGTCTGGCCGACTACCTGGCCCGCGCCAAGGAAGGTCAGGACAAGATCTACTACCTCACCGGCGAAACCTACGCGCAGGTCAAGAACAGCCCGCACCTGGAAGTCTTCCGCAAGAAAGGCATCGAAGTGCTGCTGCTGACCGACCGCATCGACGAGTGGCTGATGAGCTACCTCAGCGAATTCGACGGCAAGACCTTCGTTGACGTGGCACGCGGTGATCTCGATCTGGGCAACCTGGACTCGGAAGAGGACAAGAAGGCCGCAGAAGAAGTCGCCAAGTCCAAAGAAGGTCTGGTCGAGCGCCTGAAAACCGCGCTGGGCGATTCCGTTGCCGAGGTTCGCGTGTCCCACCGTCTGACCGATTCGCCAGCCATTCTGGCCATCGGCGAACAGGACCTGGGCCTGCAAATGCGCCAGATCCTTGAAGCCAGCGGCCAGAAAGTGCCGGATTCGAAGCCGATCTTCGAATTCAACCCGAGCCACCCGCTGATCGAGAAACTCGACGGCGAGCAGAACGAAGGGCGTTTTGGCGACCTGTCGCACATCCTCTTCGATCAGGCCGCTCTGGCGGCTGGCGAGAGCTTGAAAGACCCGGCCGCTTACGTGACCCGTCTGAACAAGCTGCTGGTTGAGCTGTCAGCTTAATCACGTTGTAGAAAAACCCGCTTCGGCGGGTTTTTTCATTCTGGTGTTTAACATTCAGGAGTCAGAAATGAGCCAAGTCACTGTACGTTCTGTGGTCTATCAGCTTGATGGCCAGCCTTTTGAAGGTCGTCTGGCGTTTGACGCCGAGCACAAGGGCGCACGCCCGGGCCTGTTGATGGCGCCAAACTGGATGGGCGTCAGCGCTGGCGCGGAAGAAATCGCCAAGTCAGTTGCGGCCAAGGGCTACGTGGTGTTGATTGCCGACGTGTACGGTCAGGCCGTGCGTCCGCAAAATGCGGATCAGGCAGGCGCCGCGATGATGCCGTTGAAGGACGACCGCGCACTGCTGCGCAAGCGCATGCAGGCGGCGTTCGAGCAGTTGAAAAAGCAGGGCGAGGCGGCGGTCGATACCTCGAAACTGGCGGTGTTCGGTTTCTGCTTCGGCGGTTGCTGCGCACTGGATCTGGCGCGCACGGGCGTGCCGGTGAGGGCGGCGGTGTCGTTCCACGGTACGCTGGATTCGCCGAACCCGGCAGACGCGAAGAACATCAAGGGCTCGGTGCTGGTGCTGCACGGCGCTGCCGATCCGTTGGTGCCGAAAGAGCAATTGCCGGCATTTGAAGACGAGATGAACGCAGCGAACGTGGATTGGCAGTTGCTGAGCTATGGCGGTGCGGTGCACTCGTTCACCGATCCGCATGCCAATGTGCCGGGCAAGATGATGTACGACGCAAAGACCGCCAAGCGCGCGTTCAAGTCGATGCATGATTTGCTGGATGAAGTGTTCAAGGACTGAAAAGCGAAAAGCCCCTCATCGGAACGCCGCCCACCTGACCCTCTCCCGGAGGTAGAGGGGACTGAATGGGGGATGTTGATGAGTTACCCCGACCTGAAAGTGTGTTGGTGAATCCATAATCGCCAAGACTTTTCAGGTCGGTGTATGACCCTCACCCCAGCCCTCTCCCTCTGGGAGAGGGCTGGGGTGAGGGTCAAGGCTTAACGCGGCAATTCAATTCGCTCGATTTCTCCCGGCACCGTCGGCCAATCCCCGGCCGCCCACTTGCGCCGCGCCTCATCAATCGCCGCCGGATCGCTCGCGACAAAATTCCAGTTGATCCGCCGCGGGCCGTCCAGCGCCGCGCCACCGAACACCACCGCATGTACATTGCTGTCGGCAAACAGACTCATCTCTTCGCCTGTCGGCAACACCACCAGCGCATGCGGTTCGATCACTTCACCGTTCAACTGCGCATCACCACTTAACACATACACCGCCCGCTCCTCATGCTCGGCGGGAATCAGCAGCGTGGTCGCGGTTTGCATCTGCACTTCGGCGTACAGCGTAGGAGAAAGCACCGGCACCGGCGATTCCAGGCAAAAGCCTGACCCGGCAATCATGCGGATCTGTACGCCAAGGTTATCGCTGACCGGCAAAGTTGCCGCCGGATAGTGGCTGTAATGCCCCGGACCTTGTTCGTGTTCCTTGGGCGAGGCCAACCAGATCTGCAAGCCGTGCATCGTGAAGCTTTGTTCCCACAACGCTTCCGGTGTGCGCTCGACGTGTGCGATCGCACTGCCGGCGGTCATCCAGCTGACATCACCGGCCTGGACCACCTGGTCGGAACCAAGGCTGTCCTTGTGCTGGATCTGCCCTTCAAACAAATAGGTGAGTGTCGACAGACCAATGTGCGGATGCTGTCGGATGTTCATGCCTTTGCCCGTCGGATAAACCGTTTCAAGCATGTGGTCGAAAAACACGAAAGGCCCGACGCTGCGGCATTTGGCTGACGGCAACGGGCGCAGAATCGGCTGGCCTTCGACGTCTTCGGCGCGCGGGCGGATGATCAGAGGTTGCGTGTCCATGGTGCATTCCAGGCTGAGCGGGTGATGCCAGAAGCATAACCCGCCGCTGGCAAGAGGGTGATTACTGGCTGTCGAAGCCCTGTGGGGCGTGGGTTTCGATGGTCACTTCGCTGGTGGTCATCAGCTTGTGGATCGGGCAGCGATCCGCTACGCGCAGCAACTCCTCACGCTGGGCATCGGTGAGGACGCCCTTAAGGGTGAGCGTCACGTGCAGCACATATTTGCCTTTTTGCTCTTCGCTGTTGTCGCGTTTGACCTCGACACCGACGCCGGTCAGCGGGATGTCTTTCTTCTTCGCGTACATCTTCAGGGTCAAGGCTTTGCAGGCACCGAGTGCGGCATCGAAATAATCGTGTGGCTCGGGCGCCGAGCCTTCGCCACCGGCAGACTTCGGTACGTCGGCAAACAATTCGTGGTCGTCGATCTGTACGGTGTGACGAAAACCTTCGGCGGAGACGGTATTGACGGTAACGGTCATGGCAACCTCACTGGCAGTAGGAAAAGTCATTCGATCAAAAAAGACCTTGCAGTTATAGAGCATTCCTACAGAGGCGCGTTCCACTTTCCTGCAGGATGAACCCTTGTCGCCGGCTCGGGGTCTAGGCTATGTCTACCTGCCGGAGATTACTTGTGCCCTTGTTTCGTTTGAGTCTTGCCTGCTTGCTGGTATTTGCCGGCGCCGCCAGTGCCCGCGATTACACCTACAGCGATGCGCACCTGCACTACGTGGATTTTTTCCAGGAGACCGCGGGTATGGCGAAACTGCTGACAGCGATGAAGGACAACTCCGTCGAGCACGTGATGATTTCCGGTATTCCGGTGGCGAAGAAGTGGCATGAAGACGAACCCAAGCGCCCGCGCTATTACGCCGGTGATGACGCTGATGCCTATTGGTACAGCGCCACCGATGTGATCATCGCCGATGCGGTGCAAAAACTCGCCCCGGAGCAGCGCCCGTACTTTCACCCATTCCTCTCGGGGTTCAATCCCAACGACAAGAACTCTGCTGCGCACATCCAGCGCATGCTCGATCTGTATCCGGGGCTGTGGCAGGGCATTGGCGAGGTGTTTACGCGTCACGACGATCTCACGGCGCTGACCTCCGGTGACACGCCGCGTGCTAACAATGAGGCGATGACGAAGATCTATCACCTGGCGGCGGAAAACGATCTGCCGGTGATGCTGCATTCGAACATCACCTCAAAGCGTGAGAAAAATCCGCTGTACCTGAAGGAAATCGAAGAGCCGCTGCGCAATCATCCGCATACGCGCTTTATCTGGGCGCACGCGGGGACGAGCGCGGAAATTCATCGGCACCAGACGCAACTGAAATTTCTTCTGCCCACCGTCAGCCGGTTGCTTGAGGCTTATCCGAATCTGTTCGTCGATCTGTCGTGGAGCATGCTCACGCCGTATCTGCTGGATGAACAGGGCAGGCCACGTGCGGAGTGGCTGGCCTTGGTGGAGAAATACCCGGAGCGCTTCATGCTCGGCTCTGACGTCGTCGGCCGATTCAACAAGCTCGGCCGGGAGATGCACAGTTTCACGCCCTTTCTTGATGCCTTGCCCGAAGACGTTGCCCGTAAAGTCGCCCGGGATAACTTCCTGGCTATATTGCCGCGAACAGCGGCTAAGTCCGGGAAAACCTCGCTGAAACGTTAATGCCAAAGGTTCGAAGTATTAAGGCCTTTTGATATCACCTTTTGGTCTTACGCAAATTTTCGCCGGGCCGATACCTTCTAAAGCAACCAGCTGCAGGGTTGATGCAGCGCTTTTGGAAGGAACCAGCGTAATGAGTATCCGAAGTCTCAATATTGCCCCGCGCGCCGGGCTGGGGTTTGGCTTGCTGGGTTTGATGGTGTTTGCCTTGGGGGCTTTCGCCTTGCTGCAAATGTCGAACATGCGGGCGCAATCCGATGAAGTCGATAACAACTGGCTGCCGAGCGTCATGGCAGTGGGCGAGATGAGTCAGGACATACTGCGCTTGCGGGCCCTGACCATGCGGCTGCTGCTCAATCGCGATCCGCAAGCGATTTCGCAGAATGTCGCCAAGCTTGATGATCTGCGGGGGGTACTCAGCGAGGCCCAGCAGCGTTATGACGTGCTGATCGTGCTGCCCGAGGAGCGCAAGCTGTTTGACCGCTTCAAGGTTGCCGAGCACAAGTACCTGGAGCTGCAGGCGCAGGTCATGCAGTTGTCCGCGCAAAACCGCGTGGAGGAAGCCGCTGCGATTCTCAACGGCGAGATGAGTCCCTTGGCCGATGAGATGGCGGTGACCCTCAAAGAACTGGTCGAGCTGAACAAACACAATGCCAGTCTCGCCACCGAGGCGGCGCGACTGGTGTTTATCAATTCGCGGTTGTGGGTCGGGGTCATGATCGGTGTCACGGCGCTGATTACGATCGGACTGGCGCTGCTGCTGACCCGTAGCATTGTGCTGCCGCTGGCGCAGTCGCTGGGTGTTGCCGAAGTGGTGGCGGGCGGCGATCTGACCGGCGACATCAACATCTCCGGAAAGGACGAGCCGGCGCGGCTGCTGCATGCGCTGAAAAGCATGCAACACAACCTGCGCGACACCATTCGCAAGATCTCCGAGTCGTCCAGTCAACTGGCGTCGGCGTCGGAGGAGCTCAGCTGCGTCACGGAAGACGCGACGCGCGGCTTGCATCAGCAGAGCCTGGAGATTGAGCAGGCCGCCACGGCGGTGAATCAGATGACCGCTGCCGTGGAAGAGGTGGCGAGCAATGCGGTGGCGACTTCCGAGGCGTCGCGCGAGTCTGACCGCATTGCCCAGCATGGTCGCGAACAAGTGCAGCAAACCGTTTCGTCGATTGAGCTACTCGCCGAAGACGTGACCAACAATGCGTCGCAGGTCGAAGATCTGGCGCAGAAGGTTCATGGCATCAGCAAAGTGCTGGATGTGATTCGTTCAATCGCCGAGCAGACCAATCTGCTCGCATTGAACGCCGCGATTGAAGCTGCGCGGGCCGGTGATGCCGGACGCGGATTCGCGGTAGTGGCCGATGAGGTGCGGGCGTTGGCTCATCGCACCCAGCAGTCAACGCAGGAGATTGAACAGATGATTGGTGGCATCCAACAGGGCACCGATTCGGCGGTCAATTCGATGCAGCAAAGCAATGTGCGTGCGCGTTCGACGCTCGAGTTGGCCAAGGCCGCCGGGACTGCACTTGAAGAGATCGCCTCGGCGTTCACGCTGATCAACGAGCGTAACCTGGTGATTGCCAGTGCGTCCGAAGAGCAGGCGGCGGTGGCGCGAGAGGTGGATCGCAACCTGATGAATATTCGCGATCTGGCGATGCAGACCTCGGCGGGGGCCAATCAGACGAGTGCGGCGAGTCAGGAGTTGTCGCGGTTGGCGGTGGATTTGAACAGCATGGTGGCGAAATTTTCGGTTTGAGTTTCGCCTTCAAAAGCCCCTCACCCTAGCCCTCTCCCGGAGGGAGAGGGGACCGACCGTGCGATGCTTTGTACATCCGTCGACCTGAAACTGCCTGGGTGAATCCATAATCGACTCGATCTTTCAGGTCGATACATAGCCTCAGACATCTCGGTCAGATCCCTCTCCCTCGGGAGAGGGCTGGGGTGAGGGGCAAAGGTGGCACAAAAAGCCGGGTTAAACGCAGGCGAAAAAAAGCCCCGCATTTCGCGGGGCTCTTTGCTGTAGCGGCGGATCAGCTGCCTTTGACAGCCTTGCCGTTGACCGTGCCGTCCTGGAGCATGATGTTGTACTCCTTGCCGTCGGTTTCAACCTGTTGCAGACGAACCAGCAGGTAATCCCAGTCCTTGGCGAACCACAGCACGGTGATGCGCTTGCTTTGTGTCGGATCGCGTACGCGCTCGACCTTGATCGCATCGATCTGGCCGGCCTTGGTCTCGACTTTTTCCGAACCGAGCACGCGGAAGTCATAGGTATCGACTTCACCGTCATCGACCACCTGATAGCTCATGGTCTTCTTGCCGGCGGCGACATCGTGCTGCAGCGCCAGTTGATAGGTGGACTTGTCGACCATGCCACGGTTCAACGGGATCTTCACCGCGTCACCACGGTCGGTGCCGGTGACGAGCTTGTTGGTCCAGTCGAAGTCCAGATCGGCCTTTTTCGCTTTGCCCAGGCCGCCGCGTTCGAAGTGGTAGGACTGTGGCAGCAGGGTGTCCTTGTCCAGGGTCAGGGTGCTTTCTTCAGTCAGGCTGGCGATCATCATCGAGGCCTTGAAGCTGAGCTTCCAGGTGCCGTTGGCTTCTTTGACCAGGCTGCGCTCGGCTGTGCCGCTCATGGGCAGCTGCTTCCAGTCGGCGGTGTAGCTGGCGGAGAACGGTTGAAGGTCCGCAGCCTGCGCGAAGGGCAGGGCGAGCAGAGCGCAAGCGAAGAGCAGGGCGCGACGCATAATATCTCCTAGTTTCGAATCAAGTGGCCGCTGGCCGCGAGTAACTGGCCATCCAGTAAAGCACCGTGTTCACCGAGTGCCAGCCTGCCTTCGGCAAACCAGCGTACTGCCATCGGGTAGATCAGGTGTTCCTGAACGTGGACTCGCTGCGCGAGACTCTGCGGCGTGTCGTGCAACTCTACCGGTAATACTGCCTGTACGACCAGTGGTCCGCCATCGAGTTCCTCGGTGACGAAGTGCACGGAGCAGCCGTGCTCCGTGTCGCCGGCCTCCAGCGCGCGCTGATGAGTGTGTAACCCTTTGTATTTGGGCAACAACGAGGGGTGGATGTTGAGCAGGCGACCCTGGTAGTGGCGCACGAAATCGGCGCTGAGAATGCGCATGAAACCGGCCAGTACCACGAGTTTTGGGTTGAATTCGTCGATCAGTTTGATCAGGGCAGCATCGAAGGCCTCGCGACCTTCGAAAGCCTTGTGATCCAGCGAGCGGGTGGCGATACCCGCGTCGCTGGCACGTTGCAGGCCGTAGGCGTCGGCGCGGTTGGAAATCACCGCAGCGATGCGGACCGGGCTGTCGCCGGTCCGCGTGCTGTCGATCAGAGCCTGCAAGTTACTGCCGGTGCCGGACAACAGCACCACAACATCACAGGTCTTGGACATCAGTGAGCCTTGAGGTTCTTCAGCTCAACCTGAGCGGCGCCTTCGGCGGCCACGGCGATCTGGCCGATGACCCAAGGCTGTTCGCCGGCGTCACGCAGGGTGTTCAGGGCGACTTCAACGTGCTCCTGAGCCACGCAGATCACCATGCCAACGCCGCAGTTCAGCACGCGGTGCATCTCGGTCTCGTCGACGTTGCCTTTCTCTTGCAGCCAGTCGAACACGGCAGGGCGAGTCCAGCTTGCTACGTCGACCACGGCCTGAGCGCCTTTTGGCAGAACGCGCGGGATGTTGTCCAGCAGGCCGCCACCGGTGATGTGGGCCATGGCTTTGACGGCGCCGGTGTCTTTGATCAGCTTGAGCAGCGGCTTCACGTAGATGCGGGTCGGGGCCATCAGCAGGTCGGTCAGCGGTTTGCCGTCGAGCTGGATGCTTTCGATGTCGGCGCCGGATACCTCAATGATCTTGCGGATCAGCGAGTAGCCGTTGGAGTGCGGGCCGGACGATGGCAGGGCGATCAGGGCGTCACCGGTGGCGACTTTCGAGCCGTCGATGATTTCCGATTTTTCCACGACGCCGACGCAGAAGCCGGCCAGGTCGTAGTCTTCGCCTTCGTACATGCCAGGCATTTCAGCGGTTTCGCCGCCCACCAGCGAGCAACCGGACAGTTCGCAGCCGGCGCCGATGCCAGTCACAACCTGGGCAGCGGTGTCGACATTCAGTTTGCCGGTGGCGTAGTAGTCGAGGAAGAACAGTGGCTCAGCGCCGCACACCACCAGATCGTTGACGCACATGGCGACCAGGTCGATGCCGATGCTGTCGTGCTTGTTCAGGTTCAGCGCCAGACGCAGCTTGGTGCCGACACCGTCAGTGCCGGAAACCAGTACAGGCTGCTTGTAGCCGGCCGGGATTTCGCAGAGGGCGCCGAAACCGCCCAGGCCGCCCATGACTTCCGGGCGCGCAGTGCGCTTGGCGACGCTCTTGATGCGTTCGACCAATGCTTCACCGGCGTCGATGTCTACACCGGCGTCCTTGTAGCTCAGGGAGGGTTGCTTGCTCATGATCCAGGCCTTTAGGGGAGGGGATTCAGGGGTAACGACCGAGTTCAGCGGGAACACCGAATCCGACAGGGGCGATTGCCTCACGCGAAGTTCGGGGTGCCCGGCTGTTGCCGGTCTGCGAAGGCGCGCGATTTTATCAGGCTTGAGGGGCAGCGGCCATCCTCGCACCGACGGGCAGAGCCATATAGGCGGAAATTTTTTGCAATTGAGGCGTGCGGGTGCCTGTATAAGGTGGCTCAATTAACCGTCTATCGTTATCACTGTGCAAAAACTTACCGCCGCCGTGTGAATGTTTTGCGATGGCAGATTGTCACAGCCTTGCTCAACCGGTTCACGCGGCCTGTTCCAGCCGCTCCTGTCGACGGGAATTTTCCATGCGTTTTTGTAAATTGTTGTTTGTGGGTTGTTTGTCTCTGGTCAGCCTGGCGAGTCATGCCGAAAACCTCAAAGGCCTTTATCAGGTGCGTGAGCCGGTCCACGGTCAGGCGCCGGAAGAGCGTGATCGCGCCACGCAAGCCGCGCTGGACACGTTGGTGCTGCGCCTGACCGGCGACCCGAAGGCAGTGCAAAATCCGGGGCTGGCGGCCATTCGCAAGGATCCGCAGCAGATCATCAGTCAGTTCGGTTTCGATGCCGGGCCGCCGGAGGTGCTGAAAGTCGATTTCGATCCGGCCACCACCGAGCAGGCGCTGCGCCGTGCCGGGTTGTCTTTGTGGGGGGCCAGTCGTCCCTCGATTCTGAGCTGGTGGCTGAACGATTCGGCTGAAGGCTCGAGCCTGGTCGGAGACGGTCAGGCCGCAGCTGCACCGTTGCGCACGGCTGCCCAGCATCGCGGATTACCGCTGCGTTTGCCGCTGGCGGATCTGAGCGAGCAACTGGTGGCTACCGCACCCGCGCTGGAAGGCACCGATCCGGCACCACTGCGTGGCGCTTCGGAACGTTACAGCGCTGACGCCTTGCTGGCGGTGCATGCGCGTGAAGAGGGCGGGCAGTGGCAGGCCAAATGGCATCTGTGGCTGGGCGATCAGAAAGAGGCCGGCAGCGTGCAGGGCGCCGACCAGGCGGCGGTGGCCGACGCGGTGATGCTGGCGGTGGCCGAGCGTCTGGCACCGCGGTTTGTTGCCAAGCCTGGGGTGTCGGGTCAACAGACCCTGGAAGTGCAGGGGATGAATCTGGAGCACTACGCCGCGTTGCTGCGGTTACTCGAGCCGTTCGGTGTGCGTCTGCAAAGTGTCGAGGGTGATCGCATCGTGTATCGGGTCAACGGCAGTGCCGATCAGTTGCGTGCGCAATTGTCATTGGCGAAGTTGCAGGAATTGCCGGCTGAAGCGCCGGCACCGGCGGCGGCGCCACAACCGACGGTTGCCGGTGCCGCGCCGGTTGTCGCTGCGGCTACGGCACCTGTGGCGCCATCGTTGCGGTTTCGCTGGTAAGTCTTTCCTTATATAGAAGCAACAGGAGTGGGTACATGGCCGATTCGCGGCGTTGGTTCTGGCTCGGTGGGGTAGTCCTGCTTTGCGCGTTTGTCTGGTTGCTGCATCCGATCCTCACGCCGTTTCTGGTGGCCTTGCTGCTGGCCTATCTGTTCGATCCGCTGGTGGATCGTCTTGAGCGGCTCGGCCTGTCGCGGACCTGGGGCGTAATCGCGGTGTTTGCCTTGTTCACGCTGATCGTCACAACCCTGTTGCTGGTGTTGGTGCCCATGCTCGCCAAGCAGTTGCTGCGTTTGTATGAACTGGCGCCGCAGATGCTCGACTGGCTGCAACACACGGCGTTGCCGTGGGCGCAGTCGAAACTGGGGCTGGCAGACGGCTTCTGGAAGTTCGACAAGGTCAAGGCGGCGATCAGCGAGCACATGGGGCAGACCACTGACATTGTCGGTGTGGTGCTGAGTCAGGCCACGGCTTCCAGCCTGGCGCTGATCGGCTGGCTGGCGAATCTGGTGCTGATTCCGGTCGTGAGCTTTTACCTGCTGCGCGACTGGGACGTGATGATGGCCAAGATCCGCAGCCTGTTGCCGCGTGATCGTGAGGAGACCATCGTCTCGCTGGCCGGTGAATGCCATGAGGTGCTCGGCGCGTTTGTGCGCGGGCAATTGCTGGTAATGCTGGCGCTGGGCGTGATCTATGCCGCGGGGTTGATGATCGTCGGCCTGGAACTGGGTCTGTTGATTGGCTTGATTGCGGGGCTGGCGGCGATCGTGCCGTACATGGGGTTCGTGATCGGGATTGGCGCGGCGCTGATTGCCGGGTTGTTCCAGTTCGGTGGCGACCTGTATCCGATGATCGGGATTGTCGCGGTGTTTATGGTCGGTCAGGCGCTCGAGGGTATGGTGCTGACGCCGCTGCTGGTCGGCGATCGCATCGGTCTGCACCCGGTTGCGGTGATCTTTGCCATCCTCGCCGGTGGCGAGTTGTTCGGCTTCACCGGTGTGCTGCTGGCGCTGCCGGTGGCGGCGGTGATCATGGTGCTGGTGCGCCATGTGCACGACCTGTACAAGGATTCCGACATCTATAGTGGCGTGGATGAGCCAGAGCTGTAGAGGAGAGGGTCAACCCGGCGAAGCGTCGGGTTGGCCCGTGTCCTGCAGGCCCTGGCGCCAAAGAATCTGTCATAAAACCAGCGTGTTAACGCAAACCTTTGATTTTGCTTGGACTCTGTCGCATTGTGCGCTCAGCTTCACGGGTATAAACTTCGCAAACTTTACACAGAGGCCACTAACGGTTCCTTGAGAACTGTTCAGTCAGCATGAAACCGATTCAGCTGCCCCTAGGTGTGCGTCTGCGTGACGACGCCACCTTCATCAACTACTACCCAGGCGCCAATGCCGCTGCACTCGGCTATGTCGAGCGCCTATGCGAAGCCGACGCCGGCTGGACAGAAAGCCTGATCTATCTGTGGGGCAAACACGGCGTAGGGCGTACGCATCTGTTGCAGGCGGCCTGCCTGCGTTTCGAGCAGATGGGCGAGCCGGCGGTGTACCTGCCACTGGCCGAGTTGATGGATCGCGGCGTTGAAATCCTCGACAACCTGGAGCAGTACGAGCTGGTTTGCCTGGATGATCTGCAGGTGATCGCCGGCAAGGCTGACTGGGAAGAGGCGATGTTTCATCTGTTCAACCGCTTGCGTGACAGCGGACGGCGCCTGCTGATCGCCGCGTCTACTTCGCCGCGTGAGTTGCCCGTCAAACTGGCGGACTTGAAATCGCGCCTGACCCTGGCGTTGATTTTCCAGATGCGTCCTCTTTCCGATGAAGACAAATTGCGTGCGCTGCAATTGCGCGCATCCCGTCGCGGTCTGCACCTGACCGATGAAGTCGGTCATTTTATTTTGACGCGCGGTACCCGCAGCATGAGTGCATTGTTCGATCTGCTCGAACAACTCGATCAGGCCTCTTTGCAGGCCCAGCGCAAGCTGACTATTCCTTTCCTCAAAGAAACCCTGGGCTGGTAGCCAAACCCGCTGAAACTGCGGCTTGCAGCGGGTTTTGCCATATTTCAGGCGTCAGAAAATCCGCTTTCCTGCACGGTTGGCAGGCTGCGTATCGGTTCAAATGGGCTTAAGCGCTTAGATGTAAACGAGAAACCGAGAAGTCACAAAAAGGTCGATTGAATTTGCAAATGAGGTCGATAGCGGGCATAGTCTCGGCTTCTTTACAACTATCAGCCACGGTCGTGCCCATGCTAAATCGCTTCGCACCCCTCGTGCCTCTCGCACTCGTCACCCTGTTGTTCGGTTGCGCTGCTCATTCTCCAGTTCAAGAGCAGCCTCAACAGGTTAAAAGTTCTGCCACTGCCCAGTCTTCCGTTATTTTCCAGGAAGAGCTGGACACCGAAAAAGAGCTGTCGGACTTCAACAAGAAGCCGTATGAGCTGCCTGTTCTGGCCGACAGCATTCTCGAACGCGGCATGTCCCTGATCGGTACCCGTTACCGTTTCGGCGGCACCTCTGAAGCCGGTTTCGATTGCAGCGGTTTCATCGGCTATCTGTTCCGCGAAGAAGCCGGCATGAACCTGCCGCGCTCCACTCGCGAAATGATCAACGTGGATGCCCCGCTGGTCTCGCGAAGCAATCTCGAACCGGGCGATCTGCTGTTCTTCGCCACCAATGGTCGTCGCGGTCGTGTGAGTCACGCCGGGATCTACCTGGGTGACAACCAGTTCATTCACTCCAGCAGTCGTCGCAGCGGCGGTGTTCGCATCGACAGCCTGGGTGACAGCTACTGGAGCAAAACCTTCATTGAAGCCAAGCGCGCCCTGGCGATGGCTCCGACCGTGGTCACCGCTCGCAAGTAATTCCCCGTTGTCGCCACGTCCGTGGCGACCAAAACGGCGCCGGCAGCCGAGTAGACCCAGACTTTACAAGGTGAAGTTAAAGTCTTACTTGAAGTTTGTCGTATAGCCGCTAGAATCCTGTATCTATATTGATGGCAAACCGCCTGCGTGCTCCGCAGGCGGTTTTGTTTTCTGTCCATCCGGCAGAGAAAGCCGCAGCCAGATCAGGATGTTCTGCTTATGACGATGTCGGCCCGCCTTGCTTTGATCTTCTGCGCAGCGCTGCTCAGCGCCTGCGCCAGTCGCACACCACCGCCCGCGCCTGTGGTGCGCGCCCCGGTAGTGTTCGGACCCTCCCAGTCATTCTCGCCCGCTGCTGAAGACGTGCTGTTTCGCGCCCTGGGCCTGGTTGGCACGCCTTATCGCTGGGGCGGCAATACACCAGACTCCGGGTTTGATTGCAGTGGTCTGATCGGTTTCGTCTACCGTGATGCGGCGGGTATCAGCTTGCCGCGTTCCACGCGAGAGATGATCGTGATGCAGGCGCCGAATGTCGGCAAGGAAGGCTTGCAGACCGGTGATCTGATCTTCTTTGCCACCAATGGCGGTTCGCAGGTCAGCCATGCGGGGATTTATGTCGGGGAAGGGCGCTTCGTGCATGCGCCGGCAACCGGCGGTACGGTGAAGCTGGACAGCCTGTCGAAGGCGTATTGGCAGAAAGCGTATCTGAGTGCCAAGCGCGTGTTGCAACCTGAGCACCTGGCGCGTAACCCTTAGTTCAATGACTCACCCTCCAATGCAGGAGTGAGCCTGCTCGCGATAGCGGTCAATCAACAGTGATGTTGAAGATGACGCTGTCATCGCGAGCAGGCTCACTCCTGCAGTTGTTTTGGTTCAGGCAAAAGTTATTTGGCGGACGATACTCGCCACACTTTGTTGCCCACATCATCGGCCACCAGCAAGTCCCCTTGCTGGTCGATCACCACGCCCACCGGGCGACCTAGCGCATTCTCATCCTTGTCGAGGAAACCGGTCAGCACATCCACCGGTGTTCCGTTCGGTTTGCCAGCGCTGAACGGGACAAAAATCACTTTATAGCCACTGTGCGGCTTGCGGTTCCATGAGCCGTGCTGCCCGATGAACGCGCCTTCCTTGAACTGCGCCGGCAGGCTATTGCCCTCGGCGAACGTCAGGCCCAGCGAAGCGGTGTGCGGGCCTACGGCATAGTCCGGGGCGATGGCCTTGGCCACCAGATCAAGGTTTTGCGGTTTCACGCGCTCATCCACATGCTGCCCGTAATAGCTGAATGGCCAGCCATAGAAACCACCGTCCTTGACCGAAGTGATGTAGTCCGGCACCAGGTCGCTACCGATTTCGTCACGCTCGTTGACCGCCGTCCACAGTGCGCCCGTGGTGGGTTCCCAGGCCAGGCCGTTGGGGTTGCGGATGCCCGAGGCGAAGATCCGGTGATTGCCAGTGGCGCGATCCACCTCCCAGATCGCTGCGCGTCCTTCTTCTTTATCCAGACCGTTTTCGCCGACGTTGCTGTTCGAGCCGACGGTGACGTACAGCTTGCTGCCGTCCTTGCTGGCGATGACGTTTTTGGTCCAGTGGTGATTCAGCGTGCCGCCCGGAAGATCGGTGACCTTGATCGGCTGCGTCTTGATCTCGGTCGCGCCGGGTTCGTAGTGAAAGCGCAGCAGGCGATCGGTGTCGGCGACATACAGGTCATTGCCCACCAGTGTCATGCCGAACGGCGAGTTGAGGTTTTGCAAAAATACTGTGCGGGTCTCCGCTACGCCGTCGTGATCGGCATCGCGCAGCAGGGTGATACGGTTCGGGCTCGGCACGCCGGCACCGGCCTTGCCCATGACTTTTTTCATGACCCAGCCACGAATGCCGCTGCTGTCGTCCGGTTTCGGCGGCGCGTTGGTTTCCGCTACCAGCACGTCACCGTTGGGTAGTACGTAGAGCCAGCGCGGATGATCGAGGCCTTCGGCAAACGCTGCCACTTGGGTGCCGGCCGCAGCGGTTGGTTTGCCGCCGGCGGGCCAGCCGACCGCCGGAGCGATGTTCACTGTCGGGATCAGGGTCTTGTTCGGTTCGGGCAGTTTCGGTGACGGGCCGGTGCCGTCGGAGACTTGCAGGCTGGAGGATTCACCGCAGGCGGTGAGCCCTCCGGCGAGGGCGATGACGAAAGCGAGTCGGGTTTTGCGCATTACTGATCTTCCCTATGAATGCATTCCTAATCATAGAGGAGCTGACGCGCCCGATGGTTCAACCGCTTAGCCACGGGCCTCTTTGAACAGCACGGCGATGCCCGGGTGATAGTTGCCGGCTTCGCTGCGCAGTTTTCGGTAGGCGTAAGGGAAGTACCAGGCGACTGCGCAGGTGTGTTCCTTTTGCAGATCGTCGACCATGTCCTGCAATTCTTCAGGGCTGGCGCTGTGCTGGGCCTTTTGCGGGGCGACGAACAGGCAGCCAAGCCGCATATCACTGGCGTAGCTGATGCGTTTGGCGTCGCTGGTGATGTCCTGCAGGGCCTGGGTCAGGTTGAGGTTGTTGACCCGGGGCCAGCGCTGCGTGGCCTGAATGAAGGCGCGGTCGTCAGTCCCGGCGATAAACAGATCGGCGCGGGCGTTGCGCTCGCCATCCTCGTTCTGTTTGCGGCTGGGCGTCTGGCTGAGGGTCACCAGCTCGGCCATCCAGGCTGCCGCCGAGAGCAATCCGAGATTGGCGTTCTCGTCATGCCAGTAAGGCGTGTCGCTGTCGCCGCGCACGGCGTTGTAACGGTCGATACAGTCAAACCAGCGTTCAAGCACCGGGCGCAGGAATTCCAGGCGCGGGTTGCTGATGATCATGCCTTGCATCGTCATCATCCTTATTGTTGTGATGGGCTTTTCCGAGAAAAGCATGGCTCTTTGATATCACTTGTATCAGTGTGGCACAAGATTGGCGTCAGATAATTGATCGACGGCAGTTATTCGACCGATGTCCCCCTCTTTAATTGACGCTCCACCCCCAACCCTCTAACCTTCGCGGCTTGTTTCAGGTGCTCTGTGACACCCCGTCGACAGAGTGAAACAGGGAAGCCGGTGAGGGTTGTCTTCGCGCGAAGAACCACCACAATCCCGGCGCTGCCCCCGCAACGGTAAATGAGTAAAAGCTGCGCCTTGAGCCACTGCCTCGACAGAAGCGGGAAGGCGCGCAGCCAGGCGCATCGCCGCTCATGAGCCCGGAGACCGGCCTGATCCATCCAGCGGCATCACGGTGGGCGATGCCAGGCTTTTTGCCGTCTATTCTTGTGCCTGCCCGCCGTTATTCAGCCTCAACGGAGAGCTCCCCCATGACTGATTCCCCCGAGCGTGATGAACGCCATCTGGCGCGTATGCAGCGCAAAAAAGCCGTGATCGACGAGCGCATCGCCAACTCGCCCGATGAGTGCGGTCTGGTGCTGGTGCTGACCGGCAACGGCAAAGGCAAAAGCAGTTCGGCGTTCGGCATGCTTGCCCGCGCGATGGGCCACGGCATGCAGTGCGGCGTGGTGCAGTTCATCAAGGGCCGTAACAGCACCGGCGAAGAGCTGTTTTTCCGCCGCTTCCCGGAGCAAGTGCGCTTTCATGTGATGGGCGAGGGCTTCACCTGGGAAACCCAGGATCGTCAGCGCGATATCGCCGCCGCCGAAGCGGCGTGGGAAGTGTCCCGCGAACTGTTGCGCGATCCGTCGATCGGCCTGGTGGTGCTGGATGAATTGAACATCGCCCTCAAGCACGGCTACCTCGACCTCGATCGGGTACTGAGCGACTTGCAGGCGCGTCCGCCGATGCAGCACGTGGTCGTCACCGGTCGCGCAGCCAAGCCGGAAATGATCGAGATGGGTGACACCGTCACCGAAATGGGCATGCTCAAACATGCCTTCCAGGCCGGCATCAAAGCGCAGAAAGGCGTCGAACTTTGAATCAGCCACGTCACTGCCCGGCGGTGTTGATCGCCGCGCCGGCCTCCGGTCAGGGCAAGACTACCGTCACCGCTGCGCTGGCGCGTTTGCATCGCAATCAGGGGCGCAAGGTACGCGTCTTCAAGTGCGGCCCGGACTTTCTCGACCCGATGATTCTCGAGCGCGCCAGCGGTGCGCCGGTGTATCAACTGGACATGTGGATGGTCGGCGAGCAGGACAGTCGGCGTTTGCTGTGGGAAGCGGCCGCCGAGGCCGATCTGATCCTGATCGAAGGTGTGATGGGCCTGTTCGACGGCACGCCATCAAGCGCCGATCTGGCGCGGCATTTTGGCGTGCCGGTACTTGGCGTGATCGACGGCACCGCGATGGCGCAGACTTTCGGTGCGTTGGCGCTGGGCCTGGCGAAGTATCAACCGGATCTACCGTTCGCCGGCGTGCTGGCTAACCGCGTCGGCACCTTGCGTCACGCGCAATTGCTCGAAGGCAGCCTCACTGAAGGCCTGCGCTGGTACGGTGCATTGTCCCGCGAAACCGGAATCGAGTTGCCGAGCCGGCACCTCGGTCTGGTGCAGGCCAGTGAACTCAATGACCTGGATCTGCGTCTCGACGCGGCCGCCGAAGCATTGGCCAGCAGTTGCGAGGTAGCGCTGCCACCGGCCGTGGAATTTGCCGCGCCTGAAGTCATCACCGCCGAACCATTGCTCGAAGGCGTGCGCATTGCCGTCGCCCGCGATGAAGCCTTTGCCTTTATCTACGGCGCCAGCCTCGACCTGTTGCGGGCGATGGGCGCCGAGTTGAGTTTCTTCTCGCCGATCCGCGACACGCAATTGCCCGAGGCCGACAGCCTGTATCTGCCCGGCGGGTACCCGGAACTGCACCACGCGGCGTTGTCGCAAAACACCGCAATGCTCGACGCGATCCGCGCGCACCATGCGGCCGGCAAGCCGTTGCTCGCCGAATGTGGCGGCATGCTCTATCTGCTTGATTCGTTGACCGATGTCGAAGGCCGCCGTGCCGAACTGCTCGGGCTGCTGCGCGGTGATGCGGTGATGCAAAAACGTCTGGCGGCACTGGCGCTGCAAGCGGTGGACCTGCCGGAAGGTTCGTTGCGCGGCCACACCTATCATCATTCGCTGACCACCACTGAGCTGACACCGATTGCCCGTGGCTTGAGCCCGAATGGCGGACGCGGGGCCGAGGCGGTTTATCGCGAGGGGCGGATGACGGCTTCGTATGTGCACTTTTATTTTCCGTCGAATCCTGCTGCGATTGCCGCATTGTTTGCGCCAGATCGTGACGCCGCCTTCGCGAGCAAGCTCGCTCCCACAGGGGATCGCGTTTCTTGAGCAAACACCCCGTCCAATGTGGGAGCGAGCTTGCTCGCGAAGAGGCCATGACAGACAACGCATTTACCGAGGCCGAGCGCCAAGCCGTCTATCGAGCCATCGCCGAACGCCGCGACATGCGCCACTTTGCTGGCGGCACGGTCGAACCGGAGCTGTTGCGCCGTCTATTGGAGGCTGCCCATCAGGCGCCGAGCGTCGGTCTGATGCAGCCGTGGCGCTTCATCCGCATCAGTGATCGCACCTTGCGCGGGCAGATCCAGAACCTCGTGGAAGAAGAACGCATCCGCACTGCCGAAGCCCTTGGCGAGCGCAGCGATGAGTTCATGAAGCTCAAGGTCGAAGGCATCAACGACTGCGCCGAGGTGTTGGTCGCGGCGCTGATGGATGATCGCGAAAAACATATTTTCGGTCGCCGCACGTTGCCGGAAATGGACATGGCCTCGTTGTCCTGTGCGATCCAGAACCTGTGGCTGGCCGCTCGCGCCGAAGGCCTGGGCATGGGCTGGGTGTCGCTGTTCGAACCGCAGGCGCTGGCCGATCTGCTGCAACTGCCGGCCGGGGCCAAGCCGCTGGCTGTGTTGTGTCTGGGGCCGGTCAAGGCATTTTATCCGGCACCGATGCTGGTCCTCGAAGGGTGGGCGCAGGCGCGTCCGCTGAATGAGTTGCTGTTTGAAAATTTTTGGGGAGTGAGTCAATGAGTGTGGCGTTGTTGAGTGTCGCCGCCGTGGCGCTGGATGCGCTGCTGGGTGAACCGAAACGCTGGCATCCGCTGGTGGCGTTCGGCAATTTCGCCGGGCGCATCGAGCAACGTTTCAATGCGGGCGGGCGCGGCTGGCGCAGCCATGGGGTCACCGCGTGGGTGATCGCCGTGCTGCCGCTGACGCTGCTCGCCACCGCGTTTTCCTGGGCGCCGTACGTGGGCTGGATCGTCGAGATTCTCGCGCTGTATTGCGCCCTCGGCATGCGCAGTCTTGGCGAACACGTCGAGCCCGTAGCCAAAGCCCTGCGCAGCGATGATCTGGAAGAGGCGCGCAAGCGCGTCGGCTATCTGGTCAGCCGCCAGACCTGTGAACTGGACAGCACCGCCGTCGCTCGCGCCGCCACCGAATCGGTGCTGGAAAACGGCAGCGACGCGGTGTTCGCCGCGCTGTTCTGGTTTATCGTCGCCGGTGCGCCGGGCGTGGTGCTCTATCGTTTGAGCAATACGCTCGACGCGATGTGGGGCTATCGCAACGAACGCTTCGAGCGCTTCGGTTGGGCAGCGGCGAAAATCGACGACGTCCTCAACTACATTCCTGCGCGTCTGGTGGCGTTGACCTACGCGTTGCTCGGCAATACCCGACTGGCCTGGAAGTGCTGGCGCAGCCAGGCGCCCAAGTGGGACAGCCCCAACGCTGGCCCGGTCATGGCGGCCGGCGCTGGCGCGCTGGGTGTGGAGCTGGGCGGCCCGGCGATCTACCACGGCGAACTGCACGAGCGTCCACAACTTGGTGAAGGTGTGCCGGCCGATGCCGATTCCATTGATCGCGGCTGGCAATTGGTCCAGCGCGGGGTATGGTTATGGCTGCTGATTCTCTGCGTGGGGGCTGAATTCTATGCTTGAGCACGGTGGCCGGCTGCGCAAGGCTGCACTCGATTACGGTATCGCCGAGGCCGACTGGCTCGATCTGTCCAGCGGTCTCGCGCCGTGGCCGTTTCCGGTCCCGGTGATTCCGCTGCGCGCCTGGGCGCGCCTGCCGGAAACCGATGACGGTCTGGAGCAGGCCGCGTGTGACTACTATGGCGCACCGCAGGTATTGCCAGTGGCCGGTTCGCAGATGGCCATCCAGTTGTTGCCGCGTTTGCGCCGTGCCGGCAAGGTCGGTGTGTTGTCGCCGTGTTATGCCGAACACGCCGAAGCGTGGCGGCGCAGCGGCTATATCGTGCGCGAAGTGCTGGAACAGGAAGTCGAGTTTTTTCTCGACAGCCTCGATGTGCTGGTGGTGGTCAATCCGAACAACCCGACCGGCCTGAGCCTGACCCCGGCGCGTCTGCTCGACTGGCACGCGCGGCTCGCCCAGCGTGGCGGCTGGCTGGTGGTCGATGAGGCGTTCATGGACAACACGCCGCAGCTGAGTCTGGCTGCGCACACTCATCTGGTCGGTCTGATTGTCTTGCGTTCGTTCGGCAAATTTTTTGGTCTGGCCGGCGTTCGCCTCGGCTTTGTCCTGGCCGAACGCCGGCTGCTCCGATTGCTCGCCGAACAGGTCGGGCCGTGGGCTGTCAGCGGACCGACGCGGGTGCTCGGGCAGACCTGTCTGCAAGACACTGAAGGTCATACACGTCAACGCATTCGCAGCGACGAAGCCAGCGAGCGTCTGGCCTCGTTGCTTGAGCGTTATGGTTTCAAGCCGCAGGGTGGTTGTGCACTGTTCCAGTGGCTGAGCACCGAGCATGCGGCGACGTTGCATGAATTCATGGCCCGCCGCGGCATTCTCCTGCGTCTCTTCACCCACAACAGCAGTCTGCGTTTCGGCCTGCCCGCCGACGCGGCTGAAGAGGCGCGGCTCGAAAAAGCGCTGCAAGCCTTTACCAAGGAATCGAAATGACCACCCTGATGGTGCAGGGCACCACTTCCGACGCCGGCAAAAGCACGCTGGTGACAGCACTGTGCCGCTGGGCGACCCGTCAGGGCGTGGCGGTCGTGCCGTTCAAACCGCAGAACATGGCGCTCAACAGCGCGGTGACCGCCGACGGCGGCGAGATCGGCCGTGCGCAAGCGGTGCAGGCGCAGGCGGCGTTTCTTGAGCCGCACACCGACATGAACCCGGTGCTGCTCAAACCCAACAGCGATACCGGCGCGCAAGTGATCATCCACGGCCGCGCCGTCACCAGCATGAACGCCGTGGCGTATCACGACTACAAAGCCATCGCCATGCAGGCGGTGCTCGCTTCGCACCAACGCCTCACTGCAGCGTATCCGCTGGTGATGGTCGAAGGTGCAGGCTCGCCGGCGGAGATCAATCTGCGTGCCGGTGACATTGCCAACATGGGTTTTGCCGAGGCGGTGGATTGCCCGGTGTTGCTGATTGCCGACATTAATCGCGGCGGGGTGTTTGCGCATCTGGTCGGCACGCTGGAGTTGCTCTCGCCGAGCGAGCAGGCGCGAGTCAAAGGCTTCATCATCAACCGCTTTCGCGGCGATATCGCCTTGCTGCAACCAGGCCTCGACTGGCTGGAACAACGCACCGGAAAACCGGTGGTTGGCGTCTTGCCCTATGTGATGGATCTGCATCTGGAGGCCGAGGACGGCATCGATCAGCGCCAGACCGACAAGGCCGAGCAAGTGCTGAAAGTGGTGGTACCGGTGTTGCCGCGCATCAGCAACCACACCGATTTCGATCCGCTGCGTTTGCACCCGCAAGTGGACCTGCAATTCATCGGCCCGGGGCAGGCGATTCCTGCCGCCGATCTGATCATTCTGCCGGGGTCGAAAAGTGTGCGCAGCGATCTCGCGTATCTACGCGCCAATGGCTGGGAAGCAGCCATCAACCGGCATTTGCGCTACGGCGGCAAAGTGCTGGGAATTTGCGGCGGTCTGCAAATGCTGGGCGAGCAGGTGCACGATCCGCTGGGGCTGGAAGGGGCCGCAGGTTCCAGCGCCGGATTGGGCTTGCTGGCGTTCGACACGACGCTGGAAGCCGAAAAACAATTACGCAACGTGCGCGGGCGGCTGGCGCTGGAAGACGCCGAGGTCAGCGGCTATGAAATCCATGCAGGCGTGACGGTGGGGCCGGCGCTGGAAAACGCGGCGGTGCATCTGGATGACGGTCGTTGCGACGGTGCGCAGAGTCTGGACGGGCAGGTGTTCGGCACCTATTTGCACGGTCTGTTCGAATCGCCGCAAGCCTGTGCGGCGCTGTTGCGTTGGGCCGGTTTGAGCGATGTGCAAGAGGTGGATTACCACGGATTGCGCGAGCGCGATATCGAACGGCTGGCGGATCTGGTGGAAAAGCATCTGGATACCGGGCTATTGCGTCAGCTCTGTGGGATTTGAGTGGCCTGTCCAGGCCCCATCGCTGGCAAGCCAGCTCCCACAGGGTTTGATGTCGGATACATATTTTGTGAACACCACTGAAACCTGCGGAAGCGGGCTTGCCCGCGATGAGGCCGGTGATCTCACTAAACCTTTTCTGGATAAAAAAATGCTCCAACTGATCCTCGGCGGCGCCCGCTCCGGCAAAAGTCGCCTGGCGGAAAAACTCGCCAGCGACAGCCAGTTGCAGGTCACTTATATCGCCACCAGCCAACCGCTGGACGGCGAAATGAGCGACCGCGTCGCCCATCACCGCGCCCGCCGTCCTGTCGAATGGGCCCTGATCGAGGAGCCGCTCGAACTGGCCCGCGTGCTGCGCGAGTCTGCCAGTGCCGAGCGCTGCCTGTTGGTCGATTGCCTGACTCTGTGGCTGACCAATCTGCTGATGCTCGATGACGCAGAGCGTCTGGCCGCTGAGCGTGACGCCCTGCTGGACGGCCTGGCGTCATTGCCGGGGGAAATCATTTTTGTCAGCAACGAGACCGGAATGGGTGTCGTGCCGCTGGGCGAATTGACTCGCCGCTACGTCGATGAAGCCGGTTGGCTGCATCAAGCTCTGGCTGAGCGCTGTCAGCGTGTCGTCCTGACCGTCGCCGGCCTGCCCCTGACTCTGAAAGGACCTGCGTTATGACTCAAACCTGGTGGCTCAATCCGTGCAAACCGGTGAATGCCGAGGTTGTCGCCCAAGCGGCGGCGCGGCAACAGCAATTGACCAAGCCGGCCGGCTCCCTCGGTCGCCTGGAAACCGTGGCGGTACAACTGGCGGGCCTGCAAGGGCAGGTCAAGCCGACGCTTAAGCAGATCTGGATCGCGATTTTTGCCGGCGATCACGGCGTGGTCGCCGAAGGAGTGTCTGCGTTCCCGCAGGAAGTCACCGGGCAGATGCTGCTCAATTTCGTCAGTGGTGGCGCAGCGATCAGTGTGCTGGCGCGCCAACTCGGTGCGCAATTGGAAGTGGTAGACCTGGGCACCGTGACGCCGTCGTTGAACCTGCCGGGCGTATTGCACCTGAATGTCGGTCCGGGCACGGCGAACTTCGTCAAGGGCGCGGCGATGACTCCAGCGCAGGGCGAACTCGCCTTGCAGGCCGGTCGCGACAGCGTGTTGCGGGCGAAAGCGGTGGGTGCGCAGCTGTTCATCGGTGGCGAAATGGGCATCGGCAACACCACCGCTGCCAGTGCGCTGGCCTGCGCCTTGCTCGATTGCCCGGTGGCCCACTTGACCGGTCCCGGTACCGGTTTGAATGCCGAAGGTGTCAGCCATAAGGCCCAAGTCATCGAGCGCGCGTTGGCCCTGCACGCTGCGCAGCGTGGCGATGCGCTGCAAACCCTGTTCAACCTCGGCGGTTTCGAGATTGCGGCGCTGGTCGGTGCGTACCTGGCGGCAGCCCAGGAAGGCGTTGCAGTGTTGGTCGACGGCTTTATCTGCACCGTCGCCGCGCTGGTTGCCGTGCGTTTGAATCCCGCCTGCCGCGAATGGTTGCTGTTCGGTCATCGTGGTGCCGAACCGGGCCATCGCCATGTGCTGGAAACCCTCGGCGCCGAACCGCTACTGGAACTCGGCTTGCGTCTGGGCGAGGGTAGCGGGGCAGCGCTGGCGGTGCCGTTGTTGCGTCTGGCGTGCGACCTGCACGGACAGATGGCGACCTTCGCCGAGGCGGCGGTGGCGGATCGTCCGGCATGACCTTGCGTCTGGATCTGCTGCGTCACGGTGAGACTGAACTGGGCGGTGGTTTGCGCGGCAGTCTCGATGATGCGCTGACCGAACAAGGCTGGGCGCAGATGCGCGCGGCAGTGGTCGCAGGCGGGCCGTGGGATCGGCTGGTCAGCTCGCCGCTGCAGCGTTGTGCACGGTTCGCTGCAGAATTGGGTGAGCAACTGAATCTGCCGGTGCAACTGGACAAGGATCTGCAGGAACTGCATTTCGGCGCCTGGGAAGGGCAAAGTGCCGCAGCGCTCATGGAGTCCGATGCCGAGGCGCTGGGGCTGTTCTGGGCGGACCCGTATGCGTTTACCCCGCCACAGGGTGAGGCGGTCAGCGATTTTGCGGCTCGCGTGCTCGGCGCGATTACGCGCCTGCATCAGGCCTATGCTGGCGAGCGCGTCTTGCTGATCAGTCACGGCGGCGTGATGCGCCTGTTGCTGGCGCAGGCGCGGGGGCTGCCCCGTGAGCAGTTGCTGAGTGTCGAGGTCGCGCATGCATCAGTGTTTTCCCTGACGGTCGAAGCCAATGGTTCGCTCAAGGAAGGTCACTGACATGTTGCCACTGTGGATCGCCCTGCAATTTCTCAGCAGTCTGCCGATTCGTCTGCCGGGGATGCCGCAGCCGGAGCAGCTCGGCCGTTCGTTGCTGTGTTATCCGCTGGTGGGGTTGCTGTTCGGGGTGATGCTCTGGGGGTTGAACCTGGCGTTGGCCGGCGCACCATTGTTGTTGCATGCGGCGCTGTTGCTGACCGTGTGGGTGCTGCTCAGCGGCGCGCTGCACCTCGACGGACTGGCCGACAGCGCTGACGCCTGGCTTGGTGGCTTCGGTGATCGGGAGCGCACCCTGACAATCATGAAGGATCCGCGCAGCGGGCCGATTGCGGTGGTCACGCTGGTGTTGGTGTTGCTGCTCAAGTTTGCCGCATTGCTGGCGCTGATCGAGCAACAGCAGGGCGTGGTGTTGCTCATCGTGCCGATGCTGGGGCGTGCGGCGCTGTTGGGGTTGTTTCTGACCACGCCGTATGTGCGGGCGGGAGGATTGGGGCAGGCGTTGGCCGATCATCTGCCGCGCAGGGCAGGATGGTGGGTGCTTGGCGCAAGTATGCTGGGCTCTTTGCTGATCGCCGGGGTTGAAGCGGTTGTTGCGCTGGTTGTTGCGTTCGGGATGTTTGTCTGGCTGCGGCAGGTGATGATGCGGCGGTTGGGCGGGACTACGGGCGATACGGCGGGGGCGTTGCTGGAATTGCTGGAGATGGCGGTGCTGGTGGGGTTGGCGTTGGTCTGACCGGTTTATGGTGAATGTTCAGGCCTCTTCGCTGGTAAGCCAGCGCCCTCAGGTATTGAGGGCGTTTACAGATTTTGTGACGACTTGCAAAAACTGTGGGACCAGCGATGGCGGTGGGGCAGACGCAACAAATCTTATTGATAAACTCATGTGTAACTTGATTTAACACAGTCGCGGGTATATACACGCATCATGCTTCCTTCTCAGTGTTTGTGCACCAACCTGCGTCGCGCCGCGCGTGGCGTCAGCAGGCATTACGACGGCGCCCTCGACGGCTTCGGGATCAACGTTGCCCAGTATTCTTTGCTGTGTAACCTGCAGCGTCTGGATCAGCCGAGCATCTCGGAACTGGCCGAAGCCATGGGCCTGGATCGCAGCACCCTGGGCCGCAATCTGCGGGTGCTGGAAGGCGACGGTCTGGTGGCGCTGGCCGAGGGCGAAGACATGCGCAACCGCATCGTCCGGCTCACCGAAACCGGCGCGCAACGCCTGGCCGCTGCACTGCCAGCCTGGGAAGCGGCGCAGCAACGGTTGATCGACCGTCTGGGTGCCGAGAAGCGTGAAACCTTGCTGAAATTGCTGGACGAACTGGCCTGATGCCGGTTTTTTCGGGTTCAAGCGGGTATATACCCGCGACTGGAGAATAACAATGACAACGATGTGGCGTACGTGCGGTTGGGTGTTGCTGGGGAGTGCGCTGATTCTGGCGTTGTCATTGGGCGTGCGACACGGCTTCGGGTTGTTTCTGTCACCGATGAGCGCGCAGTTCGGCTGGGGGCGCGAAGTGTTTGCCTTCGCCATTGCCTTGCAGAATCTGATCTGGGGTCTGGCGCAGCCGTTTACCGGCGCGTTGGCCGATCGTTTCGGTGCGGCGAAAGTGGTACTGATCGGCGGCGTGCTCTACGCCTTGGGCCTGGTATGCATGGGGTTGTCCGATTCGGCGTTGACCCTGTCCTTGAGTGCCGGTCTGTTGATCGGCATCGGTCTGTCCGGCACTTCGTTCTCGGTGATCCTCGGTGTGGTCGGCCGTGCCGTACCGCCGGAAAAACGCAGCATGGGCATGGGCATCGCCAGTGCGGCGGGGTCCTTTGGCCAGTTTGCCATGTTACCGGGCACGCTCGGCCTGATCGGCTGGCTCGGCTGGTCGGCGGCGTTGCTGGTACTCGGCCTGCTGGTGGCGCTGATCGTGCCGCTGGTGAGCATGCTCAAGGACAAGCCGCTGCCAGTGTCGGGGCATGAACAGACCCTGTCCGAAGCGTTGCGCGAAGCCTGTTCGCATTCCGGTTTCTGGCTGCTGGCGTTCGGGTTTTTCGTCTGCGGTTTTCAAGTGGTGTTCATTGGTGTGCACCTGCCGGCGTATCTGGTCGATCAACATTTGCCGGCCACCGTTGGCACCACTGTGCTGGCGCTGATCGGTCTGTTCAATATCTTCGGCACGTATACGGCCGGGTGGCTGGGCGGGCGCATGTCCAAGCCGCGTCTGCTCACCGCTCTGTATTTGCTGCGTGCGGTGGTGATCGTGCTGTTCCTCTGGCTGCCGGTGACGACCACCTCGGCCTATCTGTTTGGTATGGCCATGGGCTTCCTGTGGCTGTCGACCGTACCGTTGACCAACGGTACGGTGGCGACCTTGTTCGGTGTGCGCAATCTGTCCATGCTTGGCGGCATCGTGTTCCTGTTCCACCAGCTCGGCTCGTTTCTGGGCGGCTGGCTGGGCGGGGTGGTCTATGACCGTACCGGGAGTTATGACTTGATCTGGCAAGTGGCAATTCTTCTGAGCCTGTTGGCCGCCGCGTTGAACTGGCCGGTGCGCGAGCGACCTGTCGCGCGTCTGCAACCCCGTGCGCACGCCGCATGAGCCGACTCTGGCCGCGTTTCGTCTTCGCTGCCCTCGGCGCTGCTCTGCTGGCGTTGGTGTGGTGGGGCTGGCATCAGGGCGGCCTGGCCTTGATGCAGTTGGGCATGAGCATTTGCTAGAACGGGGCGTGGCGAGTAACTTCGAAGCCTGATGACTGCTTAAGGATGCTCGACATGCTGATGCGCTGGTGTGCTGTTCCCGCGTTGCTGATGGCGTTGACTGGCCTGGCCCAGGCCGCTGACTGTCCCGATCTGCTGCAAGGTTCGCTGCCCAAATTGCGGGCCAAGGAGTCCATTGACCTGTGCCAGCAGTACGCCGATAAACCGCTGGTGGTGATCAACACTGCCAGCTTCTGCGGTTTTGCCCCGCAGTTCGAAGGCCTGGAGGCGCTCAATCAGCGCTACAAGGCGCAAGGGCTGCAAATGCTCGGGGTTCCTTCAAATGACTTCAAGCAAGAGTCCAAGGACAGCGCAGAGACCGCCAAGGTCTGCTACGCCAACTACGGCGTGACCTTCGCCATGACCGAACCTCAAAAAGTTCGGGGGGATGACGCTACGCATCTGTTTCAGGTACTCGCTGCGCAGAGTAGCGCGCCGAAGTGGAACTTCTACAAATACGTGGTCGATCGCCAGGGCAAGGTGATCGCCAGTTTTTCAAGCCTGACCAAGCCGGATGATCCGGAGTTTATTGCGGCGATCGAGAAGGCCATCGCTTCGAAACCGCTGAAGCCCTGATGCGTTGAGTGTTTTGGTGGGAGCCTTGTGTATTTCAACATGAGTCTCAAGTCATTAAAAAAGCCCCGCCTCTGTACAAGAGAGCGGGGCTTTTTAGTGGGCGAGGGGTTAACCCCGCCCGGCAGCATCAGAAGCGGTAGGTCGCGCCGACACCGAAACCGTTTGCCGAGTTTTCATACTTGGCGTCGTAGGTCTGGCCACGTGCGTTTTCGTTGCGGATCTTGACCGACTCTTCCTTCAGGTACGAGTAAGCGACGTCGATGGTCAGGTCTTCGGTCGGGCTCCAGCCAGCGCCGATGCTGAAGATGGTCCGGTCACCCGTCGGGATGCGTGGCGAACGGTCGACGTTGTTGGTCGGCGACTGGTCGAAGGTCAGGCCGGTACGCAGTACCCATTCCTTGTTCAACTGGTACGACGTACCCAAGGCGTAAGCCCAGGAATCGTGCCAGTTCTGGTCTTCGGTGATCTCGCCAAACTGACCGGCCAGCAGCGGTTGTACACCGGAGTTCTTGACGGTGATTTTTTCCAGCTGGCTCCAGCGGGTCCAAGTGGTACCGGCATAGACGTTCCAGCGATCGTTGATTGCCTGGGTGACCGAGAAGTCGATGGATTCAGGCGTGGTGATCTTCAGCGAAGCGTCGTACTTCTGGTTGGCGCCCAGGCCGACTGCGCCGAGCAGACCATAGTTGACCTTGGTGTCGCCTTCGAGCTTGTAGTCGACTTTCGAGTGGTACGTCAGACCCAGGCGCGTGGTGTCGGTGGCTTGCACCAGTACGCCGACGTTGTAGCCCAGTGCGGTGTCGTCACCCTTGATCTTGACCTTGCCGTCCGGGAACGCCGGAGAGATCGACAGATTGGACTCCAGCGAGCCGTCGATGCGGTTGATGGTCGGACCGAAACCGATCGATACCTTGTCGTTGAAGGCGTAGCTGACAGTTGGCTGGAATGTGATCACTTGTACTTCGGACTTGCTGCCGAAGTAGCGGCCGGCAAAGCCTTTTTCGTAGTCGGTAATCAGACCGAACGGCACGTACACGCCCAGGCCGAATGCCCAGTGCTCATCAATTGGTTTGACGTAGAAGCCCATAGGTACAGCGGTGAAGGGCACCATGTCGCCTTTGTTGCTGCCGCCATTGGGGCTGGAACTGGCATTGCTGATATCGGTATGAGCATCGACAACGGCTACACCACCGGTAACTTGTTCACGCTTGAGGCGCGACATGCCGGCAGGGTTGCCAAAAACAGTGCTTGCGTCGTCGGCAGCAGAAGATCGCCCGGCAAAACCAGTCCCCATCCCACTGATGCTTTGTTCGTTTAGGGCAAAGCCGGCCGCGAAAATTTGAGTGGAAGCAAGGGTAACGGCGAGGCTAAGGGTGGTTTTGAGCATGACTTTTTTCATTATTAGAACTCCTGATGATCACCGGGGCGAAAATTACCAACATTTTCGTCCCAGCGCTATAGTCCGTATGCCTTGAGTTAGAGCGGTTTTGTAGGACAATCAGACCAGATTCGCGACCTGTTGGCCGATCTTCTGAAACCGGGCGGTCAGCAAGCGACCTGATTCACCGTTGAAACACAGGTGTGCCAGGCGTAAGTGAAGTCGCGCAGACGACCTTGGGGTTGAAAGGTCTGACGCCAGATGCGCGCCATTCCCAGCAAGTCGTTCGGGTCGGGGAGGGTGGGGTTTTGTTCTTCGACCAGCAGCCAGGCAATGGCAGTGGCGTAACGCAGATTAACGGTCAATTCCAAGTGCGGGCCGCTGAGGAAAGCATGCTGGCTGGCGAGGCCGCGCACCAGGCTGGCGCGCTCCGGGTCGAGGGCCAGATAGTCATCCCAAAGGGCCTGATGGCGATGCTCGGCAATACGGTAGAGGCCGTGGCCACGGCGGTCATGCAGGGCGGATCCGAGGGCGGACTGGCTGGCGGCGATGCCCAGCAGCAGGGATTCGGCGGTCGCGCAGTGGCGTCCCAGGTAAATCAATGTAGGACGGATCACATAGCGGCACAGTTCGCTGGCAGCGATACCCATAAAACCCTCGGATCTTGTAATGGTTCGGCGAGTCCTGAAGGGGGCCTTGGCAGCGGTGGATCGACTCAGGCTCGCCGCAAGCGGATCAAGCCGCTTGAGTTGAAGTGTAGTGTCATATTCGCGATGTAAAGGTCTGTTTTTAAAATATTTCCGGCTTCGAGTTATAACCGTTATATCCGAAGGTGCTTAGGCGCGACGGGCGAAAACTGAAATATCAGGCAATAAAAAGCCCCGCGTTTCAGGCGGGGCTTTTGCTTTTTGCAGCCTTTTCGGCTTTCAGGCAACCAGGGCCTGACGTGTACGATCGATCACGGCCTGCAGCGGTTCGGCGCTGGAGTACTGATCGGGGTACAGACGCTCGCTGTGGCGGGCGATCCCGTGTTCATTGACTACGGTGAAGCTGAAGCAGCCTTTGCGAGCGGCCATGATCAGGCAGTTCATCGGTGCGAAGGCGTTGGTTAGGGTGCGAATGGCATCCTGAGTCTGGATTTGAGTAGACATAGTTATTAGGTGTTCCTACAAATGACACGGATAAGAACCGTGCAACGTTAAAACGTTCCAGTAACGTCGACCACCGTTGGTCGAACGAAGAACCCGACTGGAACAAAGCAGCCAGTTTGAAGCGCTGAATAAGTTGGCGCGCTTGGGCTGGCAGGTAGGTACTTAGGAGGACAGGCATCACAACGAGGGCAAAGGTTCTGGGCCCGGGGTGAAGATCCTGATCAATTTGCAGGTTGGTTCGGTCAGAGTAAGTGTTCTTCGCAACACCCTTTGTATTCATTCAAAGGCGTGTCGTCGCAAGATTTACCTGGAAACCATCGAGGGGTCGTTTCCCGCTTTTTTCGGTAGAGGCTTCTTGGGAGAAGGTTGACCGTGGGGATGTGTTCGACCGGAATTGACTTTCAGCTTGGTACTAACGCCGCGGATACTAACCAATCGTTGCGGGTTATGCAAACCCATCGTTAAAAAGATGACGTGCGGTCGCGCGGATCACGGGTGACAGGACAGGCCTCTTCGCCAGCAGGCTCGCTTCCAGTGCGATCGCGGTCTGGTGGGGGAGCGAGTCTGCTGGCGAAGGAGTCTCTGCCGATCAACCGTCGGTCGCCACAAAAGCGTGCAGCCATTACCGGCGCCAGGC
Source organism: Pseudomonas sp. LF-5 (assembly GCF_037626295.1). Taxonomy (NCBI): domain Bacteria; kingdom Pseudomonadati; phylum Pseudomonadota; class Gammaproteobacteria; order Pseudomonadales; family Pseudomonadaceae; genus Pseudomonas; species Pseudomonas sp. LF-5. The sequence continues at coordinate 669,213 of NZ_JARKMT010000002.1, forward strand.
CGCTTATCTCCCGTTCGGGATGCAAAACGACCCGAAAAAGCGCACCGATATAACCGGGTAACAGGTACTTGTGCACATTAGTTGCGCAGCCTGTAACGGCGCTGTCATAACAATCCTGACCCCGGTCACTGCCTGTATCGAAAGTTTAAGTCAATGAAAACCATCGCTTTTTTTTGTTGGTGAAAAAATCGTCAGTTTGACTGCGAGCCCCATTCCATAAGGCTTTGCGCGGGTTGGAGGGCGGTTGTCCACTGAGTTATCCACAGCTTCTGTGGATTGTCCCGAGCGCTTGCTCTAGCACGGGCGTGCCGGGTTATTTTTCGACTTTACCTGTAGGAAAAAGAGAGTAGAGTGGCGCGCCTTCCGATCTGTCCCACAGTGTTTTATGAAGTTTCGCTCAGTACCAGACTCTGTTACCTCACAACCACTTCCTGTTACCCCGCCCAAGCGATTTTCCGTGCGTGTGGCCGAGTGGCTGCTCGACAGCCCGCGCCTGAGCGCCAGCCACAATGCCAAGCACCTGGCCGGTCGCCTGCTCAAGCAGCCGGCGCGTGAAGGTGTGGTTGCAGCGCAAAGCCGTCTCGGCCAGTTGATGTGCCGTGAATGCGGCAATGCCCGGGACCGGCGTATCGGTCAGGATCTTTTGCGTCAGGCCGCCCGCGCCGGCGACCGTCGTGCGCAAGAGGAACTCGGGCTCATCGCAGACTGAGCTGTCCAAGACCTGACGCCTTGGTTAACCTTCAGGCTTTATAAGATTGGCAGGAGTCGCTATGGCTATGGACTTGACCAGCGTATTGCTCGGTCTCGCAGCGGCGGGGTTGCCGCTGCTCGCACTGGCCTGGCAGCTGCAGCGCCGGGCCAGTGACAGGCAGGCCGAGGTCGCCTTGCTCGAAGAGCGGCTGGCCATGGCGCAGCTATCGCAGGACGGGCTCAACGCACAACTGGATGCCAGCCGCGACGAAATCGCCGACCTCGGGCAGGCCAACGCCGCCAAGCAAGCCGAACTGGCCGCCCTGCGCCGCGAAGTCGAGTTGCTGCAAATCGAACGCGATGACGCCCGCGACGCTTCCCACGCCTGGAACCTTGAACGCGCCAACAAGGAAGCCGAACTGCGTCGCCTCGATGCACAGGCCGCTTCGCTGAATGCCGAACTGCGTGAGCAGCAGGAAAGCCATCAACAGCGCCTCAACGACCTGCAAGGTTCGCGGGATGAGCTGCGTGCACAGTTCGCCGAACTGGCGGGCAAGATCTTCGATGAGCGCGAACAGCGCTTCGCCGAAACCAGCCAGCAGCGGCTCGGGCAGTTACTCGATCCGTTGAAAGAGCGCATTCAGTCCTTCGAAAAGCGCGTGGAAGAAAGCTACCAGGCCGAAGCCCGCGAGCGCTTCTCGCTGGCCAAGGAACTGGAACGCTTGCAGGCGCTCAACCTGCGCCTGAGCGACGAAGCGACCAACCTGACCCGCGCCCTCAAAGGCCAGAAAACCCAGGGCAACTGGGGCGAACTGATTCTTGAGCGGGTGCTCGAACACGCCGGGCTGGAGAAGGGCCGCGAGTACCAGACCCAGGTCAACCTCAAGGGGCCGGATGGCGAGCGTTTCCAGCCGGATGTGGTGATTTATCTGCCGGGCGACAAGCAGGTGGTGGTCGACTCCAAGGTCAGCCTCACGGCGTATCAACAATACGTGGCCGCTGAAGACGACACCCTGGGGCAGATCGCGATCAAGCAGCACGTGCTGTCCCTGCGCAATCACGTCAAGGGCTTGGCGGGCAAGGATTACAAGCGTCTGGAGGGGTTGCACAGCCTTGATTTCGTGCTGCTCTTCGTGCCGATCGAAGCGGCATTTTCCGCCGCGTTGCAAGCCGAGCCGACCCTGTTTCAGGAGGCTTTCGACCGCAATATCGTTATCGTCAGCCCGACCACATTGCTGGCCACGTTGCGGGTGATCGACAGCCTGTGGAAGCAGGAGCGCCAGAGTCAGAACGCCCGGGAAATCGCCGAGCGCGCGGGCTGGCTGTATGACAAGTTCGTGCTGTTCATTCAGGATCTGGACGAGGTCGGCAATCGCTTGCAGCAGTTGGACAAAGCCTACAGCTCGGCGCGCAACAAGCTGACCGAGGGACGCGGCAATCTGGTCAGTCGCAGTGAGCAGCTCAAATTGCTGGGCGCGCGGGCGAGCAAGAGCTTGCCGGCTGATCTGCTGGAGCGGGCGATGACCGATGTCGATGGGCTGGTGGAACTGCCAGAGTAACCCGGACTTCTGTGGCAAGGGCGCTTGCTCCCGCTCGGCTGCGCAGCAGTCGCCAATCCATTCAACGAGAGCTTTCAGAACATCCGGGTTTGCAGGTCATCGGGGCGCTGCGGGAGCAAGCGCCCTCGCCACAGGGCTCATGAGTGCGCTTAAAGCGGCACATACCGGCTCAGCAACGCCCGCAACGCCGCCGGTTTCACCGGTTTGGCCAGGTAATCCAGCCCTGCCGCATGCACCTGCGCCACAGTTTCCGGCCGGCCATCGGCACTGATCACCACTCCCGGCACCGGCTCTCCCAGCGTGGTGCGTAACCATGCCATCAACTCGGTGCCGGTATCGCCGTGATCGAGGTGATAGTCCACCAGCGCCAATTGCGGGCGCACCCCCTCGCTCAACAACGCCGCACATTCCTCGCGATTGCGTGCAGTCCAGACCTGGCAGCCCCAGCGAGTCAACAAACTGTTCATGCCGATCAGAATGCTGTCTTCATTGTCGATGCACAGCACCTGCGCACCGCCCAGCAACTTGCCATTCAATTCGGTAGTGGTGCTGGCCGGCACGGTTTGCGTGCGGGCCAACGGTACACTGACGCTGAACACGCTGCCGCGCCCCGGCCACGATCGCACACGCAACGTATGCCCCAGTACCCGGCACAGACCATCGGCAATCGCCAAACCCAGCCCGAGGCCCTTTTCGGCGCGGGTCTGGTGGCTGTCGAGGCGCTTGAACTCCTCGAAAATCACCTGCTGTTTGTCTTCCGGAATGCCCGGTCCGCGATCCCACACCTCCAGACACAATTCGTCGCCACGGCGCCGCACACCCAGCAAAACCGGACCTTTGGCGTAACGGAAGGCGTTGGTGAGGAAGTTCTGCAGAATCCGCCGCAGCAACTTGATGTCGCTGTCGATGCGCAAATGGCTGCCGCGCACGCGGAAGCTCAGGCCTTGTTCCTGCGCCAGCGCCTTGAACTCTGCGCCGAGGGTGTCGAACAGTTCGTTGATGGCAAACGGCTTGCGATCGGGATTGATCTTGCCGTTTTCCAGGCGGGAAATGTCCAGCAGGTCGCTGATCAGGTCCTCGGCCGAACGCAGCGAACTGTCGAGGTGCTGCACCAGTTTCTGCGCCTCGCTGCTCAGCCCGTCGTCCTGATGGGAGAGGGCCGCGGAGAACAGGCGCGCGGCGTTCAGCGGTTGCATCAGGTCGTGGCTGACGGCGGCCAGAAAGCGCGTTTTCGACTGGTTGGCGGCCTCGGCGGTGCCCTTGGCCTCGGTCAGGGCGACGTTGAGTTGCGACAGTTCCTGAGTCCGCTCGGTGACCCGTTGCTCCAGGCCTTCGTTGGCCTCGGTCAGCGCCTGTTCGGCTTCGCGGAACGCAGTGATGTCGGTGAAACTCATGACGAAACCGCCGCCGGGCATCGGGTTGCCGATCAGCTCGATCACCCGGCCATTGGGGAACAGACGTTCCGAGGTGTGCGCACGGCCCTGACGCATCCAGTGCAGGCGCCGGGCGACATGCACTTCCGCTTCGCCGGGGCCACACAAGCCGCGCTCGGCGTTGTAGCGAATGATGTCGGCGATCGGCCTGCCGACGCTGATCAAGCCGTCCGGGTAGTTGAACAGCTCCAGATAGCGACGGTTCCAGGCCACCAGTTTCAGCGACTGGTCGACCACGCTGATGCCCTGGGTAATGTTCTCGATCGCGCCTTGCAGCAGGGCGCGGTTGAATTGCAGCACTTCCGAGGCTTCGTCGGCGATCCGGACGACGTCCTCAAGCTGCATTTCCCGGCCTTCAATGGCGGCTTTTACCACCGCACGGGTCGAAGACGCTCCGAGCACCCCGGCCAGCAACCGTTCGGTATGGGCAATCCATTCGCTGTCGGCATTCTGGTTCGGGTTGAAGCCTTTGCCCTGGCGATAAGCAAAACGGATAAAGCTTTGCCGCGCACGTTCTTCACCGACAAAGCGTGCGGCCAGTTGCAGCAGATCGTCGATTTGCACCGCAAGCATCGAGCGCGCACTCGGCCGGGCGCTGATTTCCTGTCCGATAAAACGCCCGGCCTGCCAGTGCTCCGATACTCGCGTGCGCGACAGCACCGAGACCCAGGCGAACAAAGTGAAGTTACCGGCCAGCGACAGCACCACGCCTTGGGTCAGTGGCGTAATCGGCAGGTTCAGCGGATTACCGTGCAGCCATGCCAGCCCCGGAAAACTGCTCAGGGACCAGCCGAGGCTGTGCGCAGCAATCGGCAGAACCAGTGTGTAGAACCACAGAAAGGTCCCGGCTGCGAGTCCGGCGAAAACGCCACGACGGTTGGCCTGTTTCCAGTACAGCGCGCCCAGCATCGCCGGTGCCAGTTGCGTCACCGCGGCAAAGGCGATCTGGCCGATGGTTGCCAGGCTCGCGGTCGACCCGAGCAGGCGGTAGCTGACATAGGCCAGCAACAGAATCACCACGATGCTCACCCGGCGCACAGAGAGCATCCACTGGCGGAACACCTCAAACGGCCGCTCGGCATTATTGCGCCGCAGCAACCACGGCAACAGCATGTCGTTGGACACCATGGTCGACAGCGCCACGCTGGCGACAATCACCATGCCGGTGGCAGCCGACGCACCGCCGATAAATGCCAGCATCGCCAGTGCCGGATGGGCCTGGGCCAGCGGCAGGCTGATCACGAATGAGTCGGGCAATACGTCGCCGGGCAGCAGCATCTGCCCGGCGAGGGCGATCGGCACGACAAACAGCGCGGCGAGGGCGAGGTACGCCGGAAATACCCATTTGGCCAGGCGCAGATCCTGCGGGTCGATGTTCTCCACCACGGTGACGTGGAATTGCCGCGGCAAACAGATGATCGCCATCATCGCCACGCCGGTCTGTACCACCATCGACGGCCAGTTGATGGTCTCTTTCCAGTATTCCTCCAGGCGCGGGGCGAGCATCGCCTGATTGAACAGATCGTCGAAGCCGTCGTACAGACCGTACGTCACGAAGGCTCCGACGGCGAGAAAGGCGAACAGCTTGACCAGCGATTCGAAGGCAATCGCCAGCACCATGCCACGGTGGTGTTCCGTGGCGTCGAGGTTGCGCGTGCCGAAGACAATGGTGAACAGCGCCAGCACCAGCGAGACGATCAGCGCGGTGTCCTGGGCGCGAGTGCCCATGGCATCGGCACCGGCGCCGATCAACAGGTTCACGCCGAGGACAATACCTTTGAGTTGCAGGGCGATGTAGGGCAGAACGCCGACCAGGCAGATCAGCGCGACTACCACCGCCAGCGATTGCGATTTGCCGTAGCGCGCGGCAATGAAGTCAGCGATGGAGGTGATGTTCTCCTGTTTGCTGATCATCACCATTTTTTGCAGGACCCACGGCGCGCCGACCAATAGCAGGATCGGCCCGAGGTAAATCGGCAGGAACGACCACAGTTGTTCGGCGGCCTGACCGACGGCGCCGAAGAACGTCCAGCTGGTGCAGTAAACCGCCAGCGACAGGCTGTACACCCACGCGCGCATCCGCGGCGGCAACGGCGCACTGCGACGGTCGCCGTAGAAGGCGATGGCGAACATGATGGCCATATAGGCCAGGGCGACGGCGGCGATCAGCCCGGTGGACAACGACATGCAACACTCCCGACAGAAGACTCCCTGGCATTCCTGCCCGGGCGGACAGTCTCGCATGTGCGCGGCGGTTAGTCAGTGTCGACCAAGGTCGTGGCGTGGCGGGGTGTCGCAGCGCAAGAACCGGGTGGTTTTTGCAGTGACCGTTCAGGCCTCATCGCTGGCAAGCCAGCTCCCACAAAAATCTCCAGTGGCACAGACGCTGTGACCTCACAGATCCTGTGGGCGCTGGCTTGCCAGCGATGGCGTCAGTCCTGACGCAACGCGATATCAATCAGGCGATGCAACTCTTCAACCTCCAGCGCCGCCGCTGAAAACAGAATCCGGAACACCACTGGCGCCACCACCAGATTGATCAACCGATCAATACTCGGCGCCGCTTCATCCGGGTGGCGCTCAATGATGGTCTGCAGCTGCGCGCCGAGGATTGTCACGCAGTACCCCGGCGTGGCACTGGCCTGCACGTCGCGCATCATGTTGCGCCCGGGCTCGGAACTCATCTCGTCGAGGTATTGCTCGGCCCAGGCGCGGATATCGCTGCGCAGACTGCCGGTTTGTGCCGGTTCGCTGTCAGGGCGCATGCGGGCAAGCGCGACGTCCGCCAGCAACGCCGCCAGATCACCCCAGCGTCGATAAATCGTCGATGGCGTGACCCCGGCGCGCGCGGCGATCTGCGGCACGGTCACGCTCGAACGCTCCTGTTCCTGCAGCAGTGCACGGACCGCCGAATGAATTGCATCTTGCACCCGGGCGCTGCGGCCACCGGGGCGTAAACCTTCTTTAATAGCCATGGGGCAGACCTTAACACAAAGAATTTGCTTTAAGCGTGAGGCGGTAGCACACTCCGCAAAAGCAAAAAATTAGCTTTTGCGGAGTGTGCACATGACCAGCCCTTTTAATAACGGCGCTTCCAACCGTTCCAGCCTGTGGTTTCTGGCGATCACCTTACTCAGTTTTCTCGCCGCTTCCACCGCGCCGACGCCGTTGTATCACCTGTACCAGGACCAGTTGCACTTCTCGGCAGCGGTGCTGACCCTGATTTTCGGCGTTTACGCCCTCAGTCTGCTGGCGGCGTTACTGACCGTCGGTTCGCTGTCCGATCACCTCGGACGCAAACCGGTGATTTTTACTGCCGTGCTGCTCAACGCTTTGGCGATGGTGTTGTTTATCGGGGCCGACAGCGTGACCTGGCTGATCAGCGCACGGGTGCTGCAAGGCTTCGCCACTGGCATGGCTACCGCCGTTTTAAGCGCAACACTGCTCGATACGGATCGTCAGCAAGGGCCATTGATCAACAGCGTCGCGCCATTATTGGGCATGGCGTTGGGTGGCATGGGCTGCGGTTTGCTCGCCGAGTTCGCCCCGGCGCCGCTGCAGTTGACCTACTGGTTATTGCTTGCGCTGTTTGTGTTGCAGGCGCTGTATGTCTGGCGCCTGCCGGAAACGGTCACCCGCCAAGCGGGGGCGTGGGCGTCGCTGCGACCGACGCTGCATGTGCCGGTGCAGGCGCGCCCGACCCTGTGGCGAGTGCTGCCGCTGAACACCGCGACCTGGGCGCTCGGCGGTTTTTACGCGTCGTTGGCCCCGTCGCTGGTGCGCACCGCCACCGGTTCGACCTCCAACCTGATCGGTGGCGCGACCGTGGCGGCCCTGACTGTGACCGGAGCGCTGATGATTTTCACCATGCGCAATCGACCCGCCACCCGCGCGCTGCAATGGGGCGCGAGTCTGCTGCCGATCGGCCTGGTGCTGATTCTGCTCGGCGTGCACAGCGCCAGTCTGTCGCTGTTTTTCCTCGGCACGCTGGTGGCCGGTTGTGGGTTCGGTGCGGGATTCCTCGGCGCCGTGCGCAGCCTGGTACCGCTGGCCTTGCCCCATGAGCGGGCCGGCCTGATGTCGGCATATTACGTGCTGAGTTACCTGGCGTTCTGTTTGCCGGCGTTGTTGGCCGGGCACCTGACCCGCAGCCTGGGGTTGTTGGTGACCACCGATGGTTATGGCGCGGTGTTGATTGTGCTGGCCGTGGCGGCATTGTTGCTCAGCTTGCGTCCGGCACCGGCCAAGGTGTGTCGCGCGCCATAAGCGCAGCGCTTTCGGTTAGCCTTGCGTAGTCAATCTGCTCACGGAACGATTCATGAAGATCATTCGCAGCAAGTCCTTCACCGCCGACCGCGCCTGGGGCGCGCTGGACATCGCCAACATGAACGGCATCACCACGCGCCTGCACTGGACGGATCAGCCGTACAAATGGCACGTCAACGACGGTGAGGAAGTGTTTGTGGTGCTCGATGGCCGGGTGCAGATGCGCTATCGCGAGGGAAGTGAAGAAAAGCAGGTGCTGCTGGAGGTCGGTGATATTTTTTATGCCTCGGTTGGCACTGAGCATGTGGCGCATCCGCAGGGCGCGGCGCGGATTCTGGTGATGGAAAGCGAAGGCAGTGTCTGACGGCTTATCCATAAAACAGATAACAGTTAGAGATATTACCCGTTATATAGATATTCGATTCAGATCTACCATGGACTCAACCTCACCAGAGGACAGGAGTTCATGATGATTTGCCCCAACAGCGTCAAAACCGGCCTCAAGCCATTCAGCCAGCTTCAGCATCCGCGTGAAGTGATCCGCCAGTTCACCCCTAACTGGTTCGCCGCAACCATGGGCACCGGTGTGCTGGCGTTGGCGCTGGCGCAATTGCCGCTGGCTATTCCCGGATTACACACCGTTGCCGAAGGGCTGTGGCTGTTCAACATCCTGTTGTTCACCCTGTTTACCTTCGCCTACGCCGCGCGCTGGATCCTGTTCTTTGACGAGGCGCGGCGGATTTTCGGTCATTCCACCGTGTCGATGTTCTTCGGCACCATTCCCATGGGCCTGGCGACGATCATCAACGGCGTTCTGCTGTTCGGCCTGCCACGCTGGGGGGAAGGTGTGATTCACCTTGCCGAAGTGCTGTGGTGGCTCGATGTGGGCATGTCGCTGGCCTGCGGCGTGTTGATTCCCTACATGATGTTTACCCGTCAGGAGCACAGCATCGACCAGATGACCGCTGTGTGGTTGTTGCCCGTGGTGGCCGCAGAAGTGTCAGCGGCCAGTGGCGGCTTGCTCGCACCGCATCTCGCCGATGCCCATGCGCAACTGGTGGTGTTGACCACCAGCTACGTGCTCTGGGCCTTTTCCCTGCCGGTGGCGTTCAGCATCCTGACGATCCTGTTGCTGCGTATGGCCCTGCACAAGCTGCCCCACGAAAACATGGCCGCGTCGAGCTGGCTGGCGCTCGGTCCGATTGGCACGGGAGCGTTGGGCATGTTGTTGCTGGGGGGCGACGCGCCGGCAATCTTTGCCGCCAACGGTCTGCCGGGTGTCGGTGAAATTGCTTCGGGCCTGGGCCTGGTGGCAGGTATCACGCTGTGGGGCTTCGGCTTGTGGTGGATGTTGATGGCATTACTGATTACCGCGCGTTATTTGCGCGACGGTATCCCGTTCAACCTCGGCTGGTGGGGCTTCACCTTTCCGTTGGGCGTGTATTCGCTGGCGACGCTGAAACTGGCCAGCGTTCTCAATCTGGCGTTTTTCAATGTCGTCGGCACGGTGTTGGTGACTTTACTGGCAGTGATGTGGCTGATTGTCGGCAAACGTACCGTGCAAGGCGCATGGCGCGGCGAGCTGTTTGTCTCGCCCTGCATTGCAGGTTTGAAGAAATAACCTGGAAAGTTTAGGTAAGGTGTGGCCTGGATCGCGGTTCGAGATTCCAATAAGCAGTACCCAGGCCTCTCTACCTTAAACATCAGGGACACACGGAAGATGAGTCACCCCTCACAGTTCAACCTGCTGCGCACCCGGCGCTTCTTGCCGTTTTTCATCACCCAGTCGCTCGGTGCGTTCAACGACAACGTTTTTAAACAGTCGTTGATCCTCGCCATTCTTTACCGCCTGACCATCGAAGGTGACCGCTCGATCTGGGTCAACCTGTGTGCGCTGCTGTTTATTCTGCCGTTTTTCCTGTTCTCGGCACTGGCCGGGCAGTTTGGCGAAAAATTCGCCAAGGACGCGCTGATCCGTCTGATCAAACTCGCGGAAATCGCGATCATGGCCGTAGGATCGGTCGGATTTCTCTTTGATCACTTGTCGCTGATGCTGGTGGCGCTGTTCGCCATGGGCACGCACTCGGCGCTGTTCGGGCCGGTGAAATATTCGATCCTGCCGCAGGCGCTGCGTGAGGATGAGTTGGTAGGCGGTAACGGCCTGGTGGAAATGGGCACGTTTCTGGCGATCCTCGCCGGGACGATTGGCGCCGGGGTCATCATGTCATCGACCCATTACGCGCCGCTGGTCTCGACCGCCATTGTCGGGATTGCCGTGCTGGGTTATCTGGCCAGCCGCAGCATCCCGCGCGCCGCAGCTGCGTCCCCGGAAATGCGCCTGAACTGGAACATCTTCAGCCAGTCCTGGGCCACGTTGAAACTCGGTCTGGGGCAGACGCCAGCGGTGTCGCGCTCGATTGTCGGCAACTCGTGGTTCTGGTTTGTCGGGGCGATTTATCTGACGCAGATCCCGGCGTACGCCAAGGAGTGGATGCACGGCGACGAAACCGTGGTCACCCTGATTCTTACCGTATTTTCGGTCGGTATCGCACTGGGTTCGATGCTGTGCGAGAAGCTCTCCGGGCGTAAGGTCGAGATCGGTCTGGTGCCGTTCGGCTCGTTCGGTCTGACCGTGTTTGGTCTGTTGTTGTGGTGGCATTCCGGCGGTATCCCGGAAAGCGTCACGGGCCACAGCTGGATTGAAGTGCTGGGCTTCGTGCACACCTGGGCGGTGTTGGTCGACATTCTCGGCCTCGGCATTTTTGGCGGTTTCTATATTGTGCCGCTGTATGCGTTGATCCAGTCGCGCACCGCGGAGAACGAGCGGGCGCGGGTGATCGCTGCCAACAACATTCTCAATGCGCTGTTTATGGTGGTCTCGGCGATCGTTTCGATTGTGTTGCTCAGTGTGGCCAAGCTGTCGATTCCGCAGCTGTTTCTTGTGGTGTCGCTGCTGAACATCGGCGTCAACGCCTACATCTTCAAGATCGTTCCCGAATTCAGCATGCGTTTCCTGATCTGGCTGCTCAGCCATTCCATGTACCGGGTTGAGCATCGCAACCTGGAGGCGATTCCCGACGAAGGTGCGGCACTGCTGGTGTGCAACCACGTGTCGTTTGTCGACGCCTTGCTGATTGGTGGCGCGGTGCGTCGGCCGATTCGCTTTGTCATGTACTACAAGATCTACAACCTGCCGGTGCTGAACTTTATCTTTCGCACCGCAGGGACGATTCCGATCGCCGGGCGCAACGAAGACATCCAGATCTATGAAAAGGCCTTCACCCGGATTGCCCAGTATCTGAAGGACGGTGAGCTGGTGTGCATCTTCCCGGAAGGCAAGTTGACCACTGACGGCGAGATCAATGAGTTCAAGGGGGGGCTGACGCGGATTCTCGAGGAGACCCCGGTGCCGGTGATTCCGCTGGCGTTGCAAGGGTTGTGGGGCAGTTTCTTCAGCCGTGATCCGAACAAGGGCCTGTTCAAGCGGTTGTGGTCGCGCGTGACCTTGGTGGCAGGTTCGGCGGTAGCGGTTGAGGCGGCGGAGCCGGCGAAGTTGCAGGGGGTGGTGGGGGCGTTGCGCGGCAGCGTTCGATAGTTGCCAACTGATCTGGGCTCATCGCGAGCAGGCTCACTCTTACATTTGAAATGCGTCCTCCTGCAGGAGTGAGCCTGCTCGCGATAGCGGTAGAGGCTTAGGCGCTGATTTTGAGGCCGATCAACCCGGTAACGATCAACGCCACACTGGCCAGCCGAATCAACGCCATCGACTCGCCAAACAGAATGATCCCGGCAATCACCGTGCCCACGGCACCGACCCCGGTCCAGATCGCATAGGCCGTGCCCAGCGGCAGTTCCTTCATCGCCAGGCCGAGCAGGCCAAGGCTGATGGCCATCGCCGCAACGGTCAGTGCAGTGGGGAGCGGACGACTGAAGCCGTCGGTGTATTTCAGGCCGACGGCCCAGCCGACTTCGAACAGACCGGCGAAAAACAGAATGATCCAGGACATGAAAGACCTCCATCGTTTGACGGGGTCGTCCCCAGATTAAGCACTCAAGCGAGTCGCAGGGTCGTCCCCGCGTAGCGCACTAGTCTGACGAGCATTAACCCGGGGATCAAGTTTCGCAGTCAGTCGGCCGCTTGCCCGGCCAGCGTCTCGCGATCTTCTTTCTCGCTCATGCGCCGGAAGTAGGTGGAAAGCAAAGCCCCGGAAATGTTGTGCCAGACACTGAACAGCGCACTGGGCACCGCCGCCAATGGCGAAAAGTGCGCGCTGGCCAGCGCGGCGCCCAACCCTGAATTCTGCATGCCCACTTCCAGTGCCAGCGACTTGCGCTGGGCCAATGGCAGGTTGAACAGGCGGCCGGTGAAGTAACCGAGCAGGTAGCCAAAGCTGTTGTGCAGCATCACCACCGCCATGATCAACAAGCCGGACTCGGCGATTTTCGCCTGACTGGCAGCCACCACCGCAGTGACGATGATCACAATGCTGACCACCGACACCAGCGGCAACACCTCCACCGCATGACGCACCTTGTTACCGAGCAAGCGCTGTGCAACCACGCCGAGGATGATCGGCAGCAACACCACTTGCAGGATCGACCAGAACAACTCCATGAACGACACTGGCAACCATGCCGAAGCCAGCAGCCAGATCAGGGCCGGGGTCAGCAGCGGAGCGAGGAGGGTGGTGACGGCGGCAATCGCCACTGACAGCGCCAGGTCACCGCGGGCCAGCCAGGTCATGACGTTGGAAGACGTGCCACTCGGGCAGCAGCCGACCAGAATCACCCCGACGGCGATTTCCGGCGGCAGGTGGAAAATCTGGCAGAGCAACCACGCCATGCCGGGCATGATCACGAAGTGCGCAACCACGCCCAGCGCCACGCGCCACGGATGGCGGGCGACGGCCGCGAAGTCGTCGAGCTTGAGGGTCAGGCCCATGCCGAACATGACCAGGCCAAGCAGCGGCACGATGGCGCCCTTGAGACCGAGAAACCACGCCGGTTGCAGAAATGCGATCACGGCGAAAATCAGAACCCAGTAAGCGAAGGTATTACCGACAAAGCGGCTGAGTGCAGCCAGTGCGCGCATGGCTTGATCCTTATTATTAAATGAACACCCTAAAACATGCGGGAGCTGGGTTGCCAGCGATGGCGGTGTGTCAGACGCCACTATAGTCATCTGTTACACCGCTACCGCTGGCAAGCCAGCTCCCACAGTTGATCCTGTTCCTTCAGTGGGAACAGGTTTTCGTCAGATCCCCTGCGGCGTCTCTTCACCGCCCAACGCTTCAACCAGCGCCGGCAGGAAGTCGCCGAAGGTCAGCATCATCAGGGTGAAGCTCGCATCCAGCTGGCCCAGCGCTTCGTCGCCGCCGTCCTGTTCCGCCTGATCCTGCAACAGATCTTCGAACTTCAGGCGCTTGACGGTCATTTTGTCGTCGAGCATGAACGACAGTTTGTCCTGCCAGGCCAGCGACAGTTGAGTCACGACTTTGCCTGTGCTCAGGTGCAACTGGATTTCTTCACTGGTCAGGTCCTGACGCTTGCAGCGCACGATGCCACCGTCTTCGTGGGTGTCGCGCAGTTCGCACTCGTCCAGTACGAAGAAGTCCGGGGCGGCTTGCTGGGTGGTGACCCATTCGGTCATCACGGCGGTCGGCGCGGTTTTCACGGTCAGCGGACGGACGGGCAGGGTGCCGAGCACTTCACGCAGGGTGGAGAGCAGGTCTTCGGCGCGCTTCGGGCTGGCCGAGTTGACCAGGATCAGGCCCTGTTTCGGCGCGATGGCAGCGAAGGTCGACGAGCGACGAATGAACGCGCGCGGCAGGAAGGCCTGGATGATTTCATCCTTGATCTGATCGCGTTCCTTCTTATAGACCTTGCGCATCTGCTCGGCTTCGATCTCTTCAACCTTTTCCTTGACGGCGTCACGCACGACGCTGCCCGGCAGAATACGTTCTTCTTTACGTGCAGCGACCAGCAGGAAATCACCGCTGACGTGCGCCAGTGGAGCATCTTCGCCTTTGCCGAATGGCGCGACGAAACCGTAGGTGGTCAACTCCTGGCTTGCACATGGACGCGCCAGTTTGGTGGCCAGTGCAGTTTCCAGCGCCTCGGCATCGACAGGCAGGTCTTGGGTCAGGCGATAGATAAGCAGGTTTTTGAACCACATGGGGTGAGTCTCTCCTTTATACAAAGGGGGGCATTATTGTCTTCGCCGTGCCGTAGGCCAACCCTTCTCTAAGCCTTTGGAAGGCCTGAGAAAATTATTTAAAAAAGTGCTTGCCAGAGGTTGGGTCGCTCCGTAGAATGCGCGCCACACCGAAGCGAAGGGTGATTAGCTCAGCTGGGAGAGCGTCTGCCTTACAAGCAGAATGTCGGCGGTTCGATCCCGTCATCACCCACCATTCGTTTCAAGTGTTTAGCGCAGCGGTAGTTCAGTCGGTTAGAATACCGGCCTGTCACGCCGGGGGTCGCGGGTTCGAGTCCCGTCCGCTGCGCCATATTCGGTAACCTGGACCACTGAACGCCAGGTCACCACGGAAAAACCCGCTGAGGCGGGTTTTTTTCTGTCTCACGTTTGTACCTTGTTCCATCGGGTTGTGTCGTTTCACCGGTTTTCAGATTTATTTGAAAAAAAATTCAATTAAATCAACACTTTACGAAAACTTGTGGCATAATGCGCCCCGTAACGAAGCAAAGGGTGATTAGCTCAGCTGGGAGAGCGTCTGCCTTACAAGCAGAATGTCGGCGGTTCGATCCCGTCATCACCCACCATTCGTTTCAAGCGTTTCGCGCAGCGGTAGTTCAGTCGGTTAGAATACCGGCCTGTCACGCCGGGGGTCGCGGGTTCGAGTCCCGTCCGCTGCGCCATATTCGGTTATCTGGAACACTGAACGCCAGATGACCACACAAAGCCCGCCTTGTGCGGGCTTTGTGCTATCTGCGATTCGACAATTTCTGCATTGCTTCTGTGGCATTTATCCCCGTGGGTTACGAAGCCGGCCCGACTTTTAAAACCGAGGCCTGTTGCGCAAGCCACCGGGGATAAATCCCCTCGCCACAGGCCGCTGCTTACTGCGTGGCGTTCTGGCTATGCCGATAATCGCTCACTGCCTCATACACCGCCTTGCGCAGGCGGTTGATCCCGCCAATCGGCCGATGGGCCTCGATACCAAACCACGGATTGAACGACAGGTTATCGCAGGCCAGATTCAGCGCCGGGGTATCGAAATCCTGTGGCGGCAGGGTGATCCGCGCCACGGTTTCGAAGGGTGAATCCTGCTCGCGCCATTCGATGCTGGTGTCCTCGATCGGCATGTACTTGTTCGCATCCTGACGCTGAATCTGCAAGACGAAGCAGGCCGGCACGCGATCCGTCGATAACTGCTGATTCAACGCGCTGCGCAGGAAGTTCGGCAGGTCGTGGTTCTGTTTTGGCAGGGTGTAAGCCGGACAATTGTCCGGGGCCGGTGCCACGCGAAACTTCGCATTCGCCTCACCGAACTTGTAGGGCGAAACCGAAAAGTAAGTCGTCCCTGTCGGACTGTCCGGTGGCGGCGACAGCGTCGCCAGCGCGATAAGCAGATGGCGGACCTGCCAGGTGCGCGGATCCCAACCGGGGAAAAACGCCAGGATCTTCTTGCCGTCAGCCTGCGCCGCCACATTCTGACGGTACTCGGCGACATCGCTGACAAAGAAATTGGGGTGGCTGAACATCACGAAGTCTTGCTCGTGCTGTTCCTGGCGATTTCCCAACAACTGCTTGCCGGGTACGTCGAGCAGCTTGATCGCCATGCCCCGTGCGTCGCGAATGCTGTCGAACTGCGGGTAAGCATTGCCGTTGGACAGGCGAATTATCGCCTGCCAGGTGTGTCCCGGTTCGCTGAAGACCCCTTGGCGCAGCGATTGCGCCAGTTGCGGCAATACCTGCACTTCAGCCTTCACGCAGCCGTGAGCCTTGGCATGCGCGTCGCGCAGGAAACGCGTGTTTTCACGGTGTTGATCGACGATGCGCACGGCCGTCTGGATCACGCCTTGTGTCATCCCGGCTTCACCGGAGGGAATCTGTTCCAGAGCCGACACCGGCCCGCGATGCTGCCAGGCCCACCACGCCGTGCCGATGGCCCAGCCAATCAGGCCAATAACGAGCAAAAGCAGCAAGGTTCTGCCCAGCAGGCGGCCCAGCCACAACCAGATCCGCGCCAGCAATGACAGGCGCTTATTGAAGGTCGATAACATCATGGCAGTTGCGCCTCCAGAGGGCCGCCGAGGACTTTCAGGTATTCGAGCAGCGCCCAGCGTTCTTCCGGCAGCAGCAGGCGGCCGATCACGCCATTGCCGCGTTCGCCGGCACGGAACTCGTGACCACTGTTGTGATTGCCGCTGATCCGCGTGTCGAACAGGAAGCCATTGGTGAAGGCTTCGGTGCGATAGCCCAGGTGCCGTGGGTCGTATTCGAAGGTGCCTTTATAGAAGGTGGTGGCGCGTTCATCCTGCGGTGACAGCAGTTGATAAAGGCTCGGCACCGAACCGTTATGCAGAAATGGCCCGGTGGCCCAGACGCCGGCCAGCGGTCGCGCCTTGTACGCGACTTTTTCGCGAACACCGATCGGCAGGCCGAATCCGTCGAGGCGCGGCTTCTCCTCGGGCGTGACCTGAGCCTCGCGATAGGCACGGCCTTCGACGAAGGCGGTCACGTATGCCAGGCCCTTGGCCACCGACAACTGACTCAGATCCAGCGGCTCCTCGGGCGTCGGGTGCAGTTTGACGTCCATTTTTTCCAGTTCTTTCAGGTCCCATTGCAGGGCCGTCAGGTCGAAGCGGTGGCTGGCAATGTTGTTGGCGGCGTTTGGGTCGGTACCGATGACGTCCACCGGCAACAGGGGTAAGCGCTGCACCCAGCGCTCGCCTTCCTGAGTCTTGCGTGGCACATGGCAGCCGGCGCAATTTTCCGCGAACAGCGCGCGTCCTTTGGCCGCGAGAGGTTTATCGACTGCACCGAACAAGGCCTCCGGCCAGGCAGGTGGCCGCAGTTTCTGCAGGGTTTCCTCGATCTTGTGCAGATCGCGCACGCGCACGCTGGAGGCATAGCGCGCATCGCCTTGCAGCGGCTGGCCGTTGGCATCGAAGAAATTCAGGGTGGCGCCAACGCCCAACGCTTCGCCGATATTGCGGGCCATCGGCTGTTGCGCCGAACCGTTCCACTGCACCCAGTCGAATGTCCACATGTCCCACAGTTGCGGGTAATCCACCGGAGCGTCGGCGATGCGGTAATTGGCAGGGGAGATCGCATCACCGAACGTCGCATTGGCGATCCGCCCAAATGCGTCGGCGCGCCCCGGGCCTTCCTCGGTCGGATAGAGGCCGCGATGGGTGTCGTTCCACGCCACTTTGAGAAACGTATCCAGCGATTGTTTGAAATCCTTGCGCAGTTGCGCATGGCGCGCGTCGTATTCATCGCCCAGTACGTGGCGGGCGAAGCGTTCGAATTTCCACGGGTTGTAGTAAGTCGAGGTCAGACTTGCCACCAATGCCTGTCCGAAACTGCCGCCGCGCAGTGTAGGAACACTCGAAGGCAATACATGCTGCGCCGTGCCACCGTCGATGCGCACGGCCTGGCCTTTAAAGTGCAATTCGCCGGTGTGGCAAGCGGCACAGGTGATGTCCAGATATTGCTCGGTGCTGCCGGCGTTCTGATGTCGGGCAAAACCGACGGGCAAATTGCCGGGGTTGTCCGGTGTGGCTGTTTGCTGCGGGTCGATCAGAAAACCAAAGCGCGCGAGGTAGTCGGGGGCCGCGAAGCGTTGCTCTGAGAAAGGCAACTCCAGCGCCTGGAACCACTCGTAGCGCAGGCCTTTGACCTGGGTGCCCTGAGGGGTGAAGTAATAGGTTTGCCGCTCTTGTTCCGTCCACTGATCCAGGTAATGCACCTGCTGCACGGGTGTGTAGAAAGGCAATTTCGGGTTGGCGACGTAGTACAGAACCACTGTCAGGACCAGTCCCGACAGCACGATGATCAGGGTCAGCACGCGGAGTAAGAGGCGCAAGATAAACATCCTTGTCGAGTTGTTGTGTTGTTATGCCTGAGCCTGACCCTGTGCGGCAAGTGGCCATTACGCCAGATGTTGTGGGAAGAGGAGGCTACGGTTGTCAGCAGCAGATGACAGAAGCTTCATCGTGTCTTCGCCCAAATGCGTTTTAATCCCTGAACTTATCGTCGCTTTACTGCTCTCATGCCGGTAGCCATTGGTCGTGGCGGCCTGATAAGCTCGCGGCTTTACTCGATTGCCCTATTCGGCGCATGAACAAGGAAATAGCATGAAACAGCATCGGTTGGCGGCGGCGGTAGCCCTGGTTAGCCTGGTCCTCGCGGGTTGTGATTCGCAGACCAGCGTAGAGCTGAAAACCCCGGCGCAAAAAGCTTCCTACGGTATCGGCCTGAACATGGGCAAGAGCCTGGCTCAGGAAGGCATGGATGATCTGGACTCCAAAGCGGTAGCCCAGGGCATCGAAGATGCCGTCGGCAAGAAAGAACAGAAGCTGAAAGATGAAGAACTGGTCGAAGCCTTCGCCGCGCTGCAAAAGCGTGCTGAAGAGCGCATGGCCAAAATGAGCGAAGAGTCGGCAGCTGCCGGCAAGAAATTCCTCGAAGAAAACGGCAAGAAAGCGGGTGTCACCACCACCGCTTCCGGCCTGCAGTACGAAGTGATCAAGAAAGCCGACGGCCCACAGCCCAAGCCGACTGACGTAGTGACCGTTCACTACACCGGCAAGCTGACCAACGGCACCGTATTCGACAGCTCCGTCGAGCGCGGCAGCCCGATTGATCTGCCGGTAAGCGGCGTGATTCCGGGTTGGGTCGAAGGCCTGCAACTGATGCACGTTGGCGAGAAGTACAAACTGTACATCCCTAGCGATCTGGCTTACGGCGCGCAATCGCCAAGCCCGGCAATCCCGGCCAACTCGGTTCTGGTCTTCGACCTGGAACTGCTGGCCATCAAGGATCCAGCCAAAGAAGACGCCGCTGCCAAGTAATCGGCTCCGGTTTCAACAACAACGCCTCGCTTATGCGGGGCGTTGTTGCATCTGGCGGATGGCAAGGGTAAACAGAGCGAACCGATGCCGGTCAGCACAGTCATACCTTTGAGGCTGCCCGTACTAGACGCCCTGAGC
The DNA here is from genome assembly GCF_037626295.1 of Pseudomonas sp. LF-5. Lineage (NCBI taxonomy): Bacteria > Pseudomonadati > Pseudomonadota > Gammaproteobacteria > Pseudomonadales > Pseudomonadaceae > Pseudomonas > Pseudomonas sp. LF-5. The sequence continues at coordinate 688,339 of NZ_JARKMT010000002.1, forward strand.
CGCCAAGTCAATGAAATATTGGGCTTTTTTATGTGAGTAAAAAACGCCCGATCTGAGCGCAGCCCTTATAAAACGGGGCTCCCAGCGCTGAAATGCAGCTCTGTTCACAAGGTTATCCACAATTTGTGTGGATAACATTTCAATGGGAGGAATAGATGAAAGCTCCGTGGAATTTCGCTCGATTCCTGCCCCTGGCCGGCCGTCTGCTGGCGCGTGGACGCTTGCCGACCCTGTTGTTTGCCGTCGCCAGCAAAGGCGCGGCACAGGGCAATCGCCTCGGCAAACTCAAGGACGACCTGCGTTTGTTGCAGGCATTGTGCCTGGCCTACTGGCGCGGCGAATACCGTGCGATCAGCCCGAAAGCGTTGATCTCCGTGGTCGCTGGCCTGATGTACTTCCTGAGCCCGGTAGATGCCATTCCCGATTTCATTCCCATGTTCGGCATGCTCGACGATATCGCCGTTCTCGCCTGGTTGATGAAAACCCTCGATGATGAACTCAGTGCCTTTCGTCTCTGGCGCAATCGCCAGCAGCCGGAAAAACTGGCGGTGGTTGAACGCCTGCCTGATACCCCCGAGCAATTGCAGCTTCAGGGGCCGAAAAAGCCCTGATTGACGAAGTCGCTCTGCAGATAGATACCCCCCGCGACCTTGGCCGCTGTTAGGATTACACTTCTAGGGAAAAGTGCCGACTCGCTAAGTGTTGTTGTCCTACGGGGTAGTCATGGATATTCAGATAATTGCACGCGATGGCGAGCCCGAATACGCAGTTCTGCCTTGGGCTCACTATCAGGCTCTACTGAAAGCAGCAGGGATCAACGAAACACCGTCGCAGCAGGCTCAAGCGCCGCTCGCGACCACACTGGACCCGATTCTTCCAGGTCTGGATCAACTACGCAGTTTGCGCGAAGGGAAGGGCATCGCCATCGAGGCGCTGGCCCGCACGGTAGGCATCAGCCCGTCTTATCTGGCCATGATCGAAAGCGGCGAGCGTCAGCCTGACGCCGCGATTCGTCGCAGCCTGGCCTGGGAACTGACGGTGCCAGGTTGGAGGGATGAATCGTGAGCGTACGCATCAGTCGTCAACATTGGGACGGATTGCTGGGAGAACTGGATCAGGCGCGCCGGCAGCGCCATCTTCTGACCTACCGAGCCTTGCTCGAACGTTTGCAGTTGCCGACGCCGGCGATGCAAACCCTGACCGCTGCACTGGAACATCTGGCGGCACTGGACGCCAAGGCCGAACAACCGTTGCGCAGTTCGCTGGTGATCAGTCAGGGCGCCAGTCGCCTGCCGCGCACCGGTTTTTTTGAATGCGTTGAACGTCTGGGGCGTTTTTCGGGGCCGTCCGATGGTGTTGCCGCTGCCTCTTGGCATGCATCGGAAGTGGTCAGAGTCTTCGAATACGAATACCCGGAATCGGCGGAGGCCTGAGTGTTTTTGCGACTCAAGGCGCGTGCCGCTTATTGGCTGGCCCGCAGGCTGTTTCATTGGTCGTGGTTTGTCCGTCAGCCGCGGGGCTGGCGCTGGCTCGAAGGCCAGTTCGCGCGCATGGCCAATCTTGGCGACGTCGGTGCGCAAAGCTTTTACGGGCACATCCTGACCTTCCGTGGTGTTGGCCTCGGCGCACGTGAAGAAGGCGTGCGTTTGTTGCGTCTCGCGGCATTGGCCGGGGATGGCAAAGCGGCCTATCAGGTTGGTGTGATCAGTCTCGCAGGCACCCCGAGCAAAGCACCGGACCCGGCGGACGCAGCCCGCTGGTGGGGCATGGCCGCCAAGGCCGGACACCCACTGGCCGAGCTCAAATTGAAAGAGCTGAACGCGCGGGATTCAACGCAGTAAATCCATTTGTGTCGATCAGATAAACGTGGCGTGAGGGAAACCTCTCGCCACGTTTTCGTTTTTGTCTGTACGTTTTGTAGTAAACGGTTTATTGCAGATTAGTCCTACAGCAAGTGCCTACTTGCCTGACTTCTTTCCAGATTGATCCCCCGCACAGTTCCCGCGCCTAACTTTTTGCGCGAGGGAACGCCAATGTTTGACCCGGTTTTTCAGTTCGTCCTGCACGCCGACGTGCGTTGATGCAAGCCGTCACTCGTATCGAGCAGGAACTCGACAGCTTTCCCGACACCCTCAGGCTCTATCGCCAGCAGCTTGAGCACTGGTTGAGCAGCACGGCTGATCAGGTCAGTCATGCGGCCGATCTGCCGTCGCTGATGGGCATGGAGAGGATTATCCGCTTCGGTGATCGCAGCACCGCCGTCAGCACTGGCGACAGCGAATTCGTCTCCGGCGTCGTCCAGTGCCCCCAGGGCGGATTGATGCTGATCGAGAGCAAGTTTGAATCCGTCTATGACATTCCACTGGGCAACATCGTGGTCGATGTGGTGGCGGTGGATGGCGGGGCCGTCACGCCTGTCACGCTTGATGCGCGCGGCGAGGGCGCATTTCGTGGCGAGCCCGGTAATTTCTACCGGGTGCAAGTGCACGGTGGCGTCAGTCCGAAACAGGTCGAACAGCTTTTTGCATCCTACGACGGTCTGGCTCTTGAGCTGGAGGACTGGCTGCGCAGCGAGTGGCAGGGCTTCAAGCCGCAGTGGTCGCAGTCGGTCGCCACCGCAGCGGGGAACGGCACGCTGGCCGGGAGCTGGGCAGCCATTGAAGGGGTATGGGACAGCATTGGAATGCTGTCGGAGATTCTCAAGAACCCCGGCGCTTTTGTGGATCGACTGGGTAGTGGCGCGACCGATCTGATGAACCTGGCCGCGACGGCTCCCGAGGTCATGCAACAGTTGCAGTTGCTGGTCAGTGATGAGGCGGCGCTGTGTTTGCTGCTGCGTACGGCCAGTCTTTGGCTGGAGATGCTGCCGCCCAGTGAAATTGCCGGCAAGACCGCTGAAGCGGCGTCGATGATGATCGTGCAACTGCTGCTCGATGTGCTGATCAGTATCGTCCTGACCTTCGCCAGTGGTGGTGCCGGGATCGCCTATCTGACGCTGCGGCTCGCGGATCGTGCGGTGCAACTGCTGTCGGCGGTGATGCGATTGGTCAAGGCGCTGTTCGGCATCGTCGGCGGGTTCATCAAGTACGTCGATCAATACAAAACCGTCGCCGCACGCGGCATCGTCGCAGGGGTGAAAAAGGGTCGCATGCAACTGCGCTGGAATGCCCGGCGCAATACCTCGCTGAAGAAAGGCGAGCACCACGACGATAAGCCGGATCAAGCGAAAAACCCCAACGGCGACAGCGCCGATTGCGTGCCGCGCACCTGCACCAATGGTTGTCCGGTGTCGATGGTCACCGGCGAAGAACTGCTGACCCTGACCGATGGCACGCTCGACGGGCTGTTGCCCTTCACTTTTACCCGTCTGTATCGCACCAGCGCAGTCGAGATCGACCTCGGCCTGGGGTTTGGCTGGAGTCATTCGCTGGCGCATCGGCTGGAGTTTGATGGCGATGTGGTGGTCTGGGTCGATCACGAAAACCGCCGCACACGCTTTCCGTTGCCCAGCGTTGAACGGCCGGCGATTCACAACAGCCTGTCGCGGGCGGCGATTTTTCTCGGCGAAGAGCCGGAGGAGCTGATTCTTGCGCTGGCGGGGGAAACGGCGCGGTTTTATCACTTTCGGGCGGGGCGTCTGACGGCGGTCAGCGATTCGTACGACAACCGGCTGCGTGTTTTACGGGATCGGTCTGACAGGGTTCAGCGACTGGATAACGGCGCGGGCCGTTCGCTGCTGTTGCGCTATGAGCGTGCGCATCTGATCGGTGTCGAGTACCAGATTTTTCGCGAAGGTGACTGGCACATCGAACAGCCCCTGGTCAGTTACCGCTACGACGCCCAACAGCGACTGATCGAGGCAACCAACGCCGCCGGCGACAGCGAGCGTTACGACTACGACGATCAACACGTCATCCTGCAACGGCAATTGACCGGTGGCGCCAGTTTCTTCTGGGAATGGGAGCGGTCCGGCAAGGCGGCCCGCTGCGTGCGCCACTGGGCGTCGTTTTCGCAGGTGGACACACGTTATGTCTGGAACGACGACGGCAGCGTGGCGGTGCATTACGTCGATGGCACCGAGGAAACCTACGTCCACGATGACCGCGCACGCCTGGTGCGCAAGGTCGAGGCCAACGGTGGCGAACAGCTCAAGGCCTACGACTCCTCGGGGCGCTTGATCGCCGAGCAAGATGCGTTAGGCGCGATCACCGAATACCGCTACGACGAGGCCGGACGGCTGGTGGCGCTGCTTGCGCCGGATGATGAGCCGACGTCCTACGAATACCGTAACGGTTTCCTGCACAGCCGTGCACGGGGCGAGGCGGTGTGGACCTGGCGGCGCAATGCCCAGGGCGATGTCACCGAGGCGGTCGATCCTGACGGCCATGTCACCCATTACCACTACGACGCCCGTGGGCGGTTACTGTCGATCCGTTACCCGGACAGCAGCCGCCATGTGCGGGTCTGGAACGACCTCGGCCAGCTCGTTGAAGAGACCTTGCCCGACGGTGGCGTGCGGCGCTTTTCCTACGATGCGCTGGGGCGACGGACCACCACGTGCGACGAACATGGCGCTGTCACGCGCCAGCAGTGGGATGCACTGGGCCGGCTGGTTCAGACGACGGCGCCTACCGGTGCCACCCGCGCCTACAGCTACGGTGCCTACGGTCAGGTCACCGCCGAGCGTGACGAACTCGGGCGCATCACCCGCTACGAGTATGACGATGACCTGCACCTGGTCTCGCGCAAGATCAACCCCGACGGTACGCGGGTGCAGTACCGCTACGACCATGCGCAGTTGTTGCTCACCGAGATCGAGAACGAGTCTGGGGAAACATACCGCCTGGACTACACGTCCACCGGATTGATCCGACAGGAAACCGGCTTCGACGGCCGCCGTACGGCGTATGCCTATGACCTCAACGGGCATCTGCTGGAAAAGACCGAGTTCGGCGATGACGGCTCAACGCGGGTCACCGCTTACGAGCGCGATACCGCCGGCCGCCTGCTGATCAAGACCCTGCCCGACGGGGTCAAGGTCGAATACCGCTACGACCGCCTCGGGCGTCTGGTAGGCGTCGATGACGGGCAAAAACATCCGCTGGCCTTTGAATACGACCTGCAGGATCGGCTGATCACCGAGCATCAGGGCTGGGGTACCCTGCGTTACGCCTACGACGCCTGCGGTCAGCTCAAGCGCCAGCGCCTGCCGGACAACAGCAAGCTCGACTATCACTATGCCAAGGGCGGCGCGCTCACCGCCATCGACCTCAACGGCGCATCGCTGACCCGCCACGTCTACCAGTCCGGTCGCGAACAACAACGTCAGCAAGGCCTGCTGCTCAGCGAATATGCCTACGACGACCAGGGCCGTTTACTCGCCCACGCTGTAGGCCATCAGCACGCTTCGCTGTACCGCCGCGATTATGCCTACAGCGCCAACGGTAACCTCGAGCACATTGCCGACAGCCGCCACGGCCAGCGCACCTACGGTTACGACGCCCTCGACCGGCTGATCCGCGTGCGCCACTCGCGCGACGAACTGCCGGAAACCTTCGCCCACGACCCGGCCGGCAACCTGCTGATGCAGGACCGCCCCGGCCCGACACAAATCAGGGGCAACCGCCTGCTGATGCAGGGCGACCGCCATTACGACTACGACGCCTTCGGCAACCTGATCCGCGAACGCCGTGGCCGCGACCAGCAATTGGTCACCGAATACCGCTACGACAGCCAGCACCGCCTGATCGGCCTGACCCGCCCCGACGGCAAAACCGCCAGTTATCGCTACGACGCCTTCGGCCGGCGCATCCGCAAAACCGTCGACGGCGTCAGCACCGAGTACTTCTGGCAAGGCGACCACCTCGTCGCCGAAAGCAGCAAAACCCAGCACCGCAGCTACGTCTACGAACCCGGCACCTTCCGCCCGCTGGCGCTGCTCGACGGCAAAGGCCCGAAAAAGGCCTGCCCGTTCTACTACCAGCTCGACCACCTCGGCACGCCGCAGGAACTGACCGACTACAGCGGCGAAATCGTCTGGTCGGCGCAATACGACGCCTACGGCAAAGTCGCGGCGATCACCCTGGCCGGCGAGGACTACCTGGACCAGCCGCTGCGGTTTCAGGGGCAGTATTTCGATGCAGAGAGCGGACTGCATTACAACCGCCACCGGTATTACGACCCGCGGCTGGGGCGGTACCTGACGCCCGATCCGGTGAAGCTGGCCGGAGGGTTGAATCAGTACCAGTACGTGCCGAATCCGACGGGGTGGTTGGATCCGTTGGGGTTGAGCTGCAGTTGCCCGCCGCCGGAGCCACGACGTCCAATGCGGTACGAGGCCGGTCGCGTCGTCGTCGAAGAGGGAGCGCCTTCGCTGCCAAAGATGACGGCGCAGGAGCGGCGGGCGAGGCTTGATGAGGTGGCAGAAGAAAATGCTCATCGGCGTTTGGTTGAAATGGAGAAAGCCACACAAGACGCGCACTTCTTAGAGAAACATGGCAAACAGACCACGTTAGCTTCTCAGCAAGAACGCTCAATGACGGGAAGAAATCCCACAACTGGCGTTATTGAGGTTTATAGCAATGGGAGACGAGCAGGGCAGCCCAAAATACCCAGTGCCGCTACTCACTTTTTTAGTTATCGAGATCAACTTAATGCCATACATCGTGCTCAGCTTGTTTTCAGACGAAATGGCCAACTTGCCTCCAAAGAACCTATAAATATGGGTAAGGTTGTTGGCGAGGGGTACAAGAGGGGAGGAGTCGTTTATGGACAGCAAACACATGCGGTAGTAATTCTCAATAAGGCAGCTGAGCCTATAACCTCTTATACGGAGTTTGTGAATTGAAACGTAAGCCTGAATATTTTGTTTTGCGTGGTCTGCTTTTTCTATTTGATATAGAAAATACTCATGATGATGCTCGTGAAAAAATCATCGTCTCGAAGAACGTCAATGACAAGCAAGAGCTTGCTGAGCTGTTTGATATTCTTATGAAGCCTGAGTTTCTATCCTATAGTGTTGGTGAGCGCGAGTGGTGTATCGACACACTGAAGTACTACTTGGAAGCTGGTGATAGCTTTGATGAGGTCTTTACAAGGATCACAACTTATTTTGATGATGACGTAGAGGATCGACGTCAGTTCATGCAGGTTTTGTTGAGTTGTTTATTGAAATATCACGTCGATGATTCAGATATGGGGTAAGGCCGAAAAATTGGGCTAATTCAACTGACCCCTTCGCGGGCAAGCCCGCTCCCACAGGGAGTTCTGTTGTTTGGGGAATCAGCGCTGACCGATTAGTTGTGGGGGATGGAGGTCGGTGGAAGTTAGGCTATCAATCACATGCACGCTATACCCAGGAACATTCTTCGCATGATGCTTCGCCTGCGAAGCCATTTCCGCGAGTTGACTGGCGTCCAGCTGTGCGCAGGCTTCGGGATGCAGGTGCACCACGCCGATGGACAATGACAACAGCGGAAACTCCAGCCGTATTCCCTGGCGATTCGGGGCGATGAAGCAGCCGGCATCGAGGTGTTCGGGGCGATAGAAGCGGCGGCATTGGCTCTGGAAGTCGTCGAGCAACTGGTTGAGGCGTTTGCGCCAGTCTTCCGGGCCGAGGACGAGGAGGAAGTCGTCGCCGCCGATGTGGCCGACGAAGTCGCGGGACGGGTCGACGCGTTCGTTCAGGCATTGCGCCAGGCATAGCAGGACTTCGTCGCCGCGGCCGTAGCCGTAGATGTCGTTGAAGGGTTTGAAGCTGTCGATGTCGACGTAGCAGATGACCGATTCGCGGCCCTGTTGCAGCAGACGGGTCAGGCATTGCTGGATCGGTACATTGCCGGGCAGCAGGGTCAGCGGGTTGGCGTAGCGGGCCTGCTGGATCTTCAGTTCGGTGATCAGTTTGAGCACGTCGATCACCCGACCGAGGCCGAGGTAGCTGCCGTTGAGGGTAATGATGAAGTCTTCTTCGATGCGCTGGCGAGCACGGCTGGTGATCAGGCGGCTGACCTGTTGCAGCGACTGGCTCATTTCCACGGCGAGGAAGTCGTCGTTCATCAAGCGGCTGATCGGTTTACGCGCGAACAGGTCGGTGGCGAAGGGTTTGAGCAGGGCATCGGACAAGGAATGGCGGTGGACGATGCCGCACGGCTGGCCTTGTTCGTCGAGCACGGCCAGCGAGTTCAGATTGGCCTGACGGCGAAACGCTTCCAGTACCGTAGCGGTTGGCGTGTCGCGCCCCACAGCCGGTTGGTCGTTGAGCAGGGCACTGAGGTCGCTGCCTTCGTCGTTCAGCGCGACGGTGCTGCTGTCATGTTTGGGCATCATCGCACGGGCGTCCCGGGGCGGGTGCTCTTGTGGGCGACCAAGCAAGTATCCCTGCACCAGATCCACGCCCATTTCGGTCAACACTGCCAACTCCTCTGGCAGTTCGATGCCTTCAGCAATCACCTGCGCGCGTGAGGCTTTGGCGATCTGCAGGATCGAACCGACGAACTCCCGTTTCAACGCATCCTGATGAATGCCGTCGATGAAATGGCGGTCGATCTTCACGTAATCCGGACGCAGCTCCGACCACAGGCGCAGGCTAGAGTAGCCGGCACCGAGATCATCCAGCGCAATCGAAAAGCCCATCGCCCGGTAGTGATGCAGCGCGGTTTGCAGTAACTGGAAGTCATCGATTGGTGTCTGCTCGGTCAGTTCGATCACAACCTGGCTCGGCGGAATACCGAAGTCTTGTAGCAACTGCAGGGTGCGCCCCGGTTGATGGGCAGCTTCGAGCAGGGACTCTGGCGAGACGTTGAGAAACAGTTTGCCCGGCAGTTGCTGCTCATTGAAACGGCGGCAGGCCGATTGTCGGCAGGCAATCTCCAATTCGCTCAGGCGCCCGGCCTGACGCGCCACGGCGAACAGGGCAATGGGTGAGTGTAGCGGACTGTTGGACGGGCCACGGGTGAGGGCTTCGTAACCGAGTATGCGTCGCTCAGAGAGGCAGATGATTGGCTGGAACAGGCTGTGTAAGCCGCTTTGACTCAAGATCGAGCTCAAGGCACTCAGCTGTTCGGTCGTGGTCATGGCAATCTCTGGCGATAAAAAAAGGACTGGGAGCGCTCTCGATGAAGAGAGTGGCTCCCAGTCCTTTATTGCACGACAGAATGATGACTGTTTGATGACGATCCCGGGATCATCACCATTAAATTGCCATCACCTTACTTCTTGGCCACCTGATTGCTCAGCTTCAGGTAATCCAGCAGCACGCGCCCGGTTTCGCTCAGGTAAGCATCGTCTTCCGGTTTGACCTTGTCCGGGTCGGCAGCCGCGATGAGGTCTTCATCTTCTTTTTTCAGCTCTTTGAGCGGTTCTTCGCCTTTGGCCTTGCGACGGATGTTTTCCATGGCCAGTTGTTTGGCGTCGATGTCGGTGTGCTGGGCACGACGCTCGGCTTCGTTGAGACTGACGGTTTTCTCTTCCATCAGTTTCTGCGCCAGCGCCAGCTTGTCACGGATGAACACGAACTCGGCATCCTTGGCGGTGCGGGTGTCATGCTCGGACTTGAGCTGGGCCAGGAACGGTTTGAACGGATCGGCCGCCGGTTTGATCGCCGCGCGGATGGTGTCCCACGGCATGGCTTCCGGCAGGGCGCTCTCGCCGATTTCCTTGGTGTCGATCAGCGACGGGTAGTCGATGTCTGGCAGGACGCCCTGATGCTGGGTGCTTTGACCGGACACCCGGTAGAACTTGGCCAGGGTCAGTTTCAGCTCGCCATGGTTCAGCGGCTGGATGGTCTGCACGGTGCCCTTGCCGAAGGTCTGGCCACCGATGATCAGCGCACGATGGTAGTCCTGCATGGCGCCGGCGAAGATCTCCGAAGCCGAGGCAGACAGGCGGTTGACCAGCAATGCCATCGGGCCTTTGTAGAACGCGCCCGGGTTTTCATCTTCGAGCACATCGACACGGCCATCGGCGTTACGCACGAGCACGGTCGGGCCCTTGTCGATGAACAGGCTGGTCAGTTCGGTGGCTTCCTGCAGTGAGCCGCCGCCGTTATTGCGCAGGTCGATGACCACGCCGTCGACTTTGTCTTTCTGCAGTTCGGTCAGCAGTTTCTTGACGTCACGGGTGGTGCTCTTGTAATCCGGGTCACCGGCACGGAACGCCTTGAAGTCGAGGTAGAAGGCCGGGATCTCGATGACGCCGAGTTTGTAGTCCTTGCCGTCCTGTTTCAGGTTGAGGATGGACTTCTTCACCGCCTGATCTTCGAGCTTCACCGCTTCACGGGTGATCGACACGATCTTGGTGGTCTGGTCGTTCGGCGCATTGCTCGCCGGAATCACTTCCAGGCGGACCACAGTGCCTTTCGGACCACGGATCAGTTTGACCACTTCGTCCAGACGCCAGCCGACCACGTCGACCATTTCTTTGTTGCCCTGGGCAACGCCGATGATCTTGTCGGCCGGGGCAACCTGTTTGGTCTTGTCGGCCGGGCCTGCCGGCACCAGACGCACGACTTTCACCTGGTCGTTGTCGCTCTGCAACACGGCACCGATGCCCTCGAGGGACAAGCTCATGTTGATGTCGAAGTTTTCCGCGTTATCCGGCGACAGATAGTTTGTGTGCGGATCGTACGACATGGCGAAGGTGTTGATGTACGCCTGGAAGATGTCTTCCGGACGGGTCTGGTCCAGGCGCGCCAACTGGTTCTTGTAGCGCTTGGTCAGGGTTTCCTGGATCTGTTTCGGCTCTTTGCCGGCGATCTTCATCCGCAGGACTTCGTCCTTGACGCGTTTGCGCCACAGGTCGTCGAGTTCGGCGGTGGATTTGAGCCAAGGGGCGTCCTTGCGATCGATCAGCAAGGTTTCCTTGCTGGTGAAGTCCATCTTGTCGACGCCTTTGTTCAGCTCGGCAAGGGCGAAGTCCAGACGCGCCTTGACGCGGTCCAGATAGCGCTTGTAGATGGTGAACCCGGCGTTGAGGTCGCCGCTTTTCAGGAAGTCGTCGAACTGGGTCTTCCACTTGTCGAATTCGGCGATGTCGCTGGCCATGAAGTAGCTGCGCGACGGATCCAGCAGCTTGATGTAGCTGTCGTAGATGATCACCGAGCGCGCATCGTCAAGCGGCGGCTTGCTGTAGTGGTGACGCTTGAGCAACTCGACGACGTTCAGGCTGGCGATGACTTCATCGCGATCAGGCTGCAACTTGTCCCAGCTGTTGGCTGCGAATGTGGTGCCCGACACCGGCAACAAACCGATACCGATGAAAAGAGCGAGGGCGGTGCTGGGGAGCAAATGCTTCATGCTGATTCGACGCGGGGACAATTGATAACGCATATTAGGCCGTCTTTGAAGTCGCCGGTTCTACGAGAGCCGGTCGCATAATGCAAAAAGCCCGGCGCTACAGCTTCGGGCTCAGTCCAGACTCACTATGGAGGCACTGTGAAGGCATTGCAAGGCGTTGAAGGTCAAGTGGCATGGGTTGAAGAGCCGAGTCCTACATGTGATGTAGGACAAGTCCGCATCCGCGTGGCGGCAGCCGGCCTCAATCGCGCCGATTTATTACAAAAAGCCGGGCTCTATCCGCCACCGCCTGGCGCCAGCCAAGTGCTCGGTCTTGAGTGCTCGGGGGTGATCAGCGAGGTCGGCGCGGGCAGTTCGTGGCAGGTCGGCGATCGGGTTTGCGCCTTGTTGGCCGGGGGCGGGATGGCCGAAGAGGTGGTCGTCGACGGACGGCATGTGCTGCCCGTGCCCGAAGGCGTGTCGTTGATCGAGGCTGCCGCATTGCCTGAGGTTTATGCAACAGTCTGGCTGAATGTGTTTCAACTTGCGGCGCTCAAGCCGGGTGAGAAGGTTCTCTTGCACGCTGGCGCCAGTGGAATCGGTTCAGCCGCCATTCAGCTGTGCAAAGCCTTTGGCAATCCGTGCTGGGTCAGCGTCGGTTCTGCCGAGCGGCTGGCTTACTGTGAGGCGCTGGGGGCCCAGGGCGGGGTCGTGCGTACCGACGATCTGGAAAGCCTGCGCGATTTCGGCCCGTTCGATGTGATTCTCGATCCGGTAGGAGGCAACTACTCGGCGCTCAACCTCAAGCTGATGGCGCTGGATGGACGCTGGGTATTGATCGGTTTGATGGGCGGCCGTGAGGCAAAACTGGATCTGGCGCAGGTCTTGGCCAAGCGTGTGCAACTGCTGGGCTCGACGTTGCGCAGTCGCGATGATCAGTTCAAGGCGGATTTGTTGAGTGATCTGGGCCAGCAGGTGTGGCCGTTGTTTGCAGAGGGGCGCTTGAGTCCGCAGTTGGCCAAGGCTTTCCCGGTGAAGGATGCCGAGGCGGCGTTTGCGGAGTTAGCGAGTAATACGGTTTCCGGGAAATTGGTGTTGGTGATTGACGAAAGTCTGAGCTGACAGCAGGGAAAAGCCCCTCACCCTAACCCTCTCCCATAGGAGAGGGGACTGACCGGGTTGTTCTGCTGGGCTACATCGACCTGATGCATCGGGTCGAACTCAGGTTTGGAATATCAGCCTGCCTGTGCAGATTAAATCTTTGTCATTTCCACAGATGGATCGGCCAACCGGCCTTTTCGGCATGCTCCAGCAACACCGGATCCGGATTGACCACGTGCGGGAAATCCACCTTCAGCAGCAACGGCAGATCATTGCGTGAGTCGGAATAGAAGCTTGCGCCCTCGAGGTTCTCTTCCTCGGCATCCAGCCATTCCAGCAAGCGGGTGATCTTGCCTTCGCGGTAGGTCAGGGTGCCGACGGTCTGACCGCTGTAAACGCCATGGGCGACGTCCAGTTCGATGCCCAGAATCTCGTCGATGCCCAGACGTTCGGCAATCGGTTTGACCAGGTGCGTGCCCGAGGCCGAGATCACCAGGATCCGGTCGCCGGCCTTGCGATGGGCGGCAATGGTTTTGGTCGCGTCGCTGAAGATGATTGGTTCGATGAAGTCTTCCACCCACGGACCGACCAGATGCTCGACCTCTTCCGGGGTACGACCGATCAGCGGCTCGAGGCTGAACGCCATGTACTCTTCCATGCGCAATTTGCCATGACTGTAGGCGTCCATCAGTTCGTTGTTCTTGCGCATGAACGATTCGGGATCGACCCAGCCCAGGCGACCCATCTGTTCGCTCCAGAGGGTGGCGCAGTCGCCGTGGATCAGGGTTTCGTCCAGATCAAAAATTGCCAAAGCCATCAGTGCAGTTCTCTCTTCAACGTCAGCAAAGTCATCAGGCTACCTCACACAGGGCTGTCGGATCGCTGGAAAGCGCCAGGCGCTGACCGTCGGGGTGCAGATCCGCCGCCGAGCGGTTGAGCACGTCCACCACCAGTTCCACGCCGCGCGCCTCGACCCGGTAGCGGATGACGTTGCCGAGGAGGCTGTGGCTGCGGATCTGCGCATCCAGTTCGCCGTTGAGGCTCAATTCGATGGCTTCCGGGCGAATCGCTATGCGGTGGTTGATCGGCCGTTGCAGCAGTTTCGAGGCACTGTCGGCGTCGAGCAGGTTGTAGTTGCCGATGAAACCGGCGGCGAACAGATCGACCGGCGCGGTGTACAGGGTTTCGGCGTCGCCGCTCTGGACGATTTTCCCTTGGTTCATCAGGAAAATCCGGTCAGACATGGTCAGCGCTTCTTCCTGATCGTGGGTGACGAAGATTGTGGTCAGGCCGAGTTCGCGCTGGATCTGGCGGATCTGTTCGCGCAGGTGTTTGCGAATCCGCGCGTCCAGCGCCGACAGCGGTTCATCCAGCAGCAACAGACGCGGGCGCGTGACCAGCGAGCGGGCGAGGGCGACACGTTGGCACTGACCGCCGGAGAGCTGGTGCGGATAGCGACTGGCGAAGTCGTGCAGTTCAACCAGTTTCAACACTTCGGCAACGCGTTTATGGCTGTCGTCGGCATTGACCTTCTGCATGCGCAGACCGAAGGCAACGTTCTGCTCGACGGTCATGTTGGGGAATAGCGCGTAGCTCTGGAACACCATGCCGATCCCGCGTTTTTGCGGGCTCAGTGGCACGATGTCGACGTTATCAAGGAGGATCTTGCCGCCATCCACCGGCGTCAGGCCGGCAATGCAGCGCAGCAGCGTGGACTTGCCGCAACCCGACGGGCCGAGCAGGGTGACGAATTCGCCCTTGTTGATTTCGCAATTGATGTCGCTGAACACCGTGGTGCCCGCGTAGTTTTTCTTCAGGTTCTGGACGCTGACATAGCTCATTCGCTTTTGTCCTTGTTCAAGATGTTGGCGATCCAGGTCAGGACCAGCACGAAAAAGAAATACGAGATCACCAGCGCACTGGTGAAGTGACCGCTGCTGTTGCGCATGTTGTTCAGGTACACCTGCAGGGTTTCGTAGCGTGTGCCGACGAGGATGTTGGCGAACACGAATTCACCGAACAGGAACGAGAACGACAACAGCAACGCGACCATCAGACCTTTGCGCAGGTTCGGCAGCACCACCAGGAAGGCCGCCTGAAAGGTGCTGGCGCCGAGCAGTTGCGCGGCGTCCATCAGGTCGCGCAGATTGATCGCCTGCAGGTTGTTGGTGATTGCGCGGTACATGAACGGCAGCGCCACGGTGAAGTAGCAACCGATCAGGATCCATGGCGTGCCGACCATCGCCAGCGGTCCGGAACCGTAGAGCTGCAACAGCCCCACCGACGACACCACCGGCGGCACTGCGAAGGGCAGCAGGATCAGGATGTTCATCAGCGCATCGAGTTTCGGGAAGTGGTAATGCACCACGAACAATAGCGGCAGAATCAGCACCACCGACAGCACCAGCGCGCCGACGCACACCAGCAACGATTGGCCGAAAGCGTGCAGGAAGCGTGGGTCGCTCCACAACTGCAGATACCACTTGAAGGTGAAGCCGCTGGGCAGGATGGTCGCCGACCAGCTGCTGGCGATCGAGTAGATCAGCGTGCCTACCAGCGGCAGCAACAGGATCGCGAACAGCAGATAAACCACGACGCGGTGGTAGACGCCGGCCGGGCCGGATTCAGCGCGAGACATGGTAGCTCCTCTTCAACAGCAGTTGATGCACGACGGTGACGATGGTCATCAGCGCTACCAGCACCACGGCCAGCGCGCTGGCCAGGTTCGGGTCCAGCGAAATGTCGCCGGAGACCATCGCCGCGATGCGGATCGGCAGCACGTTGAAGTTGCCGGTGGTCAACGCGTACACCGTGGCGTAGGCGCCGAGGGCGTTGGCCAGCAGGATCACGAAGGTGCCGAGCAGGGCCGGGGTCAGTACCGGCAGGCCGATGTGGCGCCAGAATTGCCAGCCATTGGCGCCGAGCAGCGCGGCGGATTCGCGCCAGTCTTCACGCAGGGCGTCGAAGGCCGGGTAGAGCAGCAGCACGCCGAGCGGGATCTGGAAGTAGGTGTAGAGGATGATCAGGCCGGTTTTCGAGTACAGGTTGAAATCCTCGATGATTCCGGCCTGCTTGAGCATGAGGGTGATGCTGCCGTTGAACCCGAGCAGAATGATGAACGCAAAGGCCAGGGGCACGCCGGCGAAGTTGCTGGTCATGTTGGCGAAGGCATTCACGAAGTTGCGCAGTTTCGAGTCGACCCGGCGCAGGGAATACGCACCGAGCACGGCGATGATGATGCCGAACACGCTCGACCAGAAGCTGATCTCGAGGCTGTACTGGATCGCCTGCAAATAGAACTTCGAGCTGAAGATCTTGCTGAAGTTGGCGAAGCCCCAGCCGAACTCTTCCGACTGCAGGCTGTTGATCATCACCCAGACCAGCGGGGCGATTTCGAACACGATAAAGAACAGGGCGAAGGGCACCAGGCACAGGGCCGCGACCCATTTGCCGCGAGTCATGGCATTCACTTGAGCAGCTCCCGGCACACAGGTTTGTCGTGGGGCACGCCGAGCAGTTCGCAGGCCGTGCCGCAAATGTCGATCTGTTTCGGTGCGGCGTCAGTGTTGAGACTGAAGGCGTCACCAAGGACGAACAGCGGCACTTGGCGTTCTTCCGGCAGCAGGCCGTTGTGCGAGCGGTCGTTGTTCATGCCGTGGTCGGCAGTCACCAGCACTTGATAGCCGGCATCGAGCCAGCCTTGCAGGTAGTCGGCCAGGATGATGTCGGCGAAGCGGGCGCTGTTGCGGTATTGCGGGGTGTCGAGGCCGTGCTTGTGGCCGGCATCGTCGATGTTCATCGGGTGGATCAGCAGGAAGTTCGGCGCATGGCGCAGGCGCAGGTTTTCCGCGTCAGCGAACAGGTGTGAATCCGGATAGTGGTCATTCCAGTAGAAATGTCCGTGCTGGATCGGCAGCGCCGGATCGTCGGTGTGACGGTCGCGGGCGGCCACGAATGGCGAGCGGTTGTACAGCTCGCTGACCCAGTGATAGGCCGCAGCGGCGGTTTTCAGGCCAGCGTCGCGGGCGTAGTGGTAGATGCTGCGCTGGTTGGACAGGCGCGAGACATCGTTGTGGACAATACCGCTGTCGATTGGCGGTACGCCGGTGAGGATGCATTCGTAAAGCGGTCGGGACAGGGCCGGCAGCTCGCACTCCAACTGGTAGAGCGCGGCGCGTCCTGCGCCTACATAAGCTTGCAGATGCCCCATGGCGTGACGTGCGACCTCGTAGTTGAGGCCGTCGAGCACGACAAGGATGACGTTGTGTTTCATAGGGGCAACAACTCCGCGAAATTCAAATATTCCGAAATCAACTCAATCCCTTGTGGGAGCGAGCTTGCTCGCGAAGGCGTCATGTCAGCCAACATCAATGCTGAATGAATAACCGCATTCGCGAGCAAGCTCGCTCCCACAGGGATCTTTGTCGGATCAAACAGTGGGTCAAGCCATCACTTCATCTCGACGATGACTTCTTCGTTCCACTTCTGCGGCAGGGCCTTGGAGGTTTTTTCCCACGCGTCGGCGTCCTTGATCGGCGTGACCTTCTTGTACTGCTCGTTCGGCAGCAGCTTGGCTTTCACGTCTTCCGGCAGTTGCAGGTGCTCGGCGCGGATCGGACGGGCGTTGCCGCGCGCCAGGTTGGTCTGGCCGGCGTCGCTGAAGATGTATTCGCGGGTCAGCTTGGCGGCGTTCGGGTTTTTCGCGTACTTGTTGATGATGGTGGTGTAGCCGGAGATCACCGAGCCGTCGGACGGGATCAGCACCACGTAGTCATCCGGGTTGGCCATCTTGGCCTTGTAGCTCAGGCCGTTGAAGTCCCAGACCACACCGACTTCGATCTCGCCTTTTTCCATGGTGGCGATGGTCGGGTTGGCCATCGACAGGCGACCCTGCTTGGCGATGTCTGCAAACAGCAGCAGGGCCGGCTGGAGGTTCTTCTCGTCGCCGCCGTTGGCCAGGGCCGCGGCCAGTACACCGTTGGCGGCTTGCGCGGCGGTGCTCACGTCACCGATCGAAACCTTGTATTTGCCGCCCTTGAGGTCAGCCCATTTGGTCGGTACTTCGGAGCCGTGCAGCAGCTTTTTGTTGACGATGAAGGCGATGGTGCCGGTGTAGGCCAGCGCCCAGTTGCCGTCCTTGTCCTTGGCCCATGCCGGAATCTGCTCCCAGGTGCTTGGCTTGTACGGTTGCACCACGCCTTGCTTGACCGCGATCGGGCCGAAGGCGGCACCGACGTCGCCGATGTCGGCGGTGGCGTTGTCCTTTTCAGCGGCGAACTTGGCGATTTCCTGGGCCGAGCTCATGTCGGTGTCGATGTGTTTCAGGCCGTAGGTCTTGGCCAGGTCTTCCCAGGTGCCTTTCCAGTTGGCCCAGTCATCAGGCATACCGACGCTGTTGACGGCGCCTTCCGCTTTCGCAGCGGCTTCGAGGGTTTTGAGGTCGGTGTCGGCCGCCATGGCGGCGGTGCACATTGCAATGGTCGAGCCTAACAGTGTTGCCAGGAAAAGCTGTTTCATTCCGAAGCTCCTTGGTCGTGTTCAACGCTGCGATTGCGGTTTGTGTTGGTCTAGGTCAGCAATACCTGAGCCAATTTAAGGGGGCTGGATGACACTTTGATGTCGGCGGCCCTGCTTCAGGCGTTTTAATTGCGCCGGATCGGTGACTGCCCCGTAAGCGTAGACCAGGCTCAAAGGCCCGGCCGGCAAGGGACTTGGCCGATGTATTGCAAGCCGTGAGTACGACCGTTCGGCAGCTTTGTCATCTTTCGGTCATCTGCACTGCCTAGGCTTTCCACACGCGGAAACGGTTCATTGGCCGCCAGGTTTTGCCCCGAAACAGTGCTGGTCTAGTCCAGATAGGTAACGTTGATGCGCGATGAGGCAACAAAAGCGGTGACAGCCATTGGCCAGGTGTTGCAGGAGCAACTCGACCACGGACTTCTCGCGCCCGGCAGCAAGTTGCCGGCCGAGCGCAAGCTCAGTGAGTTGTTTGGTACGACGCGGATTACGGTGCGCGAGGCGTTGTTGCAACTGGAGGCGCAAGGGCAGATTTATCGTGAGGAGCGGCGTGGCTGGTTCGTTTCGCCGCCGCGCCTGGCGTACAACCTGATGCAGCGCAGTCACTTTCACGCGATGGTCAGTGCGCAGGGGCGGGTGCCGTCGACCGAGGTGATTTCGGCGCGCCTGCAACCGGCGTCGGCGGCGGTGTGTGAGTGGTTGCAGTTGCCGGCGCTGTCCAGCGTGATTCAGATTTGCCGGTCACGGCGGATTGACGGGCGGCTGGTGTTGTATGTGGAGCACTATCTGAATCCGCAGTTTTTTCCGGGGATTCTGGGGTTTGATTTGAATCAGTCGATCACCGAGTTGTATGCGCGGCATTACGATTTGCACTATGGGCGGGTGCGGTTCGAGATTGTGCCGACTTCATTGTCGGTGGATGCAGCGGCGGCGTTGCGTGTTTCTGTCGGGAGCCCGGGGTTGAGGATTGCTCGGGTCAATTATGATCAGCATGAGCGGTTGATTGATTGTGATCTGGAGTTTTGGCGGCATGATGCGATTCACGTATCGGTTGATGTGGTTTGATCGTTTTGGGGGCATATCCGTTGCTTCGGGTGTTGCTGATTAGGGTTCCGCCCTTACGGCGGGTCACTTTTTCCAGACGCCGAAAAAGTAACCAAAAAGGCTTGCTCCTACGTCCGGCCCGCTCGCTAAAGCTCGGGGTTCCTTCGCTCCGGGATCGATCCGGGCGCAGCGCCTACGGTTTGCTTCGCTGCACCTCCTCTCGCTGTGTTTGGCTGCGCCAAACGGTCGCTGCGCTCCCACCCCCCGGATCAATCCCTCCACTCAGCCTTACGACGTCGCCCGTGGATCAAGATCAAAAGCGGTACTCGAGCTAACGCTCATTGTGTTGAGTGGTGAGAAGCCGAAGCGATACGAATATCTAACGGTGAACTCAATCCCTGTGGGAGCTGGCTTGCCAGCGATGGCGGCCTGACAGCCGACCAATTTCTGGCAGGCTGCACACGGTCCAAATGTGGGAGCGAGCCTGCTCGCGAAAGCGCCCCCACAGTCATCTCAAACCTACTTGCCTGCCCCCGCATTGGCATACAAATAATCCGTCGCCAACGACGCCATCGTCCTCACGCCCACCACCAGCGCCGACTCATCCACAAAGAACCCCGGATTGTGATTCGGCGCAGCCTTGCTCATGTCCTGATCCCGCGGTGTCACCCCGAGAAACACGAACAGCCCCGGCACTTCCTTGGCGAAGAACGAGAAGTCTTCTGCGCCCCCCACCAGCGGTGCATTCACCACGTCATCCTTGGCTGCCCATTTCAACGTCGGCAGCATTTTCTCCGTCAGTGCGGGGTTGTTGATGGTCGGGTCGTATTTTTCGATGATGGTCACGTCGGCTTTCGCGCCGCCGCTTTCGGCGATTTTTTCGATGGTCTGGCGCACGTCTGCGTGCAGTTTCTGGCGGATGCCGTAGTCGTACGAGCGAATGGTGCCGCTCATGTCGACAGATTCGGGAATGATGTTGTAGCGGGTGCCGCCGTTGATGGTGCCGATGCTCACGACTGACGGATAGGACGAGATGTCGGTGCGGCGGCTGACCACGGTTTGCAGGCCGACGATGGTTTGCGCGCCGACGGTGATCGGGTCGATGCCGTCCCAGGGGCGGCCGGCGTGGGTTTGTTTGCCGAGGATTTTGATGCGCAGGTCGTCGGAGCTGGCGAGGGTGGCGCCCGGGCGGTAGGCGATCTGGCCGGCGGGGACGCCGGCCCAGACGTGCAGGCCGAACACGGCGTCGGGTTTCGGTGATTTCATCACGCCTTCCTCGACCATCATTTTCGCGCCCCAGGTGTTTTTGCCGTCGGGGATGAAGTCGCTCGGGCCCTCTTCGGCGGGCTGGAAATAGAACACCACGGTGCCGGGCAAGGTGTCGCGCATGCCTGTAAGAATTTTCGCTGTACTCAGCAGGATCGCGGTGTGGGCGTCGTGGCCGCAGGCGTGCATCACGTCGACTTGTTTGTCGAGGTACGTACCTTTGGCTTGCGAGGCGAACGGCAGGTCGGCGACTTCCTTGACCGGCAGTGCGTCCATATCGGCGCGCAGGGCCACGGTCGGGCCGGGCAGGGCGCCTTTGAGGACGGCGACCACGCCGGTGCGGGCGACGTTGGTTTTGACTTCCAGGCCCAGCGCCTTGAGCTGTTTGGCGACCAGCGCCGAGGTGCGTTTTTCGCTGTTGCCGAGTTCCGGGTGGGCGTGGAGGTCGCGGCGGGTTTCCAGCAGTTCCGGTTCAAGGGCCTTGGCCTGCGCGGCGATGTGTTCGCGGCTGCTGTCCAGGGTGGCGGCAGCGGCGTGGCCGGCGACAAGGCTGAGTAGAAGGGCTTGGGTCAGGCGGGTGAGCTGCATCGGGTTTCTCCTTGGTTATTGTTGTTCTGGCTTCCATGCCTGTGACCCGCACCTCGCGCCCAAGTGCTATTCCTTGGGCTGGCCACCGCCGGCGGTGATCACTTGCACGCTCATGCGCGGCGTTGCCAGGTCCAGGCCGGCCTCGTCGAGGTGGCGTTTGAGTGACAGGTTGAACGCCCGGGAAACTTCCCATTGTTTGATCGGCGCGGTCTTGAAGCGGGCGCGCAGGATCGCGCTGCCGGACTCGAAGCTTTCCACGCCCTGGATTTCCAGTGGCGACCAGATGTTGCGCCGCTGCAGGGGATCGGTGCGCATTTTCTGGCCGACTTCGCGCATCAGTTTGATCGCGTCGTCGATTTCCATGTTGTACGGCACCGCCACGCGGAAAATCGCGTAGCCGAATTCCCGGGAGTAGTTCTTGATGCTTTTGATTTCGCTGAACGGGATGGTGTGGACGATGCCGTCGATGTCGCGCAGGCGCACGGTGCGAATGGTCAGGCCTTCGACGGTGCCGAGGTGGCCGCCGACGTCGACGTAGTCGTCGATCGCCAGCGAGTCTTCAATGATGATGAACAGACC
Organism: Pseudomonas sp. LF-5; assembly: GCF_037626295.1. Classification (NCBI taxonomy): domain Bacteria; kingdom Pseudomonadati; phylum Pseudomonadota; class Gammaproteobacteria; order Pseudomonadales; family Pseudomonadaceae; genus Pseudomonas; species Pseudomonas sp. LF-5. The sequence goes on from NZ_JARKMT010000002.1 coordinate 709,704, forward strand.
GGTGATCAGGTCGGCGACCAGCGACTGTGCACCGAAGCCGATGGCCAGACCGATCACACCGGCACCGGCCAGCAGTGGCGTAACGTTCATGCCCATGTTCGCCAGGGCGACGATCAGCGCAATGATGAAAATCGCCACGAACAGCACGTTGCGGATCAGCGGCATCATCGTCTGTGCGCGGGCATTCGCCAGGCCTTTGCGCGAGCGGGTGAGGGCGTGGTGCACGGCGGTGTCGGCGAGGATCCAGATCAGCCAGGAGAAAATCAGCGTGCCGATCAGACTGAACAATTTGACGCTGACGTCATGCCCTTCGCCCTCGGTGAAGCCGATCAGCGATTTGCCCCAGACGCGCAGGCCAAGTTCGATGAAGGCCAGCCACACCAGCAGATGCGCTAGGGTGTAGAAGAAGCTTTTCAGGCGTTCCGAGTAGAGCGCATGGCGTTTCGGCCCGCGCTGCGGTTTCAGTGAATGCCGGCGCACGAGGCCGTTGATCACCATGCACATGACCAGCAGCACGGTGCAGATCAGTGACTGGCGCAAGGCGGTGCTGGTGTCGCCGGCGGAGACGAAGGTGGCGAACAGCGAGATGCCGACCAGTACCAGCGCCGGCACATACCAGAAGGTGCCGAGGATTTCGATGGTGTCGCTCAGCGCCCGGCGGGTCAGGCGCCGTGACAACGGCTGGTTGCGAATCAGGTGCGCGATCGGCCGACGGAAACGCAGGATGAACAGGCCGGTGAACAGCGCCGCGAGCACATTGGTAATGGTCGCGGTGGTGTGCGCCAGGTGCACGCCGAGGCTGTCCACCAGGCGCGGGTCGTTCAGCGCTTCACCAAACGCGGCGAAGCTGCCGATCAGCCACAGCGGGCGGAAGGCCTGATGGCGCAGGATGTACAGCGCCCGGTGCCGGTGCGGGCCGTCGAGCAGCGAAAACGCGATGACGCAGATCGCCGAGAAACAGGTGCCGACCACCAGGGCATAGGCCAGCACCATCGCCAGGCTTTTGCCCAGTGACGATGGCAGCGCGTAGCTCATGTAGACGGTGATGACCAGTGCAATCAGCCACGGCCCGAGCTTGCGCAGGGCAAAGCGCAGCATGTCGAGAGCCCTGGGGTGCTGGGGCAGTTCTTCGGTCAGGCCGAAGCGCATGCGCACCCGATGGCCGAGCCAGATCAGCGCAGCGGCGAGCAAACTCCAGACCATCAGGATCACGGCGAAGGCGAAGATGATCGGCAGCCATTCACTGGCCGGCAACATCAGGTTGTCGAGTTCGTCCTTGGCCAGGTCGAACTCGTTACCCCAGCGAGTCAGTGGGCTGTCGGCACCGGTGAACTGTTTTTCGAAACTGGCCAGGGTGCCGCCGATCAGGCCCAGCACGCCTTCTTCGGGGCTGGCCTGGGCTTTTTTGGTGGCGTCGCGCAGCTTCTTCAGATCGGTCAGCAGTTGCGCGCGTTGCTTGTCGTTTTCCAGCGACTTGATGACTTCGTCGAGGGATTGGCCGAGGGGTTCCTGCGCTTCGGGCTGGGCTTTGCTGGTGTTGAGCAGACCGGGCAGGCCGACCGCATGGGCGGGCGCCAGCGGCAGCAGCGTCATCAGGCAAACGAGGAACAGGCAGGGCAAAGCAAAAAGACGAGCAAACACTAGGCGGTCAACCTCGCAAGGGGCGGATTCGCTGGAGTGTACGAGCCCGACATTATCAATGCGAGCCGGGCGCGGATTTATTCGTTGAGTTTGGCGAGGATCTTGTAGACCACGGTGGCGAGGATCGTCAGCATGCCGACCCACATGGCAAAGACGCCGGCATTCTTGTCGCGGAAGTTGAAGCCGATGGCCAGCAAGATCATCCCGGTGAGGATGGGCACCAGCATGGCGTGGAATGAAGACATCGAGATCATGGTGACTGCCTTGTCGAAAGGAATGATTCAAGTCTAGGTCGGTTTTCGCTGCACCGGGCTGATGTGTATCAGAATAGAGCCGGTTTTGCGCTGATCGTGTGGCGAGGGAGCAAGCTCCCTCGCCACACAGCAGGGGCTTACGGCAAGTCGCGGGAGGCGTAGAACGCGCTCAGGACTTTGACCAGGTGCGCCAGGTCATGGCTGCCGCACAGTTCGCGGATCGAGTGCATGGCGAAGGTCGGCAGGCCGATGTCGACCGTGCGCACGCCCAGGTGGCTGGCGGTGATCGGGCCGATGGTCGAGCCGCAGCCCATGTCGCTGCGCACGACGAAGCTCTGCACCGGGACTTCTTCGGCCATGCACAGGTGGCGGAAGAAACCGGCGGTTTCGCTGTTGGTGGCGTAGCGCTGGTTACTGTTGACCTTGATCACCGGACCGGCGTTGAGTTTCGGGCCGTGATTGGCGTCATGCTTTTCCGAGTAGTTCGGGTGCACGCCGTGGGCATTGTCCGCCGACACCAGCAGGGATTTCTGGATGGTGCGGACGAATTCGTCACCTTCCGGCAGCAGACGGCGCAGGGTCTGCTCGAGCATCGGGCCGTCGGCGCCACAGGCCGAGCAGGAACCGACTTCTTCGTGATCGTTGCACACCAGCACGCAGGTTTCTTCGGTGTCGGCGGTCAGCAGGGCCTGCAGGCCGGCGTAACAGGACAGCAGGTTATCCAGACGGGCACCGGCGATGAAGTCACCGTTCAGGCCGATCACCGCGGCACTTTGCGTGTCGTAGAAGCTCAGCTCGTAATCGAGCACCACGTCGGCGTTGAGGCCGTGTTCGCGGGCCAGTTGATCGGTCAGCACGGCGCGGAAATCCACACGCTCGTCACCGGCGAACTGCGCGAGGATCGGCGGCAGTTCGGTCTGTGCGTTGATCGCCCAGCCCTGGTTGGCTTCACGGTTGAGGTGAATGGCCAGATTGGGAATGATCGCGATCGGTGCCTTGAAGTCGATCAACTGGCTCTCGACCTTGCCGTCACGGCGGAAGGTCACACGGCCGGCCAGCGACAGGTCGCGGTCGAACCATGGTGCCAGCAGTGCGCCGCCGTAGACTTCGACGCCCAGTTGCCAGAAGCCCTGACGTTGCAGTTCCGGTTGCGGCTTGACCCGCAGGCACGGGCTGTCGGTGTGGGCGCCGACCAGACGGATACCGTCATACAGTGGCGAGTTGCGGCCCATTTTGATCGCGACGATCGAGGAATCGTTACGGGTGACGTAATAGCGGCCGTTGGCCTCGGTGTTCCACGGCTCACGCTCGTCGAGGCGCACGTAACCGGCGGCCTCCAGACGCTGAACAAGGCTGGCGGTGGCGTGGAACGGGGTAGGGGAGGCCTTGAGGAAGTCGATCAGGCCTTGGTTCAACTCTTCGCGCATAAGAAGCTCCAGACAGCAATGGGCGGGAGTTTAACGCATCGGCCAGGGAATTGAATCTGCACCGGATCCTTGTAGGAGTGAGCAGGCTCACTCCTACAAGGGGGCTGCGGTGTTGGTCAGAACGGCGCCGGGCACTCGAAGCGCAGGCGTTCGCCGGTTTGCGGATGGGTGAAGCTGAGCATGCTCGCGTGCAGGCACAGCCGTGGCCATGCCGCCAGCGCCTGCTCGTGGGCGTAGAGGCCATCACCGAGCAACGGGTGCCCGATCGACAGCATGTGCACGCGCAATTGATGCGAACGCCCTGTGATCGGCGTCAGCTCGACGCGACACCAGTCGCCGCAACGTTCCAAAACGCGCCAGAAGGTCAGCGCGTGTTTGCCGAACTCATGATCGACCACATGACGCGGCTTGGTCGGTGGGTCGTAGCGCAATGGCAGGTCGATGCTGCCGCTGTCGAGTTCCGGTTGACCCCAGGCCAGGGCGGTGTAGGCCTTTTCGGTTTCACGGTCGTGAAACTGCCGCGACAGTTCGCGATGCGTGTCGGCGTCACGCGCCAGCAGAATGATGCCGGAAGTTTCCCAGTCCAGACGATGGACGATGCGCGCTTCCGGGTAGCCGTTTTCCTGCAGGCGGGTAATCAGGCAGTCCTTGTTGTCGTCGGCGCGGCCGGGCACCGAGAGCAGCAACGTCGGTTTGTCGACCACCAGTACGGCGGCGTCCTGATGGATGATGCGGATGTTGGACAGCGGCATTAAAACAGCCTCGTAACAAATGCCAACGGCGGTTCAGGGCCATTCCCGCATGGGAATGGCCCTGAACCGCCGTCGTTCCTGCCGGATCGACTCAGCGATCAGGCAGGGTGATGTTGAGTTCCAGAATCGAGCAACTGCCCTGGCTTTCCAGTGCAACATGTACGTCGTCGTTGCCGATGTTGACGTACTTGCGGATCACGTCGACCAGTTCCTTCTGCAAGGCTGGCAAGTAATCCGGCGTGCTGCGCTGGCCGCGCTCATGCGCCACGATGATCTGTAGACGCTCTTTCGCTACCGAGGCGGTACTTGGCTTTTTGTTGGCACGAAAGAAGTCAAAAAGGTTCATTACCTACCTCCAAACAGGCGCTCGAAGAATCCCTTCTTCTCGACATCGAGGAACCGGTGTGCTTTGTCTTTGCCCAGCAGGCGGTCGACGGTATCGCTATAAGCCTGGCCAGCATCGCTCTGGTCGTCGAGGATCACCGGTACGCCCTGGTTGGATGCCTTGAGCACCGCTTGGGATTCCGGGATCACGCCGAGCAGGGTTACCGAGAGGATTTCCTTGACGTCTTCAACGCCCAGCATCTCGCCTTTTTCAACACGCTCCGGGTGGTAGCGGGTGATCAGCAGGTGTTCCTTGATCGGGTCTTCGCCACGTTCGGCGCGGCGCGATTTGCTCGCCAGCAGGCCGAGCATGCGGTCCGAGTCACGTACCGAGGACACTTCCGGGTTGGTCACGACGATCGCTTCGTCAGCGAAGTACATGGCCAGGTGTGCGCCTTTCTCGATGCCCGCCGGGGAGTCGCAGACGACGAACTCGAATTGCTCCTTGAGCTCCATCAGGACTTTTTCCACGCCTTCGACGGTCAGCGCGTCTTTGTCGCGGGTCTGGCTGGCGGCCAGCACGTAAAGATTTTCCAGACGCTTGTCTTTGATCAGCGCCTGTTGCAGGTTGGCTTCGCCGTTGACCACGTTGACGAAGTCATACACCACGCGGCGTTCGCAACCCATGATCAGGTCAAGGTTACGCAGGCCCACGTCGAAGTCGACGATCACTGTTTTGTGGCCGCGCAGAGCGAGGCCGGTACCGATAGCGGCGCTGGTGGTGGTCTTACCCACACCACCCTTGCCGGATGTAACCACGAGAATCTTGGCCAAGGTGTTTCACCCCTAAGGAAGAAGGACTTTTTAGCCCCTGAAAAACATCTCTTGAAAACTACTGCAGTCGGACAGCCTTGGCTGGAATTCGGCTTTTGGCCTTTTTCCTACTTCGTTTGAGCCGTTTTCGCTACGTTTTAGAGATGCTTGGAAAATGCGGCAGTATCCGTTAAAGCCGAATGATGTTCAACACGTCGCCCGACAGGCTGACCTGTACGCCCGAGCCCCACATCGGATCACGACGCAAATCCTCGGAAACCTTGTAATGGCCTGCGATGGAGATCAGTTCAGCGCTCAATTGCTGACAGAAAATCCGTGCCTTGGTATCGCCCTTGACGCCGGCCAGCGCACGGCCACGCATCGGGCCGTATACATGGATGTTGCCATCGGCGAGAAGTTCCGCCCCCGGACTGACCGACGACACCACCACCAGATCGCCACCCTGGGCGTATATCTGTTGGCCACCACGTACTGGCGTGGTGATGACGCGGGTCGGTTTGATCGTCGGCTCAGGCGGTTTTTCCGGCTTCTTTTTGACTTCCGCTTCCGGGGTTTCCAGCGGCCGTTCACGGGCACCGGACGGCGGCAGTACGGGGATGTCGATGGCGATGGCCGCAGCAATGTCTTCGATACGGCTGGCGCGGATCGCCAGGGTGCGCAGGCCGTGCTGACGGCAAACGCGCATCAGCCCCGGCAGATCGACCGCGCCTTCGCTCGGCGGCAGTTTGTCCAGTGCCAGAACCAGCGGCGCGTTGCTGAAGAAATTCGGCGCCTGGGCGACTTTGGCGGCCAATTGCCGATCGAGGCTTTCGAGGTCGTTACGGGCCAGTTCCAGCACAGTAATGGCCAGCATGCTGCCCTTGAGCTGGAATACGGGATCTTGGTCTAACGGTTCGGTTTGGCTCATGTCGGCATACAACGGCTTGTCACTAAAAGTGCCGAGACTTATAACGAGAACGCCCGCAGGCCGCAAGCCGGGTCGAACGATGTAGAATGCGCGGCCACTGTATTTACGGAAGCTTTAATGGATCGCCCGCGTTTTCGAAAAACATTTCTTTCTCCACGCTTCTGGCCGCTCTGGTGCGGTCTGGGGCTTTTGTGGCTGATCGTGCAGCTGCCTTATCCGGTGTTGCTGACCATCGGTCGAGTTTTGGGCGCCTTGATGTATCGCGTGGCCGGCGACCGGCGGCGCATCGCCAAGCGCAACCTTGAGCTGTGCTTCCCGGAAAAATCCGCCGCCGAGCGCAAACGCCTGCTCAAGGAAAACTTCGCGTCCACCGGCATCGCTTTTTTTGAAATGGCGATGAGCTGGTGGTGGTCGCGCGAGCGCCTGGCCAAGCTGGCCCACGTTGAAGGCCTTGAGCATTTGCAAAAGGCCCAGCGCGAAGGCAAAGGCGTGATCCTGATGGCGGCGCACTTCACCACGCTGGAGATCGGCGCGGCGCTGCTCGGCCAGCAACACACCATCGACGGCATGTACCGCGAACACAAGAATCCATTGTTCGACTTCGTTCAGCGTCGTGGTCGCGAGCGGCACAATCTCGATTCGCTGGCCGTGGAGCGCGACGATGTGCGTGGCATGCTCAAGCTGCTGCGCTCGGGACGGGCAATCTGGTACGCACCGGATCAGGACTACGGCGCCAAGCAAAGCATCTTCGTGCCGCTGTTCGGCATTCAGGCGGCGACCGTTACTGCGACGACGAAATTTGCCCGTCTGGGCAAGGCGCTGGTCGTGCCGTTCACTCAGGAACGTCTGGCCGATGGCAGCGGTTACCGCTTGGTGATTCATCCGCCGCTGGAAGACTTTCCCGGCGAGACCGAAGAAGCCGATTGCATCCGCATCAACCAGTGGGTGGAAAGTGCCCTGCGAGCCTGTCCCGAGCAATACCTGTGGGCACATCGCCGCTTCAAGAGCCGCCCGCCCGGCGAGCCGAAGCTGTACGCCAAACGCGGTTGATTGCCCCCATCCCTTCAAGCACCCCGGAGTGTTGCGATGAGCCCAGCTGAACCGGTTACAGGTTTGATTCTTTCCGGCGGCGGGGCTCGGGCGGCGTATCAGGTGGGCGTGCTGGCAGCGATTGCCGAGTTGCTGCCGTCGGGCGCGGACAATCCGTTTCCGGTGATCGTCGGCACCTCGGCCGGGGCGATCAACGCCGTCAGTCTGGCCAGCGGTGCCACTGACTTTCGCGCCGCCATCGAACGCCTCACTTTGTTCTGGCAAGGCTTTCGCAGTCATCGTGTGCTGCGCAGTGACTGGCCTGGCGTCATTCATCAGGCCAGTCGTTTTGTCAGCCACAGCCTGCTCGGCCTCGGTCGACAATTGCCGGTGGCGCTGCTCAACAGTTCGCCCTTGCGCGATTTACTCGAAGAAAAACTGCACATGCCCGGCATCGCCGAATCCATCGTGCGCAAGCAATTGCATGCGGTGGCGGTGACGGCGTTCGGCTACGAGTCGGGGCAAGCCGTGACGTTCTATCAGGGCGGCGGCAAGATCGACGCCTGGCTGCGGCATCGGCGTATTGGCGTGCCGACCCAACTGACGGTGGAGCATCTGCTTGCCAGTTCGGCGATTCCGTTGTTGTTCGCGCCGGTCAAACTCGGCGATGAATATTTTGGTGATGGCGCGGTGCGCCAGTCCGCGCCGATCAGCCCGGCACTGCATCTGGGCGCGAGCCGGGTGCTGGTGGTGGGCGTCAGTGGCAACCCGCGCGGTTTCGATCCGCAGCAGCCGCTGGAGCGCGCCTACACCGGGCAACAGCCGACGCTGGCACAGATCGGCGGGCACATGCTCAACAGCACGTTTATTGACAGTCTGGAGAGCGATATCGAACTGCTGCAGCGTCTCAACCAGTTCAGCCATTTGATGCCCGAAGGCACGCCGACCCGTACGCTGGGCGTGGCGCCGGTGGAGGTGCTGGTGATTTCGCCGAGTCAGCCGATTGATGAGATCGCGGCGCGGCATCGCCAGGAATTGCCGGCGGCGTTGCGCCTGTTCTTGCGCGGACCGGGGGCGACCAAGACCAGTGGGGCAGGGGTGTTGAGTTATCTGCTGTTCGAGGCGGGGTATTGCAGCGAGCTGATTGACTTGGGACGGCGCGATGCGCTGGCCAAGCGCGAGGAGCTGTGCCGGTTTCTGGGGATCACCGAGGCGGTGGTTCCGGCCTGAAACCTGTGCTGAAGCCATTCGCGAGCAAGCTCGCTCCCACAGGAAATGTGTCGTTCACAAAATCCCTGTGGGAGCGAGCTTGCTCGCGAAGGCGTCCTTGCGGACGCCGTTGGATCAGAAGTGGAACTTCACCAGGAAGCTCGTGGTGCTCTGATTGGTTTTGAACGCACCGGTGTCGTCGATGCCGTACTTGTCTTTCCAGTAGTCGTATTCAACACCGACATACAACTGCTTCTCGCCAAAACTCAACGCTTTGCCCAGGTCGTATTTGACCTGTGGGTTGAAGTGCAGGTTGGCGTGGTAATCGCCTTTGGAGTTGGAGTCGTTGTCGGTGACCCAGTCCATGAAGCCGTCGATCAGGATGTCCGACTTGCCGACCGGGATGGTGTAGGACCAGACCGGTGTGATCTGCCAGACGTTGTCACCGGCGCGAGCACCTTGAGTGTGACGCTGGTAGAAGTTCAACTGGAAGTAGTCGAAGCCCGGAATCGCCAGGTCAAAGCCTGGACCGATCAGGTACGACTCGGTGTCGCCTTCGCCGAACTCGTAAGTCATCGCCACCAGGACGTCTTTGATCGGGCCGAACTCGATCTTCTGGTCGAGCACTTTGCCCAGCGAGATGCGCGGGCTGAACTCACCGTAGTAGGTGTTCGGACCGTTACTGAAGTCCTTGCCACCGTTGTAGAAGATCTTGTCGAGGAAGAAGAAGTTATCCCCGTACTTCCACGCATCGGCGTGCTCGAAGGTGACGGTCTGCTGGATGCGCGGGTTGACCTGGAAGTCCTTGCCATACAGGTAGGTCAGGCTGTTGTTCTGCCACTGCAGCAGGCCGTCGGCCATGGCCTGGCCGCCGGCCAACATCGATCCCGCGAGCATCAGGCTGGTGCACATACGTTTCATTCGGTTGCTCCCAAAGTAGTTTCTACGTTTATTTTTTTTAAGATCGGCGCTCTGGTGTGGCACCTTTTTTCATTGCTGTAAAAGTCATCCGACCGGTCAGCTTTGATGCTGTTAGCAAGAGCTGAGCCAAGGCGTTCGAAAAGCAAAAAAACGCCCGATCGGCTGCTGAAAAACAGTCGATTGAGCGTGTTTTCGGGATGCCTCGGTACTGACCGGGGCCGGGATAAGTTGGCCCGCTGGTCAGGAATTAAATCCGGGCTTTTTTTTAGACCGAATTCAAGAGGCCGCGGAGAATACTGACTCCTCGGCCAGCTCTCAAGTGCCCCGCAACAGAGCACCGACGACAGGTATGGGGCACGGTTGCGGGCCATCTTAAAAGTGCACCTTCACCAGCAGGCTGGCGGTGTTCTGGTTGGTGTCGAAGTTGTGGCTGCTTTCAATGCCGTATTTATTCTTCCAATAGCTGTATTCGGTACCGACATACAGCTGCTTCTGACTCCAGCCCAAGGCCTTGCCCAGGTCGTACTTGATCTGCGGATTGATGTGCAGGTTGGCGTGGTAGGTGCCGCGCGAGTTCTCGTCGTTGTCGACCACCCAGTCCAGATAGCCGTCGATCAGCACATCGGAATTGCCCAGGGGAAAGCTGTAGGACCAGCCGGGGGTGATCTGCCAGACGCCGTCGCCGGGGCGCGGGCCTTCGGTCTGGCGGCGGAAGATGTTCAGGGTTACGTAGTTGAAGCCCGGCACCTTGAGGTCGAAACCGGGGCCGATCAGGTAGGCCTCGCTCTCGCCTTCGCCGTACTCGTAGGTCATCGCCAGCAGCACGTCCTTGATCGGGCCGAATTCGAGCTTGCGGTCGAAGATCTTGCCGAACGAGAAGCGTGGGGTGAATTCGCCGTAGAAGGTATGCGGGCCTTTGTTGCGGTCTTCCTGGCCGTTGTAGAAGATTTTGTCGACGAACAGGAAGTTGTCGCCGTACTTCCACTTGTCAGCGTGTTCGAACGTCACCGTCTGCTGGATCGACGGGTTGATCGCGAAGTTCTTGCCATACAGATAGCTCAGGCTGTTGGTCTGCCACAGCAGTAAATCGCCGGCCATGGCCTGACTCGCGGCCAGCAGGCCGCCACTCAACAGAACGTTGGTTTGCGTGCGAATCATCTGGTGCTCCCTCTTGTTTTTATTGTTTGAGGCGCAGAGCGGTTGCTTGCCCCCTGTGGGAGCGAGCTCGCTCGCGAAGAGGGCGTGTCAGTCGCCATCACTGTTGAATGACGCACCGCTTTCGCGAGCAAGCTCGCTCCCACAGGGTTATTTCGTTAGTGCTGGTGCGCGTGGCAGTCGTTGATCGCCGCGCGCTCTTTGCCGCCAAGGATGTTGAACAGCAGGTTCAGCGTCAGCGCGCTGAGCGTGGCCATGGCGATGCCGCTGTGGGTGATCGGGCTCATCCACATTGGCAGGTGGGCGAAGAACTCCGGACGCACCACCGGGATCAGGCCCATGCCGATGCTCACCGCCACCAGCAGTTGGTTGCGACGGTCGCCGATGTCGGCTTCCTGAAGGATCTTGATGCCGGTTGCGGCAACCATGCCGAACATTGCGATCGCCGCGCCGCCCAACACCGCCGGCGGAATCGACGCGACGAGGAACGCGGCTTTCGGCAGCAGGCTCAACACGATCAACAGGCCGCCGGCAACGATGGTTACCGAGCGGCAGCGCACGCCGGTCATCTGCACCAGGCCGATGTTCTGCGCGAACGAGGAGTGGGTGAAGGTGTTGAAGAAACCGGCGACGAATGAGGCGCCGGCATCGCACAGCAGGCCGCGACGCAGCATCCGTGGGCAGACTTCCTGGTCGGTGATCTTGCCCAGCGCCAGAAACATCCCGGTGGACTCGACGAAGATGATCACCACCACCAGGCACATCGACAGAATCGGCGCGAGTTCGAATTTCGGCATGCCGAAATGCAGCGGGGTGACGAACTGAACCCATGGCGCGTTGGCCATGCCGCTCAGATCGACCATGCCGAGTGCGCCGCACAGCACGTAGCCGATGCACATGCCGATCAGCACGGAAATGTTGACCCAGAAACCGCGCATGAAACGGTGGATCAGCAGAATGGTCGCCAGCACCAGTGCGGCGATGGCCAGGTAAATCGGTGAACCGAATTGCGCAGCGGCGGCACCGCCTCCGGCCCAGTTCACGGCCACGGGGAACAGCGACAAACCGATCGAGGTGATGACCGTGCCGGTCACCAGCGGCGGGAAGAAGCGCACGACCTTGGACATGAAAGGCGCAATGAGCATGCCGAAGAAACCGGCGGCGATCGTTGCACCGAAGATGCCTTGCAGGCCGATACCGGGCATGCCGGCCATGGCGACCATGCTGCCGACGGCGGCAAAACTGGCGCCCATCATCACCGGCATGCGAATGCCCATCGGGCCGATACCCAAGGACTGCACGATGGTGGCGACACCGGCGACCAGCAGGTCGGCGTTGATCAGGAAGGCAATTTCTTCACGACTCAGGCCAGCGGCCTGTCCAATGATCAGCGGCACCGCGATGGCACCACCGTACATCAGCAGAACATGTTGCAAACCGACCAGGATCAGTTGCAAAAGGGGCAAACGCTGAATGGCGGGTGCGTCGGGGATGCGCGCTTTGGACAGCTCGGACATGCAACACCTCGGATCTTTTTATTCTTGTGATTGAACAGCTGCCGGGTTGCTCACAGCTGTTTCTTTGCATCAGGTCAACCGCGTTGCGGCCAATCGCTGGCAAGCCAGCTCCCACACAGGCAGTGCAAAACCCTGTGGGAGCTGGCTTGCCAGCGATCCTTTTACTGCTTAGTTGGTCTGCGCTCCCTGGGCGATCCATGCACCAATCAGGTCACGTTCCTGCTGGGTCATCTGAGTGATGTTGCCCAGTGGCATGATCTGCGTGGTGATGGCTTGCGCCTGGATGCGTGCCGCGTTCTGGCGAATTTGCTCAGGGGTGTCGAGCATCACACCCGCCGGAGCTGCGCTGAACAACGGGCTGGTTGGTTTGGCCGAATGGCAAACCGTGCAACGCTCTTGAATCACGTTGTGCACTTTGTCGAAGCCAGGCCCTGCGTTGGAGGCTTGCGCCGGTGCTGCTGCAGGTTCGGCAGGGGCTGCCGGTGCCGCTTCAGCCGGTTTCAAACCACCGCCCAGTGCCGTTTCCGGCAGTGGTTGGTACTCGATTTTGGCAGGCGCCTTGGCCACTTCCGGCGCGGTCGACATTGGCATCGGGCCGGTGACGTACGCCAGACTGATCATGCCCACCGCTGCCACAGGCAAGGTCCAGGCAAACTTGTGGCTGTCATGACGGGTGTTGAAGTAGTGACGCACCAACACCGCCAACACCGCGATCCCGGCCAGGATCAACCAGTTGTACTGGCTGCCGTAAGTGCTCGGGAAGTGGTTGCTGATCATGATGAACAGCACCGGCAGGGTGAAGTAGTTGTTGTGACGCGAACGCAACAGGCCCTTGGCTGGCAGCGCCGGATCCGGCGTGCGGTTCTCGGCAATCGCGGCAACCAGTGCACGTTGCGCCGGCATGATGATGCGGAACACGTTACCGACCATGATGGTGCCGATGATCGCGCCGACGTGCAGGTACGCACCACGACCGCTGAACACTTTGCTGAAGCCATACGCTGCGCCGATGATCAGCACGAACAGAATGAAGCCGAGCAGAGCAGGGCGTTTGCCCAGGGCCGAGTCGCACAGGAAGGAGTAGATGAACCAGCCGAGGAACAGCGAGCCGATACCGATGGCCACGCCTTCAGGGCCGCTCAGTGTGCTGCCCGGAGCCAGCAGGTAGAGCGTCGGGTTGGAGTAGAACACCACGCACAGCAGCGCGATCCCCGACATCCAGGTGAAGTAGGCTTCCCATTTGAACCAGTGCAGGTTCTCCGGCATCGACGGTGGGGCCAGTTTGTATTTTTCCAGGTGATAGATACCGCCACCGTGGATCGCCCACAGGTCACCGGCCAGACCGGTTTTCGGGTTGACGCGGTTGAGGTTGTTCTCCAGCCAGACGAAGTAGAACGACGCGCCGATCCAGGCCACGCCAGTGATCATGTGAACCCAGCGCACGCTCAGGTTCAGCCATTCCAACAGATGTGCTTCCACAGTCTTTACCTCTCGCCTGTCACCCTTGTTGTCGGGTGATCAGACCTTCTCTTATTGGTGGGGGGCGAGGATCAAACGCTCATCCTCTTTGAAAAAATGCTCATCGCAGTTGTTGCCTGTGCCACTGCGATCAACCACCAGGAAGTCATCCCGCTTTTCGATCGTCAGCACCGGGTGGTGCCAGACGCCGCGATGGTAATTAATGCCCTGCCTGCCGTTGGTGACGAAGGCGCGGACCAAGCCTGATACAGGTTCATCGCCAACTGGCGCGACCACGATCAGAAAGGGGTTGCCGAGCAGCGGAATGAAAGCCTGGCTGCCCAGCGGATGGCGTTCCAGCATGCAAACGGTCAGCGGCATGTCCTGCGCGTCGGCGCGGAAAATGCTGATGATCGCGTTGTCCTCAGGCGTAGCGGTTTCGACCGTCGCCAGTTTATGGAAGCGCATGGTCGAACCGTTGTTGATCATGAAGTGATCGCTGCCGTCGGTTTCGATCACGTCACCGAAAGGGGCGAAGGCTTCTTTGGTCAGCGGTTCAATCGTCAGTGTGCGCATGCTGTTCTTCTTATCCGAATTCTGTGTTGTTAGAACTATCGCCATCGCGGGCAAGCCCGCTCCCACAGTGGACTGTGGCGTTCACAAAACCTGTGGGAGCTGGCTTGCCAGCGATTGGGTTCAACCTTATTTAGCGACCTTGCCGAGAACGCGCAGGCGACTCACACCACCATCCGGGAACACGTTCAGGCGGATGTGGGTGATCGGACCCAGTGCCTTGATCTGTTCGACGAAGGTGTGTTCGGCGTGCATTTCCAGCTTCTGGCTCGGCAGCAGTTCACGCCAGAACAGCGACTGGGTTTCGATCTGGCTGTCAGTACCGCCTTTCACGAACGCGCCCTGGATCGAGCAGGTGTCCGGGTAGTTGCCCTTGAAGTGCAGGGTGTCGACGATGATTTTTTCGATCTCGCCCGGGTGGCCCAGTGCGACGATCACCCAGTCATTGCCCGGGGTACGACGACGTGCGGTTTCCCAGCCGTCGCCCATGTTGATGCCACGGCCCGGGTTGAGGATGTTGCTCATGCGGCCGAAGTGTTCGTCGGAGCAGGCGAGGGCGCGGCCACCGTTCAGGGCTGCAGCCAGGTCGACTTGCTCGTTGTCGCCAACCGCCGACCAGTCGCGGAACGGAATGCCATACACGCGCAGACGGGCTACACCGCCATCCGGGTAGATATTGAAGCGCAGGTGGCTGAAGGCTTTGTCGTTGCTGATTTCGTGGTAGTGGTGGCTGTTGCCTTGCAGCTCGACGGCCGACAGCACTTCAGTCCACTGGGTGTTTTCGTCAGGCTCGCCCGACGCCAGGAAGCACGCTTCCAGAGAGGCCGATGGCGGGAAGTTGCCGGTGAAGAATGAAGTGTCGATGTCCACGCCCTTGATCGAACCCGGTACGCCCAGACGGATCACCGCGCTGTCGTAGCCTTCAAAGCGCTTGCGGCGCGATTCCCAGCCGTCCATCCACTTGCCGTTGTCGTCGAACACCCCCTCCTTCCATACGGCCGGGGTCGGCTGAAACAGACGATTGGCGTCTGCGAACCAGTCATCGGTGACCGAGATGATTTTGGTGCCCAGACGGGCATCGGCCAGGTTGACGAACTTCTCGAAAGGTACGGCGTAAGCTTTCATTCTTCTTGTCTGCCTTTAAATAAGTGGCTGGGGATGCTTGCAAGACCCTGGGTACTCTCCGCGTTTGATGTACTCGGGTCAGGCTCGCTATAGGGTCAGTAAACGGAACAGGGCAATCTTGTTGATCTCCGCCAGCGCGCATTTGAACTCGGTGTCGACCGAGTTGTGAATGCGCGTTTCGAACGCCGCGAGGATCTGATGCCGGTTGCTGCCTTTTACCGCCATGATGAAGGGAAACTTGAACTTGGCCTTGTAGGCGTCGTTCAGCTCGGTGAAGCGCTGGAACTCTTCGGCCGTGCATTGGTGAATCCCCGCGCCAGACTGTTCTTCAGTACTGGCCGCGGTAAGCTGGCCCTGGACGGCAGCTTTGCCGGCCAGGTCCGGGTGAGCGTTGATCAGCGCAAGCTGGCTGGCGTGATCGGCGCTCAACAGGATGTCGCTCATGCGCTGGTGCAGGGTTTCGATCTCGTCGATCGAAGCGTCCGCGCCCAGGTCGTAGGCCTTCTCGGCCACCCATGGCGAATGTTCGTAGATGTCGGCGAAGGCGTTGACGAAGGCGTCGCGGCTCAGGCTCGACGGTTGCAGGGTTTGAAAGCGGCTCATTTGGCGGCCCCTTGGTACGGGTGGGTTGCGTGCCAGTGGCGTGCGATGTCGACGCGACGGCTGAACCACACCTGTTCATGACTTTTGGCGTATTCGATGAAGCGCTTGAGCGACGCCAGACGCGCCGGACGGCCGATCAGGCGGCAGTGCAGACCGATCGAAAGCATCTTCGGCGCTTCGGCGCCCTCGGCGTAGAGCACGTCGAATGCGTCTTTGAGGTATTCGAAGAAATCGTCGCCCTTGTTGAAACCCTGCACCTGGGTGAAGCGCATGTCGTTGGTGTCGAGGGTGTACGGGATTACCAGGTGCGGTTTGCCGGTCGGGTTGTTCGGTTCCCAGTAAGGCAGGTCGTCGTCGTAGGTGTCGCAGTCGTAGAGGAAACCGCCTTCTTCCATCACCAGGCGACGGGTGTTCGGGCCGGTGCGGCCGGTGTACCAGCCCAGTGGACGCTCGCCGGTGAGTTCGGTGAGGATACGGATTGCTTCGAGCATGTGCTCGCGTTCCTGCGCCTCGTCCATGTACTGGTAGTCGATCCAGCGGTAGCCGTGGCTGCAGATCTCGTGACCGGCTTCGACCATCGCACGGATCACGTCCGGGTGACGCTGGGCGGCCATGGCCACGGCGAAGATGGTCAGCGGAATGTCGAATTCCTTGAACAGTTTGAGGATCCGCCAGACACCGGCGCGGCTGCCATACTCGTAAAGCGATTCCATGCTCATGTTGCGCGCGCCCTGCAGCGGCTGGGCGGCAACCATCTCGGAGAGGAACGCTTCGGATTCTTTGTCGCCGTGCAGGATGTTGCGCTCGCCGCCTTCTTCGTAATTGAGCACGAACGACAGGGCGATGCGGGCATTGCCCGGCCAGTGGGGGTGAGGAGGGTTACTGCCGTAACCGATCAGGTCGCGTGGGTAGTCAGCGCTCACTGCAGTCTTCCTTCTTGTTCGTTGACAGAGGGTGTGGCGGCCTGGCGGTGAGTAAGCAGGCTGGCGTCACAGCGATGGGCTGATTGTATACAACTTTATTCTCAATTTGTAAGCCTGAATTTTCGCATTTTTCACCGACTGTCATCTTTTGCTGTTAAGGGCGTGAGCCTGCAAGAAACCTGCCTGATCAGTCAGCTAATGGATCGCAGGTTCAATAGACAGGCGCTTAAGCAGCCAATAAGAGGTAAACGCCCGAATGGCGGGGGTGAAGTAAAAAATGTCGTTTTTATTGTGTACAATTTTTATTAAAAGTGTCTTAATCAATCGCTCGCCGCAGCGTTTCGTGCTCCGAATCGGTGCGGTCTCCTTTTCAACTGACTTCGGGAGGCGCGAAGTCTGACTGCTTCCACGCAGGCAGGCGCGCAGAATCAATGGGACGTTTGACAACACACGTTTTGGACGCTGCACACGGTTGCCCGGGCAGTTCGATCAAGGTCGAGCTGTACCGCGTTGAAGGTTCGCATCTGGAATTGGTCGCCAGTGCGATTACCAACAGCGATGGCCGGGTCGATGCGCCGCTGCTGCAAGGCGATGACTACCGCACCGGGGTCTATCAGGTGCAGTTCCACGCCGGTGATTACTACCGCGCCCGTGGCGTGCAGTTGCCGGAGCCGGCGTTTCTGGACGTGGTGGTGCTGCGTTTCGGCATTTCTGCCGAACAGGATCACTACCACGTGCCATTGCTGATTTCGCCATACAGCTATTCCACATACCGGGGCAGCTGACCCCCAAGCAGCTGCCCCCACCGGGAAGCGACTGCGCATATAGCTTCTTTGGTCTTTCGCCCGCTCACACTGCGGGCTTTTTTTCGTCTGCATGAGTGGCCTGTGCGGCTCGCCAGGCCGCTGGTTCCAGCCTGGCAGCACGGTTATTGCTGACGGAAAATAAAAAGACGCGATTGACCATGCGGCTCCCGTTCCAGGTCGCCCATCAGGAAGATAACGTTGTTTTCGGCGAGCGCCTTGTTCAGCAGTGTCTTGTCGGCGGGATCATGTTTATTCGTCAAGGCTCGGGTGCGCAGCCAGGTCCTGCTGGCGAACTCCAGGTAATGGCTCTGCATCAAGGTCGGGAACAGCATGATGAATACCTGATCGACGCCTTGACGCTGAATTATCAGCGCATCCCGTTGCGCCGGTGCCGCCCGGAATGAAGGGGAGACGTGGTAGCCCTGATGCCTCAGCACCTGCTCGAACAGCGCCCGCAGTTCGCTTATGTGATACGAGTCACCGATGGTGCGCCATTGCGGGGGAATGCGCTGGAGATCGAAGTCGATCCGCTGAAGCCCCTCGCCGGAGACGGAGGGTTTGGGGATGTAGCGCTCGCCGGTTCTGGCAAGCGCGGGCAGTAACATCAACGGATCGACCAGATCCGGGCGGCTGGCCTTTTGCTCGGACAGGTTTGTCGACCTCTGCGCCCAATGCCGGAAGGTTTCAGACAGATCGTTAAGCCCGTAACCATTGAGCGCTTCGGCGTGATTGGCTCGATTGAACATGGCATGGGCGATCCTGCTGGCCGAGTGGTCGCCGATATAGGGAAACGTATCGCTGACGTATCGGGCCAGGGTTTGTCTGAATGGCAGGCCGTCGTCGACGCGCCAGGTGTCGATCGGACCGTCTGCCCCGGGGCCTTTGTGTTTCACTGCGCTCCGAGGTTGCAGGTGTGGTGTGTTGCCCAGTGTCTGTTCGAAGGCGTTGAAATCGCTGGCGGAAAATTGCGGATGCTTGATAAACACCCGTGCGTCACTGCGGTGGCCGTTCTGGTCGACAATCGCATAGTGGCTGCCGTCGATTTCGATGGAATCGCCCAATTGCGGTTTTGTGGCATGTCCCCACGAATGCCAGTCAGCGTTGGCAAGGGGCGTAGACGCAAGGTGGATATCGTCTGTTTCACCCCGTCGCTGGCGTTTGCCCGTGCCTGACTGACGTTCATCCGGGACACTGCTGAGGCGACGGGTTGTTGTCGACGAGGGCTCTTGGCGGCCTGCAACACCTTGCGGTTTGCGTCGCCAAAGCGTCGTCCCGGGGACTGGCTCCACGAGGAATCCGGAAGGTGTCAGCTCGCTGGCGAAGGTCTGCTGGAAGTGTCCTTCACTGTTCCTGGCGACCATGACCGTTCCTTCCGCCATATCGACATAGGTTTTCTTGCGTTTGTCGTAGCGCACGCCGGCCAGTGTGTCGTGCGCACTGGTCAGCTGCGCGCTCAACTGGGGAGCGAGGAACACCGGGGGATGTGCCTGGGCGGAGTCAGGGATAGACGCGATCCAGGTTGCAGTGACGGGCTGGTGCGAGTACCAGTCCGCTTCCAGGCGCCAGCGTGGCTGCCCCTCGATCTTTCGCAACAGCGGCGCCGACACGCCCGGCGCAGAGGGCCAGGGGATCTCGACATCGCCATTGGCCTTCAATTCAGCCCGGTAATAAACGCCGTCTTCCAGGCGAGCATAGCGTTGCCCCAGCGGGTCTGAGTAGAGCCCGTCAACGGTTGCAGAAGGTCGCAACCGGTCAGCCTGCTCCGCCGGCAAGGAAATGGCTCTGAGGTTGCTTTCCAGCATGGCAGCGATCGGGTCAGGCGTTGTGCTGACAGTGACCGAAGACGAAGGCGCGATATGACTCGCCGACGCACTGGAAGAGGGCCCCGGCAGTGGATCGCGACCCGGCATCATCGCGTCGGAGCCTGCGGCGTTCAGATGACGGCTCGAGGAGGGGTCGAGCGCCGTCCGCTGCAGCGGGGGCGCATCGTGCGGGCGCACACCGGTAATGGATTTTGGTGGTTTGGCCATTCATTCTTTCTCTGATCATGTGCAGTTGTAAAAAGCGCGGTAACCCTGTGTGGCTTGCGCAATGTTGATGTTCGGCAGAAAGGCGAGGTGCCGTGCGGTATATGTGTCTTGCGCGGAATTCAAATGATGCGAGGGGTTACGCAGGTTCCGGGACCTCGCCGGCGTACCGGCGAGGTGGACGCGTTATGCCGCGGGCACATTGATGGGGGGCACGGGCCTGGCGGGCAGTTGATGGCTGCAGCGGTGGGTGATTTTTAACTGTGAGTATTCGATGGGGGCGGAGTCGAGCAACCAGCCCTGCAAGGGGAAGCTGTAGGTCAGCGTTCCGGCGCTGTTATCGAGCGGCGCGATGTTTCTGACCCTGAGTTGTTTGTCGGCTACTGCGCTTAACCCTTCGGGCAAGGGCACTGCCGAATCCGGGACTGCAAAGAATCTTGCATCGAGCCCCTCTACATACACCCTGTCGAAGGAAAGGTCGATCGTGTGAACGAGGCCATTGGCTGATATGACCCGCACCTGATCAATCAGGTCATCGCTTTCATATTCCGGCAGATGAACCGTACACGTGCCTATCCGCAGCTGATTGTCTTGCAGGGTTATCCGGGCATTTCCCAGGGCAGTTGCATCGAACTCCCAGGTGGAAGCGAAGGGGAGCCTGACAGGAGCGCTGGCCAGGGCGCCCGGGGTTTTGATTTTGAGGGTGGTATCGGCGGCAAGGTGGACAAGGTAGGTAGAACCTTGTCCCACCAGATGCTCCATGGCCGTTTGTTCAGGGTAAGAGGTGAGTTTGGCGCAAGCGTCTCTTGCGCCGAGGTGATGGGCTTCGTTGGCGGGCAATTCAAAGGTAAACCGCGCCGATCGCCACTCCAGCGGCAACGACATGGGCGTAGTCCAGTGCGTGTGGGCATGCACCTTATAGTGCGCATTGATCGGTGCCGCGTCGGTTTCCGGGGTGAGTTGGGGGTTGAGGGCGACACCGTCGTTGAAAATCAGCACGTATCTGGCCTGGTTGCGAATG
Organism: Pseudomonas sp. LF-5; assembly: GCF_037626295.1. Lineage (NCBI taxonomy): Bacteria > Pseudomonadati > Pseudomonadota > Gammaproteobacteria > Pseudomonadales > Pseudomonadaceae > Pseudomonas > Pseudomonas sp. LF-5. The sequence goes on from NZ_JARKMT010000002.1 coordinate 730,210, forward strand.
GCCATGGTGCGCAGAATCTTGATGACATTCATGGGGTCCTGACCACCACGAGCATGGGAGAACCTCTTCAAGGTCAGTGTGTTCTGACCGAAGTGGTAGGTCAGGTCGCACCCGACAATCACGTCAGGAACCTCTTTTTCCGAGAGTGTTGCAAGGAAGTTCGCTTCGGCTTTGGTCAATTCGCTGCTGGAGTAGTCCAGATAGAGTTTTGTCACCGCATTGGCGCGCTCTACCGAATAGAAAGCAATGTGTTGCTGCACTCTGGGGAGGTAATAGCGTGCGTCGTTCTGGTGTTGAATGATGCATTCGGCGTCATAGAGAATAATCGGCCGCTCGGGTTGGCCCGGTTTGGTAATGACCATTTCGATTTCGACGAACGTGTCGTCGCTGGCGGTCTCCGGCAGCTCAGGGGTCAGATGGTAGCCATCTCGGGTGATGAAGATCAGTTTGTTGTTCTTCAAGCGCCACTGCTTATCGACTTTCCGGTAGACGTCGTGAATGAAGACCACGCTTTTGGCCTGATCATGAAAATCGAAGCCAGAAGTGATCACCAGCGTACTGCGTTTGATGAACCAGCTTTTGATCAGGTCCATTCGCCAGTTAAGGACGATGAAACTTTCCTCCTCCCCGTCTTCCGTGATGCACACGCGAGCCGCCTCATGGGCGATGAAATACTCATCCGTGCCAGCGCCGCCGTTTGCTGCGACCTCTTTGTGCAACAGATGGATCTGATCGTTTCCGGCACCTGCGTTGATCGAATCCTTGCCGCGGGCCTTGATGATGTTGCGTTGGTCGGAGCCGATGACGTGGCTTGCGCCGAACGGCACGGTATCCACGTTTTCGATACTGTCCAGGCGACTGTGCAAAACGCGTTTTCTGCGGCCTGGGTCAGCGGGGTCCGGGTTCATCGTGTGCAATGTCCCCGCCGATAAATGGACGCTGTAGCCGGCTTCGCCTCTGGCCCGTATCGGGTGAGCGCCGCCCAGTGACAACGTGTCTTCACCTGCACCGCCCTTCAGTATCGAAGGTGCGGTTATCGCGCTGGTGTCCTTGAGCTGATTGGCGGCGCCCTCGAAGACAAAGCGGTCATCCTTTTCACCGCCTGTGAGGTCTTTGACACCCGCCTTGTAATGGAAGGCGTTCGACTTCTTTTCGACGCCCTGTATCGAATCCCGGCCGTCACCGATGAACCACAGGACACCCTTGTGCTGTCCCGCCGTACCCAGTTCGGCGCCGGGCGTCTTGTCGGTGACGCCTGCGCGAGCGTCGAGGGTGTCGTCTCCGTCCTTGATCTGTGGAACGTTGACGGTTTCCCAGGCGTCCTGTTTGGTCCACCAGTTACGCGTCCACACCCGGGTCGGTTTCAGTTCCACGTCCCAGGCACCGTTGACGATGGCTTCGGTACTGTCCTTGAGTTCGCCATCGAGCAGTCTTCTGGCCGTGGCCTTCAGTTGCCTGGCGTGTTCGACCCGCGCTTTGGCAAGGGTGTAGCGATCCTGGACCTCTGCGTCGGGACTCATGAAGCAGAAGGTGAACCAGCCGGTACGCCAACGCTCCTCGTCGCTGAGTTCGATGTAGTCATCAATGTCATCCACCAGCCGCACCGCCCCATAAATCTGCGAGCCGACCGCCAGCATCAGGCCGGCGGCGAGGCCCACGGGACCGGCAAACGAAAAACCGGCCATCGCCGCAGCACCGAGGATCACGGTCATGGCAGCGCTGGTGATGCTCAATCCGGCTTCCACATAGTGATCCATGGCCGCTTTCCCGGTCGCGTTGCTGGCCGAATTGAACGCCCTGACCGCCATGTAGATATCGAACGGCAGGGTCAGCGCGCCGCCGATCAGACCACCGGAGCGGCTCAGCCGGAGGGCGAATCGGGTTCTGGCGAAGTCGCGGTAACCGGCTTGTCCGGCCTTCATCATTTGCGTCGCGATCTGGGTGATGGTGATGTCGGCGGCGATGGAGCCAGCCTCTGAAAGCAGACCGGCCGTGTTGATTGCGATCTCGGCGCGATCATTGAGTTTTATCGCCGAGACCAACCCGCGCAGCCCCATGAAAATGCCGAACGACTGAACGCCGACACTGGAACCCAGGGCGCCAAAGGTCTTGGCCCGCGCCACCCAGCGTGGCGTGTGCCGGGGTAAGCGGGCGTGGCTGAGGTCCAGTTTTTGTGCGCAATCCAGAAGTTTTGCGAGCTTGCGGTAATGGCCCTCCCGATCGAGACGGGTGGCGCGGCCTTCCCTGATCATGGGCGGTGCACTGAGCGGACGCTGGCTGGCGATCTCGAACAGCAGGGTCGACAGTCGGTCACTGTTCAGCGCCGTGGCGGACTTTATCTGCGCTTCGATTTTGGCTGGACTGAATTGCAACGCGTTGATGAAGGCGCGTCCGGGAATTCGAAAGAGGGTGTTTCTGCCATTCAGTGGCAGCCCGTCAATCGTCGCACCCAGGGCGTGAAGATACGCGCGCGTGACTGAGGCGGAGCCGATGTGCAGCGGACCGAATAAATCGTCGACCACATGCAATTGCCTGATGCGGTTTTTGTTCTTTGTACCTGCCTGCGACTGGGGGGCACGGTTCAGGTCGAGGGTCGAAGCTGTGCGTGCGTTGGCGTGAAAGCCCATGTCGGTGACGACCACAGCGTCAACTTGTATCGAGGCATCCTGGATAAGAGCGGCCATTGTGAACATCCTTGTTCTGGCAAATGGGTGTGAATGAAGCGAGGTTATGGTGGCGGGATTTTCGAGCTGATGTACATCGGCGGGTTGTTGCGATGTATTGCGCACGTGGCGGCGACCGGGGTGTTTCAAGTGCCCGGATGGAGGGTGGTCGCAGAAACAAAAAAGCCATCCCGTCGGTCGGGATGGCTTGTCTGGATATCAAACGGTCAGTGGCTGCTGAGCAAAGAGGCTGTGCCGGCACCGCCGAACAGTCCGGCGCTGATCCGGTTGAACCAGCTTTGTCCTTTGCCGCTGCGCAGGTAACGCGCGGCGCCATGGGCACCCAGGCCGTACGCCAGTTTGCAAAGCAGATCCAGCAGGGTCCAAGTGGCGATCATGATCAGCAACTGGGGCAGGAACGGTTGCTCGGCACTGAGGAACTGCGGCAGGAAGGCGGCGAAGAACAGGATGTCTTTCGGGTTGCTTGCGCCGAGCACGAATGCGCGCCCGAACAATGCGCGAAACCGCGGCACAGGCGCCGCTTGTGGCACTTCGGCGCCGACCGAGGGCTGGCGCGATTGCTGCCAGCTCTGCCAGGCGAGATAGAACAGGTACAGGGCGCCAACGATTTTCAGCGCACTGAACAGCTGTTCCGACGCCAGCAGCAGGGCGCCGAGGCCCAATGCCGAAGCGCTGAGCAGGCAGATCGACGCGGTGACCCCGCCGAGAAAGGCCGGGTAAGAACGGCGCAAACCGAAATTCAGACTGTTGCTGATCATCAGCAATGACAGGGGTCCCGGAATCAGGATCACCACCAGCGCAGCGCCGCTGAACAGCAGCCAGGTTTCCAGACTCATCACTTTGCTCCTTTTTTGTTGTACTCAAGAATGTGCAAAAGCCCCACCCGGTGGGGTGAGGCTGATTTGAAGCGTGAACCGCGTGACGCTTACAAGAAAATGAACTTGGCGATGAAGATCGCGCAGAGCACCCACAGGCTGACGGAAATCTCCTTGTACTTGCCGGTACCGGCCTTCAACGCCACGTAGGTGATGAAACCCAGCGCGATGCCGTCGGCGACCGAGAAGGTCAGCGGCATCATGATCGCGGTGACGATCGCCGGGATGGCATCGGTGGCTTCGTCCCACTCGATGTGGGCCATGCCACCCATCATCAGCATCGCAACGTAGATCAAGGCGCCGGCGGTGGCGTAAGCGGGAATCATGCCGGCCAGCGGTGCGAAAAACATTGCCGCTATAAATAGCACACCTACGGTGACGGCGGTAAGACCAGTCCGACCACCAGCGGCTACACCGGCGGCACTTTCCACATAGCTTGTGACCGGAGGTACGCCGACCACGGCGCCGAAGACGCTGGAGGCACTGTCGGCTTTCATGGCGCGGGAGAGGTTTTCGATACGCCCGTCAGCGTTGACCAGATTGGCGCGCTGGGCGACGCCCATCAGAGTGCCGGCGGTGTCGAACATGTGCACAAAGAGGAAGGCCAGGACCACGCTGATCATGCTGACGTTGAACACACCTGCGATGTTCATCGCCATGAAGGTCGGCGCCAGGCTCGGCGGAGCCGACATGATGCCCGAGTAGTGCACGATGCCCAGGCCCCAGCCGGCCAGGGTCACGGTGATGATGCTGATGAGGATTGCGCCGAAGACCTTGTGATAGCTGAGGATCGCGATCATCAGGAAGCAGATCGCCGCCAGCAGCGGGCCGGGTTCACGCAGGGAGCCGAGCTTGATCAGAGTGGCCGGGCTATCGACGACGATGCCTGCGGTTTTCAGGCCGATCAGCCCGAGGAACAGACCGACACCGGCACCCATCGCAAAGCGCAGGCTGACTGGAATGCTGTTGAGCAGCCACTCGCGAATGCGCGAGAAGGTCAGGATCATGAACAGCACGCCGGAGACGAACACCGCACCCAGCGCAGTTTCCCAGTTGTAGCCCATGGTGCCGACCACGGTGTAGGTGAAGAACGCATTGAGGCCCATGCCCGGGGCCAGACCCACCGGCCAGTTGGCGTACAGGCCCATCAGCAGGCAGCCCAACGCGGCGGCGATGCAGGTGGCGACGAACGAGGCACCGTGATCGATCCCGGCATCGGCCATGATGTTCGGGTTGACGAAGATGATGTAAGCCATGGTGATGAAGGTTGTCAGACCGGCAATCAGTTCGGTCTTCACCGTGGTGCCGTGCAAGCTGAGTTTGAAGATGCGCTCCAGCACGCCGGTGCGTAAGGGCGGTGAGAGTTCCAACGTCGATGCTTCGGATTTGCGGCTTTCCACAGCGAGTACTCCTCAAGAGTTTTATTGTTATTTCCAGGGCCGGACCCATGAGGGGTGGCAGCGGCCCTTTGAGGCATACGCGAATTTGTTGACCATGCGGTCAGGAACTCGCACGCTGTGGATTATGCTTTTGTGTACAAATAAAGCAAATATTGTTTTTGGTTTTGTTTACGAAAGATCAGGCGATAGGGATATATCGCCCTCAAGTGCCCCATCGCTGGCAAGCCAGCTCCCAGAGGATTTGCGGGTTTCTCCCTATCTGCGGACGCCGTTGTCTTTGTGGGAGCTGGCTTGCCAGCGATGAGGCCGGTTCAGTCAATCAAGATGTGACTGAGTGTTCCCAAGGGCCATATTCACCGCCAACCATCCATTCACCGCCGCCTCCCCAGCCTCGGCAAACACCCGCTCGAGCAGTTTCACCTGTTCACGCCGCAACGCCTGCTCGAACCTGGCGCCTTCAGCGGTCAACGCCAGCAGACGTTTCCGCTTGTCGGTCTCGGACGCCACGCTGTCCACCAAATGCATTTCCTGCAACTGACGCAACGGCATGTTCAGCGCCTGTTTACTCACTCCAAGCAATCCCAGTAATTCCTTCACACTGAGATTCGGGTAGCGCGCGATGAAAAACACGATGCGCTGATGCACCCGCGACAGGCCGCGACGCTCGAGCATTTCATCGGCCTTGGCGGTGAAGGCCTGATAGCCGAAGAAAAACGCTTCCATCGCTTGTTGCTGGCTAGCGGGATTTTTAAGGTCAAGCATATTGACGTACTCGCTCAAGCTGTCGTAGTTTCAGTCAACTAGTTTGACTCATTTTTTCTCTGCCTCGCTACCGGTGACCACCATGGCTTTTTCCGAACGTGTCTCGCGCCTTAAAAGTTCTCTGATCCGCGAAATCCTCGCCGCTGCCCAGCGTCCGGAAATGATGTCGTTCGCCGGTGGCCTCCCGGCTGAAGCCATGCTGCCGAAGGTCGAATGGGATGACATGCCGCTGTCGCTCGGCCAATACGGCATGAGCGAAGGCGAGCCGGCGTTGCGCGAGGCGTTGGCGGCAGAGGCGAGGGCGCTCGGCCTGGCGTGTGAGGCGAGTCAGGTGCTGGTGGTCAGCGGTTCCCAGCAAACCCTGGATCTGGCCGCCAAGCTCTACATCGACAAAGGCACCGAAATTTTGCTGGAAGCGCCGACTTACCTGGCGGCGTTGCAGATCTTCCAGTTGTTCGGCGCCGATTGCCTGACCGTGGCGCAAGAATCCGATGGCCCGAATCTCGTGCAGTTGCGCAGTCGCCTTGAACAGCATCAGCCCGCATTCATCTATCTGATTCCGACCTTCCAGAACCCGTCCGCCGTGCGCTACAGCGAAGCCAAACGCGCCGCCGTCGCGGCATTGCTCGATGAGTTCGGCGTGACCCTGATTGAAGACGAACCCTATCGTGAGCTGACCTTCGATGGCGGCAGCGCCAAACCGATTGCCGGACGTTTGCAAAAAGCCAGCTGGATCTACACCGGGACCGTGTCGAAAACCCTGCTGCCGGGGTTGCGCGTGGGTTACCTGATCGCCAGCCCGGACCTGTTCCCGCACCTGCTGAAACTCAAACAATCGGCGGATCTGCACACCAATCGCATCGGTCAATGGCAGGCGCTGCAGTGGATTGGCAGTGAGAAATATCAGCAGCACTTGAGTGAGTTGCGCGGCTTCTATCGGCAGCGCCGCGATGCTTTTCAGTCAGCGCTGGAAACGCATTTTTCCGACCTGGCGGACTGGAACATGCCGCAGGGCGGGTTGTTTTTCTGGCTGACGCTCAAGCAACCGCTGGATACGCGCACCTTGCTCAACGAGGCGCTGGCCAACGACGTGGCGTTCATGCCGGGCGAACCGTTCTTTCCCGATCCCGATAAAAATCTTGGGCATCTGCGGCTGAATTTCAGCCACATCGATCCGGCGCGGCTGGATGAAGGACTGAAGCGGTTGGCGGCGGTGGTGCGGCAGGCGCAGATAGACAAAGCGGCGTGAAAAACAAATAAACCGGCTTGAGGGCCGGTTTATTGTTGTCTGGACTTTATGGTGACGGGTCGGGCCTCTTCGCGAGCAGCCCCGGCACAAATCCATCAGACTGCAGCGAAACGCTTGTCCAGATAATCAATGATCACTTTGGATTCATACATCCAGGTGGTCTGCCCATTCTCTTCAATGCGCAGGCACGGCACCTTGATCTTGCCGCCTTGGTCCAGCAGCGTCTGGCGATCCTGTGCGTTGTTCTTCGCATCCTTCAGCGCCACCGGTACATTCAGGCGACGCAGGGTGCGGCGGGTCTTCACGCAGAACGGGCAGGCGTGGAACTGATACAGGGTCAGGCCTTTTGCAGCAACGTTGACCTGGGCCTGAGTTTCGGCCGGGCGCTGTTTCTTGCCTGGGCGGGTGATGAAGTCGATGAAGATGATCAGTTGGCCAAGGCCGACACGAAGCGCTTTTACGAACACGTTGAAAGCCTCACGGTGTAAATGGAGAAAGGCGCGCAGCTTACCCGATTTTTCACGGACGAAAAAAACCGGCGATCAACGCCGGTTTTTTTGTGTCGCCGATTACTTGATCAGGCTGAGGAACTCGCTGCGGGTCGCCGCGTTTTCACGGAACTCGCCGAGCATCACCGAAGTGATCATCGACGAATTCTGCTTCTCGACACCGCGCATCATCATGCACATGTGCTTGGCCTCGATCACCACGGCAACGCCCAGCGCGCCGGTGACTTGCATCACCGCATCGGCGATCTGGCGGCTGAGGTTTTCCTGGATCTGCAGGCGGCGGGCGTACATGTCGACGATTCGCGCGACCTTCGACAGGCCCAGCACTTTGCCGCTCGGGATGTACGCGACGTGGGCCTTGCCGATGAACGGCAGCAGGTGGTGTTCGCACAACGAGTACAGCTCGATGTCCTTGACCAGCACCATTTCGCTGTTGTCGGAGCTGAACAGGGCACCGTTGGTGACCTCTTCGAGCGTCTGTTCATAACCGCGGCAGAGGTACTGCATGGCTTTGGCGGCACGCTTTGGCGTGTCGAGCAGGCCCTCGCGGGACACGTCCTCGCCCAGTTGGCCGAGAATCGCGGTGTAATTCTGTTCCAGGGACATGAAACTACCTGTGGGGATTTTCGCAAAGGGCAAGGGTACGGTGGCGGACACAACCCTGCAAGTTCGGTGTGACGGGATTATTCGTCGCGGCCTTCCATCATGGTGCGTTTGAGCATCACATATACCGCGCCGGCACCGCCATGTCTGGCCTGACACGAGCAGAAACCCAGGACCTGCGCGTGCTGACGCAACCAGGTATTGACGTGGCTTTTGATCATCGGTCGCTTGCCGTCCAGCCGCACAGCCTTGCCGTGGGTGACGCGCACGCAGCGGATTTCGAATTTTGTCGCTTCTGCCAGAAACGCCCAGAGGGTTTCCCGGGCCTTTTCCACGTTCATGCCGTGCAGGTCGAGGCTGCCTTCGAACGGGATCTGGCCGATCTTGAGCTTGCGCATCTGGCTTTCCTGCACCCCGTCGCGGGCCCACATCAACTCGTCTTCAGGACCGACGTCGATCACGAACTGATCGGACAGGCCATCCACGGTAGTGGTGTCGGTGCGCACGGTGGCGGACTGGCGCAGCTTGGCGATCTGGGCGCGGTCAGCCTTGGGTTTGCCGGTGTCGGCGCGGTCGTGCTTGATCGGCTTGACGCCTTGGATCGCACTTTTGAACAGGGAAAAATCGTCGTCTTGCATGTCAGCCTCCGCGAAGGGCGGCCAGTTTACCCAAGTCGAAACAAAACGGCCCGGCAAAAAGCCAGGCCATTGATCAGTCGTGTTTTTTCATCAGGTGCGGGGACATGTTCAGTTCCCGCGATTGCCGGGCGCGACGCCGGCAACGACGCCACAGCGCCACGCCGAAATACAGGAACAACAAACCGACCGCCAGAATGATCGCCGAACCCATCGGCGTGGCATTCAAGTCGCCGAGCGCCGGTGGGCGCCCCAGCAGGCTGGCGACACCGGCCATCGCCAGCAGCACACCGAACGTCGCCAGAATGGCGGCGATCGCTGCGCCAAATCGAAAACGCCAGTTGCTTTGGCCTTTGGGCCGCAAGCGGCGTGCGTCAAATCCATCGGATAACTTCATTCCGACCTTCCTCAATGGGTATCGGCCCTTCGACCGGGAGTTGACCGGGTTGTTCCTGAGGCTAAGGCAATTGAAGCAAATGCGAGGCTTTTGTGGATGAGCGGCGCCGTGAGCCGCTCATCAGCGCAGATCAGATCAGGTCTTGAGTCAGCGCGAGGGTGGCGAAGTTATCAGCCATGATCGCCATTTCCGCTTCCTGTACCACGGCGGCGCTGAGCACGCGGCCCTTGAACGGCAGGTCACGGGTGGCGCAGGCGTCTTCGACCAGCGTGCAGCGGAAGCCCAGGTTCTTCGCCGCACGTACGGTGGTGCTGACGCTGGAGTGGCTCATGAAACCGCAGACGATCAGGTCCAGCGAGCCGAGGTTCTGCAAGCGGTCGAGCAGTTCGGTGCCGTGGAAGGCGCTCGGCAACAGTTTGCCGATGATGGTTTCGTCACCCTGTGGCTCAAGGCCGGGGATGAATTCGCCGCGCTCGCCTTGCGGGTCGAACAGGCCACCGACGGTGCCGAGATGACGCACGTGCACGATCGGCCGACCGGCTGCACGGGCCGCAGCGACCAGTTGTTTGATGTTCGCGACGGCCGCGTCCATGCCGCTCAGGGCCAGCGGGCCGCTGAGATACTCTTTCTGGGCATCAATGATGACCACGGTGGCATGGCTCAATGTGGCCGCTGCGTAACCGCGGCCGCTGAGTTGAAACATCGTTTTTGGAACGGACATTCTGGGGCTCCTTGGGGTGGGGCTTTTGCGACATTGTCCTCTGGCTGAGCGGTTCTGTGAATCGCTACCATCGTAGGCGCCGTCGTTACTGGCCTGCAGCGTTGTCAAGTTACACGTTCTGTTCAATAGCTGATGTAAAAATCAGAAAACTCCTACCGTCGCCCACCTGTGTTTCCTGCGTCGTCGTGGCGCGTTTTGGCTGCTAGAATCGCCAGTCGTTTTTTCTGGAGTTCTGCCCCGTGATCACTTCCCGACTTCGTACCCTGCGCGACCACATCCGTTGGGCCGTCAGCCGCTTCCATGGGGAGGATCTGTTTTTTGGCCATGGCACCGACAATGCCTGGGATGAAGCCCGGCAGCTTGTGCTGGGAGCTTTGCACCTGCCATGGGAAATCGCCGACAGCTACCTCGACTGCGCCCTGGAAGACGACGAACTGGTCAACCTGCAACGCCTGCTCAAGCGCCGTATCGAGGAGCGCATCCCGACGGCTTACCTGCTCGGTGAGGCGTGGTTCTGCGGCATGTCGTTCATCGTTGACGAGCGCGTGTTGATCCCGCGTTCGCCGATTGGCGAGCTGATCGAAAACCGTTTTGCGCCGTGGATCGGCAACGAACCTGCGCGGATTCTCGACTTGTGCACCGGCTCCGGCTGCATCGGCATTGCTTGCGCCTACGAGTTCCAGAACGCGGAAGTGGTACTGGCGGATCTGTCGTTCGAAGCGCTGGAAGTGGCCAATCAGAACATCGAGCGTCACGGCGTCGACGAGCGCGTGTACACCGTGCAGGGCGATGGTTTTGACGGTCTGCCGGGGCAGCGCTTCGACTTGATCGTGTCTAACCCGCCGTACGTTGACGCGGAAGATTTCGCTGACATGCCGGACGAATATCAGCACGAACCGGAGCTGGGCCTGGCCTGCGGTGACGACGGTCTGAACCTGGTGCGACGGATGCTCGCGCAGGCGGCGGATCACTTGACCGAGAAGGGCTTGCTGATCGTTGAGGTGGGCAACAGCCAGGTGCACGTTGAAGCGCTGTATCCGGAAGTCGACTTCGCCTGGCTCGAATTCGAGCGTGGCGGGCATGGCGTGTTCATGCTGACGGCGGAGCAGTGCCGCGACCATCAAGCGCTGTTCGCCTCCCGCGTTTAAGCCTTAAAAGCATCGCGGGCAAGCCCACTCCCACAGGTTTTTGTGTGTACCGCCATATTCGGGTACGACGCAAAACCTGTGGGAGCGTGGCTTGCCCGCGATGGGGACGCCTCTGTCTCGACCTGTTACCGATGTGTAGCAATCCAGATCAACAATCCCGCCTGAAACACCGCAAACGCCACCAGGCAAGTAATGGTGAAGCGCAGACCAGCGTCTTCACGCTTGAACTTGCTGACTTTCTCTTCCTGCTTCTTCAGCTTCACTTCCTGCTCGGCGAGGTTCTGCTCGGCCTGTTGCAACATCGCCGCCGCTTCAAGAATCTCGACGATCTGCAGCTTTTCGCTGTTCCAGTCACCGAGCAAATCGCCAACCTGCGCGTCCTTGATGCTGCCTTTCAAATGCTGGGCATCGGCGTACACCACATCGAAACCGTGCACGCGCAGGAAGTGATCGCGACGCAGGCGGGTGTCTTCGTTCAGCGCGTCCTTATTGTTCAGGTCCATGCCGTCAACGGTGTAGGTGGGCCAGCGTTTTTTCGCCCAATTGATGCCTTGCGCGGCCATGAAACGGCCGATGCCGCGGTTCAACGGCTCGATCTGCAAGCCGCTGTCCGGGCCGAAGCTCACGCGCTTGGTGGTGTGATTGACCCACACGTCGAGGTGGTTTTGTTCTTTGCGCACACGCTGGCTTGGCAGTTTGATTGCCATGCGCATCAGGCTGTGTTCTTTGCTGTTGCGCTCGGCGTAACCGAATTCGACAAAGCGCAACGGCCGGCCGCCGGTGTGCCGGTCAGTCTGCAGCGGGGCCAGGCGGAGCATCTTGTGGTGCTCGACGCTGACGTCCGCCCATGGCAGCTCGACCGCTGGCGGTGTGTCTTTTTCAGCGGTGGTGTCGGGTGAAGTCGGGGTATCAGTCATAACGGCGAGATCCTGTCCAAGCGCTGCTTGTCGCCAGCCAGTACGCTGGCGACAAAGGCTTATCGGCCGTTTTTAGCAGGACTAGAGGGCAAAAAGCCCTTAACGGGTGCGAAGTCCGTCAATAAATTCGATCAGTTTGCCGCCCAGCTCCGCCGCCAGTGGCAAATTCGGATCCTTGTAGGAGGCCAATTGCCGCTTCATATCCGCCGGGACGATGCGCATCACGTGGTTCATGCCGTCGATCACCGCCAGCTCGGCGTCGGGTTTGGCGACTTTCAACGCCAGGGCATCGCCCACGCCGACCTGCATGTCGTTGCTGCCCTGAACGATCAGTGCCGGCATCTTCAGTTGCGCAAAAGCCTTCGCCGGGTCCTGCCGGAACAGCGAAATCAGGTACGGCTGCACGCTTGGCCGAAAAATCGGCTGCAGCGGCGCCGGCACGTTGGCATCCGTGTGGCCGGCCTTGAGGCTGTCGAGCAGTTCATTGCTGCGCAGCATCAGCGGAGGCGGCAGGCTGCGGGCCAACTGCTCGCGGATCACCTGATTGACCGGCCGGGCGCTGCCGGACAGGGAAATCAGCGCAGCCGCGTCGGCGCGCGGGGCGGCGAGGGTGGCGATGAGGGCGCCTTCACTGTGACCGAGCAGAATCAGCGGACCGAAACGCGGATCGCTTTTCAGCTTCTGGCTCCAGGCCACGGCATCGTTGACGTAGGCCTCAACCGACAGATTGCGTTCATCCGGCGTGGCCGCCAGGCTGGCGGCCACGCCGCGCTTGTCGTAACGCACGCTGGCAATGTTGTGTTTGGCCAGCACCCACGCCAGTCGCTTGAGACTGTCATTGCGTCCGCCATCGGAGTTGTTTCCGTCACGATCCGTAGGACCCGAGCCAGAAATAATCAGGACAACCGGCACTGGCGTGTCGGACTTTGGCAGCAGCAGCGAACCGAAAAGCTCGCCTGTGCCGGTATCCAAAGTTACCGGGCGCTGTAGGACCGTCGCGTGGGCAAAGCCCGTAATCAGGGTAAGACTCAAGATCAAAACTCGCAGCATCATCACGCCATCATTCGCCAAGGTGCCGGTTGGACTCGCCAGCACCGCTAAGGTTCGAGGATGAACTACTCGGTTAGCCTGCGTATACTGGCGCGCATCACGAATTTGGGTTTGATTTCACGGAGCGTCCTGCATGTCCGGCAATACCTACGGCAAGTTGTTCACTGTCACCACCGCGGGCGAAAGCCATGGTCCGGCGTTGGTCGCCATTGTCGACGGCTGCCCGCCGGGCCTGGAGATTTCGCTGGAAGACCTGCAGCGCGACCTCGATCGTCGCAAGCCGGGCACCAGCCGCCACACCACCCAGCGTCAGGAAGCCGACGAAGTCGAAATCCTCTCCGGCGTGTTCGAAGGGCGCACCACCGGTTGCTCGATCGGCCTGCTGATCCGTAACACCGACCAGAAGTCCAAGGACTACTCGGCAATCAAGGATCTGTTCCGCCCGGCTCACGCTGACTACACCTACCACCACAAGTACGGCGAACGCGACTACCGTGGCGGCGGTCGCAGCTCGGCGCGCGAAACCGCGATGCGCGTGGCAGCGGGTGCGATTGCGAAGAAGTTTCTGGCCACCCAGGGCATCGTCATTCGCGGCTACATGAGCCAGCTCGGCCCGATCGAAATCCCGTTCAAGACCTGGGATTCGGTGGAAGAGAATGCGTTCTTCTGCCCGGATCCGGACAAGGTGCCAGAGCTGGAAGCCTACATGGACCAGTTGCGCCGTGATCAGGACTCGGTGGGGGCGAAGATCACCGTGGTCGCCGAAGGCGTGATGCCGGGCCTCGGCGAGCCGATTTTCGACCGTCTCGACGCCGAACTGGCCCACGCGCTGATGAGCATCAACGCGGTCAAGGGCGTGGAAATCGGCGCCGGTTTCGCCTGTGTCGCCCAGCGCGGCACCGAGCACCGCGATGAGCTGACCCCGGAAGGTTTCCTCAGCAATAACGCTGGCGGCATCCTCGGCGGCATCTCCTCGGGTCAGCCGATCGTCGCGCATCTGGCGTTGAAGCCGACCTCGAGCATCACCACGCCGGGCCGTTCGATCGACATCCACGGCAACCCGGTGGACGTGATCACCAAGGGCCGTCACGACCCGTGCGTCGGTATCCGCGCCACGCCGATTGCCGAAGCCATGATGGCCATCGTGCTGATGGACCACTTGCTGCGCCATCGTGGGCAGAACGCCGATGTGCGCGTGAGCACCCCGGTGCTGGGTCAGCTTTGATGGGTGATCTCAAAGCCGCTGCGGCATAACCGGCGTGGCGGCGCTCCCGTACTGGCGGCTGTCCAGTTTCTATCTGTTCTATTTCGCCTTGCTCGGTTCGACAGCGCCGTTCCTGGCGCTGTACTTCGATCATCTCGGTTTCAGCGCTGCACGTATCGGCGAACTGGTCGCCATCCCGATGCTGATGCGCTGCGTGGCGCCGAACATCTGGGGCTGGCTCGGCGATTACACCGGCAAACGCCTGGCCATCGTGCGCTTCGGCGCGGTGTGCACGCTGTTGACGTTTTCGCTGATCTTCGTCAGCAAGACCTACGCCTGGCTGGCGATGGTCATGGCGCTGCATGCGTTCTTCTGGCACGCGGTGTTGCCACAATTCGAAGTCATCACCCTCGCGCACTTGCAGGGGCAGACGTCTCGCTACAGCCAGATTCGTCTGTGGGGTTCAATCGGTTTCATCATCACCGTGGTCGCGCTGGGGCGCTTGTTCGAGTGGCTGAGCCTCGACATCTACCCGGCGGCGCTGGTGCTGATCATGGCCGGCATCGTCCTCAGCAGCCTGTGGGTGCCTAACGCGCAACCGCCGCAAGGCAATCGCCCGAGCGGGGAGGGCTTCCTCAAGCAACTGCGCAATCCTGGCGTGCTGGCGTTCTACGGCTGCGTCGCGCTGATGCAGTTGAGCCATGGGCCTTATTACACCTTTCTGACCCTGCACCTTGAACGGCTCGGTTACAGCCGTGGCGTGATCGGCATGCTCTGGGCCGTGGGCGTGGTCGCCGAAGTGCTGATGTTCATGTTCATGAGCCGGATTCTCGCGCGGTTTTCCCTGCGCCGGGTGCTGCTGGCGAGTTTTCTGCTGGCGGCGCTGCGCTGGTTGCTGCTGGGTTCGTTCGCCGAATTCCTCTGGGTGCTGTTGTTCGCGCAGGTGTTGCACGCGGCGACCTTCGGCAGCTTTCATGCGGCTGCCATCGCGTTCGTGCAACGTAGCTTCGGTGCGCGCCAGCAAGGGCAGGGCCAGGCGCTGTATGCAGCGCTGGCCGGCACCGGCGGTGCAATGGGAGCGTTGTATTCCGGCTACAGCTGGAACGTCCTCGGCGCGACATTAACCTTTAGTATCGCCAGCCTCGCGGCGCTCGCTGCTGCCGTTATCATTGCCATACGAATGCAAGAGGACAGGCCATGAGCCTTACGCGTGAACAACTCGCCCGGCAAATCGTCGATGCCGGGCGTTTTCTTTATGGTCGCGGCTGGTCGCCAGCCACCAGCAGCAATTATTCGACGCGTCTGTCGCCGAGCGAAGCCTTGCTGACCGTATCCGGCAAGCACAAGGGCCAGTTGGGTCTGGACGACGTGCTGGCCACCGATCTGTCCGGCAACAGTCTGGAACCGGGCAAACAGCCGTCCGCTGAAACCTTGCTGCACACCCAGCTCTATAGCTGGCGCGCGGAGATCGGCGCCGTATTACACACCCACTCGGTGAACGCCACCGTGCTGTCGCGCCTGACGCCGCAAGACTTCATCGAGTTCGAAGACTACGAACTGCAAAAAGCCTTGAGCGGCATTTCGACCCACGAATCCCGGGTGCGCGTGCCGATTTTCGACAACGATCAGGACATTGCGCGCCTCGCCGCCAAGGTGCAGCCTTGGCTCGACGCCCATCCCGATTGCGTCGGTTACCTGATTCGCGGCCACGGCCTCTACACCTGGGGCGCGCAGATGAGCGACGCGCTGCGGCAGATCGAGGCCTTTGAATTCCTGTTTGAATGCGAGTTGAAAACCCGCAGCGTCATGAACCGCCAAGGCTGACTTCACCAGAAGCAGCCCTTCGCCTGATGAAATGCACTGCCCGACCGGTCTGCAAGAACCGGACGGCAAGGCCGATACCGAGGAATTGCCCATGAGCAGCCTGTCCGTCTATCACGTTTCCAGCCCTGACCTTCCGAACAAGGTGCTGACCCATTTCGAAGACATCGCCTCGACGCTCGCCGAGCAGGGCGTGCGTTTCGACCGCTGGCAAGCGGCGGCGAAAATCCAGCCGGGGGCGACCGAGGAAGAAGTGATCAGCGCCTATCGGGAGCAGATCGACAAACTGATGACCGAGCGCGGTTACATCACCGTCGACGTGATCAGCCTCACCAGCGATCACCCGCAAAAAGCCGAACTGCGCGCCAGATTCCTTGAAGAACATCGCCACGGCGAAGACGAAGTGCGCTTTTTCGTCGCTGGCCGTGGACTGTTTACGTTGCACATCGACGATTACGTCTACGCCGTCCTGTGCGAAAAGAACGATCTGATCTCGGTGCCGGCGGGTACCCGACATTGGTTCGACATGGGCGAGCACCCGCATTTCGTGGCGATTCGCCTGTTCAACAACCCGGAAGGCTGGGTAGCGAATTTCACTGGTGAAGACATCGCCGGGCGCTTCCCGCGCCTGGAGGATTGAACCGATGTCGATCAAAGCCATTCTTACCGACATCGAAGGCACCACCAGTGCGGTGAGTTTTGTGTTCGACGTGCTGTTTCCGTACGCGGCCCGGCACCTGCCGGACTTTGTGCGGCAGAACGCCGGGCGTGCCGATGTCGCCGAGCAGATCGCCGCCGTGCGCCGTGACAGCAACGAGCCACAGGCCGATGTTGAACGGGTGATTGAAATTCTCTTGAGCTGGATCGCCGAAGACCGCAAGGCCACGCCACTCAAAGCGTTGCAGGGCATGGTCTGGGCGCAGGGTTATCAGGCCGGGCAGTTGAAGGGCCACGTTTACCCGGATGCCGTTGAAGCACTTCAACGATGGCACGCGGCGGGCTATCAACTGTTCGTGTATTCGTCCGGCTCGGTCCAGGCGCAGAAACTGATTTTCGGCTGCTCGGAGGCGGGCGACCTCACGCCGCTGTTCAGTGGCTACTTCGACACCACCTCGGGGCCCAAGCGCGAGGCGCAGTCCTACACGAATATTCAACAGGCGATTGGCGTTGAACCGGGGGAGATTCTGTTCCTGTCCGACATCGTCCAGGAGCTCGACGCTGCTCAAGCGGCCGGTTTGCAGACCTGCGGCCTGGCCCGCGAGGGAGGGGAGCTGGAAGGACACGTCTCAGTCGACAGCTTCACCGGCATCGAACCGGAAGCCTTCTGAGCACGCAGCGCTCCCACAGGTTTTTTGCATGGCACAAAAACAAAAACAGGCCGGCAGTGAAAGCTGCCCGGCCTGTTTTGTTTAATGCGTTTGAATGTTTACAGCGAGTGATACGTCGGCAGGGCGAAACGCTGCTGGCTCTGCAGCATGGCAATTTGCGGCAGTTCGCTGGCCTGTTCCGCCAGATCGCGGCGAATGGCACTGATGGCCCACGACAGTTGGTCGGCGTTATGCATTTGCTGATAGGTGAGTGCGCGTTTGAACACTTTGCCGTCGTTGCTGCGCAGGGTCAGCAGAATCCCGCCATCGGGACGTGGCGCGGTGGCGACTTCGAAGTTGGAGAACAGCGAGGAAAATTTTTCTTGGATCAGGCTCATGTCTTTCAGCTCCGTATGCACTTGAATGGCAAGCATGCAGAGGAGGTTGCAGTGATTGTGCCAGTATTTATAAAAATAAAATCCTTTATAAATCCGTAACTTATAAAGAATAAATTTTCCTGGCGTCGTGCAATCTGCATGAATGGCCATCGTGCATCCTGCATTTTGCGGGATCTTGCACGATCCAATGGAACCAATCGGGTGTACCAGGATCACGGCCGTCTCTTTCGCGGTTGCGGATACAAAACATTGCAAAAACCGCGTGTACAGCCCGAGAAGCGCTGACGTATTTTCAGCCTCGACCCTCGTTCGAATGCGGCGGTCAGAGCAAGCGATTGCCCGACAATAAAAACACCGGCCAGCGCCAAAGGCCGAACGGGGAGCTTCCATGCGTCACGCGCCAAGCGACACGATTACCTGGAGCATGATGCTCCGCAAACTGCCAATGATCGCCAAGGCCATCCCGCGGGTGGTCAAGGGCATGAAGGCGGCCAACGTCACGGACCCGACCCAAAGCTGTGGCCTGGGCTGGACATTCGAACAAGCGACCCTGCGCAATCCCGAAGGCCCGGCGTTAATGCAGGGCGACGTGCTGCTGACCTACACCCAGGTCAACCAGTGGGCCAACCGCATCGCCGATTATCTGAGCGGGCAGGGCATTGGCAAGGGCGACGTGGTGGCGGTGTTCATCGACAACCGCCCGGAATTGCTGGTGACCATTCTTGCCCTGGCCAAGGTCGGTGCCGTCAGCGCGTTGCTCAATACCTCGCAAACCCGTGACACGCTGATTCATAGCGTGAATCTGGTGACGCCGGTGGCGATTGTCGTCGGCGAGGAGTTGCTGCCGGCGTTCGCCGCCATACGCGCACAGGTATCAATCGCCGCGCAACGCACCTGGTTTGTCGCGGATCAGGACACCTACAGCCATCCGGGTATTGCGCCCGAAGGGTACGTCAATCTGATCAGCGCCAGTGCTGACGCCTCCAGCGTCAATCCGCCGAGCAGCCAGCAAGTGTTCTACGACGACCCGTGTTTCTATATCTACACCTCCGGCACCACCGGTTTGCCCAAGGCCGGAGTGTTCAAACACGGGCGCTGGATGCGCAGTTCGGCCAGTTTCGGCATGATCGCGCTCAACATGCAGCCCGACGACGTGGTGTATTGCACACTGCCGCTGTACCACGCCACCGGCCTCTGCGTGTGCTGGGGCTCGGCAATCAATGGCGCTTCGGGCTTCGCGATCCGGCGCAAATTCAGCGCCAGCCAGTTCTGGAACGATGTGCGCCGATATCGGGCTACCACCCTTGGCTACGTCGGCGAGTTGTGCCGTTATCTGGTCGATCAACCGCCCAGCGACGATGACAGTCGCCACGACGTGCGCAAGATGATCGGCAACGGCTTGCGCCCCGGGGCGTGGGCCGAGTTCAAGACACGTTTCGCCGTTGAGCATATCTGCGAGCTGTACGCCGCGAGCGATGGCAATATCGGCTTCACCAACATCCTCAACTTCGACAACACCATCGGCTTCTCGCTGATGGCCTGGGAGTTGGTAGCCTACGATCATGACAGCGGCGAGCCGCTGCGCAGCGACGACGGTTTCATGCGCAAGGTCGGCAAGGGCGAGCAGGGCCTGCTGTTGGCGCGCATCGACGAAAAAGCGCCACTGGATGGCTACACCGATCCGCAGAAGACCGCCAGGGTTGTGCTGCACGATGTCTTCAGCAAGGGCGATCGTTTTTTCAACACCGGCGATCTGTTGCGCAATATCGGTTTCGGTCATGCACAGTTTGTCGATCGTCTGGGCGACACCTATCGCTGGAAAGGTGAAAACGTCTCGACCACCGAAGTGGAAAACCTGCTGCTGCAACATCCGCACATTTCCGAGGCCGTGGCCTATGGCGTGGAAATCCGCAACACCAACGGACGCGCCGGCATGGCTGCGATTACCCCGGCAGAATCCCTCGCCACCCTGGATTTCGCCGAGTTGCTGACGTTTGCCCGCCAGCGCATGCCGGCCTACGCGGTACCGTTGTTCCTGCGGGTGAAGGTGAAAATGGAAACCACCGGCACGTTCAAGTACCAGAAAACCCGCCTGAAAAATGAAGGCTTCGATCCCGGCCAGACGGGCGATGATCCGGTTTTTGCCTGGCTGCCCGGCACCGATACCTATGTGCAGGTCACCGATGAAGTGTTGG
Source organism: Pseudomonas sp. LF-5 (assembly GCF_037626295.1). NCBI lineage: Bacteria > Pseudomonadati > Pseudomonadota > Gammaproteobacteria > Pseudomonadales > Pseudomonadaceae > Pseudomonas > Pseudomonas sp. LF-5. Next base: position 750,085 of record NZ_JARKMT010000002.1, read on the forward strand.
CTGGAATTCATCAGGGCAAATACCGCTATTGATTCTGGCTATAGGTAATCTTGAGAAAAAGGGGGTGACAGGCTTCGTCACGCTCGGGAAACTGTCGCCTTTCTGATTGACCGAAAGTGGAGTTGCCCATGTCTGACCAAAGCCGCCAGATGACCCCAGAAGAAGCTGCCGAATTTACCGAGCAGGTTTTCAACAAGGCGCGCGAAGGTGACGCGCTGATGCTTGATCGACTGATCAGCGCGGGTTTGCCGGTGAACCTGAAAAACAGCAAGGGCGATACCTTGCTGATGCTGGCCAGTTACTACGGCCATATCGAGGCGGTGCAGGTGCTGCTGAAACACAAGGCCGATCCGGAACTGCGCAATGGCAACGGCCAGAGCCCGATTGCCGGTGCGGCGTTCAAGGGCGATCTGGCGGTGGTCAAGGCGTTGGTCGAGGCGGGTGCCGAGATTGAAGGTTCGTCCTTTGATGGCCGGACTGCGCTGATGATGGCCGCGATGTTCAACCGTGTTGAAATCGTTGATTACCTGATCGGCAAAGGCGCCGATCCGAAAGCCAAGGATGCCAATGGCATCACCGCCCTGGATGCCGCCCGGACCATGGGCGCGGTCGACACCACGGCGCAGCTGGAAAAACTGCTGGCCTGAGGACAGTCGAAACTCTGTGGCGAGGGCGCTTGCTCCCGCTCCAGTGCGCAGCGCTGGCAAACAGGGTGAGCCCATTGTTTTTTCGGCTGCTCTGCACCCCAGCGAGAGCAAGCTCCTTCGCCACAGGTGTCGGGTGCGCTAAAGAATGCGCTATCCTTCGCGCCCTCAAATTTCTCCTTCCACAGGATCCGCCCCCATGAAAGCCGCGCTCGTCGAACTCATCAGCAAAATCAGCTCCGGCTGCATGGGCGAGGACGAGATCCTTAACGTCGCCGACGAAGCCGCTCAGGCCTACGCCGATGCCGACGCTTTTCTGGCCGCCAACCCGGACATCAACTACGACGACACTTTCCCGATTCCACTAGGCGAGTGGGTAGTGGTCGGCAGCCTGCCGGAGACCGTGCTGTTCCAGGCCGACACCTATGTCGACCTGTTCGCGCAGATTGTCGCGTCGTTCGGCCCGGGCGTGGACTTCAACCTCAAGCCCAAGCAACTGGCCAAGACCGAAGCGTTGACCGCACTCAATCGCATCCAGGTGCAGATGAGCAGCCTGAACAAGGAGAACGGCGGGTACACGCTGATGAACTTCAGCCAGTTGCTCGACGACGAGCTGCAAGTGGTGCTGGTCTACGGCAACGACGTGCCTCGGGTGCTGGAGTTGTGTGCCGAGGTCGGCATTGCTGCCGCGCCGTCACTGGAAGCCTTGAAAGTCGCCATTCACGTCTGAACGCAATAAAAGGGAACCCTGCGCGCGACCGTCTATCCTAAAAGTGCATGCCACTATTCTGGAGCGACACCATGGGTTCCACGTTCAACGGTCTGATCGGCCTGATCATTCTTGCCCTCGACATCTGGGCCATCATCAACGTGCTGAAAAGCGGCGCCGAGACCGGGATGAAAATCCTCTGGGTCCTGCTGATCATCCTCCTGCCGGTGCTGGGCCTGATCATCTGGGCCATTGCCGGGCCGCGAGGCAACGTGCGGATCTAGCCACAACGTTGAAATCACCCCATAACCTGTGGGAGCTGGCTGGCCAGCGATAGCATCGCAGCGGGGTCACGCAGAGACCGTGTTGACTGCATCGCTGGCAAGCCTGCTCCCACAAGGTTATGCAGATTGCCGATCAGCCGAGGTTCGACCTGTCATCTTTGGCAACGTAAAATGCGCGCCTTTCCCGGGCAATCGTCAGCATGATGGGCGCCTGCGCATTCCTCGGAGCACCTGACCATGACCGTCACCAAGACCAGCGAGTACCTGGAAACCCTCTATGAAGGTTATGGCCAGCGTTTTCGCATGGAAAAACTCCTGCACGAAGTGCGCACCGAACATCAGCACCTGGTGATTTTCCAGAACCCGCGCATGGGCCGGGTGATGGCGCTGGACGGCGTGATCCAGACCACCGAAGCCGATGAATTCATCTACCATGAAATGCTCACCCACGTGCCGATCCTCGCCCACGGCACCGCCAGGCGCGTGCTGATCATCGGCGGCGGCGACGGCGGCATGTTGCGCGAAGTGACCCGACATGCCAGCGTCGAGCACATCACCATGGTCGAGATCGACGGCACCGTGGTCGACATGTGCAAAACGTTCCTGCCGGACCACTCCAAAGGCGCTTACGACGATCCACGGCTGAACCTGGTGATCGACGACGGTATGCGTTTCGTCGCCACCACCACGGAAAAATTCGACGTGATCATCTCGGACTCCACCGACCCGATTGGTCCGGGCGAAGTGCTGTTCTCGGAGAATTTCTACCAGGCCTGCCACCGTTGCCTGAATGAGGGCGGCATCCTGGTGACCCAGAACGGCACGCCGTTCATGCAGATCGACGAAGTGAAAACCACCGCCGGTCGCCTGCGCAGCCTGTTTCCGGACTGGCATTTCTATCAGGCCGCCGTGCCGACCTACATCGGCGGTTCAATGACCTTCGCCTGGGGTTCGACCAACCCGGCCTACCGCAAGTTGAGCCGTGAAACCCTGCAACAGCGTTTTATTGGCAGCGGCATCGTCACTCGTTACTACAACCCGGAAATCCACATCGGCGCGTTCGCCTTGCCGCAGTACGTGCTGCAGGCGATCAACAAGCCAAGCAACGACTGACTGAGTGAAGGGATTGTCTGTGGCGAGGGGATAAATCCCCTCGGCCCAAAAGTTTTCCAACCCCCAACGTGATGTTTTTTTCATGTTCGGCAGATGTATTCCTTTTGAACGATCAATCTCGCGAAAAGTCGAGATAGAAGTAAGCCCATTTACGGGTTTGATCGAGGAGGCACCGATGCAAAAGTGGAAAGTCACTTTCGTGGACGATCATGGTGAAATTGTCGATGAGGTGTTCGAGCAGGCGGAATGCCCCAGTGATGACGAGGCCGCTCGAATGGTCAAGGCGCGGTTGCTTCCTGTCGCCGCCGAACTGGATCTGAACGATCTGGAAGGGCGTACCGCCGATGCCGGTGTCAAAAGCCTGAAAAGCCAGAACAGCATCGAAATCCGTAGCATCACGCCAATCTGAAATTCTTCTTGTCACCTGAAGCACCAGGCCTTGGCAGCGGCTCTATCTTGGGGCTACTCTGCAAGCGAGATCAGCGAACGGATCGCTAAGGTCTGGTCTTGTCAGCTACATGCTTGTTTCCCGCGTGCAACCACGTTGCCGCAGTACTTTGGCCAGAGGCCCGGGGCGGGAATACGGAAAGTCTATCCATCTATCTGAGGGGGACGATTCATGAGCACAGCCTATCAAGAAGACATCAGCAGCAATGTTCTGCGCCGCATGAAAGAAGGCGGGTTCGATTTTTCCCGTTTTCATCCCATCGAGTTCTACGCCATTTTCCCGGACGAGGAGCGGGCGCGCAGGGCGGCAGGCAAGTTTCGCGGTGAATCCATCAATGCTCAGGTCAGTGCGCGCGACGATGGCGCCTGGTCGCTGGAATTGAGCAAAGTGATGTATGCAACGTATGACGACATTGGCGATTTCGAGCAGGGTTTCTCTGCCGTGGTCGAGCCGCTGGGCGGCATCATCGAAGGCTGGGGCGTCAAGCAGGAGGTGCGCAACCGCTATCGTCTGAACTGATCTCCGGTTACAGGTATCGGGCAACGGCTGACCTTCGGGTCGGCCGTTGTCGTTTCCAACGATCAAAAGATCGCAGCCTTCGGCAGCTCCTGCAACAGTCACCCGCAGGAACGGCCAAAGGCTGCGATCTTTTGCTTTTACTTTCAAAACATTTCAAGCGGGCAAAAAAAAGCCACCGCAGAGGGTGGCTGAAAGGGAAGACCGATAAGCCGGGGAAACCGGTCAGGGTTAAGGCCTGCGGGACTGCGGTCACAGTCCGGATTGGTTGGGCTGAACATTTCACCAGGGAAATTGTGCAGCGGATGCGCGGATTATCCGCAGCCGGCACCGGGCAGTGAAATCAACTCTGACTATGCTGGTGATAGGCGCTGCAATGCGTCGCAATGAAGCGGGGGCAATCAGGTTGGGGCATTTGCCGCACAGGAATGGTGCGGTGCCTGCGGCGTCATTATCCAACCGATTGAAATCAAAGCGTTTATGCCGATGGCACGGGCCTTGCGAAGGCCTGTAGGTCCGGGTGACAAGGAGTACGGCATGATCCGCACCTATTTTGATGAAATGTACGATGCCGGCGGCCTGGTTCGCCCGCATTACCGGGAGTTCGCGCGCTGGCTGGCCGACACGCCTGACGAGTTGCTGGCACAACGGCGACGCGAGGCTGACTTGCTGTTCCACCGTGCCGGGATCACCTTCACGCTCTACGGGGACGAGCAGGGCACCGAGCGCCTGATTCCTTTCGACACGATTCCGCGCAGCATTCCCGCCAGCGAATGGCGGATTGTCGAGCGCGGGTGTATCCAGCGAGTCAAGGCGCTGAACATGTTTCTCGCCGACCTTTATCATGAGCAGCGCATCATCAAGGCCGGGATCATTCCCGCCGAACAAGTGCTGGCCAACGAGCAATACCAATTGGCGATGCAAGGGCTGGATCTGCACCGCGATATCTATTCGCACATTTCCGGCGTCGATCTGGTGCGCGATGGCGACGGCACTTACTACGTGCTCGAAGACAACCTGCGGACCCCGAGCGGCGTGAGCTACATGCTCGAAGACCGCAAGATGATGATGCGTCTGTTCCCCGAGCTGTTCGCCGCCCAGCGCATCGCGCCCATCGACCACTATCCGAATCTGTTGCTCGACACCCTGAAAAGCTCCAGCCCCATCGACGACCCGAGCGTGGTGGTGCTGACGCCGGGGCGCTTCAACAGTGCGTTCTTCGAGCATGCGTTTCTGGCGCGGGAGATGGGCGTCGAGCTGGTGGAGGGCGCGGATCTGTTCGTGCGCGACGACAAAGTCTTCATGCGCACCACCGACGGGCCAAAACCGGTGGACGTGATCTACCGTCGCCTCGACGACGCGTTCCTCGATCCGCTGGCGTTCAACCCCGACTCGATGCTCGGTGTACCGGGACTGCTGTCGTCCTATCGCTCCGGCAATGTCGTGCTGGCCAACGCCATCGGTACCGGGGTGGCGGACGATAAATCGGTGTATCCGTTCGTCACTGACATGATCCGTTTTTATCTCGACGAAGAACCGATCCTGAAGAACGTGCCGACCTGGCAATGCCGCAACCCGTCCGAACTGTCCCACGTACTGGCCAATCTGCCGGAGCTGGTGGTCAAGGAAACCCAGGGCTCCGGCGGATACGGAATGCTCGTCGGGCCGGCGGCAACGACCGCGGAAATCGACGCGTTCCGCGAGCGGATCAAGGCCAAGCCGCACGCCTACATCGCACAACCGACGCTGTCGCTGTCGACCTGTCCGACCTTTGTCGAAAACGGCATTGCGCCGCGCCATATCGACCTGCGGCCATTTGTCTTGTCCGGTCGCGAAACCCGGGTTGTGCCCGGCGGTTTGACCCGTGTTGCCCTGCGCGAAGGCTCCCTGGTGGTGAATTCCTCCCAGGGCGGCGGAACCAAGGACACCTGGGTGGTCGAGGATTGAAGGAAGCTTGCCATGTTAAGTAGAACTGCCTCGGATCTGTATTGGATGTCGCGTTACCTGGAGCGGGCGGAAAACCTCGCGCGGATGCTCGACGTCAGTTACTCGTTGTCGCTGATGCCGCAGGACGGTCGCGGCGATGGTCTGCACGAATTGGCCATGCCGCTGTTGATCACCGGCACCCTCGACGATTACCTGGAGCGTCACGGCGAACTGCACGCCGAACGCCTGTTGCACTTTTTCGCCCTCGATGCGGCCAACCCGGCGAGTATCTACAGTTGCCTCGGCGCAGCGCGGGCCAGTGCCCATGCGGTGCGTGGGCGCATCACCGCCGACATGTGGGAAAACATCAACGCCACCTGGCTGGAAATTCGCGGGATCGCCGAACAAGGCCTGAGCCGCTATGGCATGAGCCGTTTCTGCGAGTGGATCAAGGAGCGTTCGCACCTGTTCCGTGGTGCGTCCTACGGCACGATCATGCGTAACGATGCGTTTCGCTTTATTCGTCTGGGCACGTTTATCGAGCGCGCCGACAACACGCTGCGTCTGCTCGATGCGCGTTATGAAATGGCCGGGGATCAGGCCGAAGCGGTCAGCGACGGCACCGCCCACGCGTATTACCAGTGGAGTGCATTGCTGCGGGCCTTGTCGTCGTTCGAGGCCTACACCGAAATCTACCGCGATGCCCCCGGCGCCCGGCATGTCGCCGAGTTGCTGCTGCTGCGCGCCGATGTGCCGCGTTCGCTGCGTGCGTGCACCGAGGAGATCGACCAGATCCTCGCGCAATTGCCCGGCGCCAATGGTCGACCGGCGCAACGGCTGGCGGCGGAAATGGACGCACGTCTGCGCTACACCGGCATCAACGAAATTCTCGAGGAAGGCCTGCACGCGTGGCTGACCGAATTCATCCCGCTGGTGCGCCAGTTGGGCAACGCCATTCACAGTTCCTACCTGGAGGCTGCATGAGACTTTCCATTAGCCACGAGACCACCTATCACTACGAAGATCAGGTGCGGGCGAGCATCCAGTACCTGCGGCTGACCCCCCACGACAGCGAGCGCCAGCATGTACTCAGTTGGCAGCTCGACCTGCCGCGTCCGGTGCGTGCGCAACTCGATCCGTTCGGCAACATCCTGCACGTGCTGACCATGGACGAGCCGCATGAAGCGATCATCATCGGCGCGCGAGGGCAGGTCGATATCGACGAATTGCGCGAGGCTGAACATGAGAGTCAGTCGGCGCTGCCGTTCCTGCGTTTTACCCGGTTGACCGAGGCGGACGAGGCGCTGCGTGCGTTTGCGGCGAAAACCTGCAAGCAGCGGCGTGATCGCACGGCGCTGATTGATCTGATGCACGGTTTGAATCAACACATGACTTACACGCCGGGCTCCACCGAAGTCGACACGCGGGCTGCGGATGCGTTTGCCGGACGTGCCGGCGTGTGTCAGGACCATACCCACGCGTTTCTGGCCTGCGCGCGCAGTCTCGGGGTGCCGTCACGTTATGTGTCGGGTTATCTGTACAGCGAGGATTGCGAGCATCTGGCCAGCCATGCCTGGGCAGAAGCCTGGCTGGATGACGCCTGGTACAGCTTTGACGTGACCAATGAACTGGCGCGCCCTGAGCGTCATCTGAAACTGGCGGTAGGCCTCGATTACCTGGACGCCTGCCCGGTACGCGGGATGCGTCGGGGCGGGGGTTGTGAACAGATGCATGCGAAGGTGTTCGTGTCGCCCACCCCGGCGCCGGTTATCTCCGTGCAACAGCAATAACTGCAATACCGCTATCGCTGGCAAGCCAGCTCTCACAGGATTACCGCGGCTTCAGAGTCGGCGGATAACCTGTGGGGCTTGCCAGCGAAGCGGTCAGTGATAACACCCCATTGCTTATGGCTTAACCTTGCGCCCGGCCATGTGTTGCAAATAGCCGATCAGCAACTGCAGATCCTTCTCCGGCAACACATCTGCCGAAAACCCCGGCATCTTCGCCTGCGGCCATTGGCGCAAACTCTGCGGATCGCGGATATACCGCTTGAGGAAATCCGCGCCGAAGTACTCCGTCGGGTTATACGGAATATTCAGATCCGGCCCGAACTGCGCATCCCCCGCACCGTTCAGGCGGTGACAGGCCAGACAGTTTTTCTGAAACAGGGCGAACCCCTGATTCACCGGGTCATCTGCTTTCAGCTTGGCATCGGGCAACAGCGCCGGAAAGCGCTCCGCCACCGGAGCCATGCGCTTGATGCTCGCCACTTCGAACGGCCACTGCTCCGGGCTGATATGACCGGCCTGCGGATCCGTCCATACCAGATAAAACGGTCCAGCACTGTGCTTGCCCGCCGACAGCGGCGGCCATGGCTGCGCCGGGTCTTCAATGGCCAGCCAGGCCCGTGCACCTTTGCTATTGAGCAACGGCGCGGCCGCCAGCTCGGCGGCAAACCCGTCCAGCGCTACCGCTTGCAGATGATCGTCAGGTTTGATGCCGGTCAGCAGCGCGGCCACGGGCACGGCGCGATAGGTCATGTCCTTTTTGTAGGACACATCGTTTTTGATCGTCAGGGTTTGCACTAGAGGATGCTTGAGCAGCTCCTCGGTCTGCCAGGTGCGGGTATGGGCGCCCAGTTGCAGATCCAACTGAGCGGCAGACAAGGGCAGGCTCAGCAGCAAGGCCCCGAACGCAATGAGATTCTTCAAATGATCGCCGTCCATGTCGTGGAAGTGCACAAAGGTTGGCACAGCCATGCTGGCCCGGGTAGCGGGCCACGCACATTTTTAATGGGCGATGACGGGCGCCGGTCGCTTGATTCAGCCAATGACCTTGGTCAGGTTCGGCAAAATCAGCAACAGCGTCGTGGCGAAAAGAATGAGCCCTGCTTGACGAACTTTTGGTTGTTTGAACATGGCTTGACCGCCTTTATTGTTATTTCCTGATGTTTGCCTGCATATCCATGACGGCAAACGCTGCACTTCCTGTTGAAGAACGTCGGCCTCGGCAAAACCCGACGACCATGACGTACATGTTCTACCTTAGGGCCCGCGTCACGCTTGGCTTAGATCCATTTCATATGAACTTGCTGCTGAATGTGCTTAAAAAGGCATGAGGCGTTTTGCCAGCTTCTTTGCCGCCCGCTGGCTAGACAACTCGCGCACCTGAACCGGTTCACCCGTTGCTCAATGACCGTCCGTCTGAGCGTGTGCGTCAACGCCATTGAGCACTGTGGTCATTGAATCCATGAGCGTCCGGGCCAAGAGTGGAGGCACGAGCAATCACTCACCGCACAGGTTCGAGGACGTCATGACCCAGGCTTTGATATTCGATGCGCTGCGCACGCCGCGTGGCAAAGGCAAACCCGATGGCGCTTTGCACAGCGTCAAACCGGTGAATCTGCTGGCCGGTCTGTTGACCGCACTGCAGCAGCGCACGTCGCTCGACACCAGCCAGGTCGATGACGTGGTCATCGGTTGCGTCACGCCGATTGGCGATCAGGGCTCGGACATCGCCAAGACGGCGGTGCAAGTGGCCGATTGGGATGTCAGCGTGGCGGGTGTGCAGATCAACCGCTTCTGCGCCTCGGGACTGGAAGCGGTGAACCTCGGCGCGATGAAAGTGCGCTCGGGGTTCGAAGACCTGGTGGTGGTCGGTGGCGTCGAGTCGATGTCGCGCGTGCCAATGGGCAGTGACGGCGGCGCCTGGGCGCTGGACCCGCAGACCAATCTGCACAGCCACTTCACCCCGCAGGGCGTCGGTGCGGACCTGATCGCCACCCTTGAAGGTTTCAGCCGTCACGATGTCGACGCCTATGCGCTGCATTCGCAACAGAAAGCCGCACGGGCCCGGGCCGATGGTTCGTTCAACAAGTCGTTGGTGCCGGTGCAGGACCAGAACGGCATCATCCTGCTCGATCACGATGAATTCATTCGTGCCGAATCGACCCTTGAAGGGCTGGGCAAACTCAAGCCCAGTTTCGAAATGATCGGCCAGATGGGCTTCGACGCGACGGCACTGCGGGTGTACAGCCATGTCGAGCGGATCAACCATGTTCATACGCCAGGCAACAGTTCCGGAATCGTCGACGGCGCGGCGCTGATGTTGCTTGGCTCCGAGGCCAAGGGCAGGGCGCTGGGCCTGCAACCGCGGGCGCGGATTGTCGCCACGGCCGTCACCAGCACCGATCCGACCATCATGCTCACCGGGCCCGCACCGGCCACGCGCAAGGCATTGGCCAAGGCTGGGCTGCGTGTTGAAGACATCGACCTGTTCGAGGTCAACGAAGCGTTTGCCTCGGTGGTGCTCAAGTTCATCAAGGACATGGCCGTCGATCCGGCCAAGGTCAACGTCAACGGCGGCTCCATCGCCATGGGGCATCCGCTGGGCGCCACCGGTTGCGCGATCCTCGGCACGTTGCTCGATGAACTGGAAGCGCGGCATCTGCGCTATGGCCTGGCGACGCTGTGCGTCGGCGGCGGCATGGGCATTGCCACCATCCTCGAACGCCTCTGAGCCCCGAATTCAAGGAACCTTGTTATGAGCGAAGCCATTCGTTACGAAAAAGCTCAGGACGGCATCGTTGTCCTGACCATCGACATGCCGGGCCAGAGCGCCAACACCATGAACGCTGTGTACCGCGAAGCCATGGCCGCGTGCGTTGCGCGACTGGTCGCGGACAAAGACCAGCTCGCTGGCGTCATCATCACGTCGGGGAAGAAAACCTTCTTTGCCGGCGGCGACCTCAATGAGCTGATCAAGGTCGGCAAGCCCGAAGCCAAAGCCTTCTACGACATGGTGCTGACCCTCAAGGGGCAGTTGCGCACACTGGAAACCCTGGGCAAACCGGTGGTTGCGGCCATCAACGGGGCGGCGCTGGGCGGCGGCTGGGAAATCTGCCTGGCCTGTCATCACCGGGTGGCACTTGACGACGCTTCGGTACAACTCGGCTTGCCGGAAGTGACCCTGGGTCTGTTGCCGGGCGGCGGCGGAGTTGTGCGCATGGTGCGCATGCTCGGTATCGAGAAGGCGCTGCCGTATCTGCTCGAGGGCAAGAAAGTGCGTCCGCAACAGGCGTTGCAGGCCGGTCTGATCGACGAACTGGCCGCCGATCACGATGAACTGCTGGCCAAGGCGCGCGCCTGGATCGTCGCCCATCCGACAGCGGTGCAACGTTGGGACGTGAAGGGGTATCAGATTCCCGGTGGCACACCGTCGAACCCGAAAGTTGCGCAGATGCTGGCCATTGCGCCGTCGATCCTGCGCACGAAAACCCAGGGCACGCTGCCGGCACCGGAGAAGATTCTGTGTGCGGCGGTGGAGGGCGCTCAGGTGGATTTCGACACCGCGCACCTGATCGAAACCCGCTATTTCACCGAGCTGACTACCGGCCAGATTTCGAAAAACCTGATCGGTACCTTCTGGTTCCAGCTCAACGAGATCAATGCCGGTGGCTCACGGCCGCAGGGTTACGCACCGTATAAGACGCAAAAAGTCGGCGTGCTGGGCGCTGGCATGATGGGCGCGGGGATCGCGTTCGTCAGCGCCTCGGCCGGCATTGAAGTGGTGCTCAAGGACATCAACCTTGCAGCGGCCGAGAAAGGCAAGGCTCACTCGGCGGCCTTACTGGACAAGAAAGTTGCCCGTGGCCAGATGACGACTGAGCAGCGCGAAGCGGTGCTGTCACGGATCAGCATCAGTGAAAGCGATGCCGATCTGGCCGGCTGCGACTTGATCATCGAAGCGGTTTTCGAGGACCGAGAACTGAAAGCCAAAGTCTCGGCAGCGGCACAGCAAGTGGTCGGTAGCGCGGCGGTGATTGCCTCCAACACTTCGACCTTGCCGATCACCGGGCTGGCGCAGGCAGTGCCGGATCAAAGCAAGTTCATCGGCCTGCATTTCTTCAGCCCGGTGGAAAAAATGCCGTTGGTGGAAATCATCAAAGGCGCACAGACCAGTGATGAAACCCTGGCACGCGGCTTCGATTTCGTCCTGCAAATCAAGAAAACCCCGATTGTGGTCAACGACAGTCGCGGCTTCTTTACCTCGCGGGTATTCGGCACTTTTACCAACGAAGGCATCGCTATGCTCGGCGAGGGCGTGAGCGCGCCGATGATCGAGACCGAGGCGCGCAAGGCCGGGATGCCGGTCGGGCCTCTGGCGATCTCTGATGAAGTTTCCCTCAGCCTGATGAGCCATATCCGCCAGCAGACGGCCAAGGACCTACAGGCAGAAGGGAAACCACTGATTGAGCACCCGGCGTTCGCCGTGATTGACTTGCTGCTCAACGAATACAAGCGTCCGGGCAAAGCCGCAGGCGGTGGTTTTTACGATTACCCGGCCGGTGCTCAGAAACATCTGTGGCCGGAATTGAAGACGCGCTTCGAGAAGGCTGATGGCCAGATTTCACCGAAGGATGTACGTGATCGTCTGCTGTTTGTGCAAGCCATCGAAACCGTGCGCTGCGTGGAGGAAGGCGTGCTGACCTCGACGGCGGATGCCAACGTCGGCTCGATCTTCGGCATTGGTTTCGCCGCGTGGACGGGGGGTGCGCTGCAGTTCATCAACCAATACGGCGTGCAGGATTTCGTCGCTCGTGCGCAGTACCTGGCCGAGCAATATGGCGAGCGTTTTGCCCCACCGGCGTTGCTGCTGGAAAAGGCTGCGAAAGGCGAGCTGTTTTAAGTGATCGGGTGAACGCCGAGGGGCTTGCCTTGCCGGGGTGTTTCAGGGCAGGCTCTGGGTGTTCATTATTCCCATCATGTGTCAGGTATTTTTTATGTCGCTACGCATCTGCATTCTGGAAACCGACATCCTGCGTCCGGAACTGGTCGATCAATATCAGGGTTACGGGCAGATGTTTCAGCGTCTGTTCTCGCAGCAACCGATAGCCGCCGAGTTCACGGTCTACAACGTGATGCAGGGCGAATACCCAAGCGACGACCTGACGTTCGATGCGTACCTGATCACCGGCAGCAAGGCCGACTCGTTCGGTACCGATCCGTGGATCCAGACCCTCAAGCAATACCTGCTGACCCGTTACGAGCGTGGCGACAAACTGCTCGGCGTGTGCTTCGGTCATCAACTGCTGGCGCTGCTGCTCGGTGGCAAGAGCGAGCGCGCTACTCAGGGCTGGGGCGTTGGCACCCACAACTACAAACTGGCGGCCAAGGCGCCGTGGATGAACCCGGTACGGGAGGAACTGACGTTGTTGATCAGCCACCAGGATCAGGTCACTGCGCTGCCGGAAAACGCCACGGTGATCGCTTCCAGCGATTTCTGCCCGTTTGCCGCCTATCACATCAATGATCAGGTGCTGTGCTTCCAGGGGCATCCGGAATTCATACACGATTACTCGCGGGCGCTGCTGGAGCTGCGTCAGGAGGCGCTGGGTTCGCAGATTTACAGCAAAGGCGTGGCCAGTCTGGAGCAGGAACACCACGGCACCACGGTTGCGGAATGGATGATGCGCTTTGTGGCGCACAAGCCAGAAGCTGCCTGAACAGCTTCGTGAGCAGGCTCGCTCCCACTTGGATCTTCGTATCGACAAGGATCAATGTGAGAGCGAGCCTGCTCGCGAATTGTCCGGACAACGCGGTCCCTGCTACAGCCACCCGGAACGTTTGAAACTCGCCCACAAACCCACACACCCCACTGCGATAAACCCCAGCACGCCGAAATAGCCGTAATGCCAGCTCAACTCCGGCATGTTCTGGAAATTCATCCCGTAAATCCCCGCCACCGCCGTCGGAAACGCCAGAATCGCCGCCCACGCGGCAAACTTGCGTTGCACCACGCTCTGTCGTGAGGCCTCCAGCAGAACGCCAATCTCGATGGTCTGACTGGCAATGTCCGCCAGTGTGGTCAGGTCTTCCATCTGCCGTGTGACATGGATCTGCACATCGCGAAAATACGGGCGCATGTTCTTGTCGATGAACGGAAAACTCAGCTTCTGCAGCTCTTCGCCGATTTCCACCATCGGCGCTGCGTAGCGGCGCAAGCGCAACACGTCACGCCGCAGGCCATGCAGTTTTTGAATGTCATGCTCGTTCAGCGCACTGCACAGAACATTGCGCTCCAGCTCATCAATCTCGGCGTGGATCGCTTCGCCCACCGGTTGATAGTTTTCGATCACGAAATCGAGCAGCGCGTACAGGACGAAATCTTCCCCGTGCTCCAGCAACAGCGGACGCGCCTCACAACGCTGACGGACATGGGCGTAGGACGCCGAGTGGCCGTTGCGTGCGGTAATGATGTAGCCCTTGCCGGCGAAGATATGCGTCTCGATGAACTGCAGGACGCCATGTTCACGGACAGGCGAGTAGGTGACGATAAACAGAGCGTCGCCAAAGGTTTCCAGCTTCGGCCGGCTGTGTTTTTCCAGGGCATCTTCGATCGCCAGTTCGTGCAGGTTGAACTGACGTTGCAGGTTGGACAGTTCCTGTGCGTTCGGCTCTTCGAGGCCGATCCAGACAAAATGGCCAGTCTTGGCGGCCCAGGCAGCGCCTTCATCGAGCGTAATATTGGAGACTTTTTTACCCGCGCTGTAGACCGCAGCAGCAACAACTCGACCCATGATGGTGGTTCACTTCTTCTTGGCAGGTGACGGGGAATACAAGGCTTCAGCTTAGCCGTGTCGTTGCTTGAGAGTCAGTGAAATCTGCACAGTTCACCGGCAAAAGAAAACCCGCACGGGGCGGGTTTCTTTTTCACGCAGCCTGGAGCTGGCGATCCATCGAGTCGATGCACTCGCGCATCTGCTCGCGACACTGGTTGATCAGCATGGGCATGTCGTCCATGGTCAATCCGGCTGTAGGAATTGCCGGCAGCGAGCGTATGAGAACTTTCCCGCTTTGCCAGCGGTTCAGGCGCATGTGCTTGATGTAACTGCTGACGCACACCGGAACAATCGGCACGCCCGCGGCAATTGCCATCTGGAACGCGCCTTTCTTGAACGGCAGCAACTCTTCGCCCAGATTGCGCGTGCCTTCCGGGAACACCCAGATCGACGTGTCTTCATTCTGCAGCGTGTGGGTGGTGGTGAGCATCGACTGGCGCGCCTTGTGGGCGTTGCCACGGTCGATCAACACATTGCCGGCCAGCCAGAACAACTGGCCGAACAGTGGTACCCATTTCAGGCTCTTCTTGCCAATGCACACCGTACGGCGTGGCACGACATTACCGAACACGAACAGGTCGTAGTTGGATTGATGGTTGGCAATGATCACGCAGCTGTCCGGCTTGTTCATCAGGGCGCTGACGTCGGATTTGACGCGCAGGCGCAAAATGCACATCGCCGGCAAAGCGTAAAGGCGCGCACACAACCGGCTGTTGTCCGGGTTGAAGGGGCGGCACAACCCGAGGATCACTCCGAGCACGCCAGCCAGAATAAAGTGCAGGCCCATCAATAACATACGAAACACGAACAGCATTTTCAGGCCCCACCGGGACAAAAGGTGGCGCAGTGTACGGATGTGCACTGTTTTCGGCAATTGTCGCTATAGAGTCCGGAGATAGCCGATGTTTAAGCGCATGTTTCCGAATGGCTTGTCAGACGCGTCCTAGAGCTACCACGGCGTTTTCAACCGCGTGCGCAAGAAAAAGCCCGACACGGCGGTCGGGCTTTGCATTGGTTGCTGCGGGCCAGGGATCAGCCCAGATGTTCCTGGTCCAGGATGATTGCGTTATCCAGCGTTTCCAGCAGCGCTTTGCGTACTTTCAGCTTGGTGTTCTTGTGCGCAGTCATGTTGATCTTCTTCAACTGACGCGCAGCGGCCAGAGCGGCACCTTGCAGCTCCTCGGCAGCGACGACTTTGTCGAGGAAACCGGCATCCACCGCGCTCTTCGGATCGAACATCTCACCGTTGATCACCGAGCGGTGGAAGGCCGAACGCCGCAGGCGATCTCGGGCCAGTTCGATACCGGCATGGTGCATGGTCATGCCGATCTGCACTTCGTTCAGGCCAATGCTGAACGGGCCGTCGACACCGATGCGGTAGTCAGCGGACAACAGAATGAACGCACCCTTGGCTACCGCGTGCCCCGGGCAAGCGACAATCACCGGGAACGGGTGAGAGAGCAGACGACGGGCCAGGGTCGAACCGGCGGTCACCAGTGACACGGCTTCTTTCGGGCCGGCGGTCATCACTTTCAAATCATAGCCGCCGGACAGAATCCCTGGCTGGCCGGTAATGATCACAATGGCACGATCAGTCACTGCCTGATCCAGCGCCGCGTTGAACGCCGCAATCACGTCCGGGGAAATGGCATTGACCTTGCCGTTGTTCAAGGTCAGGGTCGCGATACCGTCTTCGAGGTGGTAGGAAATCAACTCACTCATGACGCTATTCCTTGTAAGAAAGATGCGCAGACGTTACCCACCACCGCAGGCCAGGTAAAGCGCCGTGACTGACCCGCCAGTCACCGTTTGCAAGGGAATCCGGTATAGCGCGCCGTTCTGCTTCTATATAGAAGGGCAGCGCTTACCGAAGATTGGCCGGTTTGCCATGGCCCGTCGGCGTGGCGAACGACGTTATCTCTTAACCGCATGAAAATTCTGAAAAAAAATTTGCCATCGGCAAAGCTTTCGACTACATTAGCGCGCCTCGACAGACAGAACATGTTTGAAGAGATACGGTGAAGTGTCCGAGTGGCTTAAGGAGCACGCCTGGAAAGTGTGTATACAGGAAACTGTATCGAGAGTTCGAATCTCTCCTTCACCGCCAAATTCGATTCTCAAGAAACCCCGATCTCGAAAGAGGTCGGGGTTTTTTGTTTTCCGCACCTGAATAGCCCTGGGCTTCTGTATAAGTATCCGCGAGACCGCAGGTCGTCGCTCTACTCCCTATCGGCGCACGAATGGCTCTGCGTTACGCGCTGCATCGAAGGGGCGAGATTGACTGAGGTAGAAAGTAGTGGAACCACTATTTGCGGTCGTCGCGACGACAGGGTATTTGCTGTTGGTCGAGGTGCACTCTCGAAAGGTTATCCCGCTTGAGAATGAGCGCACTGAATACTACGGCGTTTCGTGGTTTCCCGGCAGCAAGGATTTTGTCTTGTCCCATTCAGGGCTGGATAACGTAAAACTGAAGGACATTCAGACTTACGCGACCTCTGAAGTAGGCTTCCTCTCTCACGGCTCTTTCCAGTCCGAAACGTTCCTGTCGGAACCGCACCAGGTGCTCTGTGCATCTGATGGTCGGGTGGTTTGCACCAACACCGGGCGCAACGCGATCACGGTGGTCGATCTGGCAAAACCTGGGCACTACCAGGAAAAACGTTTGAGCAACGTGCGCTGGGATCGTTTGTCGCTGGAAGAAATCACCGGCGATCATCTCAATTCCGTATTCGAAAAAGACGGGCACTTATATGTCATCGCCCACGGTCACCACAACGGTTCGCTGTTGGCAGTTCTGACCTATCCGGGGCTGGAGCTGGTCAGTCTGACGCCGATCAAACGGCGTACGGGCCTGCACAACGTGTGGGTGTCGGACGAAGGGCAGAAAATTGCCTGCCACAGCAACATTGGTGCACTGATCGACCTGGATACCAACGATGTCATCTGGGAATCCGGCAGTCCTATCTACACGCGAGGCCTGGCGGTGTCGTCCGATGTCATGCTGGTGGGGGAAAGCCAGATGACCGGACGGGATCTGCGTCGCAGTTCCATGAGCGGGTTGTGGGTTCTGGAGCGCAATACTTATAAGCCGCTGGACTACATTTGTCTCGGCCCTTACGGCGCAGTCAATGAAGTCCGGTTGTTGAACGTCAAGGACTTTGCGCACCACGGCCATACCTTTCCTTTCGTCTCGGAGTTGTACGAAAGGAGCCTGTTCAATCGCAAATCGGAAGAACGCTTAACCGCCTTCCAGCGTTCGCAGAGGATTCAACAGGAGTGGGCGGGAGTAGAACTCGTCTACGGCGTGCCGAAGTTGCTGGAGGACGGCGGTAAAGAAGCCATTCTCGGCAATCTTTGCCTGATCAAGCAAATAGATGACTCGGCACAGGAACAGCGCACTTTGGCGTTCAACTACTCGCTGGATACGCCTTCCACGGATTCCCACGTGGCGGTGGTGACCTATCAAGGCAATGGTGGCGACACCGACATGAGTGCCCTGTTGATTCAGCCGATCAATGATATCGAGGCCGGGTTGGTCCTGTGGACAAACGACGGAGCGCGCTGGATGCCGGAGCCGGACGTGGGCCTTTCGGGGCTTCCTTATAGCGGCGACATACGCGTGGTCGCGAGCGCAGCGGGTCTGGAGTTTTATCTGAACAATAAATTGCTCATCAACGTAGAGGCGAGCAGATTGCCGCATCTTGGCGGTTCGTTGGGAGTTCGCTGGATTGGCTCTACTATTACCCGGTCTGTTGAATAATCAATCGGCTTGATGGCTGGTTGATTGGCAATCCACGTGTGGCCGGTTGGTCTATGGCCACTCAGGCTGAAGTGTATGGGCTCAGACTCTACCCGAGATGAGGTGTAGGTATGGCAACAGAAAAAATCAATCCCCGGGAAAATATCGTGCTGCACCCGACTCAGGTTGCACAAGTCGACCGAGAGCGTGTTGTTGCTCAGAAACCCTTCACTATCTGGTTTACCGGGCTGAGCGGTTCCGGTAAGTCGACGCTGGCATTTTCCATTGAAAAGTTGCTGATCGAGGGTGGAAAGCCTGCATACGTTCTGGACGGTGACAATGTGCGTCACGGACTTTGCAAGGATCTGGGGTTCAGCGCAGAAGATCGTTCGGAAAATATTCGTCGAATCGCCGAAGTGGCGCGGTTAATGAATGAGGCTGGCGTCACGGTGATGGTGGCATGCATCTCTCCGATGCGTGAGTGTCGCGAGAAGGCCAGAACAATCATCGGTGATGAACGTTTTCTGGAAGTTTATTTGAGTACGCCGCTGGATGTTTGTGAGCGTCTCGATCCGAAAGGGCTTTACCGAAAGGCCAGAGCAGGGCTGATTCCTGATTTCACGGGCGTGTCTGCGCCTTATGAAGTGCCTGAGGCTCCTGCACTGGTTCTGGATGCAAGTGAGCGCTCCATTGCAGACTGCGTTGAGGCAATCGTCGCCGAAGCCAGGAATTGTGCGCAATAACGAAGTCATTTTTCAGTTGTTTGAAGTGGCGATCTGCAAGGCTGAGCACAGGCTCGCTTTTGTTGATCGCGATTTTTTTTCTACACACTCCACAGGCATTGGTCAGATGATTACCACTACAACCCATTCAATCGAGGGGCGCCAGATAACCGCCTATCTGGATATTGTCAGCGCCGAATCGGTGCAGGGCGTCAATGTGATCCGGGACATGTTTGCCGGCATGCGCGACTTTTTCGGTGGTCGCTCTCAGACATTGGAGCGGGCATTGAAGGAGGCGCGCATTCAGGCGACCGAAGAGATCAAGGAGCGAGCCCGTGCGTTGCAGGCGGATGCGGTGGTCGGGCTGGATTTCGAGATCAGTATGCCGGCCGGCAAGGGCGGCATGGTTGTGGTGTTTGCGACCGGGACGGCGGTGAAGCTGCGCTGACACTGATCTGAAGTTTGTGCCTGGTAGATTTCGTCATGGCCATTCATGTCCCGCAGCCACTGATCATCAGAGCTGAAAGCGGTAGTGCACGGGTTCTCCTGGACATGTTCGCGAATCTTTCGCAGTGAGGCGGGAGTGCCTGAATAGCTCAACTGCAACTGCGAGCGCCCCTCCATTTTTTTGAATTTTTGCGGGCCATTCGTCGGGCATCAGTCAATCTGAATCACAAGTCCGGTAATGACCGGCTAGTCTCAAAATTCTTGGAGGTCGATATTTTTTCAGGCAAAAGGGTTTTTGCCGATGTCGACACATTACGAAGGGGCGAAGGTATGACTGATCCGTATATCGAAGACGATGGCGCTGAATTCCCGTTCAACAACTGTGTGCGATGCGGCCAGACGGAATATCAGTCGGGATTCGGCGAAGACCCGGTGCAGACTGGCAAGATCAAGGCGACGGCACCTAAGGGGCTGAAGGCGAAATTTTTACCCCGGGTTGCGAACCGCGCCCGAAAATAGTCCGACCGCGAACAACCCCGTCATGAACGGGGTTTTTGCGTTTTATGTATGTCCAGGGAAACGTCCTACAGATGGTTGAAGTGTTTGAAGGCTTTTCACAAACTTTTCACGCCGCTCAAAGTAGGGTGAAGCCATCCGTTAGAAAGCAAGTCTCCAGCCCGTCTCCCCAGCGGGCTTTTTTTTGCCTGCGATAAAACCTTTTCCAGAATCGCTGTCCAATCGGCGCCAAGTGCGCGCGGCTGCCGGATTTCGTCTGGACTTTTGCGTTCATCCGGCATTAAATCCTGGCCCTTTTTTGTCATCCCGATTTGTGAGGTTTGTCATGCGTTTAACTCTGCCTGCTCTGGTTCTGGGGCTTCTGGTTGCTCAAGGTGCAGTGGCCGGCGAAGGCACTGCTGCGCTCGGCGGCGGTCTGGGTGGTGCGCTGGGTAATGTCGTCGGCCAGAAAATGGGCGGCAGCACCGGCGCAGCAATTGGTGCCGGTGTCGCAGGCGCGGCGGGCAGTGCGATGGCCGCTGGCAAGGGCAGCCGGACCAAAGCTGCCATCGGCGGCGGTGTCGGTGCGGCCGGTGGTTCGGTGATCGGCAACAGCCTGGGCGGCAGAAATGGCGCGACCATTGGTGCCGGTCTCGGTGGTGCTGCCGGCGGTGCCGTGGGCGCCAACCTGGCCAAAGGTCACAAGCGTCACTGAGAGTGAACGCTTGTCAGAAAAAGCCCGACTCAATGTCGGGCTTTTTCGTGGCTGAACGTTTTCCCGGGAAATGTCTCCAATTGACATAAGCCCTGTGGGTATACCGTCCCGGTTCGGGAACTGTGAGGTTCAAATGCGTTTGTCATTATCTGCACTGTTTTTCGGATTAGTGATCGCTCAAGGCGCAATGGCCGCCGGAGATGGCAGCGCTGCCGTCGGTGGCGGACTGGGCGGTGTGCTTGGTAACGTGGTCGGTGGCCAGCTCGGCGGCAGCACCGGTGCAGCGGTCGGCGCAGGTGTCGGTGGCGCGGCGGGCAGCGCGGTCGGAGCGAATAAACACAATCGCACCGAAGCTGCCATTGGTGGTGGCCTCGGCGCAGCGGGCGGCTCAGTGCTGGGTAACAGCCTGGGCGGCTCCACCGGTTCTGCCATCGGTGCAGGTTTGGGCGGCGCGGCCGGTGGTGCAGTGGGCAACAACATGGGTGATGACGGCGGAAAAGCCCACTCTGGTGGTGGCCACAAGCACAATAAGTACAAACATAAAAACCGACATCATTGATCGAATATCGAAAACCAACCCGGCCCGGCGCCGGGTTTTTCGTTTCTGGCGGTCGGATGCTGGAACGATTGGCTGTAGGGCTTTTCGAAGGTAATACACTCACCAGACGCAGAGGTTTGCCATGACTCCCGAAACTGAAGGCAAGGAAGAGAAGGGCCCGAGCGGGTTGCCGTTTATCAATGATCCAGGGAACGAGGATCCAGGGTCGTTGATGGACGATGCAAGGGTGCCGTTGAATGATTCCGATGATGCTTTGGATGAGGAGTATGAAGAGGAAGAGGATGAGCAGTGATTGCTTGGCCGTTGGGTCGAATGTGATTCTGAATTTGAATCTTCAGGGCCTGAGGTTCTATCAGGCCCTCTGCGAAATTTAGTTAGCTATTTAACAGCGCGGGACATCAATCCTGTCCGCGCTGATTTTACTGAAGTGCCCATTCAGGTGGGGTATTCGTAATGGATATCCTGATCGGTAAAATCGACAAACGATTGGAATAAGTCTCCATCCAAGTAGCCACAAACATCGCTAGAAAATCCACCATCCTGCATCTCGATCTGCTGGTTTTCGCATTCGGTAGCTGCCACGCACTCTTCATCAGGCAACAGCAATTCGAACTCCACTTCACAAGATTTTCCAACCTCGATTTTCGAAGGGCTGAAGCTTGAGAAGTACCTGACTCTTATGCCCTCAACAATTAGCGAAATAGCGTCCTCTAAAAATTGGTCTATTTCGACGAATAACGCGTTGTATGCCTTGCTCATGAGGACGCTAGTGATGCTAGCCACGAGCGGTAGAAATCCTTTTGCTCCTCTATATCATTTGTAAGGTCTCTGTCTTCGTAATCAAAAATCCGAACAATATCCTCATCCTCTGCAGGTTTTCCTTGTTGCATTTCATAGGCAACGAGTCCGCAAGACATTTGTGAACTCATGCTGGATGGATGAACATTGAGTTTGGAGCCTTTGCATAAAAACTGTATCTCCGGAAACTCCGCCCTCAACGCGCCAAAGCAGCCGTATAAGTCATATGAGGTGTAGCGCCTTGTCAGGCCGTTTTTTCTAGTAAAGGCCAGTGCTTTATTCTTCCGGTCGCATTCAATGATCGCGGTTTCCAATCCTTGGGCCGTTAGTATCTGGATGTTGATTGGATTCATCATTTTTTCCTGTTCGGGTTGAGCACCGAATAGCCTTTATAGCTGCCATCTTCATGGACAGGTGTAGCTCCCACGATATCTTGGCTTTTGACGCCTCCTGGGATTGCAATTTCCACCTCTCGCCGATGAGGTGACAAAGCTCCAAGCTCTTTGTTCACGTCAATTCCCTTGACGTTTTTTAGAACATAGATATACCCATCTGCAATTCCATATCCTGTCGCAAATTTCGTTGCCTGTTGTTCCGAAATTGAGGTGCTAATGTACCAACTCGGAGGGATTTTATTATCTAGCGCATGGAGAAACAGGTCTTTACTGTCGCCCCACGGCTCAAATCCAGTTTCGAAAATCTCCCAAGGCTCTCGGTCATCACCCCTAAACAGATATTGGTTTTCCTGTTTAGGTGCGGGCGTCGCGGGCTCTTTCGTATCAACACCAGGGTTGCTCAATGGGGCATCGAGATTGGAAGGAGTACGACAGTTTTTTGCTCCGGGACAATCACTCAACCCCAACGGATCCACCCACCCCGTCGGATTCGGCACGTACTGGTACTGATTCAACCCTCCGGCCAGCTTCACCGGATCGGGCGTCAGGTACCGCCCCAGCCGCGGGTCGTAATACCGGTGCCGGTTGTAATGCAGCCCGCTCTCCGCATCGAAATACTGCCCCTGAAACCGCAGCGGCTGGTCCAGGTAGTCCTCGCCGGCCAGGGTGATCGCCGCGACTTTGCCGTAGGCGTCGTATTGCGCTGACCAGACGATTTCGCCGCTGTAGTCGGTCAGTTCCTGCGGCGTGCCGAGGTGGTCGAGCTGGTAGTAAAACGGGCAGGCCTTTTTCGGGCCTTTGCCGTCGAGCAGCGCCAGCGGGCGGAAGGTGCCCGGTTCGTAGACGTAGCTACGGTGCTGGGTTTTGCTGCTTTCGGCGACGAGGTGGTCGCCTTGCCAGAAGTACTCGGTGCTGACGCCGTCAACGGTTTTGCGGATGCGTCGGCCGAAGGCGTCGTAGCGATAACTGGCGGTTTTGCCGTCGGGGCGGGTCAGGCCGATCAGGCGGTGCTGGCTGTCGTAGCGGTATTCGGTGACCAATTGCTGGTCGCGGCCACGGCGTTCGCGGATCAGGTTGCCGAAGGCGTCGTAGTCGTAATGGCGGTCGCCCTGCATCAGCAGGCGGTTGCCCCTGATTTGTATCGGGCCGGGGCGGTCCTGCATCAGCAGGTTGCCGGCCGGGTCGTGGGCGAAGGTTTCCGGCAGTTCGTCGCGCGAGTGGCGCACGCGGATCAGCCGGTCGAGGGCGTCGTAACCGTAGGTACGCTGGCCGTGGCGGCTGTCGGCAATGTGCTCGAGGTTGCCGTTGGCGCTGTAGGCATAATCGCGGCGGTACAGCGAAGCGTGCTGATGGCCTACAGCGTGGGCGAGTAAACGGCCCTGGTCGTCGTAGGCATATTCGCTGAGCAGCAGGCCTTGCTGACGTTGTTGTTCGCGACCGGACTGGTAGACGTGGCGGGTCAGCGATGCGCCGTTGAGGTCGATGGCGGTGAGCGCGCCGCCCTTGGCATAGTGATAGTCGAGCTTGCTGTTGTCCGGCAGGCGCTGGCGCTTGAGCTGACCGCAGGCGTCGTAGGCGTAACGCAGGGTGCCCCAGCCCTGATGCTCGGTGATCAGCCGATCCTGCAGGTCGTATTCAAAGGCCAGCGGATGTTTTTGCCCGTCATCGACGCCCACCAGACGCCCGAGGCGGTCGTAGCGGTATTCGACCTTGACCCCGTCGGGCAAGGTCTTGATCAGCAGGCGCCCGGCGGTATCGCGCTCGTAAGCGGTGACCAGCGTTGAGCCGTCATCGCCGAACTCGGTCTTTTCCAGCAGATGCCCGTTGAGGTCATAGGCATACGCCGTACGGCGGCCGTCGAAGCCGGTTTCCTGTCGGATCAATCCGGTGGACGTGTAGTCCAGGCGGTATGTTTCGCCGGACTCGTTCTCGATCTCGGTGAGCAACAACTGCGCATGGTCGTAGCGGTACTGCACCCGCGTGCCGTCGGGGTTGATCTTGCGCGAGACCAGGTGCAGGTCATCGTCATACTCGTAGCGGGTGATGCGCCCGAGTTCGTCACGCTCGGCGGTGACCTGACCGTAGGCGCCGTAGCTGTAGGCGCGGGTGGCACCGGTAGGCGCCGTCGTCTGAACCAGCCGGCCCAGCGCATCCCACTGCTGACGCGTAACAGCGCCATGTTCGTCGCACGTGGTGGTCCGTCGCCCCAGCGCATCGTAGGAAAAGCGCCGCACGCCACCGTCGGGCAAGGTCTCTTCAACGAGCTGGCCGAGGTCGTTCCAGACCCGTACATGGCGGCTGCTGTCCGGGTAACGGATCGACAGCAACCGCCCACGGGCGTCGTAGTGGTAATGGGTGACATGGCCGTCAGGATCGACCGCCTCGGTGACATCGCCCTGGGCATTGCGCCGCCAGGTCCACACCGCCTCGCCCCGTGCACGGCTGTGCAGGAAACCGTTACGGTATTCGTAGGACGTCGGCTCATCGTCCGGCGCAAGCAGCGCCACCAGCCGTCCGGCCTCGTCGTAGCGGTATTCGGTGATCGCGCCTAACGCATCTTGCTCGGCGACCAAGCGCCCCGAGGAGTCATAGGCCTTTAGCTGTTCGCCACCGTTGGCCTCGACCTTGCGCACCAGGCGTGCGCGGTCATCGTGGACGTAGGTTTCCTCGGTGCCATCGACGTAATGCACCGCCACGCTGCCGTCGTCGTTCCAGACATAACGCGTGTCCACCTGCGAAAACGACGCCCAGTGGCGCACGCAGCGGGCCGCCTTGCCGGACCGCTCCCACTCCCAGAAGAAACTGGCGCCACCGGTCAATTGCCGTTGCAGGATGACGTGTTGATCGTCGTAGTCGTAACGCTCGCTGTCGCCGGCGGCGTTGGTTGCCTCGATCAGTCGCTGTTGGCCGTCGTAGCGGTAACTGACCAGGGGCTGTTCGGTGTGCCAGTCACCTTCGCGAAAAATCTGGTACTCGACACCGATCAGATGCGCACGCTCATAGCGCAACAGCAGCGACCGTCCCGCGCCGTTGTCCAGTCGCTGAACCCTGTCAGACCGATCCCGTAAAACACGTAACCGGTTGTCGTACGAATCGCTGACCGCCGTCAGCCGCCCCGCCCGAAAGTGATAAAACCGCGCCGTTTCCCCCGCCAGCGCAAGAATCAGCTCCTCCGGCTCATCCCCCAGAAAAATCGCCGCCCGCGACAGGCTGTTGTGAATCGCCGGCCGTTCAACGCTGGGCAACGGAAAGCGTGTGCGGCGGTTTTCGTGATCGACCCAGACCACCACATCGCCATCAAACTCCAGCCGATGCGCCAGCGAATGACTCCAGCCAAACCCCAGGCCGAGGTCGATCTCGACTGCGCTGGTGCGATACAGACGGGTAAAAGTGAAGGGCAACAGCCCGTCGAGCGTGCCATCGGTCAGGGTCAGCAGTTCTTCGCCGGTGACCATCGACACCGGACAACCATTGGTACAGGTGCGCGACACGCAATCGGCGCTGTCGCCGTTGGGGTTTTTCGCTTGAGCGGGGGCGTCATCATGTGGTTCATGGCGTTCCATCCGGCTCATGCCACGGGACTTGTCTCGCGCAAGCGGCGCCGGATTGGGCACCGACAAGACCAGCGAATCAGCCTGGCGGATGTTCAGCGGAATCGACGCCGTCGGTTTCAACGGCACATCACGCACATTGACCACCAACGGTTTCAGCACGCCTGTATGCGAGTTCAAGTCCCTGGTGGCGGTCAGCTCAGCCAGGCGCAACGCAGAAGCCGCCAGCCATTCCCGCGTCCGCGGCGATTTGATCTTCGCCAGCACTTTGTTGCTCAAGCGCAGCGACACACCGACGCCGCCGGACACGCGCACCAACAGAAAACTGATCAGCAGTTCGACCCGCACCTCCGCCACCACCTCGGCGAGGTGCTGCGGCGGCAACATCTTCAGCCAACTGGTGAACGCGGCCAGATGGATGAACAGCAGCGGTTCGTCGCTGAGGAGCAGCAGGCCGTTGGCAATGGCTTCGCTGGAGGCTTGCAGCAGCGCGTCCAGTTCAGCATCGGTCAGGTACTCCAGCAGCTTTTGGCTATTGGCCTGCAGATCGGCGAGGAGGGCGAAGACTTGTTTGATGTCATCCCATACCCGCTGCAGAGCATTTTCGAATCCACGCCAGTCCGCCTGTTGCAACTGGCCATAACGCTCAGCGAACCCGGCGCTGGAAAACTCCGCCCACAGTGGCTGGAAGCCTGCCCATTCCGAGCGTAACCAGCCTTCCAGCTCGTCGAGAATGCCTTCATAAGAGGCATACAGTGCGCGGACATGGGCGGTAGAAACATCGGGAAAGAAGGTGATGCGATAACGCTGGCCCCGGTCGCAGTCGCTCACCTCCAGAATGCCGCTCGGGCCGATGGTATGGCGCAGCGGTTCGCCGAAGCTCAGCACCCCGTCGACTTCGGCAATCACCGGTTCGAGCATCACCGGGGTATCGCCGATCGGGACAAAGCGTGCGGCTTCGAACATATGCACCAGGGTCAGCGGGCCTGCGGCGGGGCACATGACCACGGATGAACTGATGGGCTCTCGACGGTTGATCGGTGCACTCAGACGTACATCGTTGCCGACCGTGAACACCTGCTCGATATCCAGCACCGATCCGGTCCAGAACTGCTCGGCCCAGGCCTCGTAGTGGTTGAGGCAGAGGCGAAACTCGCGAATCAGGTTTTCAAAATCCGGACGGTCCGGATTCAGGGCGGCAACCACCAGCAGGCCGATGCTGTTGTTCAGGGCCAGAAGCCGATCGGTTTGGAACATTCGCAGGCACTCGCGCACGTGAAAGAGGTGCGCGGACTTTGCGGGGGATCAGAAGGGAAAGAAGTCGGGCAAGTAGGCAATATCTGTAGGACGTTTCGTCAAATTAATGCGAGTTGTTCATCGCCGCAGAGAGCGTTGCCCGTTGCTCAATGTCGGTTGTGCTCGTTATGCTGCTGAACCCTTTAATCAGATCCGAGCAGCGGCATGCCCTTTGCCGCCCGGGATGTCTTTGATAACGGATCCGATGATGAATGCACCGCTGAAGACGTTCGGCCCGATCAAGGCCGTGATTTTCGATATGGACGGTTTGCTGCTGGACACCGAGGGCATTTACACCGAGGTCACCTCGTTGATTGCCGAACGCTACGGGCGAACCTTCGACTGGAGCGTTAAACAGAACATCATTGGTCGCGGTGCCAACGATCTGGCGAACTACGTGGTGCAGGCGCTGGATCTGCCGATCTCCGCCGAAGAGTTTCTGCTGATCCGCGAGCCACTGATGCGCGAGCGTTTTCCCAAGGCCCAGGCCATGCCGGGCGCGCAAGAGCTGATTCGTCACCTCAAGGCGCACAACATTCCGATTGCCGTGGGCACCAGTTCCTCGCGTCAGTCGTTCGGCCAGAAAACCACGCTGCACCGTGACTGGTTCGCGCTGTTCGACTTCATTGTGACAGCGGACGATCCGGAAGTCGGTGCGGCCAAACCGGCACCGGATATTTTCCTCACGGCGGCCCGTCGCCTGGGTGTCGCGCCGGAAGATTGTCTGGTGTTTGAAGATTCACCGTTCGGCGTGACCGCCGCCAAAGCGGCGGGCATGACTGCCATCGCCATTCCCGATGCCGCCATGGCCGATGAGAAATACGCCCACGCCGACGGGATTCTCCGGTCGTTGAAAGCGTTCACGCCGAGTGCCTGTGGCTTGCCGGCGCTGGATTGGGCCTGATCAGGCAGTGAACAAAAACGCCGCCCCTCTGTTGTAGGAGGGGCGGCGTTTTTTTACCGGCGACTCAGAAGGATCAGGCGCCGAAACCACCGTCGATCGTCAGGCTGGCACCGGTGATGTAGCCGGCTTCGGGCCCTGCCAGATAAGCGACGAAACTGGCGATTTCTTCGGCTTTACCGTAGCGACCGACAGCCATCAACGGAATCAGGCTTTCGGCAAAGTCACCGTGCGCCGGGTTCATGTCCGTGTCGACCGGGCCGGGCTGCACGTTGTTGACGGTGATGCCGCGAGGACCAAGATCACGTGCCAGGCCTTTGGTCAGACCGACCAGCGCCGATTTGCTCATGGCATACACACCGCCACCGGCGAAGGGCATGCGGTCAGCGTTGGTGCTGCCGATGTTGATGATGCGTGCGCCTTCACCCATATGTTTCGCGGCTTCCTGGGAGGCGATGAAGACACTGCGAATATTGATTGCCACGGTCTGGTCGAAATCTTCCAGTTTGAAATCTTCCAGGGGGGCTACGGCCAGTACGCCGGCGTTGTTGACCAGGATGTCGAGGCGACCAAACGCTTCGACAGTGGCGTTGACGGCATGCCGGATGGCGGCGGCGTCGGCGCTGTCAGCCTTGATCGCCAAGGCTTTGCCGCCAGTGGTGGTGATGCTGTTCTGCAGTTCTTCGGCTTTTGCGGTGGAGCTGACGTAGGTGAATGCGACTGCAGCGCCTTCGGCGGCCAGACGTTTGACGATGGCAGCGCCGATGCCACGGGAACCGCCTTGAATCAGAGCGACTTTGCCGCTGAGGAGTTGAGTGGTCATGTTCGATCTCCAGAAAGTTGAAGGCGGAATGCCTTGGTGTTGGAGCCGAGTATCGGCCTCGCATCGACAACCGTGTAGACCCTGATTGCTATAGTCTGTGTAAACCAGAAGTTTATAGTGGCGATCATGGAAACCTTCAGCAGTATCGAATGCTTCGTGCGCAGCGCCGAAGTCGGCAGTTTTGCCGAGGCCGCGCGGCGCTTGAGCCTTACCCCCGCAGCCGTCGGCAAGAGTGTCGCGAAGCTTGAGGGGCGGCTCGGTGTACGGCTGTTCCAGCGTAGTACACGCAGCCTGACGCTGACCGAGGCCGGTCAGCTGTTTTTGAGCCAGGTCAGTGGCAGTCTGACGACGATTCAGAATGCGGTGGCCAATCTGTCGAGTGTGGAGGGACTGCCGGCGGGGACGTTGAAAGTCAGCATGGGCACGGTATTCGGGCGCTTGTACATCGTGCCGTTGTTGCAAGAGTTTTTGCGTCGGTTTCCGGCGATCAACCCTGACTGGCATTTTGATAATCGTCAGGTCGATTTGATCGGGCAGGGGTTCGATGCGGCGATTGGCGGAGGATTTGAATTGCCCCAAGGCGTCGTCGCACGCAAATTGGCACCCGCGCATCGCGTGTTGGTGGCGTCTGCGGACTATCTGCAAAAGCACGAGGCGATCGTCGAAGCGGATGACCTGCAACGTCACGATGGGATCCTGATTCGTTCGCCGCAAACCGGCCGGGTGCGCTCCTGGCAGTTGATCAGTAGCGGCAGTCAGCTCTGCCAGCCCTTGACCCTCAAAACGCGAATGACCATGAGTGACTCCGAAGCCGCCTGCGCCACGGCAGCACAAGGGCTGGGGATCGCGCTGGTCAGCATGCCGTTTGCCGTGGGTTACCTCGAGGCGGGCACGTT
Organism: Pseudomonas sp. LF-5; assembly: GCF_037626295.1. Lineage (NCBI taxonomy): Bacteria > Pseudomonadati > Pseudomonadota > Gammaproteobacteria > Pseudomonadales > Pseudomonadaceae > Pseudomonas > Pseudomonas sp. LF-5. Next base: position 779,682 of record NZ_JARKMT010000002.1, read on the forward strand.
GCAGCGCGTGCTGCCGGACTGGTACATCGATGACGGCAACATTTCGATCTACTACGCCGAACATAAATTGTTACCGGGCAAGACTCGGGCGTTTGTCGATTTTGTGATTGAGCAGTTTGCGGAGCGGGGGTTGGCTCGGCGGTTCAGTGCTTTCTGAGTTTGGCTTTTGATCGAGTTGCGGCCATCGCGGGCAAGCCACGCTCCCACAGGTACTTTGTCGTTCACATAATGGTGAAACAACGCGAACCCTGTGGGCGCGTGGCTTGCCTGCGATGAACGATAACGCGGTCTAGCGAGCAATCCGCCCCGGCCAGCCCACAATGTTTTTCGGCCTCGGCGTCGCGTAAGTCCGCACCTTGGACGTCGACAACCGCAGCCGCACCAGCGATTCGGCGATGGTCACCGCCGCCGTCACGCCATCGACCACCGGCACCCCGGTGCGGCGACGAATCTGCTCATCCAGCCCGGCCATCCCGCCGCAGCCCAGGCAAATCACTTCGGCCTTGTCTTGCGTCACCGCCAGCTCGGCCTGATGCACGATGGCTTCCAGTGCGCGGTGCGGCTCATGTTCCAGTTCCAGCACCGCCAGACCGCTGGCCCGCACCGATGCGCAGCGGTCCCACAGGCCGGACAACTTCAGCCGGTCTTCGATCAGCGGCACCGTGCGATCCAGGGTGGTCACCACTGAATAGGCGTGGCCGAGAAACATCGCCGTACTCGCTGCCGCATCGGTGATGTCCACCACCGGCACGTTAAGCAATTCCTGCAAGCCTTCACGGCCATGCTCGCCGTAGCCGGCCTGAATCACCGCGTCGAAGGGTTGATCGTAAGACATCACCCGATCCATCACGGCGATGGCAGCCAGGTAACTTTCGAAGTTGCCTTCCACCGAGTCGGCGCCGAAGAACGGTGTCAGGCCGATGATTTCCGTACCGGGTGACGCGACAGCCTGAGCCGAGCGGGCGATGGCCTGGGTGATCGATTCGGTGGTGTTGACGTTGACCACGAGAATGCGCATGGGAAGTCCTTATAGCGGGCAGTTCTGCGGCCCGAAAACCGGGCCGCGAGGAAGTTAATGGCTGACGTTGTCGACGGCAATGGCTTCGCCGCTGACGTCGGCGTAGTGCGGCTGACGCTGGGCGATGATCAGGTAGAGCATCGCGGCAATGCCGGCGCCCACCAGCCAGGAGAACGGCGAGATGCTGTGGAAACCCGGCACCAGCGCCAGGACGATGGCGATCAGCGCCGCAGGAATGAACGCCGCCACGGCACGGATATTCACCCCGCGGCTGTAGTAATAAGCGCCGTTGGGATCTTCGCTGTACAACTGCGGGACGTTGATCCGGCCTCTGCGGATCAGCCAGTAGTCGACCATGATCACTCCGTACAGCGGACCGAGCAGGGCGCCGAGGCCGGAGAGGAAATACACGATCACCAACGGGCTGTTGTAGAGGTTCCACGGCAGGATCAACACGGCGATGGTCGCGCTGATCAGCCCGGCGCGGCGGAAGGTCAGGTACTTTGGCGCCAGATTGCTCAGGACAAACGCCGGGGCGACGAAGTTGGCCATGATGTTCACCGCGACGGTGACAATCAGAAACGCCAGGCAGCCGAGCACCAGAAAGAATGTGTTGGGAATCGACGCAATGATTTCAGTCGGGCTCTCGATCACCCGTCCGTTGATCTGGAACTGCGCGCCACACAGCAGCACGGTGATCGCCGCGAACACCAGAATATTCACCGGCAAGCCCCAGAAATTGCCGACCTTGATGGTCTTGCGGCACGGCGAGGATCGGGCGAAATCGCAGAAGTTGAGAATCAGCGTGCCGTAGATCGCCAGCCACAACGCGCCGCCGGCAAAGATGTTGCGCCACATTTCGCCACCGGTCAGTGGTTCACGGATCGACCAGGCGATGGTTGCATTGGCCTGGGTATACATCCACGCGGCGAGGGCGGCGACGGTCAGCAGAATCACCGGCCCGGCGAAGGCTTCGTAGCGACGAACCATTTCCATGCCGTAGGCGAGGATCGCCAGTTGCACGAACCAGATCGCTACGAAACATACCCAACCCAGGGACGACAATCCGAGGATCGAGTTGTGGTCGTACTCGGCGAAGCCTGGGTGAATCGCCGTCAACAGCACGCGAAACACCACCGACGCCAGGTACGTCTGGATTCCGAACCAGGCGATGGCGATCACCGCCCGGATCAGCGCCGGAATCTGTGCGCCGTGGATGCCGAAACTGATCCGGCTGATCACCGGAAACGGCACCCCGGTTTTCTGTCCCATGTAGCCGGACAGGTTCATGAAGAAGTACACCAGCGCCGCACCGATCCCCAGCGACAGCAGAATCTGCCAGCCCCCCAGGCCCAGCGCATACAGTCCGATGGCGAACGAGTAGTTGGCGATGTTGTGCACATCGTTGGTCCACAGGGCGAAGATGCTGTATTTGCCCCAGCGCCGACCTTCGGCCCGGGTCGGTGCCAGATCGCTGTTGTGCAGGCGGGGACTCAGTTGTAACGGTTCGGTCAGGCCATCGTCGGGCAATGGCTGATCGAGTGCAGAGGCGGGCAGATTCAGCGCGATGTTGTTGGAGAGACTTGTACGCATTCCGGCAGGCTCCTGATGGACGGGGCCGCGATGACTGTGCATGAGCCCGGGGCTCGACAAATCTTCGTCGCGGCCAGCAAACATCACTGGTTACGGGGCATCTGCAGCCTGTACGGGATAGGGCGCTTCAGGCTTGCGGATCGAAAGTGTGGGGTCATGTTTTGCAGTTTTGTATACAAAACATGTATGCACTAAAGCCAGATCTGTGCCAGTTAGCGATCTATGCGTAGCAGTGCTCATTTCGAAAAGTTATCGACAAGCGCTAAGTGTTTGAAAATAAGTGGTTAAAAATTGACCGACTGAACAGGTATTTATTTTTGGCGGGGGATTTCGCCAGCGTGTGACGAGAAAGGATTTTCAGGCGGGATGTAACTTTTCAGGGCGTGGAAACAAAAAAGTGCACACATAAATGGCACCGACGGTGACATTTGTGTGTACACATTCTTGATGTTTCCGCACAGCACTGTAGGAGTGAGCCTGCTCGCGATAGCGGTGTGTCAGCCGAGAAATGCCTGGACTGACACACCGCTATCGCGAGCAGGCTCGCTCCTACAGGGGGAGATCATTTAGGCAGGAATTTAAGCCTTGCTGATGATATTCCCCGCATGCAAACCGCATTCTTTCTGCGTCGCTTCTTCCCACCACCAGCGGCCTTCGCGTTCGTGCTGGTTCGGCAGCACAGGACGGGTGCAGGGTTCGCAGCCGATGCTGATGAAGCCGCGTTCATGCAGGCTGTTATAAGGCAGCTCAAGCATGCGGATGTAGCCCCAGATCTCTTCGCTGGTCATCTGTGCCAGCGGGTTGAACTTGTACAGGGTGCGTTCTGGCGTAGAGAACGCGGTGTCGATTTCCAGCACCGCCACGGCGCTGCGGGTGCCCGGGCTCTGGTCGCGGCGCTGGCCGGTGGCCCAGGCTTTGACGCCGGACAATTTACGGCGCAGCGGCTCGATCTTGCGAATGCCGCAGCATTCGCCATGGCCGTCCTTGTAGAAACTGAACAGGCCTTTTTCCTTCACGAACGGTTCCAGTTTCGTGTAGTCCGGCGACACCAGTTCGATGTCGATCTTGTAGTGCTCGCGCACCTGATCAATGAACCGGTAGGTTTCCGGGTGCAGGCGGCCGGTGTCGAGACTGAACACCTTGACGTTCTTGTTGAGCTTCCAGGCCATGTCCACCAGCACCACATCCTCGGCGCCGCTGAAAGATATCCACAGCTCGTCGCCGAACTCGGCAAACGCGAGTTTCAGGATGTCCTGCGCGGATTTGTTGGCATAGGTCGTGGCGAGTTCCACGACGTCGAACGTTGGGCTCATCAGGGCGGCTTCCTACAGGTCGGTGGCGCTGGGCGCTCTATATGGCGGCGATGTTAACAAAAAGCGGCGGGGTACGGGGTGGTCGCTGCGTTGCGCCGTGGCGGGGGAGTCGCTAGAGTTCGGGCTCGCTCGACTCAATAATCAATACAAACGGGAGTGTCTTGTGGAAATTGCTTGCCTGGATCTTGAAGGGGTACTGGTACCGGAAATCTGGATCGCCTTTGCCGAAAAAACCGGAATCGACTCCCTCAAGGCCACCACCCGGGACATTCCCGATTACGACGTGCTGATGAAACAGCGTCTGCGCATCCTCGACGAGCACGGTCTGAAGCTTTCGGATATTCAGGAAGTGATCGCCACGCTCAAGCCGCTGGACGGCGCGGTGGAGTTCGTCGACTGGCTGCGCGAGCGCTTTCAGGTGGTGATTCTCTCGGACACCTTCTACGAATTCTCCCAGCCGCTGATGCGACAACTGGGCTTCCCGACCTTGCTTTGCCATCGTCTGATCACTGACGACAGCGGGCGGGTGACCAGCTATCAACTGCGTCAGAAAGATCCCAAGCGTCAGTCGGTGCTATCGTTCAAAAGCCTGTACTACCGGGTGATTGCGGCGGGGGATTCATATAACGATACGAGCATGCTGGGTGAGGCGGACGCCGGGATTCTGTTCCACGCGCCGGACAACGTGATCCGGGAGTTCCCGCAGTTTCCGGCGGTGCATACGTTTGCCGAGTTGAAGCAGGAATTCCTCAAAGCTTCCAACCGAGAGTTGAGTTTGTAGTCGTCTGAAAAGACGCCATCGCGAGCAGGCTCACTCCTACAAGGGAACGCATTCCAAATGCAGGAGTGAGCCTGCTCGCGATAGCTTTTAGAGGTTTTGCAGGGTTTCCAGGAGGATCTTCACTTTGGTAATCGACTCCTGATACTCCGCCTGCCAGTCCGAATCAGCCACGATCCCGCCGCCGCCCCAGCAACACACCTGCCCATCCTTGACCAGCAGACTGCGAATGGCGATGGAGCTGTCCATCTCGCCACGCACGTCCAGATACAGCAGCGACCCGCAATACAATCCACGCTGGGTCGGTTCCAGTTCGTCGATGATCTGCATTGCACGAATCTTTGGTGCGCCGGTGATCGAGCCGCCGGGAAAGCTGCCGGCGATCAGGTCCAGAGCGTCGCGATCCTGCGCCAGTTCACCGGTCACGCTGCTGACCAGGTGATGCACGTTGGGATAGCTTTCCAGGCTGAACAGCTCCGGTACCCGCACCGAGCCGATGCGGCAGGTGCGGCCGAGGTCGTTGCGTAGCAGGTCGACGATCATCAGGTTCTCGGCGCGATCCTTGGGGCTGGCCAGCAGTTCGGCGGCATTGGCCGCGTCTTCGGCGGGCGTCAGACCACGGGGGCGGGTGCCTTTGATCGGGCGGGTTTCGACCTGGCGCTGGCTGACTTTGACGAAACGCTCCGGCGACAGGCTCAGCACCGCGCCGCCGTCGGGCAGGCTCTGGAAGCCGGAAAACGGCGTCGGGCAGGCTTCACGCAAAGCGCAATAAGCCAGCCACGGATCGCCCTGACAGGTTGCGCGGAAACGCTGGGCGAAGTTGACCTGGTAGCAGTCGCCGGCCTGGATGTATTGATGAATGCGCTCCAGCGCCTGGCGATAGTCATCGGCCGACAGGTCGGCGGTCATCGGCGTGTTCAGCTTGAACGGCGTCAGCGTGGCGGCGGCCGATTGACTGAACAGGCTGATCAGGCGTTGCCGCTCACTGTCGGCCAACGACGGGTGAAAAACCAGTTGGCTGGTGGCCGTCTGGTGATCGCTGATCAGCGCCCAGTCGTACAGTCCGAAGCGTGCGTCGGGCAGTTGCAGATCATCCCGGGCCTGGTTCGGCAGCTGTTCCAGGTGCCGGCCGAAGTCGTAACTCAGATAGCCGATCAGGCCGCCAGCGAACGGCAGCTCATATTCCGCCGGCAGCTGCGCCTGGCCCAGACAAGTCAGATTGTCCCGCAGGCGTTGCAGGAAAACGCTGCCGCTTTCGTCGGGCAACACCGCCAGTTGTGCCAGTGGCCAGGCGCTGAGCAGGTCATAGCGACCACGGTCGGCACTCGGCCGGCCGCTGTCGAGCAACACGGCGCCGGGGGCATGACGGATGGCCGCGAAATAGTCGGCGGGATTGGCGCGGTAAGGCAGCGGGTGTACGGAACAGGTCAACATGGGCGGGGCAGATCGGCCATCGAGGCGGGGTAGGGATTGTAGTCCTCTCCGCTGTCAGATCAAAATCAAAAGCCTACCCCCTCACCCCAGCCCTCTCCCCCAAGGGGGCGAGGGGGAAGGGAGCAGATCTTCATGCTTTTCAAAGCCTGAGTTCGACTCAAGACTTTCAGGTCGGCGTATTTCCAGCATCCACCTCGGTCAGTCCCCTCTCCCTTTGGGCGGCGAGGGGGAAGGGAGCAGATCTTCATGCTTTTCAAAGCCTGAGTTCGACTCAAGACTTTCAGGTCGGCGTATTTCCAGCATTCACCTCGGTCAGTCCCCTCTCCCTCAGTGCGGCGAGGGGGAAGGGAGCAGATCTTCATGCTTTTCAAAGCTTGAGTTCGACTCAAGACTTTCAGGTCGGCGTATTTCCAGCATCCACTTCGGTCAGTCCCCTCTCCCTTTGGGCAGCGAGGGGGAAGGGAGCAGATCTTCGTGCTTTTCAAAGCCTGAGTTCGACTCAAGACTTTCAGGTCGGCGTATTTCCAGCATCTACTTCGGTCAGTCCCCTCTCCCTTTGGGTGGCGAGGGGGAAGGGAGCAGATCTTCATGCTTTTCAAAGCCTGAGTTCGACTCAAGACTGTCAGGTCGGCGTATTTCCAGCATCCACCTCGGTCAGTCCCCTCTCCCTTTGGGCGGCGAGGGGGAAGGGAGCAGATCTTCATGCTTTTCAAAGCCTGAGTTCGACTCACAACTTTCAGGTCGGCGTATTTCCAGCATCCACTTCGGTCAGTCCCCTCTCCCTTTGGGAGAGGGCTAGGGTGAGGGGCTTTTCAGCCTTCCACAGCAGGAATATGCCCAAACATTTCCTGGGTAAACGCCACTCGTTCCTCAACCGACTCCGTCACCCCACGCGCCTTCAGCGCTTCCAGGTGCGCCTCGACCGCGTGCGTACGCTGGGTCAGCCCGCAATCGTTGGCGATCTGGATATTCAGTCCCGGCCGCGCGTTCAGCTCCAGAATCAGCGGGCCTTTCTCCTGGTCCAGCACCATGTCCACACCGATGTAACCCAGCCCGCACAACTCGTAGCAGCCGGCGGCGAGTTTCATGAAACCGTCCCAGTAGGGCAGTTGCACGCCATCCACCGCGTTGGTGGTGTCGGGGTGTTTGTTGATGATGTTGTTCAGCCAGGTGCCGCGCAGGGTCAGGCCGGTGGCCAGATCGACACCGACGCCGATGGCGCCCTGGTGCAGGTTGGCCTTGCCGCCGGACTGGCGGGTCGGCAAGCGCAGCATGGCCATCACCGGGTAGCCCATCAGCACGATGATGCGGATGTCCGGCACGCCTTCGTAACTGATGCTTTTGAAGATCTGATCCGGGGTCACTCGGTATTCGATCAGTGCACGGTCGCGGTGACCGCCCAGCGAATACAGACCGGTGAGAATGCTCGAGATGTGGTGCTCGAGTTCTTCGTGGGCGAGGATCTTGCCCGAGACCGTGCGATAGCGGCCCTCGAAGCGGTCGGCGATGACGATGATGCCGTCACCGCCGGCACCCTGGGCCGGCTTGATCACGAAGTCGTTGTGCCCGCCGATGATCGCGTCGAGCTTGTCGATTTCCTTCTCCGTGGAAATCACGCCATACAGCTCCGGCACATGAATGCCGGCTGCGATGGCGCGCTCCTTGGTGATGATCTTGTCATCGACGATCGGGTACAGGCTGCGCTTGTTGTACTTGAGCACGTAGTCGGCGTTACGCCGATTGATGCCCATGATGCCCCGCGCCTCCAGAGCCTTCCAGGTCTTCCAGAAACCGAACATCAGTGATCAGCCTTGTTGACGAATGCCTTGAAACGCACCAGTTCGGTCAGGCGGTAGCCGCGATAGCGACCCATCGCCAGCATGAAACCGACCATGATCAGCAGGATCGCCGGGAAGGTGAACACGAAGTACACCAGCTCCGGCACGGTCATGATCAGGTGTGCCAGCGAGGCGGCAAACAACGTACCGATCGCCACTTTCATCGCATGGCTGGCGCCACGTTCTTCCCAGGTGATCGACAGGCGTTCGATGGTCATGGTCAGAATCACCATCGGGAACAACGCAACAGACAAGCCGCGCTCCAGGCCGAGCTTGTGACTGAACAGGCTGATGGCCGCGATCAACACCACGACAAAGGTCAGCACCACCGACAGGCGCGGGAGCATTTGCAGCTTCAAGTGTTCCAGATACGAACGTAACGACAGGCCCAGCGCGGTGATCACGGTAAACAGCAGAATGCCGAAGCCCAGCTGCGTTTCGCGGAAGGCCAGGGCAATCAGCACCGGGGTGAACGTGCCGAGGGTCTGCAGGCCGATCAGGTTGCGCAGGATCAGGATCACCAGCACGCCGATCGGGATCATCACCATGATCATGAACGTCTGCTGGGTCTGCAGCGGCAAGCCGTACAGCGAGTATTCGAGGAAGTTGGCGTCGGTGTTTTCGTCCGTCAGCTTGGCCAGACGAATCGCGTTCATCTCGCTGTTGTTCAGGCTGAAGGTCACGTTGGCTTTCTTGCCGCCGTCAACGGTGATCAGGTTCTCGTCACCGGTCCACCACAGCAGACGGTCGGTCGGCAGGCCTTGCTCGCCGGTTTCCGGGTTGAAGTACAGCCAGTCGTTGCCGTTGAAGCTGCGCAGCCACAGTTCCGGGGTTTGCGGTTGATCGGCAACGAGGCGGATGGTGTGGACTTTTTCCACCGGCACGTGGGCGATGGACAGCAGCAACTCGACGATCTTCGCCTTGTGTGGCGTCGACGGGTCGCCGGCCAGCAGCAGTTTGACGTTGTCGTCGTTGACGTTGTTGACCCGCTTGATCGCCTCGCCAATAAAGGTTTCGACGTCGGCCGAGTGCTGGCGGATCGGTGCGAGCAGGGCTTCGGCGGCGATTTTTTCCGGGCCTTCGATGGCGATGCTGTCGCGGAAGGTCGGGCCTTTGATCTTGGATTTTTCGGCGGTGTAACGCTTGGTCAGCACCAGACGGTAATAAAGGGTCTGGTTGCCCTTGGCCCGGCGCGCCGACCAGGTGACCTTGCGGTTGCCGTCGACGCGGTTCACGGCGACGCCATAGTTATTGGAGATGAAGCTTTCGTTGAGGCTGACGTAGTCGCGGCTCAGGGGCGGCACGAACATCTGGATCTTCACCGGATCCTTGGTGCTGGCGACGAACTCGACCTTGGCGTCGATGTTCCACAAGTCGTCGGTGGCGTCTTCGGTCACCGGAATCCCGAGCACGAAAATCTGATAGGCCGTAACCGAAACGCCCAGCAACACCAGAATGGTGATCAGGATTTTCAGGTGGAAGGTTAGAGAACGCATGGAAATTACTCGGCGGTATGAGCGGCGATGGTGCAGGCGGGTTTGCCGGCAGCGTATTTAAGACTGGGATCGACCAGCGCATCGAAGCGTTTCAGCGCCTCGGAGCCAATCAAAAGCGGATATTGGAACGCACTACGGTCGGTCAGGTTCACTTCGATGCTGCGCAAAGCCGAACCCATGCAGATGTCCAGCTCGATGACCGGGCGGGCAGTGTACTTTTTGCCTTCTTCCGGGTCGTAGTCGCCGGCGCGGCGCTTGATCTTGCTGACCCGCGCCAGCGGCCGTTCGATCGGGTGCGAATGCGCGGCGTCGATCGCCAGATAAAAGCGTACCCACGACTCGCCGTTGCGTTTGAAGCGTTTGATGTCGCGGGCGCTCAGTGATGCGGTTTTCGCACCGGTGTCGAGTTTGGCCGCGACTTCCAGATTGATGCCATCGAGCGACGCGTATTCGTTAAGGCCGTACACGGTTTTTTCCCCCGCTGCGGCGAGGCCGGGCAGGCAAAACAGAGCAAAAAAGGTGGGGAAGGGCTTGAGTCTCATAAATCCTGGTGCGCAGCGTTCCGTTCTCGGTTCAAGGGCTTGGCAGCAGGCTTTCCTGCCTGCGCCAGCACCTTCGTGTGCCTATCAGCTTTTTATGACAAGCCGTACAAATGGCCAGCAAATGCGGGCGGCATTCTAGCACGGTGGTTTTATGGCGCCAGCGCCTGCGGCGGTCTATAACCCTGGGGTTCCTGCTCCCACAGGTGATTGGCTGATCACAAGGACCATTGGCTGTGGTTATTAGACGATTGTCGACAATGTGTATTTATCCTTTGACGGATGCGGGTGAATTGGCTAGTTTTTGCCGCATTGGATTTAAAGGTGTCGACAATCATGCTGGATCAACTCGATCCCCCGGTCATCAGCGGCGACGATTCCGAGACGCTCTCGGAAAACGTCTTCCGACGCATCCAGGCGGCCATCGTCAAGGGTGAGATCGCCCCGGGCAGCAAGATCTCCGAGCCGGAGCTGGCGCGCACCTACGGCATCAGCCGCGGGCCGCTGCGTGAGGCCATTCATCGGCTCGAAGGCCAGCGCCTGCTGGTGCGGGTACCGCACGTCGGCGCACGAGTGGTGTCGCTCAGCCACGCCGAACTGCTCGAACTCTATGAAATACGCGAGTCCCTCGAAGGCATGGCCTGCCGTCTGGCGGCCGAACGCATGAGCGTCGAAGACATCGACGAACTGCGCCGGGTGCTGGAAACCCATGAGCGCGATGCGGCGTTTCAGGCCGGCGTCGGCTACTACCAGCAGGAAGGCGATTTCGACTTCCATTACCGGATCATCCAAGGCAGCGGCAATCGCACCCTGACCCAGATGCTCTGCGGCGAGTTGTACCAACTGGTGCGCATGTACCGCATCCAGTTTTCCACCACGCCGAACCGCCCGCGTCAGGCCTTTGCCGAACACCACCGGATTCTCGATGCCATCGCCGACCGTGACGGCGAGCTCGCGGAATTGTTGATGCGCCGCCACATCGGCGCCTCGAAACGCAACATCGCCCGTCATTACCAGGACGGCGCCGACAATAAGACAGCCACTGAACGAGGTGAGTCATGAGTTCCAAGCAGAACACTCCAGGCCAGCGTTTCCGCGATGCGGTCGCCAGCGAGCATCCCTTGCAAGTGGTCGGCGCGATCAACGCCAACCACGCGCTGCTGGCCAAGCGTGCCGGCTTCAAAGCGATCTACCTGTCCGGTGGCGGCGTCGCTGCAGGTTCGCTCGGTGTGCCGGACCTGGGCATCACCGGCCTGGATGACGTGCTGACCGACGTGCGTCGTATCACCGATGTCTGCGACCTGCCGCTGCTGGTGGATGTGGATACCGGTTTCGGTTCGTCGGCGTTCAACGTGGCGCGCACCGTCAAGTCGATGATCAAGTTCGGCGCGGCGGCGATTCACATCGAAGACCAGGTCGGTGCCAAGCGCTGCGGCCACCGTCCGAACAAGGAAATCGTCAGCCAGCAGGAAATGGTCGATCGCATCAAGGCCGCCGTCGATGCCCGTACCGACGACAGCTTCGTGATCATGGCACGTACCGATGCGCTCGCGGTGGAAGGCCTGGAATCGGCTCTGGATCGCGCCGCTGCGTGCATCGAGGCGGGCGCCGACATGATCTTCCCGGAAGCCATCACCGAACTGGAGATGTACAAACTGTTCGCCAGCCGCGTGAAGGCACCGATCCTCGCCAACATCACCGAGTTCGGCGCGACGCCGCTGTACACCACCGAGCAGCTTGCGGGAGCGGATGTGTCGCTGGTGCTGTACCCGCTGTCGGCGTTCCGCGCGATGAACAAGGCGGCGGAAAACGTCTACACCGCGATCCGCCGCGACGGCACGCAGCAGAATGTCATCGACACCATGCAGACTCGCATGGAGCTTTACGACCGCATCGACTACCACACCTTCGAGCAGAAGCTCGATGCGTTGTTTGCACAAAAGAAAGGCTGACCAACACCCCTGTGGGAGCGAGCCTGCTCGCGATGGGCGTTAACGATAACGCGGTGTTCCTGATGTGCCGAGGTGTTCCAGCCACCTTCGCGAGCAGGCTCGCTCCTACAAGTTTCCCTACAAATTCAAGAAGATTGGAGACAGCAATGGCCGAAGCAAAAGTACTCAGTGGCGCCGGGCTCCGTGGCCAGGTGGCCGGGCAAACCGCACTGTCCACCGTGGGCCAGGCCGGTGCCGGGCTGACCTATCGCGGCTACGACGTGCGTGAACTGGCGGCAGACGCGCAGTTCGAAGAAGTGGCTTACCTGCTGCTGTACGGAGAGCTGCCGACCCAGGCACAACTCGACGCCTACCAGCAAAAGCTGAGCAAGCTGCGCGACCTGCCGCAAGCACTGAAAGAGGTGCTCGAACGCATTCCCGCCGACGCCCACCCGATGGACGTGATGCGCACCGGTTGCTCGTTCCTCGGCAATATCGAGCCGGAGAAAGACTTCTCCGAACAGCGCGACAAGACCGACCGCCTGCTGGCCGCGTTCCCGGCGATCATGTGCTACTGGTATCGCTTCAGCCACGACGGCAAGCGCATCAACTGCGTCAGCGACGAGCCGACCATCGGCGGCCACTTCCTGCACCTGCTGCACGACAAGAAGCCAAGTGAACTCCACGTCAAAGTGATGAACGTGTCGCTGATTCTTTACGCCGAACATGAATTCAACGCCTCGACCTTTACCGCGCGCGTTTGCGCGTCGACCCTGTCTGACCTGTATTCCTGCGTCACGGCTGCCATCGGTTCGCTGCGCGGCCCGCTGCACGGCGGCGCCAACGAAGCGGCGATGGAGATGATCGAACGCTTCTCGTCGCCGGAAGAGGCGATCAAGGGCACCCTCGGCATGCTTGAGCGCAAGGACAAGATCATGGGCTTCGGCCACGCGATCTATAAGGACAGCGATCCGCGCAACGAGGTGATCAAGGGCTGGTCGAAAAAACTCGCTGACGAAGTCGGTGACAAGGTGTTGTTCCCGGTCTCCGAAGCCATCGACAAGACCATGTGGGAGCAGAAGAAACTGTTCCCCAACGCCGACTTCTACCATGCCTCGGCGTACCACTTCATGGGCATCCCGACCAAGCTGTTCACGCCGATCTTCGTCTGCTCGCGCCTGACCGGCTGGGCCGCCCACGTGTTCGAACAGCGCGCCAACAACCGCATCATCCGTCCGAGCGCCGAGTACATCGGCGTAGAACAGCGCAAGTTCGTGCCAATCGAACGTCGCTGAATGGTGAGGGCCGATCACTAATCTCGATGTTCACCGAAGACCCTGTGGGAGCTGGCTTGCCAGCGATGACCGAGTCACATCCAACATTGATGTCGACTGACCCACCGCTATCGCTGGCAAGCCAGCTCCCACAGGGTTCAGTGTGAATTTCAAGGTCAGTGTCCGGCCCCACCTCTTGAAACCACCGTGACCCGAGTCCTGACCCGATGAACACAGCATTCCGCAAGAACCTGCCCGGCAGTTCCCTGGATTACTTCGACGTCCGTGCGGCGGTCGAGGCGATTCAGCCCGGCAGCTACGACACCCTGCCGTACACCTCCCGCGTGTTGGCGGAAAACCTCGTGCGTCGCTGCGATCCGGCCACGCTCACCGATTCCCTCAAACAACTGATCGAGCGTAAACGCGACCTCGACTTCCCGTGGTTCCCGGCGCGCGTGGTGTGCCACGACATTCTTGGCCAGACCGCACTGGTCGACCTCGCCGGCCTGCGTGACGCGATCGCCTTGCAGGGCGGTGACCCGGCGCAGGTCAACCCGGTGGTGCCGACGCAACTGATCGTCGACCACTCGCTGGCAGTGGAAGCGGGCGGTTTCGACAAGCAGGCGTTCGAGAAGAACCGCGCCATCGAAGACCGGCGCAACGAAGACCGTTTCCACTTCATCAACTGGACCAAAAAGGCCTTCAAGAACGTTGATGTGATCCCGCCAGGCAACGGCATCATGCACCAGATCAACCTGGAGAAAATGTCCCCGGTGATTCAGGTGCGCGATGGCGTGGCGTTCCCTGACACCTGCGTCGGCACCGACAGCCACACCCCGCACGTCGATGCGCTGGGCGTGATCGCCATCGGCGTCGGCGGCCTCGAAGCCGAAAGCGTGATGCTCGGCCGCGCCTCGTGGATGCGCCTGCCGGAAAGCGTCGGCGTCGAACTGACCGGCAAGCTGCAACCGGGCATCACCGCCACCGACATGGTGCTGGCGCTGACCGAATACCTGCGCAAACAGAAAGTCGTCGGCGCATGGCTGGAGTTCTTCGGCGAAGGTGCGTCGGCGCTGACCCTCGGCGACCGCGCGACCATCTCCAACATGGCCCCGGAATACGGCGCCACTGCGGCGATGTTCTACATCGACCAGCAGACCATCGACTACCTGAAACTCACCGGTCGCGAAGATCAGCAAGTGCAACTGGTCGAGCAGTACGCCAAGCTCAACGGCCTGTGGGCCGACAGCCTGAAAGGCGCGCAATACGAGCGCGGCCTGACGTTCGACCTGTCGTCGGTGGTGCGCAACATGGCCGGCCCGAGCAACCCGCACGCCCGCGTCGCGGTGGCGGATCTGGCGGCCAAAGGCATCTCCGGGCAGTGGGATGACGTGCCGGGGCAAATGCCTGACGGCGCAGTGATCATCGCCGCCATCACCAGTTGCACCAACACCAGCAACCCGCGCAACGTGATTGCCGCCGGCCTGCTGGCGCGCAATGCCAACAAACTCGGCCTGACCCGCAAGCCGTGGGTCAAATCCTCGCTGGCGCCGGGCTCGAAAACCGTCGCGCTGTACCTCGATGAAGCGGGGCTGACCACGGAGCTGGAACAGCTCGGTTTCGGTGTCGTCGCGTTCGCCTGCACCACCTGCAACGGCATGTCCGGCGCACTCGATCCGGTGATTCAGCAAGAGATCATCGACCGCGATCTTTACGCGACTGCAGTGCTCTCCGGTAATCGTAACTTCGACGGCCGCATTCACCCGTACGCCAAGCAGGCGTTCCTCGCTTCGCCGCCGCTGGTGGTCGCTTACGCCATTGCCGGCACCATCCGTTTCGACATCGAGAAGGACGTGCTGGGCGTGGTCGACGGCAAGGAAATCCGCCTGAAAGACATCTGGCCGAGCGACGAAGAAATCGACGCGGTGGTGAAGTCGTCGGTGAAGCCGGAGCAGTTCCGTCAGGTCTACATTCCGATGTTCGCCGTTCACGAAGACACTGGCCCGAAAGTCACACCGCTGTACGACTGGCGCGAGATGAGCACCTACATCCGCCGTCCGCCGTACTGGGAAGGCGCGCTGGCCGGGGCCCGTCCGCTCAAGGGCATGCGCCCGCTGGCGGTGCTGCCGGACAACATCACCACCGATCACCTGTCGCCCTCCAACGCGATCATGCTCGACAGCGCCGCTGGCGAATACCTGGCGAAAATGGGCCTGCCGGAAGAGGACTTCAACTCCTACGCCACGCACCGGGGTGACCACCTGACTGCGCAACGCGCGACCTTTGCCAACCCGAAACTGTTCAATGAAATGGTCGTGGAAAACGGCAAGGTCAAACAGGGTTCCCTGGCGCGAGTGGAGCCGGAAGGCAAAGTGATGCGCATGTGGGAAGCCATCGAAACCTATATGGAGCGCAAGCAGCCGCTGATCATCATTGCCGGTGCCGATTACGGTCAGGGTTCGTCCCGCGACTGGGCGGCCAAGGGCGTGCGTCTGGCAGGCGTCGAAGCGATCGTCGCCGAAGGTTTCGAGCGCATCCACCGCACCAACCTGGTGGGCATGGGGGTGTTGCCGCTGGAGTTCAAATCCGGCACCGACCGCCACACCCTGGCCATCGACGGCAGCGAAACCTACGACGTGATCGGCGCCCGCACGCCACGCGCCGACCTGACGCTGGTGATCCATCGCAACAACGGCGAGCGTGTCGAAGTGCCGGTGACCTGTCGCCTCGATACCGCTGAAGAAGTGTCGATCTATGAGGCCGGCGGCGTGTTGCAGCGCTTCGCCCAGGACTTCCTCGAAGAGTCGGCGGCTGCCGTTTAAACCAGTTAAGCGACCAAGGGATGATTTGTCCCTTGGTTCTTTGAGGAGCAACCATGGCTCACGCACCACAGATCAAAATCCCCGCCACCTACATGCGCGGCGGTACCAGCAAAGGCGTGTTTTTCAGCCTCAAGGATCTGCCTGAAGCCGCGCAGATTCCCGGCCCGGCCCGCGACGCCTTGCTGCTGCGTGTGATCGGCAGTCCCGACCCGTACGACAAGCAGATCGACGGCATGGGCGGTGCCACCTCGAGCACCAGCAAAACCGTGATCCTGTCGAAAAGCATCAAGGCCGATCACGACGTCGATTACCTGTTCGGTCAGGTGTCCATCGACAAGCCGTTCGTGGACTGGAGCGGCAACTGCGGCAACCTCTCGGCGGCGGTCGGTTCGTTCGCCATCAGCCATGGTCTGGTCGATGCCAGCCGCATTCCGTACAACGGCGTGGCGGTGGTGCGCGTGTGGCAGGCCAACATCGGCAAGACCATCATCGCTCACGTGCCGATCACCAACGGTGAGGTGCAGGAAACCGGTGATTTCGAACTCGACGGCGTGACTTTTCCGGCGGCCGAAGTGCAGGTTGAATTCATGGACCCGGCGGCGGAAGAAGAGGGCGGCGGCGGTTCGATGTTCCCCACCGGCAACCTGGTCGATCAGCTTGAGGTGCCGGGCGTTGGCACGTTCCAGGCGACTATGATCAACGCCGGGATCCCGACGATTTTCGTCAACGCCGAAGACATCGGCTACACCGGTACCGAGCTGCAAAGCGCGATCAACAGCGATCCGAAAGCGCTGCAGATGTTCGAAACCATCCGCGCCTACGGTGCGCTGCGCATGGGCCTGATTTCCAGTCTGGATGAGGCAGCCAAGCGGCAGCACACGCCGAAAGTCGCGTTCGTCGCCAAGCCTGCGGATTACGTTGCGTCCAGTGGCAAGGCGATTGCGGCCGCTGATGTGGATTTGCTGGTGCGTGCGCTGTCGATGGGCAAGTTGCACCACGCGATGATGGGCACGGCGGCGGTGGCGATCGGCACGGCGGCGGCGATTTCCGGGACACTGGTGAATCTCGCAGCGGGTGGCGTTGAACGCAACGCCGTGCGTTTCGGTCATCCGTCCGGGACTCTGCGCGTCGGCGCCGAGGCCAGTCTGGAAAACGGTGAGTGGGTGGTGAAGAAAGCCATCATGAGCCGCAGTGCGCGGGTGCTGATGGAAGGCTACGTGCGCATCCCCGGCGACTCTTTCTGAGCCAACACCGAACCAAACTGCAGGAGTGAGCCTGCTCGCGATAGTGGACTGACATTCAACGTCAACGTTGCCTGACACACCGCCATCGCGAGCAGGCTCACTCCTGCAGTGGATTGCATTTCAACCATAAGAAAACAGTTAGCCCTGAACCGAGGTCCCATCAACGAACACTGCCAGAGTGAATCGAACATGAGCGCCAACGTCGACCTGAACAACCGCCCCGACTACGACCGTGTCCTGCAGGACATCGCCGATTACGTCCTCACCTTCAACATCGAATCTGCCGAAGCCCTCGCCACCGCCCGCAACTGCCTGATGGATACCCTGGGCTGTGGCCTGCTGGCGCTGCGTTTTCCCGAATGCACCAAACACCTTGGCCCGCTCGTCGAAGGCACCGTCGTGCCGTTCGGCGCGCGCGTGCCCGGTACGTCGTATCGCCTCGATCCGGTAAAAGCCGCGTGGGACATCGGCTGCATCGTGCGCTGGCTCGATTACAACGACACCTGGCTCGCGGCCGAATGGGGGCATCCGTCGGACAACCTCGGCGGGATTCTCGCGGTGGCCGATCATCTGTCGCAAAAGCGCATTGCCAATGGTGAGGCACCGCTGACAATGCGTGACGTGCTCGAAGCGATGATCATGGCCCATGAGATTCAAGGCGTGATCGCCCTGGAAAACGCCTTCAACCGCGTCGGACTCGACCACGTTCTGCTGGTGAAAGTCGCTTCGACCGCCGTCACCGCGAAACTGATGGGTGCCAATCGCGAGCAATTGTTGTCGGCGTTGTCCCATGCCTTCGCCGATGGCCAGGCGCTGCGCACCTATCGCCACGCGCCAAATGCCGGTTCGCGCAAATCCTGGGCGGCAGGGGATGCAACCAGTCGTGGCGTTCGTCTGGCCGACATCGCCCTGAGAGGTGAGATGGGCATTCCCGGGGTGTTGACGGCCAAACAGTGGGGCTTCTATGACGTGTCGTTCAGCCACACCAATAACGATCTGGCGCTCAAGCCTGAGAACAGGCGCGCCTTCATTTTCTCGCGACCCTACGGCAGCTATGTCATGGAAAACGTGCTGTTCAAGATCAGCTTCCCCGCCGAGTTCCACGCGCAAACGGCCTGCGAAGCGGCGGTGGCATTGCATCCGTTGGTGCGCAACCGCTTGCATGACATCGACCGCATCGTCATCACCACCCACGAGTCGGCGATTCGCATCATTTCCAAGGTCGGGCCGCTGGCCAACGCCGCCGACCGCGATCACTGCCTCCAGTACATGACCGCCGTGCCACTGGCATTCGGCAATCTGGTGGCCGAGCATTACGAGGACGACTTCCACGCCGCGCACCCGATCATCGACGTGCTGCGCGAGAAGATGGTCATCGTCGAAGACCCGCGTTTCACCCGCGAGTATCTGGAGCCCGACAAGCGCTCGATTGCCAACGCGGTACAGGTGTTTTTCAAGGACGGTTCCAGCACCGAGAACGTGGTGGTCGAATATCCGATCGGCCACCGTCGCCGTCGTGCCGAAGGCATTCCGTTACTGGAAGACAAGTTCAAGGCCAACCTGGCAACGCGCTTCACCGGTCAGCGCAGCCACCAGATCTTCGCCCTGTGCAAGGATCAGCCAATGCTCGAAGCCACCCCGGTCAATCGCTTTGTCGATCTGTTTGTGCTTTAGGTGCAGCACCAGAGGTGCCGAGGGCTAAAGGCTGCCCTCGACATCTTCCAGGCTGAACGTTTCGGTGTGGTCGTCGTAGGAGAAAATCTCCGCATAACGACCCCAGGCGATCACCACTTTCAGGGTTTTCTCGACGAAAGCTTCGGTCAGCGAATCTTTCCAGATGTTACAAGGACGTAAAGACTGTGTCGGTTTTGAGTGAAGAAATTCTCATCCAGAGGATGCCGCGTCATCGGCGGCAAAACGCAGGATCACCCGGCGGTTGTGTTGGCTTTTCTTCTCGATTTTTTCGCAATACACCCGGCCGATTTCGCGGGTATTGAGCACGTGTGTGCCGCCACACGGCTGAACGTCAATGCCCGCCACTTCAATCACCCGCAGATCGCCCTGGATCGCCGCTGGCCGGGTGGTCTTGCTGCCGATCCTTTCCAGCAGCGCAGGATATTCCGCAGCCGGCAGGCTCAGGACGTTGACCGCGCAGGCCTGTTCGATCAGCGCGTTGAGATCGTGGGTGATGCGGTCCTTGTCGAGGGTCATGTCCGGCAGGTCGAAATCCAGCCGGCCCTTGTCGGCGCTGATGCTGCAACCGGTGACCGGTGCATTGATCAGCGCGCCCAGCAGATGCAGGCAAGTGTGCATTTTCATGTGCTGGTAACGCCGCTGCCAGTCGAGGCTGGCGTTGAGCAGGGTGCCGACGCCAAGGTGCGGCGGACATTGCGCCACCTGATGCCAGATGATCGACGGCAGCGCCGGGTCGCGCAGGGTGCCCGTGACATCAATCCGGGTACCGTCCGCGAGGCTGAAGTGGCCGCTGTCTCCCGGCTGCCCGCCACCGCTGGGATAGAACAGCGTATGTTCGAGCACCACAGCCTGATCGACCACAGCGATCACCCGCGCGCTGAAATCGCGCCGATAAGGTTCTGCGTTAAACAGGCTCAGGGTTTCCAGGGTGTGGACCGACATTTGAACCTCCGATGTTCAATGATTGGGGGCGGATCAGCGTTTAAGCGGCAGCTTGGTGATCGCGAAACCGGCGAGCAGGATTGCCGAGTACAGCATCAGGTCCCGGGAGATCGGCGTGCCTTCGTACCAGGCGCCGATGAGCAGGGCGAACACCGGGAAGATGATGAACACGAACGACAGCAGCACCGGGCTCAGGCGTTTGAGCAGGATGAAATACACGATAAAGCCGCCTACCGACGCCACCATTCCGAGGTAGAGCAGGGCGCCCCAGGAGCGTGCGCTGATGTCCTTGAAGACCGGTGTTTCCAGGTTTAATCCGACAATCAATAACATCACTCCGGCGATGCCGATCGGCAGGGTGTTGTAGGTGATCACGCTGATTGCGCTGCCGTGTTGCTTGGTCATCACGTAGCACAGCGCATGCAGGATCGCCGCGCACAGAATCGCCAGCACGCCGAGCCATTCCGCTTGATCCAGATGCAGGCCCTGGCTACGAATGATCATGTACAGGCTGGCGAAACCGATGGCGATACCAAGCATTTGTGTCGGGAGGATTTTCTCGCGCAGAAACAGCGAGGAAAACACCAGGATAAACACCGGCATGCAGCTGAACAGCAGCGCGGTCAGGCCCGACGAAACATGCAACTCGCCGTAGTTGAGCAAGTAGTACGGCAGGCTGAAATACGACAGCGTGACAAACAGGAAAAACCAGCGGCTTTGCCGTGGGAACAGCAGCGGCTCCTTGCGCCACACGGCAAAGCTCAGGAACAGCGGAAAGGCAATCAGAAAACGCAGGCCAGCAGCCGTCAGCGGCGGCACACTTTCCACGGCAATCTTGATCCCCAGCCAGGTGGTACCCCAGCTCAGGCAGACGATCAGAAACAGCGTGCAGGTGAACAATCCGGCGAGCCAGGGTTTGCTCGCATTCAATGGCGTGCTGATGACAGTCGACATGCATTGTGCTCCGCAGCAGAGGAATTGACCTCGTGGGTGAAAAGGGCTATCCCTGATTGCACCTGTTTTCAGCACGCTATTCGGGGTGACAATGACTGTCAAAATAAGTATTGCCACGGTGTCAATCCTGCGTGACGGTCTCGCCAATGGCGTCGGCGTGAAGTACAAGCGGCTGGCGGATGCGGTGGAACGCGCCCTAGCCGAAGGCGTGATCGCCGCCGGCGCGAAATTGCCGCCGCACAGGCTGTTGGCAGACAGCCTGGGTGTGACCATCGGCACCATCAGTCGCGCTTATGGCGAGCTGGAGCGGGTTGGGCGGGTGGTGGCGCGTGTCGGCGATGGCACTTACGTGCGTGAGCGCGGCCTGGAGCGTTTGCGGGACAAGGGGTTTCGCAATGTCAGCGAAGAGCCGCGGGCCTGCTTCGACATGAGTCGGAATCAGCCAATTCCCGGGCAGGAAAGCGCGTTCATGAGTCTGACGCTGCAGGCGTTGGCCAACGATTCGCACAGCTTGCAGCAGTTGACCGGGTACACCGCCGAAAGCGGCTTGCCCCGACATCGGCAGGCGGGGGCTTACTGGCTGAGTCATGGGGCATTTCAGGCGGATGCCAACCAGGTGCTGTGCGTCAACGGTGGTCAGCACGGACTGCTGTGCGCTTTGATGGGCTTGCTCAAGGCCGGTGACACCGTGGTCACCGAGCATCTTTCCTACCCGGGGTTGATCAGCGTCGCACGCCAACTCGGGATCAAACTGATCGGCGTCGCCATGGATGCTGAAGGCTTGTTGCCGTCAGCGCTGGAGGACGTCTGCCGACAGCATCGGGTGTCGGCATTGTATTGCACGCCTACCATCCAGAATCCTACGGCGGCGGTGATGTCGGTGCCACGGCGCGAAGCCATTGCCGAAATCTGCCGGCAACACAATCTGCTGATTTTCGAGGACGAGGCGCATGCGCTGCTGGATCGCCAGCGACCGTTGCCCCTGAGTGCGTTTGCCGCAGAACGCTCGGTGCTGATCGGGAGCCTGAGCAAAGTAGTTTCGGCCGGGCTGCGTGTCGGTTACCTGCACGCGCCGCACGCGTTGCTCGGGCGATTGAATTCAGCCATTCGCGGGACGTGCTGGATGGCCAATCCGTTGGCAATGGAAGTGGCCTGCCGCTGGATCGAAAGCGGTATTGCCACCCAACTGCTCAACGAACAAATCAGTGAAATCGGCCGGCGCAAGGCGTTGGTCAGCCCCGCACTGACCGACCTGGTGTACCGGACTCACGTCCACAGCCCGCATTTCTGGATCGAAGTGCCAGAGGCATGGCGCGCGTCGCAGATTGCGGCGGAACTGAAGGAGAACAGTTATTTGGTGTCCACCGCCGAGGCGTTTGCGGTCGGGCATGCCGCAGTGCCGCAGTTTATTCGGGCGAGTGTGTGCAATTCGGTGGGGGATGATCGGTTGTTGCTCGGCGGGTTCGAGGCCCTGGCCAGGGCATTGACCGAGACCGTGTAATCGTTCATCGCGGGCAAGCCCGCTCCCACAGGGTTTTGGGCGCCTGCAGGTTTTGTATTCACAACAAAGCCCTGTGGGAGCGTGGCTTGCCCGCGATGGCGTCTTGTCAGACACGGCAAAACTACTTGAAGCGCCGCTCCACACCTTTCTCCACCAGAATCTTCGCCGAAATCTCTTCCACCGAAAAATGCGTGGAGTTGATGTGCGGAATGTTCTCGCGGCGGAACAGGTTTTCCACTTCGCGCACTTCGAATTCGCACTGGGCGTAGCTCGAATAGCGGCTGTTGGGCTTGCGCTCGTTGCGGATTGCGGTGAGGCGATCCGGGTCGATGGTCAGGCCGAACAGCTTGTGCTGGTGGGCGCGCAGCGCGGACGGCAGGGTCAGGCGCTCCATGTCGTCTTCGGTCAGCGGATAGTTGGCGGCGCGGATGCCGAATTGCATCGCCATGTACAGACACGTCGGCGTCTTACCACAACGCGACACGCCCACTAGTATCAGGTCGGCCTTGTCGTAATAGTGGGTACGCGCGCCGTCGTCATTGTCGAGGGCGAAGTTCACCGCCTCGATGCGCTCCATGTAATTGGAGTTGTGCCCGATCGAATGGGACTTGCCGACGGTGTAGGACGAGTGCTCGGTCAGTTCCTGTTCGAGTGGGGCGAGGAAGGTCGAGAAAATGTCGATCATGAAACCATTGGAGGTCGCGAGAATCTCACGAATGTCCTGATTGACGATGGTGTCGAAGATAATCGGCCGAAAGCCGTCGGTTTCAGCGGCTTTGTTGATTTGTTGTACCATGGCCCGCGCTTTGTCCGCGTTGTCGATATACGGCCGCGTGAGCTTGGTGAAGGTAATGTTTTCGAACTGCGCCAGAAGGCTTTGACCCAGGGTTTCGGCGGTAATGCCGGTGCCATCGGAGATAAAGAAAGCAGATCGTTTCATTTGCACCTTAGGCCTTAAGCTAGTCATCAATCTTGGATATGATAGGCGCGATTTGTCGGCCGCCATTGGCCCGCATTCTCACTTATTTTCCAGGTCCAGGCCATACAACCGGCCAACGCTCCCCCGAGCTGCCGGTTTCTGAGCTTTTCCAACACAGTTAGTGGAGAGATCACCTTGGTAGAGTACGTAGTTTCCCTCGATAAGCTCGGCAAACACGATGTTGAGCATGTGGGGGGCAAGAACGCATCCCTGGGCGAGATGATCAGCAACCTGGCGGGTGCCGGTGTGTCGGTCCCCGGCGGCTTTGCCACCACCGCGCAGGCCTATCGCGACTTTCTCGAACTGAGCGGCCTCAACGATCAGATCCACAAGGCTCTCGACGCCCTGGACGTCGACGATGTCAATGCGCTGGCCAAGACCGGCGCGCAGATCCGCCAATGGATCATGGACGCCGAATTCCCTGAAAAACTGAACACCGAGATCCGCACCGCGTTCGCCGCGCTGTCGGCCGGTAACCCTGACGTGGCCGTGGCCGTGCGTTCTTCCGCCACCGCCGAAGACTTGCCGGATGCCTCGTTTGCCGGTCAGCAGGAAACCTTCCTGAACATCCGTGGCGTGGAAAACGTTATCCGCGCTGCCAAAGAGGTGTTCGCTTCGCTGTTCAACGACCGTGCGATTTCCTACCGCGTGCACCAGGGCTTCGACCACAAACTGGTCGCCCTGTCGGCTGGCGTGCAGCGCATGGTGCGTTCGGAAACCGGCACTGCCGGCGTGATGTTCACCCTCGATACCGAATCCGGTTTCCGTGATGTGGTGTTCATCACCGGCGCCTACGGCCTGGGCGAAACCGTTGTACAAGGCGCGGTGAACCCGGACGAATTCTACGTGCACAAGGGCACGCTGGAGGCCGGTCGTCCGGCGATCCTGCGGCGCAACCTGGGCAGCAAGGCGATCAAGATGATCTACGGCGACGAGGCCAAGGCCGGTCGTTCGGTCAAGACCGTCGATGTCGACAAGGCCGAGCGCGCGCGTTTCTGCCTGACCGACGCTGAAGTCAGCGAGCTGGCCAAGCAAGCGATGATCATCGAGAAGCACTATGGCTGCCCGATGGACATCGAGTGGGCCAAGGACGGTGACGACGGCAAGCTGTACATCGTGCAGGCCCGTCCGGAAACCGTGAAGAGCCGCACCCAGGCCAACGTCATGGAACGTTACCTGTTGAAAGAAACCGGCACCGTGCTGGTCGAAGGTCGTGCCATCGGCCAGCGCATCGGCGCCGGCAAAGTGCGCATCATCAAGGACGTGTCCGAGATGGACAAAGTCCAGCCGGGCGACGTCCTCGTGTCCGACATGACCGACCCGGACTGGGAACCGGTGATGAAACGCGCCAGCGCCATCGTCACCAACCGCGGCGGTCGTACCTGCCACGCAGCGATCATCGCTCGCGAGCTGGGCATTCCGGCAGTGGTCGGTTGCGGTAACGCCACCCAACTGCTGAAGGATGGCCAGGGCGTGACCGTGTCCTGCGCCGAAGGCGACACCGGGTACATCTTCGAAGGCGAACTGGGCTTCGACATCAAGAAAAACTCGGTTGACGCCATGCCGGAGCTGCCGTTCAAGATCATGATGAACGTCGGCAACCCGGACCGCGCCTTCGACTTCGCGCAGCTGCCGAACGCCGGTGTCGGCCTGGCCCGCCTGGAATTCATCATCAACCGCATGATCGGCGTCCACCCGAAAGCGCTGTTGAACTACGACGGTCTGCCACAAGAGATCAAGGACAGCGTCGACAAACGCATCGCCGGTTACGATGATCCGGTCGGTTTCTACGTCGAGAAACTGGTAGAAGGCATCAGCACCCTCGCGGCCGCTTTTGCGCCGAAGAAAGTCATCGTGCGCCTGTCGGACTTCAAGTCCAACGAATACGCCAACCTGATCGGCGGCAAGCTCTACGAGCCGGAAGAAGAAAACCCGATGCTGGGCTTCCGTGGCGCTTCGCGTTACATCAGCGAATCGTTCCGTGACTGCTTCGAACTCGAATGCCGCGCGCTGAAGCGTGTACGCAACGAGATGGGCCTGACCAACGTCGAAATCATGGTGCCGTTCGTCCGTACCCTCGGCGAAGCGAGCCAGGTTGTCGATCTGCTGGCCGAAAACGGCTTGAAGCGCGGCGACAACGGTCTGCGCGTGATCATGATGTGCGAATTGCCCTCCAACGCGATCCTTGCTGAGGAATTCCTCGAATTCTTCGACGGTTTCTCGATCGGTTCCAACGACCTGACTCAGCTGACACTGGGCCTGGACCGCGACTCCGGTATCATCGCGCACCTGTTCGACGAGCGTAATCCGGCGGTCAAGAAGCTGTTGGCCAATGCGATTGCTGCGTGCAACAAGGCCGGCAAATACATCGGTATCTGCGGTCAGGGCCCGTCCGACCACCCTGATCTGGCCAAGTGGCTGATGGAGCAGGGCATCGAAAGCGTGTCGCTGAACCCGGACACCGTGCTGGAAACCTGGTTCTTCCTGGCGGAAGGTCAGGCGCAGGCCTGATCAGTATGTGAACGGCCCGCTCCCTTAGGGGGGCGGAGCCTTGAAATTCAAGTAGGGCGGGCTCCTGTAGATGCCGCCCTTTTTTGTGCAAGAGCATTATGCAAAGCAGCAGCAACCTATTTCCCGTCGCCCTGATCAGCGCCGAACGTCGCGGTGATCTGAGCGAAGACGTGTATCGCTTGAAACCCGGCAACAGCCCGGACTGGTCCGTGGAAATCGCCGTGACCCGCTTAGGCATGGCCGATGAACCGGCGTCCCGTGGCGTGCCGGTGATCTTGCTGCACGGCAGTTTCTCCAACCGGCGTTTCTGGTTTTCCCCCAAGGGCCTGGGATTGGGCGCGTACCTCACGCGTCTGGGCTACGACGTGTGGATCCCGGAGATGCGCGGCCACGGCCTGTCGCAGCGCAATGAGGATTACCGCCGCAATCGTGTGGCTGACTACGCCCGTTACGATCTGCCGGCGATTGCCGCGTTCGTGCGCGAGCAGAGCGGGCAGGTGCCGCACTGGATCGGCCATTCGCTTGGCGGCATCACCCTGGCGGCGGCGCTCGGCGGCGAATACCTTGGCGAGCCGGCCGTGGCCTCGGCGGCGTTTTTCGGTACCCAGGTCAGCCGCACCTACTGGCCGCTGAAGATCCCGCCAGTGGAGTGGAGCGGGCGCTTCATTCTCAAGCGTTTCGCGCAATTGTCCGGCTCGCGTCTCAAGCGTGGTCCGGAAGACGAGCCGATCGGTCTGGCGCTGGAAAGCATGCGCTGGTACGGCCTGTTCGGCCGTTTTGGCGACAAGGACAAGGATTGGTGGGCCGGTCTCGCCGAGGTTCAGGTACCGGTGCTGGCGGTGACGGCAGCGGGAGATCATCAGGACCCGGCGTGGGCCTGTCGCAAGCTGTTCGAGCAAATCGGTTCCGAGCACAAACAGTTCGTCAACCTGGGGCGTGAGCAGGGCTTTAGCGACAACTTCGGGCATGTCGAGATGCTGGTCAGCAAAGCGGCGCAGGCCGAAGTCTGGCCACTGGTTGCGCGCTGGCTGCAGGATCAGCACGCGCCACTGCTGGGCGAGAAACCGGATCTGGCCGCGGCGGTTTGAGCCGCAGGCGCTGAAAAGGCCATTTCGTTCGAATCGGCTTGCGGCTAAGATATGACGCATTGTGCAATTTTGGTCATATTTAGTGGCTGTTTAGCTATTACGTTTCAGCAATTGTTCAGGTTCGTTCAGCGACCATTGCATGAACTAAGGTAAACAGCGACCGCCGGGACTCGTTTCAACAGAGTGCGACATCCTTGATCGTCTTCCTTGTTACAGGAGTTTTTCGATGAACCATTACCTCACGCCTGACCTGTGCGACGCCTATCCGGAACTGGTGCAGGTGCTGGAACCGATGTTCAGCAATTTCGGCGGCCGTGATTCCTTCGGCGGCGAAATCGTGACCATCAAATGCTTCGAAGACAACTCGCTGGTCAAAGAACAAGCCGAACACCAGGGCAATGGCAAGGTGCTGGTGGTCGATGGCGGCGGTTCGCTGCGTTGCGCGCTGCTGGGCGACATGATTGCCGAAAAAGCTGCGAAAAACGGCTGGGAAGGGCTGGTGATCTACGGCTGCATCCGTGACGTTGACGTGATCGCGCAGACCGATCTGGGCGTTCAGGCCCTGGCCAGCCATCCAAAGAAGACTGAAAAACGCGGCATCGGCGACCTCAACGTCCCGGTGACCTTCGCGGGCGTGACGTTTCACCCCGGCCAGTACATTTATGCGGACAACAACGGCGTGATCGTCTCGCCGAGTCCGCTGAAGATGCCTGAATAAACTGCGGTACGACCAAGGGATGCGGATGTTCGAGGAAGAAAACGCGCAATGGGGGCTGGTGCATGCCCTGGTGCTGGACGGTAAAGGCGGTGCGCGTTCGATAGCCCGGACCGAGCTCGACGATTTGCAGCTGCAGGCGCATGAAAGCCTGTGGCTGCACTGGGATCGCAGCCATCCGCAAACCCAGACCTGGCTGCGTCGGTCCAGTGGACTCAACGAGTTCACCTGCGACCTGCTGCTGGAAGAGAACACCCGTCCGCGCCTGTTGCCGTTGCCCGATTCCGAGCTGCTGCTGTTTCTGCGCGGGGTCAACCTCAATCCGGGGGCTGAACCTGAAGACATGGTTTCGGTGCGGATTTTTGCTAGCGCCCAGCGAGTGATCTCCCTGCGTCTGCGTCCATTGCGTGCCACCGATGAGTTGCTGGCTCAACTGGCGGACGGCAAAGGCCCGAAAACTTCCTCCGAACTCATTCTTTATCTGGCGCAGTTCCTCACCAACAAGGTGCAGGATCTGGTCACTTGCCTCTCGGAAATCGCCGATGAGGAAGAAGAAAAAATGGATGCCGACGAACGGTATACTCCCGAACATGGCGCCATTTTGCACATCCGTCGTCGGGCGGCCGGACTAAAGCGTTTTCTTGCACCGCAGCGGGATATTTTCGGACAACTCACGCGGATAAAACTGCCGTGGTTTGTCGATGACGATGCCGATTACTGGAACGAACTCAACAACAGCCTGACCCGCTATCTCGAAGAGCTCGAATTGACCCGAGAGCGCGTGGGGCTTGTGCTGGAGGCCGAAGACCGGCGTTTGAGCGAGCGCATGAATCGCACCATGTACCGCTTCGGGATCATCACCTGCATCTTTTTGCCGATGAGTTTCATCACCGGTCTGCTGGGCATAAACGTCGGCGGTATCCCGTTCTCCAGCAGCCCTTATGGTTTCCTGATTGCCTGTCTGACGGTACTCGCCCTGGCCTGCGGTCAGTGGTGGTTATTCCGTCGTTTGCGCTGGGTATGAAGATGGCGCATGTGACCCGACCAAATCTGCCCGCGTCTTTCACAGACATCACGAGAGGTGCGTATGCACGATCCGTTTGAACAGTCTTTGCGTGACATGCTCAACGCTTCGCCGTCCAGCCGCGACGACGATGCGTGCCTGGGCCGCGTACTCAAAACCGCCAACCGCCAGGTTGGCGCCGGTGATCTGTTCAGCCTGCTGGGCCGTTGGCTGCCCGCGCTGATGATCGCCCTGAATAACGGATCGGCCCACGTCTCGCCGGTTTCCCGTCTTCGTAAACCTGCTGACCGCACTGCTGATAAGGCTGATTGAATATGGAACTTGATCTCTGGACTCAGAGCCTCGTCACTGCAATGACTGCGTTGTGGACCAAAGTCGCCAACTTCATTCCGAATCTGTTCGGCGCCCTGGTGGTGCTGCTGTTGGGTTTCGTGGTGGCGAAGCTGCTCGATACCTTGCTGTCCAAATTGCTCGCCAAACTGGGCCTTGATCGCCTGATGGGCGGCACCGGACTGACCAAGTTGATGTCGCGGGCGGGTTTGCAGGTACCGATTTCGACCTTGATCGGCAAAATCGTCTATTGGTTCGTTCTGCTGATTTTTCTGGTTTCTGCGGCAGAGTCTCTTGGGCTTGAGCGAGTTTCAGCTACGCTCGACATGCTGGCGTTGTATTTGCCGAAAGTTTTCGGCGCTGGCCTGGTGCTGCTGGTGGGTGTCTTGCTCGCTCAGCTGGCCAACGGGCTGGTGCGCGGGGCGGCAGAAGGCGTAGGGCTGGACTACGCTTCGGGTTTGGGTCGAATTGCCCAAGGGTTGGTGATCATCATCAGCATCTCGGTCGCAATCAGCCAGCTCGAGGTCAAGACCGACCTGCTGAACCATGTGATCGTCATCGTTTTGATTACCGTTGGTCTGGCGGTTGCGCTGGCAATGGGGCTAGGCAGCCGGGAAATTGCCGGTCAGATTCTTGCGGGAATCTATGTGCGTGAGTTGTATCAGGTTGGGCAACAAGTGCGTGTTGGTGAGGTCGAAGGCCAGATCGAGGAGATCGGCACGGTTAAAACCACATTGTTGACCGATGAGGGTGAGCTAGTCTCACTCTCCAATCGGATCCTGCTGGAACAGCATGTGAGTAGCCGCTAACCCGGCAAACCCTGCTAATGTATGCCGCCGCAAAATGCCCTGAGAGGGTAGCGGCGGACATTGACCTGACTGTCGGCACGACTTGTTTTGAATAAAGCCCAAACGCTATCCACGCGCTATGACCCCCGTGAGCTCTCTGATGAGGAGTTGGTCGCGCGCTCGCATACCGAGCTGTTTCACGTTACGCGCGCCTATGAAGAGCTGATGCGGCGTTACCAGCGAACATTATTTAACGTTTGTGCGAGATATCTTGGGAACGATCGCGACGCAGACGATGTCTGTCAGGAAGTCATGTTGAAGGTGCTGTACGGCCTGAAGAACTTCGAGGGGAAATCGAAGTTCAAAACGTGGCTCTACAGCATCACGTACAACGAATGTATTACGCAGTATCGGAAGGAACGGCGAAAGCGTCGCTTGATGGACGCATTGAGTCTTGACCCCCTCGAGGAAGCGTCCGAAGAAAAGGCGCCGAAACCCGAGGAGAAGGGCGGGCTTGATCGCTGGCTGGTGTATGTGAACCCGATTGACCGCGAAATTCTGGTGCTTCGATTTGTCGCAGAGCTGGAATTTCAGGAGATCGCAGACATCATGCACATGGGTTTGAGTGCGACAAAAATGCGTTACAAACGTGCTCTAGATAAATTGCGTGAGAAATTTGCAGGCATTGCTGAAACTTAGTTCAGCGCAAATATCTCTTACGTGTAGGCAAGTTCTGATAGACTTGCCGCCGAGTTGTCCCCCGGTTTGCGGGACTGCTTCACAATCACCAGATGGGGATTTAACGGATGAAACTGAAAAACACCTTGGGCTTGGCCATTGGTTCTCTGATTGCCGCCACTTCGTTCGGCGCTCTGGCACAAGGCCAAGGCGCAGTTGAAATCGAAGGCTTCGCAAAGAAAGAACAATTCGACAGCGCTCGTAACTTCAAGAACAACGGCAACCTGTTCGGCGGCTCGATCGGTTACTTCCTGACCGACGACGTTGAACTGCGTCTGGGCTACGACGAAGTGCACAACGTACGTGCCGATGATGGCAAGAACGTAAAAGGCGCTAACACCGCTCTGGACGCTCTGTACCACTTCAACAACCCAGGCGACATGCTGCGTCCATACGTCTCGGCCGGTTTCTCCGACCAGAGCATCGACCAGAACGGTTCGAACGGTCGTAACCGTTCTACCTTCGCTAACGTTGGTGGCGGTGCCAAGCTGTACTTCACTGACAACTTCTACGCTCGTGCCGGCGTTGAAGCTCAGTACAACATCGACCAGGGCGACACCGAGTGGGCTCCTAGCGTTGGTATCGGTGTGAACTTCGGTGGCGGCTCCAAGCCTGCTGCTGCTCCAGTTCCAGCACCAGCTGAAGTCTGCTCCGACAGCGACAACGATGGCGTTTGCGACAACGTTGACAAGTGCCCGGACACCCCAGCCAACGTAACTGTTGACGCTGATGGCTGCCCAGCAGTTGCTGAAGTTGTTCGTGTAGAGCTGGACGTGAAATTCGACTTCGACAAGTCCGTCGTCAAGCCAAACAGCTACGCTGACATCAAGAACCTGGCTGACTTCATGAAGCAGTACCCAGCCACTCACACCACTGTTGAAGGTCACACTGACTCCGTCGGTCCTGACGCTTACAACCAGAAACTGTCTGAGCGTCGTGCAAACGCCGTTAAGCAAGTTCTGACCAACCAGTACGGTGTTGAATCGTCCCGCGTTCAGTCGATCGGCTACGGCGAAACCCGCCCAGTTGCTGACAACAAAACTGAAGCTGGCCGTGCTGTAAACCGTCGCGTAGAAGCGCAGGTTGAAGCTCAAGCTAAGTAATTAGCTGCCGCTCCGAGAAAAGCCCGGCTCAGGCCGGGCTTTTCTTTGCCTGCGATTTGGGCTTACGAGACGCACGCGGTCCCTGTGCAGGTGCTGCCGCAGGCTGCGATCTTTTGATCTTCAACAACAGCCGCCACTGCGCCGATCACCAGAATGGCAGGGCTCTTGAGTTCAAACCTGCACGCATCGCCACTCATTGACGTCAGATTGCTCCGGCATTCGCGCTGCGCTGGCAACGACGCATTCTCGATCATCGCCACCGGCGTATCCGCCGCCATCCCGCCCGCCAACAGTTGATCGCGAATCTCGCCCAGCTTGGCCACGCCCATATAAATCACCAGCGTCGTGCCGCCCTGCGCCAGTGCCTGCCAGTTCAACTGGCTGTCGTCCTGCGTGTGTGCAGTCACCAGTGTCACCCCACGCGCCACGCCGCGTAACGTCAGCGGAATATCACATTGCGTCGCCCCGGCCAGCCCGGCGGTGATGCCATTGACCAATTCCACTTCAACACCACGCTCACGCAGCCACTGTGCCTCTTCACCACCACGTCCGAAAATGCACGGATCGCCGCCCTTGAGCCGTACCACGCACTTGCCCTGGCGGGCATAGCGCAGCATCAGTCGATGGATAAAGGCCTGCGGTGTCGATCGGCATCCACCCCGTTTGCCCACCGCAATGATGCGCGCGGCAGGGCAGTGTTCCAGCACCGCGCCGTTGACCAGATCATCGATCAGCACCACATCGGCTTCGCGCAAGGCGCGTACCGCTTTGAGGGTCAGCAGTTCCGGATCACCCGGCCCTGCACCCACCAGCCAGACTTTCGCATTCATGGTGTGTTCCTCATCAGATGACGGCTGGCTGCAGGTTGGCAGCCAGCAAGCGTTTTATTTCCGGGACACACGAGCCGCATTGCGTGCCGCAGCCCAGCTGGCTCTTCAGACCCTGCAGATCCAAGCCCCGGCGAATGCCGGCGCAGACCGCGTTGAGGCTGACGTTTTTGCAGTTGCACAGGGTTTTATCCACAGCCATTTGCGCCCCGGCACTGCCCGGCGGCGCGCTCATGGGCGCCAGCAGCCAGCGCCGCAGTTGTTCATCCGCACGGCCTTCCAGCCACAACCCTTGCAGCCAATGCTGGGCGAGGGTTTCGCCGGCGAGGCGAATCGCCGTGATCCGGCCGTTTTCAATGCGCACACGCTTGCCAATGGCACGGCGTGGATCGTCGTAGGCCAACACCGGGCCGTCGCTGAGCGAAAGGCATCGGTCGATTTCACCGAGCAATGGCGCATCCGGTGCCTCGTGGCTGGCTGCGCGTATCAGCAATGCTGATCGTTCACGTCCGACAAGGCTGAGACTGACGTAGGAAAACGCCTCGCAGAGAGGGCGTAGGGCCTCGATATGCCGTTGAACATCGCCCTCGATCAGGGCGAACAGTTGCCACGGCAAGTCCACTTTCTCCAGGCGCACGCCACTGTGTTTGAGCTCCGGTTGCTTCGACAACGGGTCGAACGCCGGTTGGGTCAGATTGTTCACACCGCCCTTGAGAAAACGATCGCCCCAATGCATGGGTAAAAACGCCTGTCCCGGACGCACGCTGTCGTCGCTGCCGACAGCAACGATCACGGCGCCCCGACGGCTTTTCAGGTTGACCAGATCGCCAGGCTGCAAGCGATGCCGACGCAATTCATCCGGATGCAGGCTTAACTGCGCCTCGCTGACATGCCCAAACAATTGAGCAGCCGTACCGGTACGGCTCATACCGTGCCACTGATCACGCAGGCGCCCGGTGATTAATGTCAACGGGAAGCGCGCATCACGCTGCTCTTTGGCAGCTCGATAAGGCTCGGCCATGAACTGAGCGCGCCCGTTGGCCGTAGGAAAAATGCCGTCTGCGTACAAGCGCGCCGTCCCTTTTCGGGCGCCGATGGGGAAGGGCCATTGCTGCGGCCCGATCTCATCAATCAAGGCGTGACTGATTCCGGACAAGTCCAGATCCCGACCGCGCGTCAGCAGTTTGTATTCATCGAATAACTGCGCGGATTGATCGAAGGCAAACAGGCTTGGCGCCTCGGGGCGCATGCGTTTCTCCAGCCGTTGTGCAAAGTCCACCGTGATCGACCAATCCGCTCGCGCTTCACCGGGTGGGAGAATGGCTTTGCGCACGTGGGAAATACGACGCTCGGAATTGGTCACCGAACCTTCCTTCTCGCCCCAACTGGCAGCGGGCAAGAGCAGGTCGGCGAACGCAGCGGTTTCGGTGGTGCGGAAGGCTTCTTGCAGTACGACAAACGGGCAGGCTTGCAGCGCTGCCCGCACCGCGCTCTGATCCGGCAGCGATTGCGCCGGGTTCGTGCAGGCAATCCACAGCGCCTTGATCTTGCCATTGCGCACCTGCTCGAACAGTTCGATGGCGCTGAGCCCGGGGGTTTCCGGAAGCCGCTCTACACCCCAGTAGTGCGCCACGTCGGCGCGGTGTTGCGGGTTGGCGACCTCTCGATGGCCGGGCAACAGGTTCGCCAGGCTGCCGGTTTCCCGCCCGCCCATGGCATTCGGCTGACCGGTAAGGGAGAACGGTCCTGCTCCCGGACGGCCAATTTGCCCGGTGGCCAGATGCAGATTGATCAATGCGCTGTTTTTCGCGCTGCCGGCCGTGGACTGGTTCAAGCCCATGCACCACAAGGACAGAAAACTCGCTGACGTGCCCACCCATTCAGCACATTGCTGCAATTGCTCGAGGCTGATCCCGCACAATTGCGCAACCATTTGCGGGGTGTAATCGCGCACCAGGTTCTTCAACTCGGCAAGGCCTTCGGTGTGCGCCTTGATGAAGTCGCGATCGATCCAGTCTTCCCACAACAGCAGATGCAAAATCCCATGAAACAAAGCGACATCGGTGCCCGGCAAAATGGCCAGATGCAGATCCGCCAAGTCGCAGGTGTCGGTGCGGCGGGGATCTATGACGATGACCTTCATCTGTGGGCGGCGGGATTTTGCCTCTTCAAGCCGACGAAAAAGTACCGGATGTGCGTAGGCCATGTTACTGCCGACGATCATCACGCAATCACTGAGTTCCAGATCCTCGTAGCTGCACGGTGGCGCGTCGGCACCGAGGCTGCGCTTGTAGCCAACCACTGCCGAAGACATGCACAGCCGTGAATTGCTGTCGATGTTGTTGGTGCCGACCAGCGCCCGGGCGAGCTTGTTGAAGGCGTAGTAGTCCTCGGTCAGCAACTGGCCGGAAATATAGAACGCCACGCTGTCCGGGCCGTGTTCGGCGATGGTCTCGGCGAATACGTTGGCGGCGTGTTCCAGTGCGGTGTCCCAATCGGTGCGGCTGCGCGCCAGACCCTTGCCCAGGCGCAGTTCCGGGTACAGCGCGCGCGCCGCGAGGTCGCCAGTCAGATGCAGGGTCGAGCCTTTGCTGCACAGTTTGCCGAAGTTGGCCGGATGCGCCGGATCGCCGCTGACGCCGAGGATACGCTCGCCGTCATGTTCGATCAGCACGCCGCAGCCGACCCCGCAATAGCAGCAGGTCGAGGCGGTCGTCTGGCGGTTCATCAGACGGCATCCCGCAGCGCCAGTTGCACCCGGCCGTTCTCGACCCGGGCCGGATGATGGTGCGCGCAGCCGATGTCCGGGGCCTGGGCTTCGCCGGTTTGCAGGTCGATCTGCCAGTTGTGCAACGGACAGGCCACGCGCTTACCGTAGATCAAACCCTGCGACAACGGGCCGCCCTTGTGTGGGCAGCGGTCATCAAGAGCGAAAACCTCATCGTCGCTTGTCCGAAAAATCGCGATGTCGCCTTTGGGGCCAGCAATGATCCGCGAACCGAGCGCATTGATTTCATCTAGGGCACAGATATCGAGCCAGTTCATGCCGGTACCTCCAGGTTTTTCACGGGAATCACGTCGAATTCTTTCTTCAGTTGCGGCTGCGCCAGACGCTCTTTCCACGGGTCCTGTTCGAACGACAGGGAGAATTGCAGGCGTTCGTTGAGGGCTTTGCGGCGCTCCGGGTCTTCAAGCACCGCTTGCTTGATGTGCTCCATGCCGACCCGTTGCAGGTAGTGCACGGTGCGTTCGAGGTAAAAGGCTTCTTCGCGATAGAGCTGCAGGAAGGCGCCGTTGTATTCACGGACTTCTTCGGCGGTCTTGAGCTTGACGAAGAACTCGGCGACTTCGGTCTTGATCCCGCCGTTGCCGCCGATGTACATCTCCCAGCCGGAGTCGACGCCGATGATGCCGACGTCCTTGATCCCCGCTTCCGAGCAGTTGCGTGGGCAACCGGAGACGGCCAGCTTCACTTTGTGCGGTGACCACATGTTGAACAGGTCGTGTTCCAGTTCGATGCCCAACTGGGTCGAATTCTGCGTGCCGAAGCGGCAGAACTCGCTGCCGACGCAGGTTTTAACGGTGCGGATGGATTTGCCGTAGGCGTGGCCGGAGGGCATGTCGAGGTCCTTCCAGACGCCGGGCAAGTCCTGCTTCTTGATCCCCAGCAGGTCGATGCGCTGGCCGCCGGTGACCTTGACCATGGGCACGTTGTACTTGTCGGCTACGTCGGCGATCCGCCGCAGTTCCGAAGGGTTGGTCACGCCGCCCCACATCCGCGGAACCACCGAGTAGGTGCCGTCCTTCTGAATGTTGGCGTGGGCGCGTTCGTTGATCAGGCGCGATTGCGGATCGTCCTTGGCTTCGCCGGGCCAGGTGGAAATCAGGTAGTAGTTCAGCGCCGGCCGGCAGGTTGCACAGCCATTGGGTGTACGCCAGTTGAGGTAACTCATGACGCCCGCGATGGTCAGCAGATGCTGCTCGCGAATGGCCTGGCGAATCTGCCCGTGATTGAGGTCGCTGCAGCCGCAGATGGCTTTTTCGCTTTTTGGTTTGACGTCCGCCGCGCCGCCGACGGTGTTGATCAGGATCTGCTCGACCAGCCCGGTGCAGG
Source organism: Pseudomonas sp. LF-5 (assembly GCF_037626295.1). NCBI lineage: Bacteria > Pseudomonadati > Pseudomonadota > Gammaproteobacteria > Pseudomonadales > Pseudomonadaceae > Pseudomonas > Pseudomonas sp. LF-5. Next base: position 816,271 of record NZ_JARKMT010000002.1, read on the forward strand.
AACCACAGGAACTGGCAGCTTTGGTATGTTTTTTCACCTCGTCGACGCTGAACAGGCCGTGTTCCTGGATCGCCTTGACGATGGTGCCTTTGCACACGCCGTTGCAGCCGCAGACTTCGGCGGTGTCGGCCATGCTCATGGCTTTGTCCTGGCCTTGATGTCCTACATCGCCTAACGCATTTTCCCCAAACATCAGATGATCGCGGATCTCGCCGATGGCGTGATTCTCACGAATCTGCCGGAAATACCAACCGCCATCCGCCGTATCGCCGTACAGACAGGCGCCGACCAGTACGTCATCCTTGATCACCAGTTTTTTGTACACGCCGCCAATCGGATCGGAGAGGGTGATGGTTTCCGTGCCTTCACCGCCCATGAAGTCGCCGGCGGAGAACAGGTCGATGCCGGTGACTTTCAATTTGGTCGAGGTTACCGAGCCCTGATAACGGGCGAATCCCAATTGTGCGAGGTGGTTGGCGCAGACCTTGGCTTGTTCAAACAGCGGTGCTACCAGGCCATAGGCGATGCCGCGATGGCTGGCACACTCGCCGATGGCATAAATACGCGGGTCGTAGGTTTGCAGGGTGTCGTTGACCAGAATCCCGCGGTTGCACGGGATGCCGGCTTTTTCCGCCAGTTCGGTATTGGGGCGAATGCCGGCGGCCATTACCACCAGATCGGCCGGGATGATGTCGCCGTTCTTGAATTGCACCGAGCCGACGCGGCCGTTGCCGGCGTCATGCAGTGCCTGGGTTTGCTCGCTCAGGCGAAAGTGCAGGCCGCGTGACTCAAGGGCGCTTTGCAGGAGTTGGCCGCTGGTCTTGTCCAGTTGCCGCTCCAGCAGCCATTCACCAAGGTGCACCACGGTGACGTGCATGCCGCGCAGCATCAGGCCGTTGGCGGCTTCGAGGCCGAGCAGGCCACCGCCGATGACCACCGCGTGCTTGTGGGTTTTCGCGGTGTCGATCATTGCCTGGGTGTCGGCGATGTCGCGGTAGCCGATCACCCCGTGCAGAGTGTTACCGGGGATCGGCAGGATGAACGGCGTCGAGCCGGTGGCGATCAACAGACGATCGTATTCAGCTTCGGTGCCGTCCTCGGCGATTACCCGACGTTTGACCCGGTCGATCTCCACCACTTTGCGGTTGAGCAGCAGCTTGATGTTGTTTTCCAGGTACCAGTCCAGATCGTTGAGGACGATCTCTTCGAAAGTCTGCTCACCGGCCAGCACTGGCGAGAGCAGGATGCGGTTGTAGTTGGTGTGCGGTTCGGCGCCGAAGACGGTGATGTCATAGAGCTCGTCGCTCAGTTTGAGCAGTTCTTCCAGGGTGCGGACGCCGGCCATGCCATTGCCGATCATCACCAGTTTGAGTTTTTTCATCAGGGTCTCCGGGGAGCGGCGGCTGGCCTCTTGTGGGCAGTCAGGCCTTGCTCGAGAAATTTTGCGCAAACAAAAAAAGGCGTCCCGCTAGTTGCCTAGCGAGGACGCCTTTGTCCTGGTCCCGTTCTCTCGGGAAGCCCGGCCTTCGTCGTTGAAGGCTGGGCTTTATGTGTGTGCTGAATGGGGTAATGCAGTGGTTGTGCCAAGTGGGGACGGTGGCGGGTTTATTGGGGGTGACGGATTTTGAGGATGGTTTTTTTGCACTGATTCGAAGCGGGTTGCTCGTTCGTGGGGCATTCAGGCAGTTGAATTTGTGGTGATTGGGCGGGCGCCTTCGCGAGCAAGCTCGCTCCCACAGGGGGCTGTGGTGTTCACAAATCCCCTGTGGGAGCGAGCTTGCTCGCGAATGGCGCGATGCGGTTCAACTGTGAAACAACAAAACTAGCAGCACCAGATTCCCAAGCAAAGCCACCAATGCCATCGTCCGCCAGACCTTCAGCGGCTCCCGCTCCAATAACGGTCGAGGACGCACGCTCAAACTCCGCCGCTCGCCCTGTTCCAACACCAGCAACCACTCTTCAGCCGTTTCAAAACGCTGCTGCGGATCAGCCGCCACCCCGCGCTCCAGACTCTGCGCCAACCATTCCGGCAGATCCGGCCGATAACGACTGGCGCTTACCGGCACGCCAAAGCGCGGCCGCTGAAACGCCTCAATCTCGCCATAGGGAAAATGCCCGGTGAGCAGGAAATACAGGGTCACGCCGACCGCATACAAATCCTGCTGCACACTCGGCGGATCACCGCAAAACGCTTCCGGGGCGATGTAACTTGGGGTTCCGGGCAGCGTTGACGGCGCGTCTTCGGACAAGCCCGGGCAATACGCCAAACCAAAATCCAGCAGACGTAACTCACCGTCGTCACCCCAATGCAGGTTTTCCGGTTTGATGTCCCGGTGCACAATCTGCCGTCGATGCAAAAGCCCCACCGTGCGCAGCAGGCGCTCGGCAATATCCTGCCACTGCGCCAGCGGCAATGGGCCGTACTGCTGAAACAGCTGCGCCAGCGTCGTCCCGGAATATTCCCGCATCACGTAGTACAAATGCTGACGCTGCTGGCAGGCATGGACTTCAGGAAAGTGCCGGCCGGCCACACGTTTCAGGAACCACTCCTCGGACAGCAGCGCTTGCCCGGCGTGAGGATCATCGGCGCTGCGCGACGGCAGGGTTTTCAGCAACCACGTCTGGCCTTGTCCATCGACAACCCGATACAGCAGCGATTGCTGACTCTGAGCGACAATCCCCTGAACCTGCCAGCCTTCGAAGGATTGGCCAGGTTTCAGCGGCGGCGGCAGGGGCCATTGCTGCAGATGAATCAGCGCATCGCCGATATTCGCTTCACCCAGCGCATCGACGCGCACCAGCAATGCACTGGCATTGTCCTGGCTCCCCGCCAGATGCGCGGCATTGACCAGTGTTTGCGCGGCGCTGCGCAGATCCGGCTGATCACGCAGAATCGCTGCAATCGCGGTATCGCCCAGCGTTGACCAGACACCGTCACTGAGCAGCACAAAGCTTTCACCGTCACGCAGCTCTCCGTCGAGAAAATCCAGCACCAGATGCTGATCCAGCCCCAGCGCGCGCTTGAGCACGTGCTGCATACCCGGCTGATCCCAGACGTGATCTTCAGAGATTCGCTGCAAACTATCGCCGTGCCAGCGATACACCCGGCAATCTCCAACGTGGGCGAGGGTAAAACGCCGACCACGCATGACCACAGCACTGACGGTGGTGAGCAAGGGTTGGCCACCGCCATTGGCCTGCAGCCAACGATTTTGCGCGAGCAGCAGGCGATCCAGCGCTTGTGCCACGCTCCAGGTTTCCGGTGTGGCGTAGTAGTCGAGCGCCAGCGCCTGCAAGGTCGAACGCGCAGCCAGTCCGCCATCGGCACACTGGCTGACGCCATCAGCGATAGCGAACAGATAACCCTTGCTCGCCGCCAGCGCCGGAGCGGGCGTGACCAGACGCAAAGCGTCCTGATTCTCCGCACGCGGCCCGGTGGCGCTGGCTTCGGCAAAACTCAGTTGCAGGGCCATCGACGCCTCAGACCCGCGCCGCCGTCACGGCTGCCGAACCCCAGGTGGTTCTCCAGCGACGCTTGACCCCGTGCAGGCCAAACCACGCCAGTACGCCGAGGCTGGCGAACAACCACAGGGCCAGTTGATAGCTGCCGGTGCTCTGTTTGATCGCGCCCATGCCGGCGGCCAAGGCAAATCCGCCGATACCGCCGGCCATGCCGATCAACCCGGTCATCACGCCGATCTCCAGATGAAAACGCTGCGGCACCAGTTGGAACACTGCGCCGTTGCCTGCCCCTAAACCGAGCATGGTGCAGACGAAAAGTGCCAGCGCGGCGTAGGAACTTGGCAGGTTAAACCCGACGGCAGCGATGCAGACGGCAGCGACGGTGTACATCGCCAGCAAGGTGCGGATGCCGCCGAAGCGATCCGCCAGCGCGCCACCCAGCGGCCGCATCAAACTGCCACCGAATACGCAGGCCGCGGTGTAGTAACCCGCCGTGACCGGGCTCAGGCCGTATTGGTCGTTGAAGTAGCCGGGCAGGGCGCTGGCCAGGCCGATGAAACCGCCGAAGGTGACGCTGTAGAAAAACATGAACCACCAGCTATCGCGGTCGCCCAAGGCTTTGAAGTAGTCAGCCATGGCTTTGGCTTTCGGCCGCTCAGGGGCGTTCTTCGCCAGCCAGGCGAACAGCACCAGTGTCAGTATCAGCGGGATCAAGGCGAAACCGAACACATTGCTCCAGCCAAACGAAGCCGCCAGCACCGGTGCAATCAGCGCGGCGAACACGGTGCCAGAGTTGCCTGCACCGGCAATTCCCATGGCTTTGCCCTGATGCTGCGGCGGATACCACTGCGACGCCAATGGCAGGGCCACAGCGAACGACGCACCGGCCATGCCGAGGAACAGACCCAGCAGCAGAGCCTGTTCGTAACTGTGGATACCGAGTTTCCACGCACCGAACAGTGCGCAGATCACGATGACCTGGCCGATCAGACCGGCAGTTTTCGGTGACAGACGATCAGCCAGCATGCCCATCGCAAAGCGCAGCACCGCCCCGGCCAGAATCGGCGTCGCCACCACAAGACCGCGTTGTTGCGTGGTCAGGTGCAGGTCGGCGGCGATTTGCACCGCCAGCGGGCCGAGCAGGTACCAGACCATGAAACTCAGGTCGAAATACAGGAAGGCCGCGAACAGGGTCGGGGTATGGCCGGATTTCCAGAAGCTTGAATTCATCGCGCACCTCAGCTGAAAAGAGTCTCGATAGGAGTCACAGCAGGTGGGGCGCCACCACGGCCGCACCACCGGCCCCGGGCTGTGGGGCCAAAACGCAAAAAACGCCGCTACCTGTTTCGCCATGAGGGGCAAACGGGTGAGCGACGTCTTTGTCGTGGGTGGGGCAACCGCCGTTGGTTACCTGTGCGTTTTACTTAGCGAGATTTGTGCCAACAGGTGAAAGATCAAAAGCCCCTCACCCTAGCCCTCTCCCTCCGGGAGAGGGCTAGGGTGAGGGGCTTTTCAAGCAGCCAGAGCTTATCAGCCAAGCAACTCACTCATGGCAATGATCTGCTCCGCCACCTGAATCAGCTTCTGCTGCCGGCTCATGGCCTGGCGGCGCATCAGGGTGTAGGCCTCTTCCTCATTGCAATCCTTCATCTTCATCAGCAACCCCTTGGCCAGCTCGATGCGCTTGCGCTCGGCCAGTTGCTGGTCGCGCGCCTGCAGTTGCGCACGCAAGGCCTGATCGCTTTCGAAGCGCGCCATGGCCACATCCAGAATCGGCTGCAAGCGTTGTGCGTGAATGCCTTCGACGATGTAGGCGCTGACCCCGGACCTGATCGCCTGACGCATCACCCCCGGATCATGTTCATCGGTAAACATCACGATCGGCCTGGGCTGGTCGCGGCTGACCAGCACCACTTGTTCCATGACATCGCGGCCGGGTGACTCGGTATCGATCAGGATTACGTCCGGGCGCACCGTTTCGACGCGGGCCGGCAGGTCGATGGTCAGACCGGATTCGTCGATCACTTCGAAACCGGCTTCAGTCAGCGCGGCTTTCAGGCGCCCGACTTTTTTCGCCGTGTCGTTGATCAGCAGAATGCGCAACATGTTGGCGGTCTCCTGTCAGCGGCGGGCGAGTAGGGGAGCGTCATCGCTCAGGGCGTGCAGCTTGAAGCTGCGGGCGAAACCGGCCGGATCGCTGCCGTCCCAGACCTTGCCGTCGAGCAACTGGCTGCTGCGCATGTCGGTGCCCCACGCGGCGACGCCGACAGCGGTGGCGGCGTCGCGGTAGATATCCAGTTGCTGAACCTGGCGGGCGACGGCAAGGTAATCCGGGTCTTCGCGCAGCAGGCCCCAGCGGCGGAACTGGGTCATGAACCACATACCGTCCGACAGATACGGCAGATTCACCTCGCCGTTGCCGTGAAAACGCAGCGCGTGCGGATCCTGCCAGCGATTGCCGAGGCCATCGGCGTAATCACCGAGAAAACGCGGTTCGATGCACGAAAGCGGAGCGTCCAGATATTCCGGCGCGCTGAGCAATTGTGCGGTGCTGCGGCGGTTTTCCGGACTTTCTTCGATAAAGCGGCTGGCTTCCAGGACCGCCATCACCAGCGCCCGCGCGGTATTCGGGTACTGCTCGACAAATTCACGGGTGCAGCCAAGGACTTTTTCCGGGTGATCGGGCCAGATGCTCTGGCTGGTCGCCATCGTGAAACCGAGATCCTGCTGCACCGCGCTGGCTGCCCACGGTTCGCCGACGCAAAATCCGTCGATGCGCCCGGCCTGCAAGTGCGCAACCATTTGCGGCGGCGGCACCACCACACTGTCGACATCCTGCAACGGGTGAATGCCCTGGCTCGCCAGCCAATAGTAGAGCCACATGGCATGGGTGCCGGTGGGAAACGTCTGGGCGAAGGTCAGTTTTGCGCGGCTTTGGTGCACGTGGCGATCCAGCGCTTCAGGACTGATCACGCCGAGGTTTTGCAGACCGTGGGAAAGGTTGAGGCTCTGACCGTTCTGGTTCAGGCCCATCAACACCGCCATGTCCGTCGAAGCGACGCCGCCGATGCCCAGATGGACGGCGTAGATCAGGCCGTAAAGGCTATGGGCGGCGTCGAGTTCACCGCTGACCAGTTTGTCGCGCAGATTGGCCCACGACGTCTGGCGTTTGAGGTTGAGGATCAGGCCATAAGGCTGGGCGAAGCCCTGAGTGGCAGCGACGACGACCGAGGCGCAATCGCTCAGGGCCATGAAACCGAGGTCGATCGCGCTTTTTTCCGGGGCATCACTGCCATTGACCCAGGCCAGCGGCCCGACGGACGAATCATTCATAAAAAGCCACCTTGAAAAAAAACGCCGTCCCGGGCTTTTGCACAGGCAAAAACCGAGGACGACGCCATTGTCCTGAGCCGCACGCCGTCGTTGGCTTGCAGGCTGATACCGGGGAAAGGTGCAAGGCATATGCCACTCGTGGCGATTTGCGCGTGCGCCTCGCGCGCCGGGGTGTTGCCCGGCTATAATCGCCGCCTCTTTTCGCCGCCCGAGTCATCGCCGCCCATGTACACCCTGGCCCGTCAGCTGTTGTTCAAACTTTCCCCGGAAACCTCTCACGATCTGTCGCTGGATCTGATCGGCGCGGGTGGGCGTCTGGGGCTCAACGGCATGCTGTGCAAGAAGCCGGCGCACGTGCCGGTGACGGTCATGGGCCTGGACTTCCCGAACCCGGTGGGTCTGGCGGCCGGTCTGGACAAGAACGGCGCGGCCATCGACGGCTTTGCGCAACTGGGCTTCGGGTTTGTCGAAATCGGCACCGTGACCCCGCGTCCGCAGCCGGGCAATCCGAAACCGCGAATCTTCCGCCTGCCGGAAGCCGAGGCGATCATCAACCGTATGGGCTTCAACAACCTCGGTGTGGATAACCTGCTGGCGCGGGTCGCTGCAGCCAAATACAAGGGCGTGCTGGGGATCAACATCGGCAAGAACTTCGACACCCCGGTCGAGCGCGCGGTGGACGATTACCTGATCTGCCTGGACAAGGTGTATGCCCATGCCAGTTATGTCACGGTCAACGTCAGCTCGCCGAACACCCCGGGCCTGCGCAGCCTGCAGTTCGGTGATTCGCTCAAGCAGTTGCTGGCGGATCTGGCGACGCGTCGCGCCGAGCTGGCCCTGCGCCACGGCAAGCATGTGCCGCTGGCGATCAAGATTGCTCCGGACATGACCGATGAAGAGACCGCGCAAGTGGCTCAGGCGCTGATCGAGACCGGTATGGACGCGGTGATCGCCACCAACACCACCCTGAGCCGCGTCGGCGTCGAAGGCATGGAGCACGGTGACGAGGCGGGCGGTCTGTCTGGCGCCCCGGTGCGTGACAAGAGCACCCACACCGTGAAGGTGCTGGCGGCGGAACTGGGTGGCCGGTTGCCGATCATCGCGGCCGGCGGCATTACTGAAGGCAAGCATGCGGCCGAGAAGATTACGGCGGGTGCGAGCCTGGTGCAGATTTATTCGGGCTTCATCTATAAAGGCCCGGCGCTGATCCGCGAATCGGTCGACGCCATCGCCGCCCTGCGCTGATCCAATTGTGGGAGCGAGCTTGCTCGCTCCCACAGGTGTGTGCAGCACAAATAATGTGACAGGCATAAAAAAGGGCTCCTCGAAGGAGCCCCTGGGCCGTAGCCCGCCGTCCGGGAAGGACGTGCATGGTAAGTCGCTAGAAATTCAGATTGTCGTGTTGCAGTCAGTGCCCTGTGTCAGCCAACGGCGTGAAGTTCGTTGAGTCTGTGGATTCCCGCAGTGCCGGTCATACCGTCCCAGTTGTCGCCGCGTCCTTCTCGCCAGCCGTTGATCCAGGCTTGGCGTACCGACGGTAGAGTAAATGGGCAAAGCTCACGGGATTTGCCACCAACGCCATATTGATATCCGCGCAAAAATGCTCTTTCCAACGGATCACGCTTAAGTCTTCTCATAGGGTGTTTCCCTCACTTGTTGACTGTTTGTGTCGCGTTGACCTCAACCGAGGTCTGGCAGAAAACTCTGCCGGGGTGCGGCTCGCTGCCGGCGTGGCGAGCCAAGGTGTTGACGCCGTTGCGACGTCAACCTGTGGTCAGTTCTAACCAATGAGTCACACCGAGGGAATGATCGTTTTGTCATAAGGACGTAACGAAAATAGTGCTACAGCCATAAGTAACGACGGGTTTCATGAACGTTTTTTCAGCAAACCCCGGTATGATCGGCTCCGCGGCGGATGGTGGGGTTAATCCTTTAGTGAGAATGACCCACGTTTGCGCTAGGTTAATAAGCGACGAAGGGTCGCTTTAAGACTTTTTGTTTCATCAACTTTTTTATCTGTCCCGGCATCTAAGCTCCTTTAACCCGAGCAGCGGGGATGGAACGGCACACCATCGTGCCACGCGGGCGCTCTTTTAGAAAAGCGCCTGATTGAAAACCGGATCGGCAATGCGTTGCCGATTCACTAGCCAAAGGCTCTGGAAATACCATGTCCGACCGTTTCGAACTCTTCCTCACTTGCCCTAAAGGCCTTGAAGGCCTGCTCATCGAGGAAGCCGTCGGGCTTGGCCTTGAAGAAGCGCGCGAGCACACTTCCGCCGTGCGTGGCATGGCGAGCATGGAAACCGCTTATCGCCTGTGCCTTTGGTCGCGTCTGGCCAACCGCGTGTTGCTGGTGCTCAAGCGTTTCCCGATGAAGGACGCCGAAGACCTGTATCACGGCGTGCTCGACATCGACTGGCAGGATCACATGCTGGCCGACGGCACCCTGGCTGTCGAATTCAGCGGCCACGGCTCGGGTATCGACAACACCCACTTCGGTGCCCTCAAAGTCAAAGACGCCATCGTCGACAAACTGCGCACCCCGCAGGGCGATCGCCCGAGCATCGACAAGCTCAACCCGGACTTGCGCATTCACCTGCGTCTGGATCGCGGCGAAGCGATCCTCTCCCTCGACCTCTCCGGCCACAGCCTGCACCAGCGCGGTTACCGCTTGCAGCAGGGCGCGGCGCCGCTGAAGGAAAACCTCGCCGCGGCGATTCTGATCCGTTCCGGCTGGCCACGCATTGCGGCCGAAGGCGGCGCGCTGGCTGACCCGATGTGCGGTGTCGGTACGTTCCTGGTCGAGGCCGGCATGATCGCCGCCGACATGGCGCCGAACCTGCGCCGCGAGCAGTGGGGCTTCACCGCTTGGCTGGGTCACGTCCCGGCGCTGTGGAAAAAGCTCCATGAAGAAGCCGTCGAGCGTGCCGCTGCCGGTCTGGCCAAGCCACCGCTGTGGATTCGCGGCTACGAAGCCGACCCGCGTCTGATTCAGCCGGGCCGCAACAACGTTGAGCGCGCCGGTCTGAGCGAGTGGATCAAGATCTACCAGGGCGAAGTCGCGACCTTTGAGCCGCGTCCGGACCAGAACCAGAAAGGTCTGGTGATCTGCAACCCGCCGTACGGCGAGCGTCTGGGTGACGAAGCCAGTCTGTTGTACCTCTACCAGAACCTCGGCGAGCGCCTGCGTCAGGCCTGCCTGAACTGGGAAGCCGCGGTGTTCACCGGCGCGCCGGACCTGGGCAAGCGCATGGGCATCCGCAGCCACAAACAGTATTCGTTCTGGAACGGCGCGCTGCCGTGCAAGCTGCTGCTGATCAAGGTGCTGCCGGATCAGTTCGTCACTGGCGAGCGTCGTACCCCGGAGCAGCGTCAGGCCGAGCGCGAACAAGCGGCTTACGACCAGACCCCGGACGAGCCGCAAGAGCGCAAGTTCAACAAGAACGGCAACCCGATCAAACCGACGCCCGCTCCGGCCCCGGTGATCGAGCAGCCGCGCTTGAGTGAGGGCGGGCAGATGTTTGCCAACCGCCTGCAAAAGAATCTCAAGGCGATGAGCAAGTGGGTCAAGCGCGAAGGCATCGACTGCTACCGCGTCTATGATGCCGACATGCCGGAATACGCCATGGCCATCGACCTGTATCACGACTGGGTGCACGTGCAGGAATACGCCGCGCCGAAGTCGATCGACCCGGAAAAAGCCTCGGCGCGCATGTTCGACGCCCTGGCAGCGATCCCGCAGGCGCTGAATGTCGACAAGAGCCGCGTGGTGGTCAAACGCCGCGAGCGCCAGAGTGGCACCAAGCAGTACGAGCGTCAGGCGGCGCAGGGCAAGTTCAATGAGGTGAGCGAAGGCGGTGTGAAGTTGCTGGTCAATCTCACTGACTACCTCGACACCGGCCTGTTCCTCGACCACCGGCCGATGCGCATGCGCATTCAGAAAGAGGCCGCCGGCAAACGCTTCCTCAATCTGTTCTGCTACACCGCGACCGCCAGTGTGCATGCGGCCAAGGGCGGCGCACGCAGCACCACCAGCGTCGACCTGTCGAAAACCTACCTCGACTGGGCGCGCCGCAACCTGTCGCTGAACGGTTTCTCTGACAAGAACCGTCTGGAGCAGGGCGATGTGATGGCGTGGCTGGAAAGCAGCCGCGACGAGTACGACCTGATCTTCATTGATCCGCCGACCTTCTCCAACTCCAAGCGCATGGAAGGCATCTTCGACGTGCAGCGTGATCAGGTGCAGTTGATCGACCTGGCGATGGCGCGTCTGGCAACCGGGGGCGTGCTGTATTTCTCCAACAACTTCCGCAAGTTCCAGTTGGAGGAAAACCTGACCGAGCGCTATGCGGTCGAGGAAATCAGCGCCCAAACCATTGATCCGGATTTCGCCCGCAACACCAAGATCCACCGCGCCTGGAAAATCACGGCTCGTTGACACTTGCCAAAGTTGGATCCACAGAGCCTTGATTTTTAAAGGCTCTTGGATCCGTTCAGTGCTAGCCAAATTAATGGCTAATAGCTATAACTCAACTCATGGCCAATGGGGTTTCCCCGGAACACTGGCGTAGTGAGTTGCCTTTATGTCGTTGCACCCCGTGCGCCCAAAGATCCTGGGTTTTATCAGCGAAGACGTCTCGGCCTGGCTGGTCGCGCTGCTGGTATTGCTCGCCGGCGGGATTCTCACGGGGCTGCTCGCCTGGGCCACCCTCAACCAGTTCCATCAGCAATTGCGTCAGCGTTTTCAACTGCTGGCCAATGAACGTTACAGCCGCATCGAAGAGCGCTTTCAGGATCAGGAGCAACGCCTGGATGGCCTGCGCCGTTTCTTCGCCAACTCCGAGTCGGTGTCCCGCGCCGAATTCGACGGTTATACCCGCCCTCTGTTGCTGCGCACCCAGGCCTATTCGTTTGCCCTGCGGGTCAGCGGTGCCGAGCGCGCCGCGTTCGAGCAGCGCGTGCGTGACGAAGGCCTGAGCACGTTTACCATCCGCGAACTTAATGCCCAGGGCGAGTTGCAACTGGCTGCGATCCGCGACGAATACGTGCCGGTGCTGTACAGCCAGACCCAGAGCCGTCTCGGCTCGCCGTTGGGCTACGATTTGCTGGCCCAGCCGCTGCGCCGCGACACCTTGCAGCGCGCGGACAAGCTCGCCAGTCTGGCGGTGTCGCAACCGATGCATCTGGTCAGCATCGAGCCGTCTTACGCCCGCGGCGTGCTGCTGGTGGCGCCGGTGAGCCGCGAGGGCCAGCCGCGACCGTTCGGCTACGCGATGGCCGTGATCAGCATGCGCCAGTTGCTGGCCGACGGCTTGCCGGATGCGTCTCATGACTACCTGTCGGTGCGCATCCTCGATCTGTCAGTCACTGATCAGCATGAGGTGCTGTTCGAATCGACCAACGAGCCGGCGGCCAGCGATTTGTCGGCCACCCGTTTGCTGCGCATGGCCGATCATGATTACCAGGTGGACATCCTGCCGAGCGAAGCCTTTATGCAGGCCAACCATTCGTCGGTCGGCAGCGTGGTGATTCTCGGTGGTTTGCTCAGCCTGCTGCTCAGCGCCTTGCTGTATGTGCTGGTCAGCCAGCGCCAGCGTGCCTTGCGCATGGTCCAGTTGCGCACCCAGGAATTGCACGAGCGCGAACAGGAGTTGCGCGGCACCCACGGCCAGTTGCGCGGGGTGTTGAACGCCGCGACCCAGGTGGCAATCATCGCCACCGACCTGCGCGGGGTGATCAACACCTTCAATCCCGGCGCCGAGCAGATGCTCGGTTACAGCAGTGCCGATGTCGTCGGCCACATGACTCTGGAAAACCTGCACTTGCCGCGCGAGTTGAGTGCGCGGGCGGCGGAATTGAGCGCGCGTTATGGCAAAAGCATTCCTACCTGCCATGCGATGTTGGTCGAGGGCGGTGAAGTCGGTGGCCACGAAGCACGCGAATGGACGCTGGTGCGCAGCGATGGCAGTCATCTACCGGTGAACATGCTCGCCACCCCGGTACTGGATGAGCAGGGCTTGTGGGTCGGCCATCTGGCGATTTGCATCGACATCACCGAGCGCAAGCGTGTGCACGAAGTGCTGGCGGCGCGGGACGTGTTGCTGAAGAAACTCAGCGCCCACGTGCCCGGCGGCATTTATCAATTCAAGATGGAATTCGACGGGCGTTTCAGCGTGATCTACGCCAGCGACGGCATCCGTGAGATCTACGAGCTGGAACCCGACGTGTTGCTGTTCAATGCCGAGGCAATCTTCACGCGTATTCATCCGCAGGACGTCACCCGCGTACGCACCTCGATTCGTGCCTCGGCGGACAGCCTCAGCCCGTGGCGCGAGGAGTATCGCGTGCAATTACCCGAGCGCGGCCTGCGTTGGGTGCGCGGCGAGGCGACCCCGGAGGAACTGCCGGGCGGCGGCGTGTTGTGGCACGGCTACATCTCGGATATCTCCGACCTGAAGCGGGTGGAGGAAGAATTGCGTGCGCTGTCGGTAACCGACTCGCTGACCGGGATTCACAACCGGCGCTATTTCCAGGAGCGCCTGACCACTGAAATGGCTCGCGTCGAACGGGGCGGCGGTGAGTTGTCGGTGATCATGCTCGACATCGACCATTTCAAGCGCATCAACGATCAGTATGGCCACGCCATGGGCGACCGGGTGTTACAAGCGGTGTGCGAGCGCATTGGTCATCGCCTGCGGCGTACCGATGTGTTTTGCCGCTTGGGCGGCGAAGAGTTCATGGTGCTCTGTCCGGACATCGACGGTGAGCATGCGTACATGCTGGCGGTGGAGTTGTGGCAAGGCTTGCGCAGTGCGCCGGTGGATGTGGTCGGGGTGGTGACGGCGAGTTTCGGCATCGCCAGCTGGCGGCCGGGGGAGGGCGCGGATGCGTTGCTGCTGCGCGCGGATTCGGGGGTGTATATGGCAAAGCAGCGCGGGCGCGATCGCGTCGAGCAGATGAGTTAGGCCGCGACGCAGTTCCCCTGTGGGAGCGAGCTTGCTCGCGAAGGCGGCGTGTCAGTCGCCAAAAATACTGACTGAACTGACGCCTTCGCGAGCAAGCTCGCTCCCACAAAATCTAAAGATCGCAGCCTGCTTTGGGCGGCTTAGAGGGCCGAAGCGGTCTGCGGCAGTTTCGGTTGCTTGTACAGATCCAGCAGCACCTGATCCAGCACCGACGATGCGCCAAACGGCGCCTTGTCGTTGAGGATCGCCACCACCGCCCAGGTATTGCCATTGACGTCGCGGCTGAAGCCGGCAATTGCACGCACGGTGTTCAGGGTGCCGGTCTTGACGTGGGCTTCGCCGCGCATCGCTGTGGTTTTCAGGCGTTTGCGCATGGTGCCATCGGTGCCGGCGATCGGCATCGAGCTGATGTACTCGGCGGCATACGGGCTGTGCCACGCCGCTTGCAGCATGTTCGCCATCTCGCGGGCGCTGACGCGTTCGGCACGGGACAGGCCGGAACCGTTCTCCATCACCAGATGCGGCGCGGTAATGCCTTTCTTCGCCAGCCACTGACGTACTACGCGCTGCGCGGCTTTGGCGTCATCACCGTCGGCATCGTTGCGAAAGCGCTGACCGAGGCTCAGGAACAGTTGCTGGGCCATGGTGTTGTTACTGTACTTGTTGATGTCGCGGATGATTTCCGCCAGATCCGGCGAGTACGCACGAGCCAGCAGTTTGGCGTTGCCTGGCGTCGCGCCGAGACGATCCTTGCCTTGAATGCTGCCGCCCAGTTCTTTCCAGATCGCGCGCACGGCGCCGGCGGTGTAAGTCGCGTGGTCGAGCAGCGACAGGTAGGTCTGTGAGTTGCAGCCTTCGCCCAACTGGCCGGCCACGGTCACGTTGACGCTGCCATCGGCCTGCGTCACCGGGTTGTAGCGCACGCCGCCGGTGCATTGCTTGGAGGGCAGGGCCTTGACGGTGTTTTCGATATGGATGCTGGCAATCGGCGGTTCCACCGAAATCAGTACCCGACCACCGTCATTGCGCGCGACGAAGCGCAGGGCCTTGAGGTTGACCAGCAGCGAGTCGGGCTTGACCAGAAACGGTTTGTTCTCGTCGTTGCCGTCGTCGTTGAACTCGGGCAGTTGTGGCTGGATGAAGAAGCTGCGGTCGAGGATCAGATCGCCGGTGATCTGGGTCACGCCGTTGGCGCGCAGGTCGCGCATCAGCAGCCAGAGTTTTTCCATGTTCAGTTTCGGATCGCCGCCACCCTTGAGGTAGAGGTTGCCGTTGAGGATGCCGCCGCTGAGGTTGCCGTCGGTGTAGAACTCGGTTTTCCACTGATGGTTGGGGCCGAGCATTTCCAGCGCCGCGTAGGTGGTGACCAGTTTCATGGTCGAGGCCGGGTTGACCGACACGTCGGCGTTGTACACGGTCGGGTTGCCTGGGCCGTCGAGCGGGATCATCACCAGCGACAGCGCGCTTGGCTGCAATTTACTGGCCTTGAGGGCTTTTTCGACGTTGGGGGTGAGGGCGGTATTAAGGGTGGCGGCGGAAACAGGCAGGGCCAGCGGCAGAAGAAGGCCGGCGAGAAACAGTGGACGCAACGATTTGATCATATGAAATAAAACCCTGCAGAAGAGGGGAAAAATAACGAGGACATGGATGAAAAAGCCCTCAGTGGTCATGAAAGTGTCGGCATTATGCCCCAAGGTTCTACAGCTTGTGCCTTGTCCGGGCCGGCCAATACGTTATTTTTTTACAGGCGGTCGGCTTCAGGGGCCAGAGAGTCGGGCAATCGACGCCTTAAACTGGTAAAGTGCCGGCCGTTAATACTTAAGAGGATTGTTCCAATGGCGACTAACCGTTCCCAGCGTCTGCGCAAAAAACTGTGCGTTGATGAATTTCAAGAGCTGGGTTTCGAACTGAACCTGGACTTCAAAGAAGACTTGTCCGAAGAAGCCATTGACGCTTTCCTCGAAGCCTTCATCAAAGAAGCCATGGAAGCCAATGGTCTGGGTTACGTTGGTGGCGACGACTTCGGTCTGGTATGCCTGCAGAAGCGTGGCTCGGTGAACGAAGAGCAGCGTGCTGCTGTTGAAACCTGGTTGAAAGGCCGTAGCGAACTGACTGGTATGACTGTCAGCTCGCTGCTGGACGTCTGGTATCCGGAAAAGCCGATCAACCCGGCTAAGTGATACTGAAAAAAACGGCGACCTTCGGGTCGCCGTTTTTTTTCGTCTGGTGTTTGGGGGTTCGGCTTTGGTTTGGTGGTGAATCTACCCCTCACCCCAGCCCTCTCCCCCTGGAGAGGGAGCCGGTTTATGGGCTTTTCAACATTTGAGTTCAACTCGGTATCCCACGTCGGCGTATGTCTTCCAAGCACCTTGGTCAGTCCCCTCTCCCTCTGGGAGAGGGCTAGGCGGGCGGCGTTCCGATGAGGGGCTTTTGACCTTAAGCTTTACGCCAATTCAAAATCACCAACGTCAACACCCCCGCGACAATTCCCCAGAACGCCGAACCAATGGAAAACAGTGTCAGCCCCGACGCCGTGACCATAAAGGTAATCAACGCCGCTTCACGCTCCTTCACCTCGGTCATGGCAATGCTCAAACCGTTGATGATCGAGCCAAACAGCGCCAGCGCGGCGATCGACAGCACCAGTTCTTTCGGCAGCGCGGCAAACAGCGCCGCCAATGTGGCGCCAAACACCCCGGCAATCCCGTAGAAAATCCCGCACCACACCGCCGCGGTGTAGCGCTTGTTGCGATCCTCATGGGCGTGCGGCCCGGTGCAGATCGCGGCGCTGATCGCCGCGAGGTTGATCCCGTGGGAGCCGAATGGCGCCAGCAGCAGCGAGGCGATGCCGGTGCTGGTGATCAGTGGCGAGGCCGGCACGTTGTAGCCGTCGGCGCGCAGCACGGCGATGCCGGGCATGTTCTGCGAGGTCATCGCCACCACGAACAGCGGAATGCCAATGCTGATGGTCGCCGCCAGCGAGAAGTGCGGCGTGGTCCACACCGGTGTCGCCACCTCCAGATGAAAAGCGCTGAAGTCCAGCAGCCCCATGAACCCGGACAGCGCTGTACCGATCAGCAGGGCGGCGAGCACGGCGTAACGCGGCGACAGGCGTTTGACCAGCAGGTAAGTGAAGAACATCCCCAGCACCAGAGCGGTGCGGTGTTGCGCGGCGACGAAGATTTCGCTGCCGATCTTGAACAGAATCCCTGCCAGCAACGCCGCCGCCAGCGAAGCCGGAATCTTTTTCACCAGGCGTTCGAAGCTGCCGGTCAGCCCGCAAATCGTCACCAGCACCGCGCAGGTGATGTAGGCGCCGATGGCCTCGCCATACGTGACGCCGCCCAGGCTGGTGATCAGCAGGGCCGCGCCCGGGGTCGACCAGGCGATGGTGATCGGCGTGCGATAACGCAGCGACAGGCCGATGGAGCACACCGCCATGCCGATCGAGATCGCCCAGATCCACGACGAGATTTGCCCGCTGCTCAGGCCGGCCGCTTGCCCGGCCTGAAACATCAGCACCAGTGAACTGGTGTAACCGGTCATCATCGCGATAAAACCGGCGACGATGGCCGAGGGCGAAGTGTCGGCCAGAGGGCGCAGCCGGGTGTAGGTGGCGTCGTTCATGACGGCGGTGTTCCTTATACAGATGAAGATGTCCCCTTTGACGCAATCCCTACAGGGAATTGTGTGCTGAAGGCGGATTCTGCGATCAAGCCTAAACTCAATCGTAACGGATCGTTGCAATACAGCCGAGGTCACAAACGGCCATACAGTCGTGTTGCCACCATCCATTGTGTACAATCGCGCTGTTTTTTACGCGATACTTGCCAGCGACCTACTGTGCCGTATTACAGTCACGGTCTATTCGCCGCAGTTCTCCCGACTCGAGTGCCCATGAACGAACAGTTGCAACCCCTCAAGAAACAACCGCGAGCAGGCAAAGCCGGCCGCAGCGGAACCCAGGACGATATTGTCTACGCGCATATCTTCGAGGCCATCCTCGAACAGCGTCTGGCGCCCGGCACCAAGTTGAGTGAAGAAGCGCTGGGGGAAATCTTCGGGGTCAGCCGCACGATCATTCGCCGTGCGCTGTCGCGTCTGGCCCATGAAGGAGTGGTGCTGTTGCGGCCGAACCGTGGCGCTGTGGTCGCCAGCCCGAGCGTTGAAGAAGCGCGTCAGGTGTTCATGGCTCGCCGTCTGGTCGAACGCGCGATCACTGAACTGGCGGTGCAGCACGCCACCGCCGAGCAGATCGCCGAGTTGCGGCAGATGGTCAACGACGAGCGCGACAGCTTCTCCCGTGGTGATCGCGGCGCCGGTATCCGGCTGTCGGGCGAGTTCCACCTGAAACTGGCCGAAGCGGCGAAGAACGCACCGCTGGTCAGCTTCCAGCGCAGCCTGGTGTCGCAGACCTCGCTGATCATTGCCCAGTATGAAAGCGGCAACCGTTCGCACTGCTCCTATGACGAGCACACCCAGTTGATCGACGCCATCGAGGCGCGCAACGGTGAGCTGGCGGTGGACCTGATGATGCATCACATGGATCACATCGACAGCAAGCTCAACCTCGATGAGGAAGGCGCGTCGGATGATCTGCATGCGGTGTTCTCGCATTTGTTGCAGACCAAGAAACCGGGGCGTCCGGCGGCCAAGCTCTAAGTCGGACCGAGTTGGCCCAATCGCTGGCAAGCCAGCTCCCACAGGATGTGTGGTGTAGCGCAAATCGGGTGAACACCTCAAAAACTGTGGGAGCTGGCTTGCCAGCGAAGGCGATCTGACAAGCAATAAAAATCCCCCGGGGTGAACACCTCCGGGGGATTTTTTATGCCTTGGAAAAACTCAGCGCTGATGCACCAGCGCACCCGCCGCATAAGTTTGCTGCACGGTCCGGTCATCCCCCAGTGTCATCAACACAAACAACGTTTCGGCAATGTTGTTGGCCTGCTTCAAGCGGTAGCTCAGCAGCGGCGTGGCGTTGTAATCCAGCACCAGGAAGTCGGCGTCAGAACCCGGTTGCAGGTTGCCGATCTTGTCTTCCAGGCGCAGTGCCCGCGCACCGCCAAGCGTTGCGAGGTACAGCGACTTGAACGGACTCAGGCGCGCGCCCTGCAACTGCATGACTTTGTAGGCTTCGTTCAGCGTTTGCAGCAGCGAGAAACTGGTGCCGCCGCCGACGTCGGTACCCAGGCCGACATTCAGTTTGTGTTTCTCGGCCATCGGCAAGTTGAACAGGCCGCTGCCGAGGAACAAGTTCGAAGTCGGGCAGAACGAGATTGCCGAGCCGGTTTGCGCCAAGCGTGCGCATTCGTCATCGCACAGGTGCACGCCATGGGCGAACACCGAGCGCTCGCCGAGCAACTGGTAGTGGTCGTAGACGTCGAGGTAACCCTTGCGCTCCGGGAACAGTTCCTTGACCCACTCGATTTCCTTGAGGTTCTCGCTGATGTGGGTCTGCATGTACAGATCCGGGTATTCGGTCAGCAGTTGCCCGGCGAGGGTCAGTTGTTCCGGGGTGCTGGTCGGGGCGAAGCGCGGGGTGACGGCATAGTGCAGACGGCCCTTGCCGTGCCAGCGCTCGATCAGCGCCTTGCTCTCGACGTAGCTGGATTCGGCGGTGTCGGTCAGGTAGTCCGGGGCGTTGCGGTCCATCATCACCTTGCCGGCGATCATCCGCAGGTCGAGCTTCTCGGCGGCTTCGAAGAAAGAGTTCACCGATTGCGGGTGCACGCTGCCGAATACCAATGCGGTGGTGGTGCCGTTGCGCAGCAGTTCCTTAATGAAGATGTCCGCGACTTCATCGGCGTGGTTTTTGTCACCAAACTGGCTTTCGCAGGGGAAGGTGTAGGTGTTCAGCCAGTCGAGCAGTTGCTCGCCGTAGGCGCCGACCATGCCGGTTTGCGGTAGGTGGATGTGGGTGTCGATGAAGCCTGGGGTGATCAGCGCATCCTGATAATGCGTGATCTCGATGTCCGCTGGCAGAGTCGGCAGCAGTTCGCTGGCGTGGCCGAGGGCGCTGATCTTGCCACCATCGACCACCAGCAGGCCGTCCTCGAAATATTCGTAGGAGGCTTCGATCCCGACGTCGGCAGGGTCGGCGATGCTGTGCAGGATGGCGGCGCGGTAGGCTTTGCGAGTCAGAGGCATGAGGGTTCTCTAATCAATTTGAGGCTTTGAGTTTGGCGGCCTGACTGCGGCGCGAAACCGGTAGCAGTCTGGCAATCGGTTCGGCGCTGGCGCTGTGCTGGCCGAAACTGGCGTTATAGGTGGCGATGATTTCGCCGGCGATGGAGATGGCGATTTCCACAGGCAGTTTGCCTTTGACTTCGCCGATGCCCATCGGGCAGCGCATGCGTTGCACGACGCCGGGGTCGAAACCGCGATCACGCAAGCGATGTTCGAACTTGGCCCGTTTGGTCTTCGAGCCGATCAGGCCGAACCAGGTGAAGTCATTGCGCTTGAGGATCGCGGCGGTGAGTTCCAGATCCAGTTGATGGTTGTGGGTCATGACGATGCAATAGCTGCCGGCGGGCAGGTCGTCGATTTCATCCACAGGCTCTTCAGCGACGATTTTACGGACACCGTGGGGAATCTGTTGGGGAAATTCCTCTTCCCGCGAATCGATCCAGCGTACCCGGCAGGGCAGGCTCGCGAGCAAAGGCACGAGGGCGCGACCGACGTGGCCGGCGCCGAACACCGCGATCTGCGCCTGCACCTGGCCCATCGGTTCGAACAGCAGCACCGTGGCGCCGCCGCAGCACTGGCCGAGGCTGGCACCGAGGCTGAAGCGCTCCAGATGCGTGTCCTGCTTGCAGCTGGCGAGCATCTCGCGGGCGATCTGCATGGCTTTGTATTCCAGATGCCCGCCACCGATGGTGTCGAAGGTCTGTTTCGCGCTGACGACCATTTTCGAGCCGGCGTTGCGCGGGGTCGAGCCGAGTTCTTCGATGATCGTCACCAGAACGCAGGGTTCGCCCTGATTCTGCAGGTCGGCGAGGGCGTCGATCCAGTTGTACATGTTCACCTCGACATCTTTGTTGTCTGTTCGGGCCTCTTCGCGAGCAAACTCGCTCCCACAGGAGAATGCATTCCAAATGTGGGAGCGAGCTTGCTCGCGAAGACCGCACCTCGGTTTAGAGCGGAGCCAACTCGGTTTCAGCGTCGACCGCTTTCACGGCCTTCAACTGGCGCATCTGCTCACACCCCCACAACACCCGCTCCGGAGTCGCCGGCGCATCAATCTTCGGCTGATGCTGGTAAGCACCCAGGCTCGCCACCGCATCCTTGATCGCACACCATGCGGCGATCCCGAGCATAAATGGCGGCTCGCCGACAGCCTTGGAATGGAACACCGTGTCTTCCGGGTTCTTGCGGTTTTCCACCAGCTTCACCCGCAGGTCGAGCGGCATGTCCGCCACGGCCGGGATCTTGTAGCTGGCCGGGCCGTTGGTCATCAGCTTGCCCTTGTTGTTCCAGACCAGCTCTTCCATGGTCAGCCAGCCCATGCCCTGCACGAAGCCCCCTTCGACCTGGCCGATGTCGATGGACGGGTTCAGCGAGGCGCCGACGTCGTGGAGGATGTCGGTGCGCAGCATCTTGTACTCGCCGGTCAGGGTGTCGACGATCACCTCGCAACATGCGGCGCCAAAGGCGAAGTAGTAGAACGGCCGGCCACGGGCCTGGCTGCGGTCGTAATAGATTTTCGGGGTCTTGTAGAAGCCGGTGCTCGACAGCGACACCTGATTGAAATACGCCTGCTGGATCAGCGCTTCGAAGGTCAGGATGTGATCACGCACGCGCACATGGCCGTTATGGAATTCCACATCTTCTTCGCTGACCTTGTAGTGCCGCGCAGCGAATTCGATCAGACGTTTCTTGATGGTCTCGGCGGCGTTCTGCGCGGCCTTGCCGTTGAGGTCAGCACCGCTGGAGGCGGCCGTCGGCGAGGTGTTTGGCACCTTGTCGGTGTTGGTCGCGGTGATCTGTACACGGTCGATTTCGACCTGGAACACTTCGGCCACCACCTGTGCGACTTTGGTGTTCAGGCCCTGGCCCATTTCCGTGCCGCCGTGGTTCAGGTGGATGCTGCCGTCGGTGTAAATGTGGATCAGTGCGCCGGCCTGGTTCAAGAAGCTGGCGGTGAAGGAAATACCGAATTTCACCGGGGTCAGCGCCAGGCCTTTTTTCAGGATCGGGCTGTTGGCGTTGTAGCGCCGGATCGCTTCGCGACGCTCGTGGTACTGGCTGCTCTCTTCCAGTTCGGCGGTCATCTCCTCGAGCATGTTGTGCTCGACGGTCTGGTAGTAGTGGGTGACGTTGCGCTCGGTCTTGCCGTAGTAGTTGGCCTTGCGCACCGCCAGCGGATCGAGGTGGAGGTGACGGGCAATCGCGTCCATTACTTCCTCGATGGCGACCATGCCTTGCGGGCCACCGAAACCACGGTAAGCGGTGTTCGACGCGGTGTTGGTCTTGCAGCGGTGACCATTGATCGTCGCGTCACCGAGGTAGTACGAGTTGTCCGAGTGGAACATCGCCCGGTCGACGATCGACGCGGACAAGTCCGGCGAGCAACCGCAGTTGCCGGCCAGGTCCATGTTGATCCCGTGCAGGCGCCCGGTGCTGTCGAAGCCGACGTCGTATTCGACGTAGAACGGGTGACGCTTGCCGGTCATCAGCATGTCTTCGACCCGCGGCAGGCGCATCTTCGTTGGCTGGCCGGTGAGGTGTGCAACCACGGCGCACAGGCACGCCGGGCTGGCAGCCTGGGTTTCCTTGCCACCGAAACCACCGCCCATGCGGCGCATGTCGACGACGATTTTATTCATCGACACGTCGAGCACTTCGGCGACCAGTTTTTGTACTTCGGTCGGGTTCTGTGTCGAGCAGTAGACGATCATGCCGCCGTCTTCGGTCGGCATCACCGAGGAGATCTGCGTCTCCAGGTAGAAGTGTTCCTGACCGCCAATGTGCAGCGTGCCCTGGATGCGGTGTTCAGCGGTCGCCAGCGCAGAGACCGAATCGCCGCGCTGATGGGTGTGGCTGTCGAGCACGAAGTGGCGTTTGCGCAAGGCTTCGACCACGTCGAGCACCGGTTCCAGATCTTCGTATTCGATGATCGCTGCCATCGCGGCCTTGCGGGCGGTTTCCAGATCCTTGGCGGCGACGGCGAGCACCGGTTGGCCGACGAACTGCACGTCGTCGATGGCCAGCAACGGATCGCCCGGCAGCAGCGGGCCGATGTCTTTCAGGCCCGGCACGTCTTCATGAGTGATCGCAATGCGCACGCCTTCGAAGGCGTAGCACGGCTTGGTGTCGATGCTGATGATTTTCGCGTGGGCGCGGTCCGACAGGCGTGCGTACAGGTGCAGCTGGTTGGGGAATTCCAGACGATCATCAATGTACTGCGCTTCACCGGACACGTGCTTGGCGGCGCTGTCGTGCTTGACGCTGCGGCCGACGCCGGTGGTCAGGTCCTTGGCGAACAGGTCAGCCAATTCAGCTTGAGTCTTCTCTACGGCGTGATGGTTAGACATAAGCGGTCACCCGAGTCTCGATGTGCGGTGTTTGCAGTTCGATGAAGTATTTGCGCAGCAGGTTCTGCGCGCTGAGCAGGCGATATTCCTTGCTGGCGCGGAAGTCCGAGAGCGGTGTGAAGTCGTCGGCCAATGCCGCGCAGGCGCGTTCGATCACGGCGTTGTTGAACGGCTGGCCGAGCAACACGGCTTCGCAGTGGGCGGCGCGTTTCGGGATCGCGGCCATGCCGCCGAAGGCCATGCGGGCGTCGCTGATCACGCCGTTTTCCACGCGCAGGTTGAAGGCGGCGCAGACGGCAGAAATGTCGTCGTCCAGACGTTTGGAGACCTTGTACGCGCGGAAACGCTGCTCGGCCGTGGCACGCGGGACGATGATTTTCTCGATGAACTCGCTTTCCTGACGCGCGGTGACTTTGTAGTCGATGAAGTAATCTTCCAGGTTCAAGGTGCGGCGGGTTTCGCCTTTGCACAGCACGACCTGCGCGCCGAGGGCAATCAGCAGCGGTGGCGAGTCACCGATCGGCGAGGCGTTGCCGATGTTGCCGCCGAGGGTGCCCTGGTTGCGGATCTGCAGGGAGGCGAAGCGGTGCAGCAGTTCACCGAAGTCCGGGTATTCGGCGTTCAGCGCTTCGTAGCAGTCGGAGAGGGCGGTGGCGGCGCCGATTTCGATACGGTCAGCGAAGGTTTCGATGCGCTTCATTTGCGCGACGTTGCCAACGTAGATCATCACTGGAAGGGTGCGGTGGAACTGGGTGACTTCCAGCGCCAGGTCGGTGCCACCGGCCAGCAGTCGCGCTTGTGGATAAGCGTCGTAAAGGTCGGCCAGATCAGCGACGGTCAGCGGCACCAGGCAGCGCTTGTCGCCGCTGTTGAGTTCGCCGATATCGGTCGGGGCGATGGCTTTGAGGCGGGCGATGGTCTCGGCTTCACGGGCGTCGAACTGGTCCGGTTGCTTGCCGCAGCACGACTGCTCGGCGGCGGCCAGAATCGGCCGGTAGCCGGTGCACCGGCAGAGGTTGCCGGCCAGCGCTTCGTGAGCCTTGGCCTGATCCGGTGCATCGCTGTTCTTTTGCAGGGCAAACAGCGACATGACGAAACCGGGGGTACAGAAACCGCACTGCGAGCCGTGGCACTCGACCATGGCTTTCTGCACGCTGTGCAGTTCGCCTTTGTGCTTGAGGTCTTCGACGCTGATCAGTTGTTTGCCGTGCAGCGACGAAACGAACGTCAGGCACGAGTTGAGGCTGCGATAGCGAATGTGTTCGCGGCCGTCGTCATCCGTTTGCAACTCGCCGACCACCACGGTGCAGGCGCCGCAGTCACCGCTGGCGCAACCTTCTTTGGTGCCGGATTTGCCCACATGTTCGCGCAGGTAATTGAGCACGGTCAGATTCGGGTCCAGGGCGTGCTCGCTACGGAGTTCCTGGTTAAGTAAAAACTGGATCACGGAAGGCCTCGCAGACTCATTATTGTTGTTAACCGACGTGAACCGAATTTAGCAGGTCTGACTTTTCGGTCAATGATTTTCTGACTTAAAGGTCAGGAAAATGCATTTCGTCGATCGACAACGTGTCTATTCAGTATTGACCCTCATTGGATCCCCTGCTTTTTTGCGGGATTCGTGCCAAAAACCGCTGAGTGGGCACTCCGCCATGAGCCTGCATTTGCGCTACACTGCGCCGCTTGTGCAGATCGAAAGAGTTTGAAGGACAACCATGACGTTCAAGGCGCCGGACAGCCTCGCCGAGCAAATCGCTCACCACCTCGCCGAACGCATCATTCGTGGCGAAATGAAGCCGGGAGAGCGCATCCAGGAACAGAAGGTCACGCTGGCCCTCAATGTCAGCCGCGGCTCGGTCCGCGAAGCCTTGCTGATCCTCGAGCGTCGCCACCTGATCGCGATCCTGCCGCGACGTGGCGCCCATGTAACCGAACTCACGCCGCACAAGGTGCAGAGCCTTTGCACGCTGATGAGCGAGCTGTACATCCTGCTCGGCAACTCGGTTGCCAATGGCTGGCAAGTCCAGTCGGACATGGCGCCGTTCGTGCAGATCCAGCAGCGCCTGACCGCCAGCTACGAGCGTCAGGACATCCGCACGTTTGTCGACGACAGCTTCGCGGTGATGCGCGCCGCTTATCCGTTCGCCAACAACCCATACCTGCAAGAGACGGTCGAGAACCTGCAGCCGGCCATGAGCCGTGCCTATTTCCTCGCCCTCGAACAACGCAAGGCGGAAATGAGCGAGTTCCTCGAACTGTTCGAACGCCTGCTGGCCGCCGTGCTTGCCCGTGATTTGCCGCAGATCCGCATCGTGCTGACGGCTTACGCCCGGCGCAGCTGCGATCTGGTGGTGTCTGCCCTGACGGTCGCCTAAGCGTGCGGCTCAAGTGCATCAAACTGGCGGGATTCAAATCCTTCGTCGACCCGACCACGGTGAACTTCCCCAGTAACATGGCGGCGGTCGTCGGGCCGAACGGTTGCGGCAAGTCGAACATCATCGACGCCGTGCGTTGGGTGATGGGCGAAAGTTCGGCGAAGAACCTCCGTGGCGAGTCGATGACCGACGTCATCTTCAACGGCTCGACCAGCCGCAAACCAGTGAGCCAGGCGAGCATCGAACTGGTGTTCGACAACTCCGACGGCACACTGCTGGGCGAGTACGCGGCTTACGCGGAGATTTCCATCCGCCGTAAAGTCACCCGCGACAGCCAGACTACTTATTACCTCAACGGCACCAAATGCCGTCGTCGCGACATCACCGATATTTTCCTCGGCACCGGCCTCGGCCCGCGCAGCTATTCGATCATCGAACAAGGCATGATCTCCAAGCTGATCGAATCCAAGCCCGAAGACCTGCGCAACTTTATCGAAGAAGCGGCGGGCATCTCCAAGTACAAGGAGCGCCGCCGCGAGACCGAAAACCGTATCCGCCGCACCCACGAAAACCTCGCTCGCCTGACTGACCTGCGCGAAGAACTCGAGCGTCAGCTCGAACGCTTGCACCGTCAGGCCGAAGCGGCGAAGAAGTATCAGGAATTCAAGGCCGAGGAGCGTCAGCTCAAGGCGCAACTGTCGGCCCTGCGCTGGCAGGATCTGAACGATCAGGTCGGCCAGCGCGAGTCGATCATCGGCACCCAGGAAATCAGTTTCGAGGCGCTGGTCGCCGAGCAGCGCAATGCCGATGCCGCCATTGAACGCCTGCGCGACGGTCACCACGACCTGTCCGAGCGCTTCAATCTGGTGCAGGGGCGCTTTTATTCGGTCGGCGGCGACATTGCCCGGGTCGAGCAGAGTATCCAGCACGGTCAGCAACGCCTGCGCCAGTTGCAGGACGATCTGAAAGAAGCCGAGCGGGCGCGGCTGGAAACCGAATCGCACCTGGGGCACGACCGCACGTTGCTGCTGACTCTCGGCGAAGAGCTGGACATGCTGACCCCGGAACAGGAAGTCACCAGCGCTGCCGCCGAAGAAGCCGCTGCTGCGCTGGAGGATTCCGAGAGTGTCATGCATGGCTGGCAGGAGCAGTGGGACGCTTTCAACCTGACCGCCGCTGAACCGCGACGTCAGGCCGAAGTGCAGCAGTCGCGCATCCAGCAGCTGGAAACCAGCATGGAGCGCCTGGCCGATCGGCAGAAGCGTCTGGGTGAGGAGCGCGCGTTGCTCTCGGCCGATCCCGAAGACGCGGCGATCATGGCGCTCAACGAGCAACTCGCCGAGTCCGAAGCGACGCTTGAAGATCTGCAGACCAGCGAAGAAGCGCAGGTCGAAAAACTTGAGCAACTGCGTCAGGAGTTGCAGCAGGCACTGACCGCGCAGCAACAGGCGCAGGGCGATCTGCAACGCCTCAACGGCCGGCTGGCTTCGTTGGAAGCCTTGCAGCAAGCTGCGCTCGATCCGGGCACCGGCACCGCCGAATGGTTGAAGGAACATAATCTCGCTGAGCGCCCACGTCTGGCCGAAGGCCTGAAGGTCGAGGCGGGTTGGGAGCTGGCGGTGGAAACCGTGCTCGGCGCCGATCTGCAAGCGGTGCTGGTCGACGATTTCAGCGGTTTCGATCTGTCCGGGTTCAGCCAGGGCGATCTGCGCCTGCTCAGTCCGGGCAACGATGGCGTGCGCGTGGCGGGCAGCCTGCTGGACAAAGTCGAAGCGCAGATTGATCTGTCGCCGTGGCTGGGCCAGGTCAAACCGGTCGACAGCCTGGAGCAGGCATTGGCACTGCGCGGACAATTGAGCGCCGGCCAGAGCCTGATCAGTCGCGATGGCTATTGGGTCGGTCGGCATTTTCTGCGCGTGCGCCGGGCCAGCGAAGCGGAAAGCGGCATGCTCGCCCGTGGCCAGGAAATCGAGGCTTTGCATCTCGAGCGCGAAGAGCGCGAAGCCACGGTCGAAGCCATGGAAACCCGTTTGCAAACCCTGCGCGCGCAACAGCGTCAGCAGGAAAACGGCCGCGAACATTTGCGTCGCTTGCTGCAAGACGAAGCACGCCAGCAAGGCGAATTGAAAGCGCAGTTGTCCGCGGGTAAAGCCAAGGCCGAACAACTGACCTTGCGCCGCACCCGTCTCGATGAGGAACTGATCGAGCTCGGCGAACAACGCGAACTCGAGCACGAGCAGATCGGCGAAGCGCGCATGCAATTGCAGGAAGCGCTGGACGCCATGGCGCTGGACACTGAACAGCGCGAATTGCTGCTGGCCCAGCGCGACAGTCTGCGCGAACGCCTCGACCGCGTGCGTCAGGAAGCGCGGCAGCACAAGGATCACGCCCATCAGTTGGCCGTGCGTCTCGGCTCGTTGCGCGCGCAGCATGACTCCACGCGTCAGGCGTTGGAGCGTCTGGAAATGCAGGCCGAGCGCCTGACGGAAAAGCGCGAACAGTTGAGTCTGAACCTGGAGGAGGGCGAGGCACCGCTGGAAGAGCTGCGCCTGAAACTCGAGGAGTTGCTCGACAAGCGCATGACCGTCGACGAAGAACTCAAGACCGCGCAAATCGCCCTCGAAGACGCCGACCGCGAACTGCGCGATGCGGAAAAACGCCGGACCCAGGCCGAGCAGCAATCGCAACTGATCCGCGGCCAGCTCGAACAGCAGCGCATGGAATGGCAAGCCCTGACCGTGCGCCGCAAGGCCTTGCAAGATCAACTGCTCGAAGACGGCTACGATCTCAACGGCGTACTCGCGACATTGACGGCGCAAGCCAGTGAACGTGAAGCCGAAGAAGAACTCGAACGGATCAACGCGCGGATTCAACGCCTGGGCGCGATCAACCTCGCGGCCATCGACGAGTACACGCAACAATCCGAGCGTAAACGTTATCTGGATGCTCAGGACGCCGATCTGGTCGAGGCCCTGGAGACCCTGGAGAACGTGATTCGCAAGATCGACAAGGAAACCCGTAACCGTTTCAAAGATACCTTTGATCAGATCAATGGCGGTTTACAGGCGCTTTTCCCAAAAGTTTTCGGTGGCGGGCGCGCGTATTTGGAACTGACGGGCGAAGATCTACTCGATACAGGGGTAACGATCATGGCGCAGCCGCCAGGGAAGAAGAACAGCACCATCCATTTGCTCTCTGGCGGGGAAAAGGCCCTGACCGCACTGGCACTGGTGTTTGCCATCTTCAAATTGAATCCGGCGCCGTTCTGCATGCTCGATGAGGTTGACGCGCCACTGGATGACGCTAACGTTGGACGCTACGCACGCTTGGTCAAAGAGATGTCGCAGACCGTGCAGTTCATCTACATCACCCACAACAAGATCGCCATGGAAATGGCTGAGCAGTTGATGGGCGTGACGATGCATGAGCCGGGTTGTTCGCGACTGGTAGCCGTGGATGTCGAGGAGGCGATGGCGATGGTGGACGCCTGAGCCAGCGTGGTGTCGGAAAGGTAATTGAGGGTTGTAGGACTTTTTTACCGGGGGTCGACTTGCTGGCCAATCGACATATTCGCGCAAGCCAATGAGACAGACGGTGTAAAGTTGTCTTTGGTCGTGCTAGTTTAATGTCAATTTTTCGTATACGTGGGCAAAACGCCTGTCAGAACATAGAGTTGGCGCCACGTTTTAAAGCGGTTTGCACAATGTAAACCCCTTATTTTTCAGCATTTTTTATAGAGGCACGGGATTACATGGAAATCGGTCTGCGCGAGTGGCTGATCGTCATCGGCATCATTGTGATAGCCGGTATTCTTTTCGATGGCTGGCGCCGTATGCGCGGCGGCAAGGGAAAACTGAAATTCCGTCTTGACCGAAGTCTGTCCAACCTGCCGGACGAGGACACCAGCGCTGAGCTGTTGGGCCCGGCCCGCGTGCTGGACACACATAAAGAACCGCAACTGGACGAGCATGATCTGCCGTCGGTGAGCATGCCGGCCCGCGAACCTCGCGAGCCTCGCGAATCCGGCTCCAAGCGTGGCAAGCGCGGCAGCAACGGTCCGGCCCAGGGCGACCTGAACCTCGACCTCGATCTGGACGGTGGCCCGAGCTTCAGCAGCCGTGACGACGATTTCGTCGAAGACACCAAACCTGCGCCGGCCGTGGTCGACAAGGACCAGCCGCAAGCCGAAGAAGTCCTGGTGATCAGCGTGATCTGCCGCGACGCCGCCGGCTTCAAAGGCCCGGCGTTGTTGCAGAACATTCTGGAAAGCGGTCTGCGTTTTGGCGAGATGGATATTTTCCACCGTCACGAAAGCATGGCCGGCAACGGTGAAGTGCTGTTCTCCATGGCCAACGCGGTCAAACCGGGGATCTTCGATCTGGACGATATCGACCATTTCAGCACCCCGGCGGTGAGCTTCTTCCTCGGCCTGCCAGGCCCGCGTCATCCGAAGCAAGCCTTCGACGTGATGGTGGCGGCAGCCCGCAAGCTGTCCCAGGAACTGAACGGCGAACTGAAAGATGACCAGCGCAGTGTTCTGACCGCACAAACGATTGAGCACTACCGTCAGCGCATCGTTGAATTCGAACGTCGCGCCCTGACCCAGAAGCGTTGATTGAAAAGATTGCCTCGGCACAAGAGGCAGTCGGCAATATAGATTGAGCAGCCTCGGCTGCTCTTTTGCTTTATGAGAGAACACCCATGACCGCCGCCAAAACCCGCATTCTAGAGCTGCGCGCTGAACTCGATCAGCACAACTACCGTTACCACGTCCTCGACGAGCCGAGCATTCCGGACGCCGAGTACGACCGGTTGTTCCACGAGCTCAAGGCACTGGAAGCGGCCCACCCGGAACTGATCACCAGCGACTCGCCGACCCAGCGCGTCGGCAGCGTGGCACTGACCGCGTTCACTCAGGTGCGTCACGAAGTACCGATGCTCAGCCTCGGCAACG
Organism: Pseudomonas sp. LF-5; assembly: GCF_037626295.1. Classification (NCBI taxonomy): domain Bacteria; kingdom Pseudomonadati; phylum Pseudomonadota; class Gammaproteobacteria; order Pseudomonadales; family Pseudomonadaceae; genus Pseudomonas; species Pseudomonas sp. LF-5. The sequence goes on from NZ_JARKMT010000002.1 coordinate 846,893, forward strand.
CCTTCGAAGAAACCGACATGCGCGAATTCGATCGCCGGGTGACCGAAGGTCTGGATCTGCCGGCGGGCGATCTGTTCGGTGGTGGCGCGGCGGTGGAGTACAGCTGCGAACCGAAGCTCGATGGTCTGGCGGTCAGCCTGCTGTATCAGGACGGCGTGCTGGTGCGCGGCGCCACACGCGGCGATGGCACCACTGGCGAAGACATCAGCGTCAACGTGCGCACCGTGCGCAACATTCCGCTGAAGCTGCACGGCGAAGGCTGGCCGGCGACCCTGGAAGTGCGCGGTGAAGTGTTCATGTCCAAGGCCGGTTTCGAGCGCCTCAACGCCTCGCAACTGGAAGTCGGTGGCAAGACCTTCGCCAACCCGCGCAACGCCGCTGCCGGCAGTCTGCGTCAGCTGGATTCGAAGATCACCGCCAACCGGCCGCTGGAATTCTGCTGCTACGGCATCGGTCAGGTCTCCCACGATATTTCCGACACCCACATCGGCAACCTCAAGCAGTTGCAGCAGTGGGGTCTGCCGATCAGCCATGAGCTGAAACTGGCCAAGGGCATTGGCGAGTGTCTGGACTATTACCGCGACATCGGCGAACGACGCAATTCACTGGCCTATGAAATCGACGGCGTGGTGTTCAAGGTCAACAGCATTGCCGATCAGCGCGAGCTGGGCTTCCGCGCCCGCGAACCGCGCTGGGCGATCGCGCATAAATTCCCGGCGATGGAAGAGCTCACCGAGCTGCTCGACGTGGAATTCCAGGTCGGCCGCACCGGCGCCGTTACGCCGGTCGCGCGCCTGAAACCGGTCAAGGTTGCAGGTGTCACCGTGGCCAACGCGACGTTGCACAACATGGATGAAGTCGCGCGCCTGGGGCTGATGATCGGCGACACGGTGATCATCCGCCGCGCCGGTGACGTGATTCCGCAAGTGGTGCAGGTGGTCACCGAGCGCCGTCCGGAAAATGCGCGGCCGGTAGCGATCCCGCAGACGTGCCCGGTGTGCGGGTCGCATGTTGAGCGTACGCAACTGATCAAGCGCAGCAAGGGCAAGGAAACGGTCAGCGAAGGCGCGGTGTATCGCTGCGTCGGTCGCCTGGCCTGCGGTGCGCAATTGAAGCAGGCGATCATTCACTTCGTCTCGCGTCGAGCGATGGATATCGAAGGCCTTGGCGACAAGAGCGTCGAGCAACTGGTCGATGAAGGTCTGGTCAGTTCACCGGCGGATCTGTATGCGCTGAAGTTCGACGACATCGTCGATCTGGAAGGCTTCGCCGAAGTGTCCAGCAACAAACTGCTGGCGGCGATTGATGACAGCAAGCAGCCGGGGCTGGCGCGGTTTATCTACGCGCTGGGCATTCCCGACGTCGGCGAAGAGACGGCCAAAGTGCTGGCGCGCTCGCTGGGTTCGCTGGAACGCGTGCAGCAGGCGTTGCCGCAAGTGCTGACCTATCTGCCGGACGTGGGGCTGGAGGTGGCGCACGAGATTCACAGCTTTTTTGAAGATGCGCATAACCAGCAGGTCATCAGCGAGTTGCTCGGTCATGGTTTGCAGATTCAGGATCAGGGTGAGCTGGGCGCCGAGTTTGCGGCCAGCACCACCCTGGGTGGTTTCCTCGACAAACTGCACATCCCTTCGGTCGGCCCCGGCGGTGCGCAGAAACTGGCGGACAAGTTTGGTTCGCTGGAAGCCGTGATGAATGCGGACTGGCTGGACATGCGTCAGGCGCTGCCGGAAAAACAGGCCAACGCGGTGCGTGAGTTCTTTGCATCGGCAGAGCATCGGCAGATCGCCGAGTCCGCCGAGAAACAGCTGCGTGATTTCGGCATGCACTGGCAGAGCGAGAAGAAAGTCGTCGAAGGTCTGCCATTGTCCGGCGAGACCTGGGTGTTGACCGGCAAGGTCGAGCTGATGAGCCGCGATGTCGCCAAGGAGCATCTGGAAAGCCTTGGCGCGAAAGTCGCCGGTTCGGTGTCGGCAAAAACTCACTGCGTGGTCGCCGGCCCGGGGGCCGGTTCCAAGCTGACCAAAGCCAATGAGCTGGGCGTGAAAGTGATGGACGAAGAAGCGTTTATCGCCTTCCTCAAAACCCACGGTATCTCCGCCTGAGTCATTGGGTGAACCCAAAACCTGTGGTATCAGCCAATAGCTGTGGAGTATTCGGAACGATGTTGTCTCGGCAATGATCTAGTCTTGGCAAGCCCCAGGGAGAGATCGCCATGTACCGCTTTTTCGAGCAGCTCAGTTCGCGCATCGTCGCGCCGTTCACGGGTGAATCCTCACGCAACAGTAAAGTCTGGCCGTGCCGCTGCGGCCAGTCGCTGTTCTTTCGCAACAGCCAGTGCCTGGCCTGCAACGCGTTGCTTGGCTATCAGCCCGAAGAAAGCCGCCTGACCTCGCTGCAGCCTGGGCTGCTGGCCGACACGTGGACCCTCGACGTCGCTCCTGAGGCCGGGCTTTTCCGCCGCTGCGCCAACCTTGACACGCCCGCCGCGTGTAACTGGCTGCTGCCGGCCAACGATCACGACCGCCTGTGCGTCGCCTGCAGCCTCAATCGCACCATCCCCGACCTGTCCGTCCCGGACAACCCTGAGCGCTGGCGCAAGGTCGAAATCGCCAAGCGTCGTCTGGTCGCGCAACTGATTACGCTCGGTTTGCAGGTCATCCCGAAAACCGTTGACGAAGAAACCGGGCTGGCCTTCGACTTCATCGGCGTCGACCTTGAAGGCAACGCGCCGATGACCGGTCACGCCAACGGCCTGATCACCCTCGACATCAAGGAAGCCGACGACGCCCACCGCGAACAGGTGCGGGCGGCGATGCATGAACCCTATCGCACGCTGCTCGGGCATTTCCGTCATGAGGTCGGGCATTACTACTGGGATCGCCTGATCGCCAATGGCCCGTGGCTCGGATCGTTTCGTGATCTGTTCGGCGACGAACGCGCCAGTTATGCCGAGGCCCTGGATCGCCATTACCAGCAAGGCGCGCCGCTGGACTGGCCGCAGCGCTACGTCAGCGCCTACGCCACCATGCACCCGTGGGAAGACTGGGCGGAAACCTGGGCGCACTACCTGCACATGATGGACGCGGTGGACACCGCGCTGGGCTTCGGCATGAGTGCGCGGGAAATGGACTTCGACTACCAGCCGTTTCCGCCCGGCACCCTGTACGACCCGGAGCACCCCGGCGGTGCGGCATTCCTGTCGTTCGTCAATGCCTGGATCGAGCTGGCAGGGATGCTCAATGAACTGTCACGGAGCATGGGGCAGCCGGATTTCTACCCGTTCGTGCTGCCGGCGCCGGCGATTGCCAAGCTGCATTTCATTCATCTGGTGATCCAGCAGGCGGGCGGTCGTGCAGACGAAGTCCTGACCCTGTAGGCGCTGGCGCCGGCTGCGATCTTTCGCTGTCACTGCATGTCCTTGAACCCGTTCATATTTTTAATCTGCAACCAACGGTTGTAACTTCGCTTCAGATAGGTACAATGGCGCGGCTCGCCGACAGGCAAGCGTCGTTATGGTGACCCCATCGGTCCCCCCGCAACGATTACCCGTGAACCTGGTCAGATCCGGAAGGAAGCAGCCACAGCGGGAACATTGTGTGCCGGGGTGTGGCTGGTGGGGTTACCACCTTAACGAACAATCGAACGCTTCAAACAGAACTGCATGGGTTTCGCCCACTGCGGTTTTTTTATGCCTGTCGATCTTCCGCTTCATTCTTTGCTGTTGCCAGGAGGCTTTTCATGTCATTTCCAAAACTCTTCCTCTGCCTGTTGGCATCCACGTTGCTCGCAGCCTGCGCCACGCCGCTGACGCCTGAGCAACAAGAGGCTCAGGATGCGGAAACCGCAGCGGCCCGCGACTACTTTTCGCGCAAGGTCGAACTCACCGATGATGGCGGCGATTCAGCGGGTTACACCACGCTGGAATTGAAGAACTCCATTGAGGGTTACGTTCTTGCCTACTACGGCGCGGATAAGATGACCCCGCTCTACACCGAAGAAGTCACCAAGTGTGTAGGCAAGATGGGCGCATTTCCTTCGCTCGATTGCGAGCTCTACAACGGTGTTCATCGTTGGGCGGGGTTTTCCTACACCGTGGCGCCTGAAGATACGGTCGTAAAGGATCCTCGACTGATTCCGATGCAAAGCCGGATCAATGTCAAAAAAGGCGATCTGATCGTGATGACGCGCCACTCGCCACAACACTGGCGATTTGCCGGGCGCTTCTTGCAACCGTAAGGATTCAGCAAAACGTGCTGTTTGGGCCCGAAAAAACCACCTGTTCAGGTGGTTTTTTATTGTGTCTTTGTTGCACGAGCTGTCGAGCAGGCCGCCAGCTATCGAACAGGCCCACGATGGCCGTGTGTGCTCAGGCCCCTGGTTCTGCACGACCGGTATACAACCGGATAATCTCATCAATCTCCCCCGACATCTTCATCCGCAGCAATGTGCGCAAGATCCGCTGCACCGGTACTTTCGGGTCATTGCGCACATAGCACCCGACCTTCTGCTCTTGTAGCACCGCCACGCCTTGCAGCTGCTGTTCAGGTATCAACCGCTGATTGAACCAGTCCAGCGTCCACTGGTTGCTCACCGCATAGCGATAACGCCCGGCCAGCAGCTTCTCCAGCACCTGTTCCTGATTGCGCGCATCTTCGCGCTGCAGTTGATCGGCATCGAACAGTGGTTGCAGGGTAGGGTAGGTGTAGCCGAGCACGGTGCCGATCGACTGGCGCGGCAGGGTGGTCGGGTCGACACGGGTCAATGGTGCCTTGCGGCTGACCAGCAGATCACGCTGAAACAGCAGCGGAATGCTCCAGATGTAATCGCCGGACTGATTCGGCAGCCACGACTGCGCGGCATAGCAGCGCACGTCGATCGCGCCTTGTTCCATGGCCGTCTGCACCCGGGCGCGGGGCAGGACATGGAATTGCGCCGGCACGCCGACCTGAGTGGCGAGGCTGAGCATGAGATCGTACAGAATGCCCTGGGTCGGGCGGCCGTGTTCCAATTGCACCATCGGCATGGCCCAGCTGTCGGGCATGGCGAAGCGCAGCGGGGGCTCCGCTGCGGACGTGCTCAGGCTGATTCCCAACAAAGCCGCCAAGGCCCAACGCATAAACGCTCCGGTAATTCCCCATCCCGAGCCGATAAAAGCCTCTGCTCATGCAGCTTAGCCATATTAGACGAGCACACCGGATGCAATTTTGCCCTTGCTCCGCTAGCATTAGCCGCTTCAGCTTCCTTCGTTGCGACGGTTTTCGATGAGTTATCAGGTTCTTGCACGTAAATGGCGTCCGCGCTCGTTCCGCGAAATGGTCGGCCAGACCCATGTGCTCAAGGCTCTGATCAATGCCTTGGACAGCCAGCGGCTGCACCACGCCTACCTGTTCACCGGGACGCGGGGGGTGGGTAAAACCACAATTGCGCGGATCATTGCCAAATGCCTGAACTGTGAGACAGGTATCACTTCCAGCCCCTGCGGTGAGTGCTCGGTGTGCCGGGAAATCGACGAGGGCCGTTTCGTCGACCTGATCGAGATCGACGCCGCGAGCCGCACCAAGGTCGAAGACACCCGCGAACTGCTCGACAACGTGCAGTACGCGCCGAGCCGCGGGCGCTTCAAGGTCTACCTGATCGACGAAGTGCACATGCTCTCCAGCCATTCCTTCAATGCGCTGCTGAAAACCCTCGAAGAGCCGCCGCCGTACGTCAAGTTCATCCTGGCGACCACGGACCCGCAGAAACTTCCGGCAACGATTTTGTCGCGATGCCTGCAGTTCTCCCTGAAAAACATGACACCGGAGCGCGTGGTCGAGCATTTGACCCACGTTCTGACCGCCGAGAACGTGCCGTTCGAAGACGATGCCCTGTGGTTGCTCGGTCGCGCTGCTGACGGTTCGATGCGGGACGCCATGAGCCTGACCGATCAGGCCATCGCTTTCGGTGAGGGCAAGGTCCTGGCCACCGACGTGCGGGCGATGCTCGGCACGCTGGACCATGGTCAGGTCTACGACGTCCTGCATTCTTTGATCGAAGGCGACGCCAAGGCGCTGCTCGAGGCCGTGCGGCACCTGGCCGAGCAAGGCCCGGACTGGAACGGCGTACTCTCGGAAATTCTCAACGTGCTGCACCGCGTCGCCATCGCCCAGGCGCTGCCGGAAGGTGTCGATAACGGTCATGGCGACCGCGATCGCGTATTGGCGCTGGCCCAGGCATTGCCTGCCGAAGACGTGCAGTTCTATTACCAGATGGGCCTGATCGGCCGCCGCGATTTGCCGCTGGCGCCGGACCCGCGTGGCGGTTTCGAGATGGTGCTGCTGCGGATGCTGGCCTTCCGGCCGGCGGACACGGCGGACGCCCCGAGGCAACCGCTAAAGCCAGTGGGGATCAGCCAGGCCACAGTTGATTCCGCAAACTCAGTGGCTGCCGCGCCCAAGCCTGCGCCGGTAGTCGCTGCGGCTGTTGCGCCGGCTCCGACGCCCGTGGTGGCCCCGGCACCGGTTCCGGAACCAGCACCGGTTGCGCCCGTCGTGGTTGCCGAGCCAGAACCTGAGCCGATCATCGCCGCAGCGGTGGTCGACCTGCCGTGGAACGACCCGGTTGAAGCCGAGCCAGAGCCCGTGCAGCACCCCGCCGTCGAACCGGTACTGGAAACCGCTGCCGAGCAGCCCGAGTTGCCGCCGATGCCGCTGCCGACTCCGGACAGCGTGGTCCCGGATGCGCCGGAATGGGCCGCTGCGCCGATTCCCGAGCCGTCGGTTGCCGACGTCGATGCCGCCACCCCGGGCATGGACCTGGACGACGAGCCGCCGCTGGACGAGGATTACATCGAGCCGGACATGGATTCGGCCTACAGTTACCTCGACGAACTGGCCAGCGAACACGCTGCTGAGCCAGCGCCGGAACCCGAGCCGGAACCTGCGGCAGCGCCGGCCACCGGTCTTGCACTGCAATGGCTGGAGCTGTTCCCGCAATTGCCGATCTCCGGCATGACCGGCAGCATCGCCGCCAACTGCACGCTGATCGCCGTCGATGGCGATCACTGGCTGATGCACCTGGACCCGGCGCACAGTGCACTGTTCAATGCCACGCAACAGCGGCGCCTGAACGATGCGTTGAACCAGTTTCACGGTCGTACGCTGAGCCTGACCATCGAGCTGATCAAGCCCGAGCAGGAAACCCCGGCCCAGGCTGCGTCGCGTCGCCGGGCCAACCGTCAGCGCGAGGCGGAGGAGTCGATCCACGGTGATCCGTTCATCCAGCAGATGGTCCAACAGTTCGGCGCGGTGGTGCGACACGATACTATTGAACCTGTCGACGCTTTGGTCCCCCAAGGCTAATAACTGAAGGCGTCCGGCCGTACAGGGCGGACGCTGTTTTGATCCAAGTACTTTTGAGGTGATTCCCATGATGAAAGGTGGCATGGCCGGCCTGATGAAGCAGGCGCAGCAGATGCAGGAAAAAATGGCCAAGATGCAGGAAGAACTGGCCAACGCCGAAGTCACCGGTAAAGCCGGTGGCGATATGGTCACCGTGGTGATGACCGGTCGTCACGACGTGAAAAGCGTGAGCATCGACCCAAGCCTGGTCGAAGGCCTGAGCGAAGACGACAAGGAGATGCTGGAAGCCGTGGTTGCTGCCGCCGTCAACGACGCCGTGCGCAAGATTGAAGCCAACAGCCAGGAAAAAATGGGCAGCATGACCGCTGGCATGAACCTGCCAGCCGGTATGAAACTGCCATTCTGATTCGCCATACGGCGGCAGATGAGCTACACAAAATGCCAGGCATTGCGCTTGGCATTTTTGTTTCTGGCGCTTCCTGGAGTGCGCGTCTTGTGATCTCCCTCGCCCCAGGTTCACAGTAGAAACATCGAACCTGCTATTGCCACAACGGTCTGCTCCCTATACCCCGGAATTCATCATTCACAGGAGACGCTGACATGTCCGACCCTCTTACCCTCAATCAACGTTTTGTCCTTGCCTCTCGTCCTGTGGGCGCGCCGACCCCGGAAAACTTCCGCCTGGAGCGCGAAGCGTTGCCCGACCTCGAAGATGGCCAGATCCTGCTGAAAACCCTGTACCTGTCGCTTGACCCCTATATGCGCGGACGCATGAGCGACGCCCCGTCCTACGCCGCTCCGGTACAAATCGGCGAAGTCATGACCGGTGGCGCTGTCAGCCGTGTCGAGGACTCGCGTCATCCGAAATTCCACAAGGGCGATCTGGTGGTCGGCGCCACAGGCTGGCAAAGCCACAGCATCAGTGACGGACGCAACATCATCCCGATCCCTGCCGGGCTGCCGAGCCCGTCGATGGCCCTCGGTGTGCTCGGCATGCCGGGCATGACCGCGTACATGGGGCTGATGGACATCGGTCAGCCGAAAGAGGGGGAAACCCTGGTGGTGGCCGCCGCCTCCGGCGCCGTGGGCTCGGTGGTCGGCCAGGTGGCGAAGATCAAAGGCCTGCGTGCGGTCGGTGTGGCCGGTGGGGCCGAGAAGTGCAAATACGTGGTCGAGGAACTGGGTTTCGACGCCTGCATCGATCACAAGGCGCCGGACTTTGCCGAACAGCTGGCGAAGGCGTGCCCGCAAGGCATCGACATCTATTACGAAAACGTCGGCGGTCATGTCTTCGATGCGGTGGTGCCGCTGCTCAATCCCAAGGCGCGCATTCCGTTGTGCGGGCTGATTGCCGGTTACAACGCTGCCGAAGCGCCGCAAGGCCCGGACCGCCTGCCGCTGCTGCAACGCACGTTGCTGACCAAGCGTGTGCGCATTCAGGGCTTTATCGTGTTCGATGACTACGGTGATCGTCAGCCGGAATTCATCAGTCACATGGTGCCGTGGGTGCGCGACGGCAAGGTGAAGTTCCGCGAGGACGTGGTCGAGGGCCTGGAGCAGGCGCCCGAGGCGTTTATCGGTCTGCTGGAAGGGCGCAACTTCGGCAAACTGGTGGTGAAGGTCGCCACAGACTGAGTATTTGACGCTGGCCAGAGGCGCGGGTATAAACCGCGTCTCGTTGTTTTGTCGGACTTTTTACCCATGAGCTTCAGCCCTTTGATTCGCCAACTGATCGACGCCCTGCGAATTTTGCCGGGTGTGGGTCAGAAAACCGCCCAGCGCATGGCGTTGCAGTTGCTCGAGCGTGATCGCAGCGGCGGTACGCGCCTGGCCCAGTCCCTGAGCCAGGCCATGGAAGGGGTCGGTCATTGCCGCCAGTGCCGCACGTTGACCGAAGACGATCTGTGCCCGCAATGCGCCGATACCCGCCGCGATGACACCTTGCTGTGTGTGGTCGAAGGGCCGATGGATGTCTACGCGGTCGAACAGACCGGGTTCCGTGGACGCTACTTCGTGCTCAAGGGGCATCTGTCGCCGCTCGATGGCCTTGGGCCTGAGGCCATCGGCATTCCGCAATTGATGACGCGAATTGAAGAGGCGGGCACGTTTACCGAGGTCATCCTCGCCACCAACCCGACGGTGGAAGGTGAGGCCACGGCGCATTACATCGCGCAGCTTCTCGCCAACAAAGGCCTGATCGCTTCGCGCATTGCTCACGGCGTGCCGTTGGGTGGTGAGCTCGAGTTGGTCGATGGCGGGACGCTGGCGCATTCGTTTGCCGGGCGTAAGCCGATTTCCCTCTGATATTTGTATGGCCTGATCTGGCCTCATCGCAGGCGGACCAGCTCCCACAGTGATTTGTGTTGATCACCAAACAGGGTGAACAACTCCGGACCTGTGGGCGCTGGCTTGCCAGCAATGACCCCCCCCCCGGTTTCCCTGGCTTGCACAATCTTGTTGAAAACCAAGCAAGCGCTCGGTTAAGTTCGGCGAACCCTCTAGTGGAGTTTGCCCATGCCTGCCTTCCACGAATACTTCGACCCCAGCCACCAAATGGTTCGCGACAGCGTCAGACGTTTTGTCGAACGCGAGATCCTGCCGGATATTGATGCGTGGGAAGAAGCCGAAAGCTTCCCTCGTGAGTTGTACCTGAAGGCCGGGGCGGCGGGGATTCTCGGCATCGGTTATCCCGAAGCGCTGGGTGGCAGCCACGAAGGCGATCTGTTCGCCAAGGTCGCCGCCAGTGAGGAGTTGATGCGCTCTGGCTCTGGCGGCCTGGTGGCGGGGCTGGGTTCGCTGGATATCGGCTTGCCGCCGATCGTCAAATGGGCGCGGCCTGAAGTCCGTGATCGCGTGGTGCCACAGGTGCTCAGCGGCGAGAAAATCAGCGCCCTGGCCATCACCGAGCCCGGCGGCGGCTCCGACGTCGCCAACCTGCAAACCCGTGCTGTGCGTGACGGCGAGTTCTACCGCGTCAGCGGCTGCAAGACGTTCATTACCAGCGGCGTGCGCGCCGATTTCTACACCGTGGCGGTGCGCACCGGCGCGCCGGGTTTCGGCGGTATCAGCCTGTTGCTGATCGAGAAGGGCACGCCCGGTTTCACCGTTGGCCGCCAACTGAAGAAAATGGGCTGGTGGGCGTCGGACACGGCTGAACTGTTTTTCGACGATTGTCGCGTGCCGCTGGCAAACCTGATCGGCGCCGAGAACATGGGCTTCGCCTGCATCATGGGCAACTTCCAGAGCGAGCGCCTGGCGTTGGCCCTGATGGCCAACATGACCTCACAGCTGGCGCTGGAAGAGGCCCTGAAGTGGGCGCGCGAGCGTGAGGCGTTTGGTAAACCGATCGGCAAGTTTCAAGTGATCAAGCATCGCCTCGCCGAAATGGCCACGGCGCTGGAGGTCTCGCGGGAGTTCACCTATCGGCAGGCGGCGAAGATGGCGGCGGGGCAGAGTGTGATCAAGGAGATTTCCATGGCGAAAAACTTTGCCACGGACACGTCGGACCGGATCACTACCGAGGCGGTGCAGATTCTTGGCGGGTTGGGTTATATGCGCGAGAGTCTCGTGGAGCGGCTGTATCGGGATAACCGCATCTTGTCGATTGGCGGCGGGACGCGGGAGGTGATGAACGAAATCATCAGCAAGCAGATGGGGCTTTGAATTGTTGGTGAAGCCGCTGGCGCCATCGCTGGCAAGCCAGCTCCCACAGGGTTTTGGGGCGTACACAATATTTGTGAACGACTGAAATCACTGTGGGCGCTGGCTTGCCAGCAATGGCGTCAGTGGGGGCGCCGCTTACTTGTCAGTCAGGGCAAACTGCGTCAGGCAGAACGTCGGGATGCCCATGTCCTCAAGTCGCTGCGACCCCCCAAGCTCCGGCAAATCAATGATCGCCGCCGCCTCATGCACCCGCGCCCCCATCCGGCGAATCAGGTTGGCCGCCGCAATCAGCGTGCCGCCGGTGGCGATCAGGTCATCGAACATCACCACCGAATCACCTTCGCACAGGCTGTCGGCATGCACTTCGAGGAACGCTTCGCCGTACTCCGTCGCATAACCTTCGGCCAACACGTCCGCCGGCAGCTTGCCTTGCTTGCGGAACAGCACCAGCGGCTTGTTCAACTGATAGGCCAGTACCGAACCGATCAGAAAACCACGGGCGTCCATCGCGCCGATGTGGGTGAAGTCGGCTTCGACATAGCGGTGGGCGAAGCTGTCCATCACCAGGCGCAGGGCCGTTGGCGACTGGAACAGCGGGGTGATGTCGCGAAAGATCACGCCCGGTTTCGGGAAGTCGATCACGGGGCGGATCAAGGATTTGATGTCGAAGGAGTCGAAGACCATCGTCGAGGTGTCCTGGCAGGGCTGCAAACGGCGCAGTATACCCGCGGCTGAAACGGTTCGCTCGGCCGCGGGTCGCGATCAGCCTTCGAGCGAGCCGCCGGCCAGGGCGCAGAGCTGGATCGGGTCGAGGATATGAATCTCTTTGCCTTCGGCAGCAATCAGTTCGTTCTGCTGGAAGCGCGTGAACACCCGCGAGACGGTTTCCACGGCCAGCCCCAGGTAGTTGCCGATTTCATTGCGCGACATGCTCAAGCGGAACTGATTGGCCGAGAAGCCGCGGGCGCGGAAGCGTGCCGACAGATTGACCAGGAACGTCGCGATGCGCTCATCGGCGGTTTTTTTCGACAGCAGCAACATCATTTGCTGATCGTCGCGGATTTCCCGGCTCATCACGCGCATCAACTGGCGGCGCAACTGCGGCAGTTGCAGGGCCAGTTCATCGAGGCGTTCGAAAGGAATTTCGCAGACGGAGGTGGTTTCCAGCGCCTGGGCGGACACCGGGTGCTTCTCGGTGTCCATGCCGGACAGGCCAACCAGCTCGCTCGGCAGGTGGAAGCCGGTCAGCTGTTCTTCGCCGGTGTCGCTCAGGCTGAAGGTCTTCAAGGCGCCGGAGCGTACTGCATAAACGGAATCGAACGTGTCGCCCTGGCGGAACAGGAACTCGCCTTTTTTCAACGGGCGACCGCGTTTAACAATTTCGTCCAGCGCATCCATGTCTTCCAGATTCAGAGAAAGTGGCAGGCAAAGAGGGGCCAGGCTGCAATCCTTGCAATGGGCCTGGTTGTGAGCGCGCAGTTTTACTGGCTCAGACATTTCTTTAATCCTTGTGGGAAAACACACATAAGCCGTAAGGGTAACTCACGGGAGGACATTCAGGCCAGTCTGAGGCGACTTTGTCCTGCGGCCATAAAGCCGCAGCACCTGCAGCCGATAATCAGGTATCAACGCGCATACAAGGAACCCGTCGATGGCCGCCATTGGCACGCTTAACCCCGGTAGCAGTGGCGTAGCGTCGTTGCTGGACACCTCGCGAGTCGCGACCGGCGACGAACAGGAGGCTGGCACCTCGCTATTGACAACCCCGACCTTGGTCGAAGGCATCAAAGTGTCGCTGTCCGGTGCCGCCATCGAAAAGTCCGCCGGCGCCGGCGGCGATAACCGCGACATCGAAGAGAGCGGCCTGCCGGAGAACATTCAGCAATTGCTGAAGATGATCCGCCAGTTGCAACAACAGATCGCCGAAAAAAATGCGCGGATCAAAGCGGTCATGGCCGACAAGACCCTGTCCACCGAAGTGAAACTCGCCAAACTCGCCGCACTCAAAGGCGCCATCGCGGCACTGAACAACGGTTTGATCACCGCCAACCTGTCCCTGTCCAAGGTCATGAACCAGTCGAACCTGACCCCGGAGCAGACCATGAAAACCGCCGCGCTGCTGATGAAAAACTAAATCACCCGCGAGAAGCGCTGACGGTTCTGGTGTTCCAGGTAGGCGTCGAAGACCATGCACACCGAGCGCACCAACAGGCGTCCGGCTGGCAGTACGTCGATCCGTTCACGTTGCAGGCTGATCAGGCCATCGTCGGCCATGCCTTGCAGTTGTGGCCACAGCGCGCCGAAATAGCCCTGGAAATCAATGTTGAATGGCTGCTCGATATCGGCGAATACCAGGCTGAAGTTGCAGATCAGCTGCTGAATCACTGCGCGGCGCAGACGGTCATCGGCGTTGCACACCAAGCCTCGGCTGGTCGCCAGTTGCGCGGCGGCGAGGGTGTTCTGGTAGTGGCTGAGATCGCTGCTGTTCTGGCAGTACAGGTCGCCAATCTGACTGATCGCGGAAACCCCTAGCCCGATCAGGTCGCAGTGACCGTGGGTGGTGTAGCCCTGGAAGTTGCGTTGCAGGGTTTCTTCTTCCTGGGCAATCGCCAGTTCATCGTCGGGCAGGGCAAAGTGATCCATGCCGATGTAGCGGTAACCGGCGGCGGTCAGTTGTTCGATGGTGCGCTGCAGCATTTCCAGTTTCTGCGCCGGGCTCGGCAGCTCGTTGCCGTTGATGCGCCGCTGCGGCATGAAGCGTTCCGGCAGGTGCGCATAGTTGAACACCGAGAGCCGGTCCGGTTGCAGGCTGATGACTTCCTCGACCGTGCGGGCGAAATTCTCCGGGGTCTGCTTCGGCAAGCCATAAATCAGGTCGATGTTGATCGAGCGAAACTGCAGGGTGCGCGCCGCGTCGATCACTGCACGGGTTTCTTCAAGGCTTTGCAGGCGATTGACCGCGCGCTGCACCGCCGGGTCGAGGTCTTGCAGGCCGATGCTGACCCGGTTGAACCCCAGTTCGCGCAGCAGGCCCATGGTCGACCAGTCGGCTTCGCGCGGGTCGATTTCGATGCCGTAATCGCCCGAGTCGTCGTCCAGCAGATTGAAGTGCTTGCGCAGGTGCGCCATCAACTGCCGCAGTTCGTCGTGGCTGAGAAAGGTCGGCGTGCCGCCACCAAAGTGCAGTTGCTCGACCTTTTGTGCCGGGTCGAGGTGGCAGGCGATCAACTGGATTTCCTGCTCCAGACGTTGAAGGTATGGCAGCGCACGGCCGCGATCCTTGGTGATGACCTTGTTGCAGGCGCAGTAGTAGCAAATGTTCGCGCAGAACGGCACGTGCACATACAGCGACAACGGGCGCAGGGCCTTGCGGCTGTCGCGCAGGGCATGGAACAGATCGAACGTGCCGACCTGACTGTGAAATTGCACGGCCGTCGGATACGAGGTGTAGCGCGGCCCCGCCAGGTCGTAGCGGCGGATCAGATCAGTGTCCCAACGAATGGCGTCGAGCATGCGGGCATTCCCCCGGATAGGCTGGCAGTGTGGCGAGTCTATCGAGGTGCGGCGAGAGGGCTCTTGATTTGCATCAACGGGTGCGAGGAGTGACCGCTTTTGTGGTGAGGGCGCTTGCTCCCTCGCCACAGGTCAGTGGCCCATGAGCCAATGCTGATGCGGCCCCGGCAAGGTCCAGATACCGAAGACAATCACCAGCAAACCGCCGGCCATGCGCACGCTGCGCTTGCGCAGCAGTGCGGTCACCCGTTCCGCCGCCAGCCCCGTGGCGAGCAACACCGGCCAGGTCCCCAGCCCGAACGCCAGCATCAACAGCGCACTGTCGAGCGCATTGCCCTGACTCGCCGACCACAGCAACGTGCTGTAAACCAGCCCGCAGGGCAGCCAGCCCCACAAGGCGCCGAGCAATAGTGCACGAGGCAGGCTCGACACCGGCAACAAGCGGTTGGCCACCGGTTGAATGTAGCGCCACAACCCACGGCCGAGGCTTTCGATACGGGTGAGGCCGCTCCACCATCCCGCCAGATACAAGCCCATCGCGATCAGCAGCAGCCCGGCCAGCACCCGCATAAACAACGCGGCAGGACTATTGGCCACGGCCCAGCCGGCCAGCCCGATAAGCAACCCGGCCGTTGCGTAACTGAGGATTCGTCCAAGGTTGTATGCCAGCAGCAAGCGAAAACGCCGGCTGCGCTGTTCCTTGGGAATCGCCAGCGTCAGCGCGCCCATCAAACCGCCGCACATCCCCAGGCAATGGCCGCCGCCGAGCAGGCCGAGGATCAGTGCCGACACCAGCAGGGGCGCCAGTTCAAGCATGAGGTGGCGCCTTGTCGTCCGGTTTGTGCGCGTTGGCTTCGTCCACCGCCGCGGTGTGGTTCGGGTCCTGATCGTCGAACAGGATGCTGTGCGCCGGACCGTCGAGGTCGTCGTACTGGCCGCTGTCCACCGCCCAGAAGAAGATGTACACGGCGATGGCCACGATCAGCAGGGCGGCCGGGATCATCACGTAAAGAGCTGGCATCGGTACTCCAGGTCCGCGCGGCTCAGGCCGGCAACGGACGGGTTTGCGCCGTGAGGCGGGTGGCCGGCGCACTCGGCAGGCGAGTCAGGCGCAGGGCATTGAGCACCACGGTCAACGAACTGATCGACATACCGACCGCCGCCCACACCGGAGTGATCCAGCCGAGGGCGGCGAACGGCAACATGAGGCCATTGTACAGCGCGGCCCACAGCAGGTTCTCGATGATGACCCGACGGGTCCGGCGCGCCAGTGTGAAGGCCTGCACCAGGGCGTCGAGACGATTGGACAGAAGCACCGCGTCGGCACTGGTTTTCGCCAGATCGGTGGCCGAGCCCATGGCCACGCTGATGTCGGCGGCGGCGAGGACCGGCACGTCATTGACGCCATCCCCCAGCATCAGCACCTTGCGCCCCTCCTTGTGCAACCGTTGCAGCACCTGCAGCTTGTCGTTCGGGCGCAGGCCACCGCGTGCCTCGTCGATGCCCAGTTCGGCGGCGACGCTGGCGACCATCGGCGAGCTGTCGCCGGACAGCAGCAGCGTGCGCCAGCCGCGGGCCTTGCATGCAGCGAGCAGGGCCGGCGCGTCATCACGCAGGCGGTCGTCGAGAACGAACCAGGCCAGTGGCCCCTGAACATCGCCGAGCAGCAGCCATTGCCCCGGTTCGCTCGGCATGGCTGGCAGCGCGGCGCCGCTGAGGGCGCAGACAAATTCAGCCTGACCGATGCGCAGACGCTGTGCGCCGACCAGGCCTTCGAGGCCGAGTCCCGGTGCGCTGTGCACCTCTTCAGCGGCCAGCGGGGCGCGGCCGAACGCGCGGGCAATCGGGTGCTCGGAACGGTTTTCCAGGGCCGCGGCGAGGCTCAGGCAGTGATCGCTGTCCAGCGCTGCCAGTGGCCGGATCGAACGCAGCACCAGGCGGCCTTCGGTCAACGTACCGGTCTTGTCGAAAATCACCGTGTCGATCTGATTGAGGCCTTCCAGCACATGCCCGCGTGTCAGCAGCAGGCCGAGTTTGTGCAGGGTGCCGGTAGCGGCGGTGAGGGCGGTTGGCGTCGCCAGCGACAGCGCGCACGGGCACGTGGCGACCAGCATGGCCAGGACAATCCAGAAGGCCCGCGATGCATCCAGTTGCCACCACAACAGACCGATGGCTGCCGCCGCAAGCAGCGACAACAGCAGGAACCATTGCGCGGCGCGGTCGGCGATTTCCGCGAGTCGTGGTTTCTCGGCCTGGGCGCGATCCAGCAGGCGGACGATGGCCGACAGCCGCGTGTCCTGACCCAGCGCCAGTACCTCGACGGTCAGTGCGCCCTCGACATTCAGGGTGCCGGCGGTGACCGCATCGCCCAAGGTGCGCGGTTGCGGCAGGTATTCGCCGGTCAGCAGCGATTCGTCGATGCTCGACTGGCCGTCGAGGATTTTGCCGTCGGCCGGCAGGATCGCACCGGGCTGCACCAGCACCCGGTCGCCCAGGCGCAACTCGCTGAGCAGAATGCGTTCGCTCTGGCCGTTATCGTCGAGGCGCAGGCACGAGGCCGGCAGCAGATTGACCAGTTGTGCCGTTGCCACCGCGGTGCGTTCGCGGGCGCGGCGTTCCAGGTAACGCCCGGCGAGCAGGAACAGTGCGAACATTCCGACCGCATCGAAATACAGTTCGCCGACCCCGGTGATCGAGGTCCAGATCCCGGCGATGTAGGCGCTGCCGATGGCCAGCGACACCGAGACATCCATGGTCAGGTGACGGGTGCGCAGATCGCGCATCGCGCCTTTGAAGAACGGCGCGCAGCTGTAGAACACGATCGGCGTGGTGAGGAACAGCGCGACCCAGCGCAGGATCGTGTGCAGCTCGGGGCTGAGGTCGATGTTGAATTCCGGCCACGTCGCCATGGTCGCCATCATCGCCTGGAACCACAGCAGGCCGGCGACCCCGAGCTGACGCAGGGCCAGACGGTTTTCGCTGGCCAGTTGTTCACTGGCGCGGTCGGCTTGATACGGGTGAGCGGCGTAACCGATGTGCCGCAGTTCGGCGAGGATCTGGCTCAGCGGCAATTGCGCGTCGGCCCAGCGTACATGCAGGCGATGGTTGGACAGATTCAGCCGTGCCTCGGCCACCGCCGACAGGGTGCGCAGGTGTTTCTCGATCAGCCAGCCGCAGGCGGCGCAACTGATGCCTTCCATCAACAGGGTGGTTTCGGCCAGCTCGCCTTCATGGCGAACGAACGGCTTTTGCACGTCGGTGCGGTCGTACAGCGCCAGTTCATCGGTCAGTTGCACCGGCAGCGCTTCGGGGTTGGCCGAGGCTTCGCTGCGGTGCTGGTAATAACTTTCGAGGCCGCCGGCAACGATGGCTTCGGCCACCGCCTGGCAGCCCGGGCAGCAGAACTCGCGGGACTCCCCGAGCACGACAGCGGTGAAGCGGCTGCCGGACGGGACGGGCAGGGCGCAGTGGTAGCAGGGGAGTGGGATGGTCATGGCATCGTCGAGGGGTCAAACCCTTGCATTGGAGTTGTCCGCTTGCCCTCACCCCAGCCCTCTCCCGGGGGGAGAGGGAGCCGATCGGTGTGAACCGGAAGAACGGATTCAGTCGCCGACATCGTTACTGGCATCCGCAAAGCGTGCAAGCGCTCGAGATCAGTCCCCTCTCCCTCGGGGAGAAGACGCCGGTCGGTGCGAGCCGGAAGAACGGATTCAGTCGCCGACATCGTTACTGGCATCCGCAAAGCGTGCAAGCGCTCGAGATCAATTCCCTCTGCCTCGGGGAGAAGGCGCCGATCGGTGTGAACCGGAAGAACGGATTCAGTCGCCGACATCGTTACTGGCATACGCAAAGCGTGCAAGCGCTCGAGATCAGTCCCCTCTCCCTCGGGGAGAGGGTTAGGGTGAGGGGCTTCTGAGGTTGATTCATTTCTTCAGGTCTTCGGCGCCTTGCAAGGGTTCGTCGCCGAGCAACAGCTCCTTGTCATGGCTGACCAGCTCTTCTTCGAACATGCGCCACACGTGATCATCCTGACTGCCGAGCAACTCGACAAACCGCCGGCCTTCAACCTTGTCACCCAACTGGCCGATGTAACGCCCGGTCTCAGTTTCACTGCGGGTCAGGACGATCTTGCGATCCTTCTCCGGCTGGGTCGGCGAAATCAGGTTCAATTCCAGCGTCTTCGGTTGACTGTCACCGCTGAGGCGCAGATCAACTTCGCCGGTGACGTCATCCAGATGCACGGCAGCACGCATCTTCAGGTTCTGCGCCAACAGTTCACGGTCCAGCGAGCGGTTGATGCCTTTGCCGGCCTCGTAATAGTTGTCGTTGACCAGGTTGTCCGGGTTGTTTACCGCGATGGTCACCATGGACAGGGTCAACGTCACCGAACAGGCCAGAATCCCGATGATGATCCATGGCCAAAGGTGCTTGTACCAGGGACTTGCGGCGTTTGCGGCGGGCATGTTCAGTTCTCTCAACGGATTTGTGGGCCGATGAATCGGCTCTTGGCTTCAACGTGGACGCTGTCGTCATCGGCGTCCTTGAGGATGAATTTCACCTCGTTGGTGCTCGATGGCAATTGTTCCGGTGCGCTCGACAGTTCGACCGGCATGCTGAAAATCTCCCCGGCCGGCACCTTGATCTCGCGTCGGCCCTGCAGGCGCAGATCCGGCAGGCCGGCGGCTTCCAGCACGTAGGTATGGTCGCGCTGATCCTTGTTCATGATCTTCAGGCTGTAGACGTTCTCGATCCGGCCTTCGGCGTTTTCGCGGTACAGCACGCGGTCTTTGCTGACGTCGAAACCGACCAGCGAACGCATGAAGAACGCAGTGACCAACAGGCTGATCATCGCCAGCAGCACCACCGCGTAGCCGATCAGGCGTGGCCGCAGTTTATGGGTTTTCTGGCCAGACAGGTTGTGTTCGGTGGTGTAGCTGATCAGCCCGCGTGGATAGTCCATCTTGTCCATGATCGCGTCGCAGGCGTCGATGCACGCGGCGCAGCCGATGCATTCGATCTGCAGGCCGTCACGGATGTCGATACCGGTCGGGCAGACTTGAACGCACATCGTGCAGTCGATGCAGTCGCCCAGGCCCTGGGCCTTGTAGTCGACGCCTTTCTTGCGCGGCCCACGGCTTTCGCCGCGACGCGGATCGTAGGACACGATCAGGGTGTCCTTGTCGAACATCACGCTCTGGAAGCGTGCATACGGGCACATGTAGATGCACACCTGTTCGCGCAGCCAGCCGGCGTTGCCGTAAGTGGCGAGGGTGAAGAAGCCGACCCAGAAGTACGACCAGCCATCGGCCTGACCGGTGAAGAACTCGAACACCAGCTCGCGGATCGGCGAGAAATAGCCGACGAAGGTCATGCCGGTGACAAAACCGATCAACAACCACAGCGCGTGTTTGGCGAATTTACGCGCGAATTTGTTGGCGCTCATCGGCGCCTTGTCGAGCTTGATGCGCTGGTTGCGGTCGCCTTCGGTGACCTTCTCGCACCACATGAAAATCCACGTCCACACGCTTTGCGGGCAGGTGTAGCCGCACCACACACGACCGGCATACACGGTGATGAAGAACAGCCCGAATGCGGCAATGATCAACAGGCCGGAAAGCAGAATGAAGTCCTGAGGCCAGAATGTGGCGCCGAAGATGAAGAACTTGCGCTCGGGCAAATTCCACCACACCGCCTGATGGCCACCCCAACTCAGCCAGACCGTGCCGAAGTACAGCAGGAACAGTGCAGCACCGCCCATCATCCGCAGATTGCGGAACAGGCCGGTGAAGGCGCGGGTGTAGATTTTTTCTCGTGAGGCGTAAAGATCGACGCTGTTGTTCGCGTTCTTGCTCGGTGGCGTGACGTCGTGTACCGGAATCTGGTTACTCATCATTGCATCCCACGGCAGTGGAAAAATGCCTCGGTCGATACGTGCCAACCAAGGTCAAAAGGGGGTAAAGCAGTGGCGCAATGATACGCCTGTCGCTCTGGCTCAAGGGTGCGACCTTTGGTCGCGTTGGGTAAAAAACCTGAATGGTGTAGCGAATGCAACAAAGCATGATGCAGGTCAATTGACTTGTTGAGTATGGTCGGTTTTGGCCCGACGGCTAATGCTATTGATGATCAACGCTGACATCACCGTTTTTGGTCATGGCGGGAAACCTCGCCTATTCAAAGAACATTGGCGAAGTTCATTGGGTTCAACTCAACAACGATCCGACATAGACCACCCGGATTGCTCATCCACTGAACCCGACGACGTTTCCAAACCTACCTGATCGCGTGTGTTACCGAGGACCGTAAGCGACTGCAGGCCTATCTGGTGAAGAACAGCCAATGGCGCAATCGAACGCTGATCGACACCATCGCGTTGAGCCTTTGCCAAACGCCCATGAAAAAGCCCCGCCAGTGATCTGGTGGGGCTTTGCATGATCAGTTTTTGGCAGCGGCCCATGGGTTGATCAGATGAACGCCGCTGGGTTGAAAATCGGCAACGTTGCGGGTGACCAGCGTTAGCCCATGTACAAGCGCGGTGGCGGCGATCAAGGCGTCGCACTCATTGCTGCGATCAGGCACATGCAACTGTGCGCATCGGGTGGCGACGGCGGTATCGACTGACAGGATTCTTCCCGAGAATGCGGGTTTGACGTGACGCTCAAGCCAGTTACGCAGCATCCCTCCTTGTGCCGGGTCGCGGCGCTCGATACGCAGGATGCCGGTTTCCAGTTCCAGCACCGTGATTGCCGATAAATACAGGCTGGCCGGGGCGACGCTGTTTGCCCATCTCACCACCTGTTTGTCGGCCTGGGGTTTTCGCAGCTCTGAAACTACGTTGGTATCGAGTAGAAACATCAAGACAGGTCCACGCTGCGAGGAGTGATGACGACGCGCTCGGATTCGAACTCGATTTCAGGCGCATTCGGCATGACCAGCAAATCGACGATGCTGGTCTGGCTGCCGGTCAGTTTCTGATACTCCTCGATGCTCAGCAGTACATGGGCAGGCCTGCCACGATCGGTAATGATGACCGGACCCTGATGCGTGGCTTTTTTGGCAGCACTGGTGTCCTGGTTGAATTCGCGGCTGGAAATAGTCGTGATGGCCATCATGTTCGGCCTCCGGTGATTCTGGTGTAGAAACGTTACTACTTTGGAGTTTGTACAGCAATCGAAAAGGTGGATTGCGCACGATCGGTTGTTCACTGTCATAACGGCACCGGCGAAAGCGCCTCTTCCAGAGGGCAGGGCGCTGGATGTTGGACGAATATTCGCTGTGTTTTGCTGCCGTTGTCAGGGCAACCTGCCACCGCCGAGACCGTCCAGGCCACGACCGTTAGCTGGCCTGCCAGCGGTGCTGGGACCGGGTGAGCGTGCGGGCGCCACAGGCGTTTTCACCGGCGTTTCTTCCTGATCAGGATGGGGCTGCAAACGTTTTGGTACTGTGCTTTCGTCATTTTTTGACATGTAGGCTTCATCCTTGAAGGTTGACCCGATGTGGCTCATCGGCATGGCAAAAACCTACAGGGCAGCGCTGCTCAGGTCTATTGAGCAAATGTCTCAAGGCATGAATGCCAGTATGAAAAAAGGCCCCGCCAATCAACTTGGCGGGGCCTTTTTTGCTTCAAGCGTTTGCCTTACTCGGCGTTCGCTTCGGGTGCTTTTTCGCCGTGGGACAGGCTGTAAACATACGCCGCCAGCAGGTGAACCTTGTCGTTGCCTTGCAGTTGTTCCTGCGCAGGCATCTGGCCCTGACGGCCGTAACGGATGGTCTGCTGCAGTTGTGCGAAGCTCGAACCGTAGATGAACGCGCCCGGATGGGTCAGGTCAGGCGCGCCCATGGCGGGGGTGCCTTTGCCGGCCGGACCGTGGCAGGCCACGCAGTTGGCGGCGAACAGTTTGCCGCCGTTGGCCGGGTCAGCCTTGGTGCCTTCCGGCAGTTTGCGGCCATCCAGGTTGGTCACGACGAATGCTGCTACGTCGGCAACACCTTGCTCACCGATGACTTCAGCCCAGGCCGGCATCACCGCGTGACGACCGCCCATGATGGTGGTTTTGATGGTTTCCGGCTCACCGCCCCAGCGCCAGTCGGCGTCGGTCAGGTTCGGGAAACCGTAAGCGCCCTTGGCGTCGGAACCGTGGCACACCGAGCAGTTGGAGGCGAACAGACGGCCACCCATCTTCAGTGCCTGTGGATCCTTGGCCACTTCTTCGATCGGCATCGCCGCGAACTTGGCGAAGATCGGACCGAACTTGGCGTCCGAGCGGGCCATTTCCTTTTCCCACTCGTGCACGCCGGTCCAGCCGGTCTGGCCGTTGGCGAACGCGGTCTGCTTGTCGTTATCGAGGTAGTTGTAGCCCGGCAGCAGGCCTTTCCAGTTGCCCAGGCCCGGGTACAACACCAGGTAACCCAGGGCAAAGACGATGGTGCCGACAAACAGCATGAACCACCATTTCGGCAGCGGGTTGTCGTACTCCTCGATCCCGTCGAAGGAGTGCCCGACGGTCTCGTCCGTCTGTTCGCTGCGCTGGCCCTTGCGGGTCGACAGCAGCAGCCAGGTCAGGGAAAAGATCGTACCGAGACTGAGGACTGTGACGTACAGACTCCAGAATGTAGTCATTCTTTGTTACTCCTAGAAGCTTGCTCGACGTGCTTGATGGCTTCGGGATCATCCGCAAAAGGCAGCAAGGTCGCGTCTTCAAACTCCGACTTGCGCTTGGGGCTGAATACCCACAAGGCCAGACCGATAAAGGCCACCATCACGACAACGGTGCCGAGGCCACGAATCATCCCGATATCCATCGAATTCACCGTTTGCTTTTGATGATGGTGCCCAGGCCTTGAAGGTAGGCCACCAGCGCGTCCATTTCGGTTTTGCCCTTCACGGCATCCTGTGCACCGGCGATGTCTTCGTCGGTGTAAGGGACGCCGAGGGTGCGCAAAACCTCCATTTTCTTGGCGGTTTCCTTGCCGTCGAGCTTGTTTTCCACGAGGAACGGGTAAGCCGGCATTTTCGACTCAGGGACGACGTTGCGCGGGTTGTACAAGTGCGCACGTTGCCAGTCATCGGAGTAACGACCGCCGACACGGGCCAGGTCCGGGCCAGTACGTTTGGAACCCCACAGGAACGGGTGATCCCACACGCTTTCACCGGCCACCGAGTAGTGGCCATAGCGTTCGGTTTCGGCGCGGAACGGCCGGATCATCTGCGAGTGGCAGCCGACACAACCGTTGGCGATGTAGACATCGCGGCCTTCCAGTTCCAGCGCCGAGCGCGGCTTCATGCCTTCGACCGGCTTGTTGGTGACGTCCTGGAAAAACAGCGGAACGATTTGGGTCAGGCCGCCAACGCTGACGGCGATGACCATGAAGAAGGCCAGCAGGCCAATATTCTTCTCGACAGCTTCATGCTTCATCAGTGAGCTCCAACGACAGCGATCTGGGCAGCGGCTTCGGCTTCAGCCGGGTTCGAGGCGCGCACGGTGCGCCAGACGTTGTAAGCCATCAGGAACATGCCGCTGGCGAAGAACGCACCGCCCAGGGCACGGACGATGTAGCCAGGGTGGCTGGCCTGCAGCGCCTCAACGAACGAGTAGGTGAGGGTGCCGTCGTCGTTGATCGCACGCCACATCAGGCCCTGAGTGATGCCGTTGACCCACATCGAAGCGATGTACAGCACGGTACCGATGGTCGCGAGCCAGAAGTGCGCGTTGATCAGACCGACACTGTGCATCTGCGCACGGCCGAACAGTTTCGGAATCATGTGGTAGATCGCGCCGATCGAGATCATCGCTACCCAACCGAGGGCGCCGGCGTGTACGTGGCCGATGGTCCAGTCGGTGTAGTGCGAGAGCGAGTTGACGGTCTTGATCGCCATCATCGGCCCTTCGAAGGTCGACATGCCGTAGAACGCCAGCGACACCACGAGGAAACGCAGGATCGGGTCGGTGCGCAGCTTATGCCAGGCGCCCGACAGGGTCATCATGCCGTTGATCATGCCGCCCCAGCTTGGCGCCAGGAGGATGATCGACATCGCCATGCCCAGCGATTGTGCCCAATCCGGCAGTGCGGTGTAGTGCAGGTGGTGCGGGCCGGCCCAGATGTACAGGGTGATCAGTGCCCAGAAGTGCACGATCGACAGACGATAGGAGTAGATCGGACGTTCGGCCTGTTTCGGCACGAAGTAGTACATCATCCCGAGGAAGCCGGTGGTCAGGAAGAAACCCACCGCGTTGTGGCCGTACCACCACTGGATCATCGCGTCGGTCGCGCCCGAATAGGCGGAGTAGGACTTGAAGAAGCTGACCGGCAAGGACGCGTGGTTGACGATGTGCAGCATCGCGGTCACGACGATGAACGCGCCGTAGAACCAGTTACCGACGTAGATGTGCTTGGTCTTGCGCTTGGTGATGGTGCCGAAGAACACCAGCCCGTAGGTGACCCAGACAATCGCCAGCAGAATGGCGAGCGGCCATTCCAGTTCCGCGTATTCCTTGGTGGTGGTGTAACCCAGCGGCAAGGTAATGATCGCGCCGACGATCACCGCTTGCCAGCCCCAGAAGGTGAAGGCCGCGAGGCTGTCGGAAATCAGTCGCGTCTGGCAGGTTCGCTGCACGACATAGTAGGAAGTGGCAAACAGTGCACAACCACCGAAGGCGAAAATCACCAGGTTTGTGTGCAACGGGCGCAGGCGTCCAAAGCTCGTCCACGGCAGACCGAAGTTCAACTCCGGCCAGACCAGTTGCGAGGCGATGAAGACACCGAGCCCCATGCCAAGGATCCCCCAGACCACCGTCATGATGGCGAACTGGCGGACTACCTTATAGTTATAAGCAGTCGGACTGATTGCTGTGCTCATTCTAAGGTTCCACGGTTTAGGTGTTTTATTAGGATTAAAATCGGCCGCAAGTATGCAGAGAGCAGGGGGTCATTGCAACGCGCCATGACCTGGGTCAATGCTTTCCAACGCTGATTCTGCGGCCTTTCCATACGCCGCGTAAGGACAAAATTGGCCTTGGACAAAATGTCGCAGCGGACGAAAAAAAGTGAGGGGTTCAGGTCAGTTGTAACGGGGTGTGTTCGAACGCAGTGATCGGGTGACGGACGGTCATCGACGCGACAGCCGGTATCTACCGGGCTTTGCGCCCTGTCAGTCAGGCGATTTGTCGAACACATCGCTCAGGGTCGACCTGGAACCGGCACGGGCCAGTCCGCATCGAGCAAGCGTAGACCCGATTCGGGGGATTCGAAAGGCGAGGGTGTTAAGGGGTGCGACAATGCGTCGCAAAGGGGCTGGATGCTGCCGCACCGAGAACGATGCGGCAGAGGTGTGCGCAATGTTTACTGTTTCTTGTCTTCAGTAATCAGTTTTTCTGTATTCAATCCGTGCGACAGGCTGTACACATAAGCAGCCAGAAGTTGCACTTTATCGTTGCCCAGCAACTCGTTCTGCGCCGGCATGTGACCCTGGCGGCCATGGCGAATGGTCTGCTCGAGTTGGGTCAGGCTGGTGCCATAGATAAACCCGGCCGGGTGCGTCAGATTCGGCGCACCCATGGCTTCAGTGCCTTGGCCGGTTGCCCCATGACAGGCTACGCAAGTGGTGCTGAACGCCTGCTGTCCGGCTTGCAGATCAGCTTTGCTGTCCGCCGGCAATGGCAGGCCGGCCAGTTCGTGGCGCACGTAAGCGGCGACGTTCTTCACCCCCGCCTCACCGAGCACTTCGCCCCAGGCCGGCATTGCCGCCATCCGCCCACCCATGATGGTGGTCTTGATGGTCTCGGCACTGCCGCCCCAGCGCCAGTCGCTGTCGGCCAGGTTAGGGAAACCGAACGCGCCCTTGGCATCGGAGCCGTGGCACACCGAGCAGTTGGAGGCGAACAAGCGGCCACCCATTTTCAGCGCCTGCGGGTCCTTCGCCACTTCTTCCACCGGCATCGCGGCAAACTTGGCGAAGATTGGCCCGAATTTGGCGTCGGCCTTGTTCATTTCCTTTTCCCACTCGTGGACGCCGGTCCAGCCGTCCTCGTAGCCGGGCAGGATGCCTTTCCAGTTGCCCAGGCCCGGATACAGGATCAGATAGCCCACGGAAAACACCAGCGTGCCGGCGAACAGCATGAACCACCACTGCGGCAGCGGGTTGTCGTACTCCTCGATGCCGTCGAAGCTGTGGCCCATGGTCTGGTCGACGCTGCCCTTGGTCTCGCCCCGGCGAGTGCCGATCAGCAGCCACGTCAGGCCGATCAGGCTGCCGATGGTCAGTACGCAGATCCACGTACTCCAGAAGGTGGTCATGGCCGGGTACTCCTTGTTTCAGATGCGGGGGTAGTGTCGGGTTGCGGCTCGTCGGCGAACGGCAGCAGACGCGCTTCGGCGAATTCCGGGGTGCGTTTGCGGTTGAACACCCACAACGTCAGGCCGACGAAGGCGACGAACACCACAACCGTACCGAGGCCGCGAATCAGGCCTGCACTCATTTCAATGACCATGGCTCACCTCTTGCTCTTGATCGCAGTGCCGAGCACTTGCAGGTAAGAAACGAGCGCGTCCATTTCGGTCTTGCCCTTGAGGCTGGCGACCGCGCCGCTGATGTCGTCGTCGGTGTACGGCACGCCGAGGGTACGCATGGTCTTGAGCTTGGTTTCGGTGTGGCTGCTGTCGACCGCCTGCGTGACCAGCCACGGATAGGCCGGCATTTTCGATTCCGGTACGACGTTGCGCGGGTTGTACAAGTGCGCGCGGTGCCAGTCATCCGAGTAGCGCGCGCCGACCCGGGCCAGATCCGGCCCGGTGCGCTTCGAACCCCACAGGAACGGGTGATCCCATACGCTTTCGCCCGCAACCGAGTAGTGCCCGTAGCGCTCGGTCTCGGCGCGGAACGGACGGATCATCTGCGAGTGGCAACCGACGCAGCCTTCGCGGATGTAGATGTCGCGGCCTTCCAGTTGCAGCGCGGTGTAGGGCTTCATGCCTTCCACCGGTTTGTTGGTGACGTCCTGGAAGAACAGCGGGACGATCTGCGTCAGGCCGCCGATGCTCACGGCAAACACCATGAGCAGCATTAACAGGCCGACGTTCTTTTCAATCGTTTCGTGTTTCATGGCGGACTCCTCAGGCCATCTGCGCGGCAGCAACGACGTCAGCAGGCTGCGAGGCCCGCACGGTGCGCCAGGTGTTGTAAGCCATCAGGAACATGCCGCTGAGGAAGATCGCGCCGCCCACCAGTCGCACGATGAAGCCTGGGTGGCTGGCCACCAGGGTTTCGACGAAGGAGTAGGTCAGCGTGCCGTCCTCGTTGACTGCGCGCCACATCAGGCCCTGGGCGATGCCGTTGACCCACATCGAGGCGATGTAGAGCACGGTGCCGATGGTCGCCAGCCAGAAGTGCGCGTTGATCAGGCCGATGCTGTGCATCTGCTCTTTGCCGAAGACTTTCGGGATCATGTGGTACAGCGCGCCGATGGAAATCATCGCCACCCAGCCGAGAGCGCCGGCGTGCACGTGGCCGATGGTCCAGTCGGTGTAGTGGGAGAGGGCGTTGACGGTCTTGATCGCCATCATCGGGCCTTCGAAGGTCGACATGCCGTAGAACGCCAGCGACACCACGAGGAAGCGCAGGATCGGGTCGCTGCGCAACTTATGCCAGGCGCCCGAGAGGGTCATCATGCCGTTGATCATGCCGCCCCAGCTCGGTGCCAGCAGAATCAGCGACATCACCATGCCCAGCGACTGCGCCCAGTCCGGCAGCGCGGTGTAGTGCAAGTGGTGCGGGCCGGCCCAGATGTACAGGGTGATCAGCGCCCAGAAGTGCACGATCGACAGGCGATACGAATACACCGGACGTTCGGCCTGTTTCGGCACGAAGTAGTACATCATCCCGAGGAAACCGGCGGTGAGGAAAAAGCCCACGGCGTTGTGGCCGTACCACCATTGCACCATCGCGTCGGTTGCACCGGCGTACACCGAGTAGGACTTGGTGAAACTCACCGGCAACTCAAGGTTGTTGACGATGTGCAGGATTGCCACGGTGATGATGAACGCGCCGAAGAACCAGTTGCCCACATAAATGTGTTTGGTCTTGCGCTGCATGATCGTGCCGAAGAACACGATGGCGTAGGCGACCCAGACGATGGTGATCAGGATGTCGATCGGCCATTCCAGCTCGGCGTATTCCTTGGAACTGGTGTAACCCAGTGGCAGGCTGATCGCGGCCAGAAGGATCACCAGTTGCCAGCCCCAGAAGCAGAATGCGGCGATTTTCGGCGCAAACAATTGGGTCTGGCAGGTGCGTTGCACCGAGTAGAACGAACTGGCGAACAGCGCACAGCCACCGAACGCGAAGATCACCGCGTTGGTGTGCAGCGGGCGCAGACGGCCGAAACTGGTCCAGGGCAAATTGAAGTTGAGTTCAGGCCAGACCAATTGGGCCGCGAGAAAAACCCCGAGGCCCATGCCGACGATGCCCCACACCACCGTCATAATGGCGAATTGGCGGACCACCTTGTAGTTGTAGGCGGTACTGATAGAAGTGTTCATGGTTCCCCATCCACGGTTCAGCCGAAGTGAGCGCGCGCGAGAACGCCGCGAATCCTTCGTCTGGAGTTATAGGCAGACTAAAAGCGAGGCAAGCATGGACAAACAGCACAAGGCCAGTATTGACGGGGATCAATGGGCGCAGTGTGTGCGTGATCATGGATGGTTGTGGGATGCCGCCACGGGTAAGGCTTCGGCGACGTTGATCCTGGCGCATGGAGCGGGGGCGCCGATGGACAGTGACTGGATGAACGATATGGCTGGGCGCCTTGCCGGGCTTGGGGTGAATGTGTTGCGGTTTGAGTTTCCGTATATGGCGCAGCGGCGGGTGGATGGGGTTAAGCGCCCGCCGAATCCTGCTGCGAAACTGCAGGAATGTTGGCGTGAGGTGTATGCCGAGGTGCGGCGTCATGTCGCTGGGGTTTTGGCCATTGGCGGGAAGTCGATGGGCGGGAGGATGGCGAGTCTGCTGGCTGATGAGTTGGGGGCTGATGGGTTGGTGTGTTTGGGCTATCCGTTTTATGCGGTGGGGAAGCCGGAGAAGCCTCGGGTTGAGCATTTGGCTTCTTTGCAGACTCGGACTTTGATTGTGCAGGGGGAGCGGGATGCGCTGGGCAATCGTGAGGCTGTCGAGGCGTATGCGTTATCGCCGAGTATCAAGGTGTTTTGGCTGGTGGCCGGGGATCATGATTTGAAGCCGTTGAAGGTTTCCGGGTTTACGCATGAGCAGCATTTGGCTAGCGCTGCGCAGCAGGTGGCCGAGTTTCTCAAGGGTTAACCGAGATTCTGAACCAGATGAAGATCGGCTCCCTTTCCCCCTCGCCCCCTTGGGGGATAGATCTTGGACGCGCCGCAGTTTTTGTTTTGGGTACATATCCATTGCTGCGGTAACGGCCACTTAGGGTTCCGCCCTTACGGCGGGTCACTTTTTCCAGACGCCGAAAAAGTAACCAAAAAGGCTTGCTCCTACGTGCGGCCCGCTCGCTGGGGCTCGGGGTTCCTTCGCTCCGGGATTGATCCGGGCGCAGCGCCTCCGGTTTGCTGCGCTGCACCTCCTCTCGCTGTGTTTGGCTTCGCCAAACGGTCGCTGCGCTCCCACGCCCGGATCAATCCCTCCACTCAGCCTTCCGACGTCGCCCGTGGGTCAAGATCAAGAGCTGCAGCCGAGCTAACGCTCATCCTGTTGAGTGGTGAAGAGCACGGGTATTCGGCTTTGGATTTGTGGTGGATTTACCCCTCACCCCAGCCCTCTCCCGAGGGAGAGGGAGCCGATTTGTGGGCTTTTCAAAATCTGTGTTCGACTCGGTATTTCACGTCGGCGTAGCTCTCCCAAACACCTCGATCAGTCCCCTCTCCATCCGGGAGAGGGTTAGGGTGAGGGGCTTTTGATCTGTTTCAGAATCTGAGTTCAACGCGGTATCGCACGTCGGCGTACCTTGCCCAAACACCTCGGTCAGTCCCCTCTCCCTCGGGGAGAGGGTTAGGGTGAGGGGCTTTTGATCTGTTTCAGAATCTGAGTTCAACGCGGTATCGCACGTCGGCGTATCTTGCCCAAACACCTCGGTCAGTCCCCTCTCCCTCAGGGAGAGGGTTAGGGTGAGGGGCTTTTGATCTGTTTCAGAATCTGAGTTCAACTCGGTATTTCACGTCGGCGTATCTTGCCCAAACACCTCGATCAGTCCCCTCTCCCTCGGGGAGAGGGTTAGGGTGAGGGGCGATTCTGCTGACACGATAAAGAACTGGAAGCGATTACTGTCCAGCATTTCCTGTGCGTAAACATGATTGCGCAAGCACGTTTAAATCACACAGCACGTTACGCCATCGAGCCTACAACACCTTGCGCCGTTACCTACGCGTACGCCAGAATCCGCCGGCTTACGCGGCTATGGGGCGGGCGGTATCGTTTCCCTGTCACTGAAAATCAGTGATCGGGTTTGGTAGCCCGCTTCGGTACCGCCGTATGGCGCCACCTTATTCAGCCTCTTTTTGCGGCTGCGTTTTTATGGTGGACATGCGTGGGGCTCATTCGTGAGCGCCGGGTTTCCGTATCGACCGGTCTACCAACCCGCGCATGGCCGCCACCCATCGTTTGGTAGCGAGGGTGATGGCTTTTATTAATTTCGATACGAGACTCCATCCATGTTCAAAATCACACCAAACCCACCACCCACAGACCCAATCCCCCACGACCCCGCGCTCAGCTCGCAAAAGGTCAAAGAAGCAACCGACCGCGCCCTCGACTACTACCTCAAACCTGAAGACCTGGCGGCCCCGCCAAGCTCGCCCAAGTTTCGCCCCGTCTATCTCGTCGATCCCACGCTGGATGACGAAACCCTGCTGGTCGAGGCGAGCGAGTCGCTTTCTTACGCCCACGCCATGGCCGGCAATATCGCCAACTCAATCGGCGGCCCGGAACGCAAGCCGCTGCTGGCGCTGCAACAGGTGATCATGCTCAATGAGCTGTTGGTCAATCGACTGCTGGATAAGCTGAAGTTGCCTCAGTAATTTCGCCGGCTGTTATGGCCTCATCGCGAGCAGGCTCACTCCCACAAGGGATTGTCGTCGGACACAAATCTGTGATCCCACTACGTTCCAAAGTGGGAGCAAGCCCTGCTCGCGAAGGTGGTCTGCCAAGCACTATCAATTCAGACACGCAATAAAAAACCGGAAGCTTTCGCTACCCGGTTTTGCAGGATCAAAGGATCGCAGCCTGCAACGGTCCTTACAGATCATCGGCATGGACGGTGCGCAGGTAGCGATCTTTCGCTTGTTGCCGGTCTCGATCAGCTCTTTGAGTCACAAATCATCCAGATCGGGAAAGATAATCCTGCCTAATGCCCAGGGTTCAACGATTTCACAATGCACGGTGCGCAAAAATGACCCCCACTCGCTTCGGTTATGGGCATCCGGGCCGGTGATTGTCAGTAGCAAGTACTCATCCCGAAAAGCGTCATAGGCATAAATCAGCCAAAAGTCATTGTCAGCATCATTAACCAATGCTGTCCGGTAATACTGGCGATTGATTTTTGCCCATCGAGCCTGCAGTGACTGTGTACTGGCAAGGTGGATGTGGTGCATGTCGCTCAGATCGAGTCGTTCATCCCGCCCGAAAATGGCAGGTAATTCATCGCAAATTTTGTAGTTGTAGAAGTGTGCAGCAAAGTTCTGCCAGTTCTTGATTCGTTCAAAAAGTGCAGAAATTTTGATGGCTGGCATCCAGGCCTACTTTGTAATAGGTAGCCTGCCAGTGATCACAAATTTATCGAACACTTTCTGCCCATCACGCGCGGCTTGCCGAACATCAAGGAATGTCAGTTCTTCACGAACTTCCTTTTTGCTGGGTTTGTCGGTTTTTCGGGTGGTGGCCATCGGAGCCTCCGAAGGATGTGTATTCATGCTGACCAGCTTATGTGAATAAGTTTTGACCGGCAAACAATAGAACCTGGCCCCAACGAGCACCAGTCGGCGCATTCTGGGCGAGTTGTAGGCAGTGTCTGCATTGCTTGAGTGAGATCTTCGCCGGCAGAGAAGGCCTCTTCGCGAGCAGGCTCGCTCCCACAGGAGATTGTCGTCGGACACAAAACTGTGGTCCCAAGCAGTTCCAATGTGGGAGCGAGCTTGCTCGCGAAAGCGGTCTGCCAAGCACCATCACTTTCAGACAAGCAACAAAAAACCCGGAAGCTCTCGCCCTCCGGGTTTTTTGTTATCGCCAGTTCAATCAGCGGTTAAACCGCTCCACCAACGAGTACTGCGTATTCGCCGTCTTCGTCAGCTCTTCACTCAGCAACGCCGAGTTATGTGCCTGCTCGGAAGTCTGATCCGCCAGTTCCGAAATATTGCTGATGTTGCGGCTGATCTCTTCAGCCACCGCACTTTGCTCTTCGGTCGCGGCAGCAATCTGCGTGGTCATGTCGGTGATGTTGGCCACCGCTTCACTGATCCCGACCAGTGCCTGATCCGCCTCCAGTACCCGCGCCACACCTTCTTCGGCCTGACGATGCCCGGCTTCCATGGTTTGCACGGCGCTTGAAGCGGTCTGCTGCAACTTGGCGATCAGGGCATGAATCTGCCCGGTCGATTCGCTGGTGCGTTGCGCCAGTTGGCGAACTTCGTCAGCCACTACCGCGAAACCACGGCCCATCTCGCCGGCACGGGCCGCTTCGATGGCAGCGTTGAGGGCGAGCAGGTTGGTCTGGTCGGCGATGCCTTTGATCACATCAACCACGCCGCCGATTTCGTCGCTGTCCTTGGCCAGTTGGGTCACGGTCAGGCCGGTTTCGCCGACGACCACCGACAAACGCTGAATGGCTTCGCGAGTCTCGCCGGCAATGTCACGACCGCGACCGGTCAGGCGATTGGCTTCCTGAGTCGCGTCAGCAGTGCGCTGCACGTGGCTCGCTACTTCCTGAGTGGTCGCGGCCATCTGGTTGACGGCGGTGGCGACCTGTTCGGTTTCCACGCGCTGGCGTTCCAGGCCGCTGGAGCTGTTGTGCGCCAGGGCGTCGGACTGTTTGGCCTGATCGGTCAGGTGTTCGGCGGTGTCCTGCAGACGGGTCAGGCAGGTTTTCAGGCGCGCTTCCTGGCTGAGGATCGACATTTCCAGACGCGCCTGGGCGCCACGGCTGTCGGTGTACATCTGTGCGATCAGCGGGTCGGAAGTGGTCTGCTCGGCCAGGCGCAGCAGGCGCTTGAGCCCGCGTTGCTGCCATTGCAGGCCCATCAGGCCCAGCGGCACCGACAAACCGGCCGCCAGGGCGAAGCCCCAGTGCGAGTTGAGGGTCGCGCCGATCACGAAGCTCAGTTGGCTGACCAGAATGAACGGCAGCCAGTCTTGCAGCACCGGCAGCCATTTATCGCTGGAAGGGATCGCCGACTTGCCCTGGTTGATGCGTTGGTAGAGCGCTTCGGCACGGCGGATCTGTTCGGCGGTGGGTTTGATCCGCACCGACTCGTAACCGATCACCTGACTGCCATCGAACACCGGTGTCACGTAGGCGTTCACCCAGTAATGGTCACCGGATTTGCAGCGATTCTTGACAATGCCCATCCATGGCAAGCCTTGTTTCAGTGTGCCCCACATGTGCGAAAACACCGCCGCCGGGACGTCGGGGTGACGGACCAGGTTGTGCGGCGCACGGATCAGTTCTTCACGCGAAAACCCGCTGATCTCGACGAAAGCGTCGTTGCAGTAGGTGATCACGCCCTTGGCGTCGGTTGTGGAGATCAACCGCTGCTGAGCCGGGAAAGTCCGTTCGCGTTGTGTAATGGGCTGGTTGTTACGCATGGTTTTTCAATCCGCAAGGCTTTGAAAGGTTGTCGGCGATGTCAGGAAATTATTGAAGTTTTTTTTCAGTAATAAGTACGGCGTCGCAAAACGGGCCTTGCTTCAACTCGCCAGCATCGGATAGGTGAATAGCGCAAAGTGCAGCAGGTTCAGCCCGAAGTGCGTGGCGATCGCCGCACCCAGCCCGCCAAAACGGTAGGCCAGACCATAGCCGACACCGGCCAGACCCGCCAGCAACACCCAGGTCCAGCCGGCACCGGCGTGCACCAGGCCGAACAGCAGCGAGGCCAGCAACAGGGCGAGGTTGTCGCCGTAGGGCAGGTGCTGGAAGCGCCGGCTGAGCCCGCCCTGTATATAGCCGCGAAACAGCGCTTCTTCGACCAGTGTCACCAGCAGCAGGTTGTTCAACACCCACAGCCACGCCGGGTCCGGCCACTTTGGCGCCCAAGTGATGACGCCAAGCAACAGTGCGCCGCCGAGGGCGAGGATGGCGCTCAGGGTCAGGGCGAGGAGGGTGGCGTATACGGTCAGGCGCAACGACCGCCGCGCGACAATCCACGGACAGACCAGCAGCAACCAGAAACCAATCAGCGGTTTGTCCAGATTCAGGTACATCGCGAACGGCACGGCGTTGTCGGTGAAGCGCTGCGGGTCGATGGCGCGACCATTGTAGAAACCCGGTAACCAGTGCAGGGCCAGCGACAGGGCGAGGACGATAAACAGACCATGACCGAGAAACCGTGCAACCGGTACCTGTTGCTGGCGCACGGCAAATCCGGCAAATAACAGAAGGCCGATGCTGATCAGCGCCAGCCAGCCGAGCTGTCCGTAGCTCAGCGCCCACCCGTAACCGAGGCTGAGAAGTGCCAGATAGAGCCATGGCAACGCCTTCATGGAAAGTCCCTGTGCAGAATGTGTGGAAGGGCTTTCTACACGGGTGGGGGCGTGGGGACAAGTGAAGGTGTGGCGGTAAAGCGGGACAGCTCCGATACCGTTGGCCCAACATAAATCCCAATGTGGGAGCGAGCTTGCTCGCGAAAGCGGTGTGACAGGCAATAGTTGTTTCGACTGATGCACCGCTTTCGCGAGCAAGCTCGCTCCCACAGGGGATTAGTATTCCAGCAAGGGATTTGTGTAGGGATTGGGATCTAGCGCAAGTTGAGTTTCGCCGCTGCACGCTCGGTGATTTCCGTGCGCAACTTCAGCGATGGCGCGGCACGCAGGCGAGCTTCATCGACAATCGCCCCCGGCGCGGTGTCCGGGCTACCGGCATTAAACGGCGGCGCCGGCGCATATTCCAGCTGCAACTGCACCAATTGCGCCGTGTCTGCATCGAACAGTTCAGCCGCCAGCACCAGGGCGAAATCAATCCCCGCCGTGATCCCGCCGCCGGTAAACAGATTGCCGTCACGCACCACCCGATCCTTCACCGCAATCGCGCCCAGTGTCGGCAGCAGATCGTGATACGCCCAATGCGTGGTCGCACGTTTGCCTTGCAGCAGGCCCGCCGCGCCGAGCACCAGCGAACCGGTGCACACCGATGTCACGTACTTCGCCTGCGCAGCCTGACGCTTGATGAAGGCCAGCGTTACCTCATCCTCCATCAGCGCCCCGACGCCACCACCGCCTGGCACGCAGATCACATCCAGATCCGGGCAATCCTCGAACGTAGTGGTCGGTTTCAGCAGCAGACCGGTGCTGGCGGTAACCGGCATCAAATCCTTCCAGATCAGATGCACGTGCACGCCCGGCAACGAGGCGAGCACGTCGTACGGCCCGGTCAGGTCAAGTTGCTGAACTTGCGGGAACAACAGAAAACCGATCTGCAACGTCATTGTTCTTGCTCCATGAAAAGGGGTGGACGGCTTCACTGTAGGCGCGTAGGTTCTGGCGTATACGCCAATAACCCCACGAATTACGCCAAATGCCCAAAGCCATTCACGTACTCGCGTTTGCCAACATGCAGATCCTCGACGTCACCGGGCCGTTGCAGGTGTTCGCCTCGGCCAACGACATTGCGCGTCAGCGCGGTTTGCCCTTGCCCTATGCGCCGTCGGTTATTGCCAGTGAGGGCGGGGCGGTGATGTCCTCGGCGGGGCTGGCGGTGCTGGCCGAACCTTTGCCGCAGCAGGCCAGCGATACCTTGATCATCGCCGGTGGCTGGGGCATTTACCCGGCGGCTGAGGACGCGTTGTTGGTGGATTGGGTGCGCGAACACGCGGCCAAATGCCGGCGCGTCGCCTCGGTGTGCACCGGCGCGTTTCTGTTGGCGGCCAGTGGCTGGCTCGACGGGCGCCGCGTCGTGACGCACTGGACCCGTTGCGAACAATTGGCGCAGCAGCACCCGAAGCTGCAGGTCGAAGCCAATCCGATCTTCATCAACGACGGCCCGGTCTGGACCTCGGCGGGCGTCACCGCCGGCATTGATCTGGCCCTGGCAATGGTCGAGGAAGATCTGGGCCGCGACATCGCCCTGGACGTGGCGCGGCACCTGGTGGTGTTCCTCAAACGCCCGGGCGGGCAATCGCAATTCAGCGTAACCCTGTCGCTGCAAAATCAGGGCAATCGCTTTGATGAACTGCACGCGTGGATCGCCGAACACCTCACCTGCGACCTCGGCATCCCGACCCTGGCCGAACAGGCCGGGATGAGCGAGCGCAGTTTCGTCCGCCACTACCGCGCCGACACCGGCCAGACCCCGGCACGGGCGATTGAATTGATTCGTGTCGAAACCGCCCGGCGCTTGCTCAGTGACACCGGTTTGCCGGTCAAACGCATCGCGGCCAACTGCGGGTTTGGCAGTGAAGAAACGTTGCGGCGCAGTTTTTTGCGGGCAATTGGCGTGACGCCGCAGGCTTATCGGGAGCGGTTTTCGGTCAGTGATTCCCGAGAACAGTCCGTCGGAAACGTCCATGAATAGCGATCAGAGTCTGAACGTCAACCGGGATCTTTTGAATCGTCCGTCTTCGCTTTCGCGTTCTGCCCAATCAGGTTTTTGAGCTCCTGCATATCTTCAACAACGGCAATGCCCCACGCCGCCGTTTCTGCCTTGACGATTTCATGGGCCGTGTCGACAAATTTTTGCAGAAACGCCTCGGCTTCTTTCAGTTGTTCCGGGGCCAGAGTGTTTTCAGGATGATTAGCGAGCCACATCGACCACTGGACCTGGAAGTTGGTCAACAGGTGTTTCAGTTCCAAACGTGCGATCACGTACCTGATATGACCCCGTGTATAACCGAAAGAGCGATCAGCCAACATAGCCGCACCTGCAACGGCCAGAGCGGGATATCCCCAACCCACCAGACCTTTGAAGTATTCATTGATTCCGCCTAATAGCGGTGCAAGCACCCCGATCGTGCCAAATCCGATCGCGATCCAGCGTGTTTTTTTTGCCCTTGAGGTATGTCTCGTGCTTAGCGTTGAGTAGAAGTCAATGTTGCTTTGCATCAGCGTGCTGACTTCTTCAACAATGCGTATGAGGGACTGTTTGTCGTGCCGGTTTGAGTTAATCGATTTCAGCGCATCGAGAAAAACTTTGAATGACTCCGGTTTCGGTGGGGTTTTAGCGAACATGGGTATTTCGGCTCCTTTGCGTCCTTGTTGAAGTGGCGCTTGGTGTTGTTCAGTGAGCATCGAGCATAGGAGGAAAATTATCCCCATAACGATTCATGTTTCTGATGGAACTGTTCCAGGCCCAGCAGGCGAATGCGCTCCAGCCATTGTTCTGCTTGCGTGCGGGACACTTCGTGTGTCAGTGCAGCCTCTCTTAGAAGCGCAAATTCAGTACGTAGTGTGGTGGGCATGATGCCGGGGTCGTCTGTATTGATGCAGAACTTGATCGGCCCACGTCGCAAACCGAACAGGTTATTTTTCGCGCCTTTGGCCAAGGTGTTTTCATCTGGCGGGTACCATCGAAAAACGGGATGCTCGCTGTGACATTTCAGGCGTGCGATGTAAACGTTGGAAGTCGGGTTGGCTTCAATGACCAGCCCCAGACGGTCATATCGGTCGAGCAGCCAGTCCTGAAGTGCGTGCATGAACAAAACTTCGTTGGACGTTTCGGTGACGGTAATCAGGTTCAAATCCCCTTCTGTCCGATAGTGACTGTCGGATTCATGATCCGACTGGCGAATTCGAACCTTGCAGAGATGCTTTTTTTCATGACTCTCAAGCGGCGATGCATAGTTGTTCAAACCGGCTCGTCGAATTGAAAGACCCCGCCAGCGTTGTAGATAGAGTTGCGCGGCGGGAGAGGGTGTTTTTTTTGTGTCTTGTCCGAAATCACGGCGGTCAGGAACGGCAATTTTGAGTTTCGCGTCCTCAAAATAGGCAATGTTGTTGTACTTAACGTAGTGATTGCAGTTGCGTCGTAACCGCCATGCGTCGAAAAGCTGTTCGATCGTCGGCAAAGTTGATTCTTGCTGTAACCAGGAAATGTTCGGAATGAGCCGGCGCAGAGTACGTTCCAGTTTGGGAACGATCTGTGCCGCCAGATCAAGGTGTGGGCTCATTTCGCAGGCGTGATGCCAGGCCCAGACCAGGTTGTCGACATGCTCATCAAGCGGTAGAACGGCTTCACCATGTCGATCCAGCCACATTTTGGGTTCTATACCAAGCGCCAGGGCATGTCCGAGCCTATCACCCGAACGCATTTCACAAAATTCGACGGTTTCATCGATGTGGCGCATCCCCGATAGTGGATGGGCATAATCTTCGCCAGCGTGAATGCTCAGATGCAGTCCCGTTGCGGGAGCCGCCAGAAAAGGTTTGGATTGCAGGCCTTGGCGCAACCATCTGATCGCGGGGGCAAATACTTCGGTCTTCACCGCATTTTCATCTCCCGCCACATCTAGACCTCGTATCCAGCGGGCTGGTTGTAGCCGTCCGGGCCACAGCGACGACGTATTGATCAGTTCTTCACGTTCCCAAGAAGCATTGCTGGCGAGTTTACTTTGCAGCTTGTTGGCTTCCTGCCAGACGTTTGAAGGGTTATCTCGACTGAGTTCATCACGAATGAGGTGAATGCAGAAGTGCCAGCGCTCAAACGCATTGCGCATTGCCAGTTGTTTTGCCAAGGGTACTTGCCGGAGTTTTGGTGCCGACTCAAGGCCAATGGCGGTGCTCAGATGGCCCAACCACTGGACGACGGCTTGAGGTGAGAACTGATGATGGACAACCTTGATCTCCGCCACGTCACCTTCACCGTGAAAGATACGCCGCGCGGCATCGGTGTACTGCTGATTCCAGCCCAGATTGCGGCGCGCCTGATTGTTGTAGACGTCTACAAAACGGGTCAGGCCCTGGCCGTCCATCAACAGTTGTCGGCGCATGTGAGTCAGCGAATTGAGTAGATAAAACAGGGCCATGCGCAGTTCGCTGGTGCAGGCAGGATCTTGATACCGCGTCCAGCACCAGATCACAAACCACAACCATGCCTTGCCGGTATCGCCTTTGATCAGGGCCCGGGCAATTTTCTGTCGTTGCCAATGCGGATGCAGAACATCGGCTGGTTCCATCTGTTTTTCAGCGAGCCATTTCCAATTGATGCTGATGGGCGGCTCGATTTTCCAGCGGCTGCCGAGACTCTTGGTGCAGATTTCACGAACCTGATTTGAATCAAGTGGCTCAGTACCAACTTCCATCAACAGTCTTTGTGTCAATCGTTGCAGGGATGGAAGTATTTTCAGTGCGGGTTCGTTCGCCAGCTCTTTCAACGGCGCGGTCAAACCCGACATCAACACCAGGCCGTCATAGTGGACTCCGCCCAAGTGCACATGGTTTTCCGCAAACGCTTTGCCTGTCTGCGCACGTGGGCTGAAAAACGGCTGTTGAGCCTCCACAATCCGCGACAGGTCATTGCATCCAAGCCTCGGCTGTTGTCGCAGACGCCTGGCAATCCGCCAACCGGCCAGCAACGCCGGATCAAGCCGCGCAGCACATCGCACATAAGCCTGCACACGGTCATCGCGATACTGAATGACGTCACCGTTTTCCAGAAACAGTTGATCGAACAGGCCGTCGAGCATGTCGAGCCTTCCTCCCTGTGACTCAAGGAAGATGTTGCGAGGCCACAGAGTCTCGAGTGCCAGATCCATGTCGTTGATACGAAACCGGCGGGGGTAATCCGCATCAAGATCGAGACGCAGATTACGCAGACAGGTTGCGTGAAACGAGTCGTGTAGGGTCGGATCACCTAGGTCTGGTGCAACCAGGAGCCGCGACCGCAAGGTCTCCGCCAAGGATGTACTGGAGAAGCACGTGGCGCTGGCGAGCTCGAAGAGTGATTGGTCGAGCATCAGGCAGGACCAGACCCGGAAGTTGCGGCTTTTAAGTGCTCCACATACTGTTCATGCATGTATCTAAGATGGCGCTGTGGCGTTCCCGGCTCTACGTGTTTGATTCCATTTATGACATTGCTGAACTCAACTTTCAATGAGTCATCACATTTATCACTTACAGAGGTTAAAAACTTTAGCATTGTGTGGGAGGGAAGGTTTTTTATCGTGCCTATTTTTAAAGCTATGCCTTGCTCCCGGGCGGTTGCGTTGATTATTTTATTAAGTTTTGTTGAGTCTGTTATGTGTTTTTTTAATTTTTCTGGTTCTGTTAATGATTCCATGGCTGTTTCAAAGAAGCCGGATAGGGGGTGTGTTTTATTTATTGAGATTTTTCGTTCGTTTTCCTTCTTGTTTGTAGAGTTGTTTTGTGTTTTATGGTTGTTTGTCAATAGTTCCCGCAATAGGGTGCGGAGAGGGTGGGATTCCAGTGCAAAAGTGTAGGATCCAGTTTTAAAGTCGTGATGCTGCGCTCTATCATTGATTTTTTGCAGAAACGGAAGAATATTTTGTCGATAATGTGGATGTTGTTCGAAGTTGGTGCTGGAGCTTGACATGTTAACGTAGGAAATTATCCTTGGTAGGCCAAATACTTCACCTTTTTCGAAGCTCCCGAATGCAGACCAAACGGAGTTAAACATTCGCATTCCCGAATCAATGATTTCGAATAGCGAGGGGTTGTTCGGCTTTTTATTTGTCGAAAATATACTTATTTGGTTGAACGATTTATTAAGAACGTTATGGATCAACCAGCTATGCGGGGCTTGGATGTTGTTATTCTGGCGCCAGTTATTTATTTCACTTGCGAGATTGGCTATGGCTTCGTTCGTTTCGTGGTCGCCTTTGAGTGAATCTTCCGTACTGACATCTTCCCTAGATTCATCCTCGTTCGCGTCGAAGGCTTCAGAGAGATTGAGTGTGTTGGTATGTGCCAGCGCCGATATCGAGTGAAAAGGCGGACGGTTTATGATCTCCGTGATTTCGGTCTCCGAAATGTCCCGTACAAGGCTAGCGATAATCAGTTCAAAAATTCGCCCGTGAAATACGAGGTTCGCCCGCTGGTTAGGCGAAAAAAAACTCCAGTGCACAAGCAGTTGCCGTGCCAGTTCTGCCTTGCCCTGAAGATCTTCGGGAACGTGGGGATTGAATGACCAACTGGAAGAAGGCTTGACATGAATTCTTTGGCCTTTTTCTGGAACCGGAAAGTACAAGATGGTCGACTTTGGGATTCGCTCTATCCAAGCTTGAGGAACAATCGGGGAAAATATTTCGGTCCAGACTTTGTTTATGCTGGAAATATTGTCAAAGTATTCATATTTTTTATTGTTTTGCTCCAGTGGCTGGAACATGTCATGTGCTAATACAGATGTTTTTTTACTGTCATTGCTTTCAGCGTGCCATTTTTCGTTGGTGAAAGCGGTGAAGTAAACGGCCCCACCTTTGCGATGATACTGAAAATAATCAGAAATGACTTTCTGCCACTGTTGAATGTAAGGGCGAAGTTCCTTTTTCAGATTCTCAGGGATGTCCGCTGTACTGGCTCCTAATGAACGATAGGCTCGCTCCTTCCCGGTGCGACCATCCCGTCGATGACGTTCGACGGTGACCGCCTTATTGAGATTTTCTTCAAAGTCCTGTACAGCCATCGCAACACCCAGTGGCATGAACAACAGGCGTTTAAGCATGGTGGGAAGAGTTTGAGGCGAGCAACTATTGAAATCTAGGTCAAGGTGATCCTTGAGCTTTGGAATCAGATGCTTGCAACCATTGATGAATTGAGTCATTTCTCTGACGGTCTGTAGCGGGGTTTCAAGGCGACTATTTTCCTCTCCGTTGACTCGTTCGTTAAGTAATGCGTCAAGCCAGTATTGGAGCATGCCGAGCGGAAAGATTTTTACGCCATTATCGGTCAGGATGATTTTTTGATTCTGCAGGTAGCTTGTTAGCGCCGGAAGTTTTACCCGTCTCGGTAGCGGAAGAACTTTACGTTGATATTCTTCCGCAAGATCCTTGGCCCTTGTTTGCGCTTCTTTTTCGATAGCCGCTTTGGGATGTGTCAGTCGTCCATGAAATTCACGCCAGATAACTTCGTCATACAGACTCAGGTCACCACTGATCAGGGGTACGACAAAAGGAGAGGTCAAGTATTTGCGAACAACCTCAATGTTTTCAAAGGCCAACTGCAGCGAAGTATCAACGTCATCAATAGGTAGAACAACCAGCTTTTTTCCAGTCAGTGACAAAGTTTTTTTCAGCAGAAGGTGAACATTTTCTGCGAGAGACTGGTTGCCCATGAACGCACGAAGTTTATCCAGACCATATTGCTCTTTCTGTTTCTGGATACCTTCCAGTGCCGCTCCCAGCTTATGCAACTGCTCATAAAACGCTTCAGCTTCCTTTTCATGGTTTTGCAGGGCGCCACGAACGGCCTTGTCTCTCATTAACGCAGCAACAATCACGTTGAGCAGGAGGTCATCACCGTTTTCCAGGAGTGTCGGATCCAAGGGTTTGAGGATCAACAGATCCTTATTACCTTCGAGGTAAGTCTTGAGATTGACTAAAACCGAGCTTTTCCCGGTGCCTCGACCACCGTCAATCAGAATCGCCTCATGGCTGCGATAGTCGTCAAGGTCGTCTGACGGACTGTCCAAAGAGGGAGTTTTGCCAAGACTGTTTTGTAAGTGCTCTACGATTTTTTTGTAGACGTCTTGCGCCAACAGGTTTTTTGGTTCCGGTTGATGTGCCTGTTCGCCTTGGTCGATTGGCAATTCGATTTCGATGCCGGGATTCTCGCCCATGTAAACCGTTCCTTGTCATGCGCATAGCGCCTGCCCGACGGGGGGGAGGCGAAGATTTGATTGAATGGATCCAAAGAGAGTAGCCATGTGCTACTGCAATTGCCAGTCAATCTCTTGCGTGGCTATGCGTTATCAAGGGGCGTTTATTTACGTTGCAACAGATCCAGCAATGCCTTGAGTGTTTCATCCGGCGCCTCTTCCGGAATGTTATGCCCAACGCCGGCCAGCACCCGCCGCTCGTAAAACCCGGTGAAGTGGTGGGCATCTTCATCCTCCGCCGGCGCCGGACCTACGCCATCATCAGCACCGCACAGTGAAATCGTCGGAACACTGATCGCCGGTCGTTTCTCCAGCGCCAGCTCCATCCCTTCCAGCGCCGGATCACCCGGCGCATACATGAAGCGATGACGATAAGAGTGAATCACCACCTCGACGAAATCCGGGTTGTCGAACGCCGGTGCACTCAACGGATAACGCTCGGCGTTCCGCGCCCAGGTCGGCGACCACAACTGCCACAGCAATTCGCACAGCGCCCGACGATTCTGCGTCAGCCCTTCAACGCCACGGGGCGTGTGGAAGTAATACTGATACCAATAGCGATGCTCGCTCTGCGGATCCAGCGGCTGGACCGAATTCGGAATGTTTTGTAGGTTGTAGCCGTCGCCAGTCACCAAACCGCGCACCCGCTCAGGAAACAGCGCCGCCACAATGCACGCCGCCCGACCACCCCAGTCATAACCGCACAACGTCGCTTGCTCGATACCCAACGCATCCATCAGATCCAGCAGATCCTGCGCCAGCGCCGCTTGCTGGCCGGAACGCAACGTGTCCGGGCTGTTGAAACGGGTCGGGCCGTAACCGCGCAGGTACTGGACGATCACCCGGTATCCCTCGGCA
The DNA here is from genome assembly GCF_037626295.1 of Pseudomonas sp. LF-5. NCBI lineage: Bacteria > Pseudomonadati > Pseudomonadota > Gammaproteobacteria > Pseudomonadales > Pseudomonadaceae > Pseudomonas > Pseudomonas sp. LF-5. The sequence goes on from NZ_JARKMT010000002.1 coordinate 891,255, forward strand.
GCAAGGGCTGGGGCGATTTCGTCGTAGCCGCGGGGTGAATAGGGGAAGCCGTGGAGCAGGATGACCGGTGTGCCTGTGTCCGGGCCATGGTATTCGTAGGCAATGGTCAGACTTGGAGTTCTGCTGAAAAGAATCGCATCATCGGTCATCTCATGCTCCTGTTATCCGAACAGCACCTTCTGCCAGTGATCTTCGCTGATGATCGCAATCGGCACGCCGTTGTCTCTCAGTTCTACGGCTTTTTTGATCTTGGTGCCATAAGTGCTATGAAGCCACTGATCATTGCCAATACTACCGACCACCAGATAGTGAGTTTTTTTACTGACGGAGCCGCCAATCAGTCCACCACGTTCGATAATCTTCGATTCACATTCCTTTCGTGGTCCGTAGGCCATGACGCCGGTAAAGAGGAATACCCGATCAACCAGACATAATTCCGGGGCCGGGTGGTCGAGAGGAAGACTGGTAGACGCTGTATGGGTTTGTGCGATGCCGACCGGTAAACCGGTGAACTGATGGAGCATTTCCAGCAATTCCACAGATTCATCGGCGTCTAGAACACCGTCGTTGAGCATGTCGGCGAGTCGCTTGTATAGGATGTTTACGACCGGATCTTCCAAGTGCACCAAATGGGTTTCGATCCATGTCTTGAGAAACTCGGCTTCTTGCTGGTTGATCTTCCCGTCGGCGGCAAGTCCTGCGGCAATACCCACCAGTGCGTCGGCTGAACGCCGGTCGATCCTGGCCTGATGAAAGAAAGCGCTGTTTTGAAACTCCTGATGCAGATCGACCATTGCTGCTTCTCCTTAAACCTCGGCCTCTGCGAGCTGATTGAAATACTTCGCCCGATCCGGAGTAAACGTCACCCGCATCTTCGTCCGCGAGCAGGTCAGCGAACGCTCTTCACCCAGATCAATATCCAGATCCTCGCCACGTAATCCTTGCCACTGCGCGAGGTATTTGAGCGAGCCGAATTTTTCGTTTTTCTTCAGGCTGCGACTGACGCCACCTTTCCAGCCGAGCACCGGCAGTTCGCCGGCAAGGCATTTTTGCGCGAGGTCGGGGAAGCGGGTGGCGCGCTGGCGGCCGATCTCCCAGCATTTGATCAGGCCTTGGTCGGCGGCTTCCCAGAGTTGGGTGCGGGTCAGGCCGCTGCGCAGGGGCGTGCCGATGGTGCGGTGGACGTGCTGGGTCATTCTGGTTCCTTGAATTCGGGTTTTATTGGACAGCTCCGCTGTGCCCGTTGCGGTGGATGGTAGGGGTGGATGTAACAGCTGGCAACAGGGTATTTCAGGGTGTAAGTGCAGGTTACGGGGGAGGGATTTACCTGGGTGTTGTTTAGACAAAGTCGGAAAAAACTACACAAACTGTGGTGAGCGGATTTATCCCCGATCGGCTGCGCAGCAGTCGCAAAGCCATGCAATGCGGTACTGCTGAAGAAACGAGCGGGCAAAGAGCCGGGCCGCCTCGCAGCCCGTCGGGGGATAAATCCCCTCACCAGAGGGGATCTGATTCTGTTTATTTCTGTGTAGGGGTTAGCCCGGCGAAGCGCTGAAGTTCGGCATATTTCCTACAGAGACTGACGAAATTACGGCTGCCAAACACTCTTTTCCCCACTCAAACGCCGATCAAGAAAACTCGCCGCACTGATCAGTGCCAGATGCGTCAGCGCCTGAGGGGTGTTGCCCAGATGCCGGCCCTTGCTGTCGAACTCTTCGGCGTACAGCCCCAGCGGGTTTGCATAGCGCAGCAGTTGTTCGAACTCCAGATGGGCCTTTTCCACCTGGCCGGCGCGGGCTAGGCATTCGACGTACCAGAACGAACACGCGGCAAACGCGCCTTCGGTGCCGGTCAAACCGTCGATGTTGGCATCGTCGTTGCGATAGCGATAAACCATGCCGTCGCGCACCAAGGTCTTTTCGATTGCCTCAAGGGTCGACAGCCACCGCGGGTCCTTGGCGCTGACAAAGCGCACCAGCGGCATCAGCAGCATCGAACCGTCCAGCGCCGTTCCGCCCTTGTACTGGACGAAATGCCCGCGCTCCTCATTCCAGAAGTTGCCCCAGATATCGGCGTAGATCGCCTGCCGGGTCTGATCCCATTGCACAAACGGCGCCGGCAACGAGCGTTTCGAAGCCAGACGAATGGCCCGATCCAGCGCCACCCAACACATCAGCCGCGAATGCAGAAAGTGATGTTGTTCACCGCGCATTTCCCAAATGCCTACATCAGCGGTCTGCCATGTCTCACACACTTGATCGACCACTTCGCGCACGTGGTTCCAGCCTTCGTGGGAAATGGCGTCGCCATACTTGTTGACCAGATACACCGCGTCCATCAATTCGCCAAAGATATCCAGCTGAATCTGCTCATACGCACCATTGCCGATACGCACCGGTTGCGCGCCACCGTGGCCGGACAGGTGAGTGAGTTCGGTTTCGGGCAGTTCCTGACGACCGTCAATGGCATACAGAATGTTGAGTTTGGTTGGCTGGCCGCAGCAATCGCTGACCCGCCCACGCAGCCAGCCCATGTAGGCATTGGCTTCGTCGACAAAGCCCAGGCGCATAAAGGCATAAACGGTAAACGACGCGTCGCGTATCCACGTGTAGCGGTAATCCCAGTTGCGTTCGCCGCCGGGGGTTTCCGGCAGACCGAAGGTCGCCGCCGCCAGAATTGCGCCGTGCTGGCGCGATGTCAGCAGCTTCAGCGCGAGGGCTGAACGGTTGACCATCTCCCGCCAGCGGCCGCGATAGTTGGACTGGCCGATCCAGCCGCGCCAGAAGCTCAAGGTGCGCTCCATGCACAATTGCGCGGCACCTTGTTCAAAGCGCGGATCGTCGGCGCCACCGAGGAGGAACTCGGCGTGCTCGTTGTGCTTCAAGGTAAAGGAGGCCAGCGCCGCATCGTTCTCGATGTGCAGCGCTTGATCCGAGGTCAGCCGCATCGACGGTTGCCCCTCGGCGCTGAACACCACGGCTTGCCGGTCCATCTGTGCGCGGGTCTTGGCGCGGGCGTAGTCGTGGCGCACGGCACAACGCACATGGAAGGTCGCCTCGCCGCTGACCACCCGCACCCGGCGCATCAACAGCGGCAGGTCGTCCTGGTTGTCGGCCACCGGCAGCAGGTCGGTGACCTCAACCACCGCCCGTTCACTGAGCCAGCGGGTTTGCAGCACGTTGGTGTCTGGCAGGTAAATCTGTTCGCGTCGGGCGTCGGGCAAGTCCGGCGCCAACTGGAAAATCCCGGCGTCAGGGCTGTCGAGCAGCGAACAGAAAATCGACGGGCTGTCGAACTCCGGCCAGCAGAAAAAATCCACGCTGCCCTTGTCGTTGACCAGTGCTGCGGTGCGCATGTCGCCGATGATGCCGTGGGCGTCGATCGGGCTTTGTCGTTCCAGGTGATGCTCAGCCATTGCCGCGAAACTCCGGATAGAGGCTCATGCCGCCGTCGATGAACAGGGTAGTGCCGACGATGTAGTCGGAGGCGTCGCAGGCAAGGAATACCACCGCGTTGGCGACATCTTCGACATCGCCGATGCGGCCGTAGGGAATCAGTTTGAGCAACGCCTGCGCCGCGTCGCCCTCGGTGGCCTCCGCGTTGATCGCCGTGCGAATCGCCCCCGGCGCGATGCCGTTGATGCGAATGCGCTGATGGCTGACTTCCTGGGCGAGGGTCTGCATCAACTGGTCGACGCCACCCTTGGACGCCGCATAGTTGACGTGCCCGGCCCACGGAATGCGCTGGTGCACCGAACTCACGTGAATGATCTTGCCGGCGGCGCGGGACACGCCCTGGCGAATGCCCTGGCGATTGAAGATTCGCAACGCGGCACGGGCGCAGAGAAACTGGCCGGTGAGGTTGACGCCGATCACCGCGTTCCAGTCATCCAGGGTCATGTCCACGGCGGCGGCGTCTTTTTGCATACCCGAGTTGGCCACCAGAATATCCAGCGAGCCAAAGGCGTCGAGGGTCTGGGCGAACAGCCGTTCGACCTCGTCTTCCTTCGACACATCGGCGCCAATCGCGATGGCCTGGCCACCGTCGGCGACGATCTGCCGGGCGAGGGCTTCGGCGGGCTCGGCCTGGCGGTTGTAGTTGATGACCACCGCAGCCCCGGCGGCGGCCAGGGCCTTGGCGGCGGCGTGGCCGATGCCGGAACTGGCGCCGGTGACGAGGGCTACCTGACCGGCGAGAGAAATATGCATAGGGGAGGGGCCTGGGTTGAGGGCTTAATTAGCTGACCGGTGGTAAGCGACGAGAGTTCACTCGACGCAAGGTGCTGCGTCGAATGGGCTGACCTCTTCGCGAGCAGGCTCGCTCCTGCAAGGGGGCTGCCACGCACACAAATCCCCTGTGCGAGCCTGCTCGCGAAGGGCGGACTAATTCGCGCGACGCCTCATCCGTTCTCTTTTACAGATAACCCATTGAGGTAAACGCGGTGACAAAGCTGACACTGCTGTGCCTGCCCTATTCGGGCGCCAGCGCCATGGTCTACAGCCGCTGGCGGCGCCAACTGCCGTCGTGGCTGCACTTGCAACCGGTAGAACTGCCCGGGCGCGGTGCCCGTTTCGACGAACCCCTGCAAATCGACATGCGCGCCCTGGCGCGCCAGCTGGCCCGCGAGCAAAAGCCCGGTCTGCACACGCCTTATGCGCTGTTCGGGCACAGCCTCGGCGCGCTGCTGGCCTGCGAGATGGCCCACGCCTTTCGCGAACTCGGCGCACCGGAGCCGGTGGCGCTGTTCGCTTCCGGCACCGCCGCGCCGACGATGCGCAGCGACTACGACCGTGGGTTCGCCGAAGCGCGCAGCGACGAAGAGCTGATCGAGCAGTTACGCACCTTTCAGGGCACCAGCGAAGAAGTGCTGGCCAATAAAGAGCTGATGAGTCTGACGCTGCCCGTGCTGCGTGCCGATTTCATGATGTGCGGACGCTTCACGCCGGCGCAGCGGCCTTCGCTCAATTGCCCGGTGCACGTGCTGGGCGGCAAGGAAGATCGCGCGACCACCGAGCAACTGATTGGCTGGAGCAAGGAAACCCAGGGCAGTTTTTCCGTGGACATGATGACCGGCGGGCATTTCTTCATTCATGAACACGAAGCCCGGGTCATCCGCACGATCAAGACGCATCTGGAAGTCCATCACCGGCGTCATGCCCAAGCGACGGCCCCGGCGCTGTAACGCACGGCGCCCTTATCGAGTGATTACAGGAGGCCAGTCATGGCTGTTGCTGTGGAATTTTCCGTTCGGCCGCTGCTGCCGCAACGGGGACGCCTGCCATTGTTGGTGGAGGCGAGCGACGCGCAAACCGACCTGTTGGCGGTGTTCGACGAATTGAAAGCATTGGTGGATGAGCATCTGCTGCGCGATGGCGGGGTGCTGTTTCGTGGATTTCGCCTGAACGGTGCCGAACAGTTTCGCCAGTTCGCCGCCAGTTTTGGCCATCCGTTGTTGAACTACGAGTTCGGTTCGACGCCGCGCACCAACGTTACTCAAGGGGTGTACACCTCGACGGAGTACCCGGCGCACCAGAGCATCCCGTTGCACAACGAGCAGGCGTATTCCCGCGACTGGCCGATGAAGATCTGGTTCTACAGCATGATCGCGGCGAAATCCGGTGGCGAAACGCCGATTGCCGATAGCCGTGAAGTCTATCGGCGCATACCGGCGGCGATCCGTGAGCGCTTCGTCAGCAAAGGCCTGATGTATGTGCGCAATTTCGGCAATGGCCTGGATGTAGCCTGGGAAGATGTGTTCAACACCGAAGATCGCGAGGTCGTCGAGGCTTACTGCAAGGCTCACGGCATTGTTTGCGAATGGAAGGATGACGGGGAGTTGCGCACCCGTCAGACCTGTCAGGCGGTGGCGGTGCATCCGGTGACCGGCGACAACGTCTGGTTCAATCAGGCGCACCTGTTCCACATTTCCAACCTGCAAGCGGAAGTGCGCGAAAGCCTGCTGGACATCGTCGACGAAGAGGACTTGCCGCGTAACGTCTATTACGGCGACGGCTCGGCCATCGAAGACGAGGTGCTGGCGCAGATCCGCGCGGTGCTCGACGAATGCGCGATCAGTTTTCCGTGGCAGGAAGGCGATGTGCTGATGCTCGACAACATGCTCTCGGCGCATGCGCGCTCGCCCTTCGTCGGGCCGCGCAAAGTCATCGTGGCGATGGCCGAGGGGCATTCACAGGGCCCGCTCTGAGCCAATCGAGTGATTGCCGATAAAGCTGCCGAAGCCGGTCCTGGACCGGCTTCGGCATTTTTGTCTGGGCGGTGGGGCGCCGGGCAGCCGCTGCGCTAAATCATCGCGTTGGTCATTCGTTCTTGTTGATACGACCGGGCCTCCTGGTCACGCCGCCGATCAGCAAGGACCCCATGCATGAATGCCGCAGACGCACAGAAACTCGCCCGCCGCTTTATCGAACTGCCCCAGGACAAACGCCGTTTGTTTCTCGCCGGCATGGCCCGCGAAGGCATCGACTTTGCGCAGCTTCCCATGACCCACTGTGACGGCATTGCCGAGCGTGACGGCCTGTCCTACGCCCAGCAGCGGATGTGGTTTCTCTGGCAACTGGACCCGCACAGTGCCGCCTACAACCTGCCGATGGCCGTGCGCCTGACGGGCGAGTTGCAAGCGCAGGCGCTGGAGCAGGCCTTCAGTCTGTTGGCGGCGCGGCATGAATGTCTGCGCACCACGTTCGGTCAGGAAGGTGAGCGTGCTTTTCAGCGAGTCGCCGAGCCCGAGGCGCTGACACTGAGCCTTACCGATTTGACTGCGGTGCCTGCAAACCAGCGCTGGACGCTGGCGCACCAACACATGATGGCCGAAGCCACCCAGGCGTTCGATCTGGAACACGGCCCGCTGCTGAGCCTGCGCCTGCTGCGTCTGGCCGAGCAGGAACACGTGTTGCTGTTGACCTTGCATCACATCATTGCCGATGGCTGGTCGATGAACATTCTTATCGACGAGTTCATGCGCACCTACGACGCGCTGGTGGCGGGGCGCGAACCGTCGCTGCCGGCACTGACCGTGCACTACCGCGATTACGCCCTGTGGCAGCGCAGCTGGCTGGAGGCGGGTGAGCGTGAGCGGCAACTGGAGTACTGGCGCGGGCAACTGGGCGACGAACATCCGGTGCTGGAATTGCCCACTGACCGTGCTTATCCGGCGCAATCGAGTCATCAGGGGGCGCGCCTGGAAACGGTGATCGATGCCGCGCTGCGCCAGGAATTGAAAAGCCTTGCCCAGCGTCAGGGCGTGACCCTGTTCGTGGTGTTGCTGGCCGCGTTCAAGACCTTGTTGCATCGCTACAGCGGCCAGACCGACATTCGCGTCGGCGGCCTGATTGCCAACCGTACCCGCAGTGAAACCGAAGGGCTGATCGGCTTCTTCGTCAACACGCAGATCCTGCGCAGCGAAGTCACCGCGCAAACCCGTTTCGCCGAGCTGTTGCAAAGCCTGCGTGAAGCCGCCCTTGGTGCCCAGGTCCATCAGGAGTTGCCGTTCGACGCCTTGATCGAAGCCCTGCAACCGGCGCGCAGCCAAAGCCATAACCCCCTGTTCCAGGTGATGTTCAACCACCAGCCGCTGGTGACCGACTTGCAGCACGTGCAGCTGGAGTCGGGTTTGCAGGTCGGCTATCTGACTGAAGAACAACTGGCCGGCAGCGGTCGGCAACATGCCGCCACCAGCGACCTGATGCTCGACACCCGCGAGGAGGGCGAGCAGCTGTTCGCCGCCTTCACCTACGCCACCGATATTTTCGATGCCGCGACCATCGCCGCGATGGCCGGACACTGGCGCAATATTCTGCTGTCCGTCTGCCGCGACCCGCAGCAATTGATCGGCGACGTCGCGCTGCTGGCGCAGGTCGAGCGCGCACAGCTGATTCAGGCCACGGCGAGCGAACCCGCTTTCGCCAGCGTGCAGACCCTGTTCGAGGCGCAAGTGGCGCGCACGCCGCAGGCAGTGGCGGTACGCCTCGCCACGGCGCCGTCACCGTCACTCACCTACAGCGAACTCAATGCGCGCAGCAATCGCCTGGCGCATCAGTTGCGTGCGCGTGGTGTCGGGCCAGACGTGCTGGTCGGCGTAGCGTTGGGGCGTTCGCTGGAACTGGCGGTGGCCTTGCTGGCCGTGCTCAAGGCCGGCGGCGCCTATGTGCCGCTGGACCCGCAAACCCCGGCCGAACGTCTGCGCCATGTGCTGGATGACAGCGGCCTGAAACTGCTGCTGAGCGATCACGAAAACCTCGCCAGCCTGCCGGATCTGGGTGGCGTCGATTGCCTGTGCCTGGAGCAACTGGACGACAGTGACCACGCCGACAATCTGTCGGTGACCGTTGAGGCGCAGCACCTCGCCTATGTGATCTACACCTCCGGCTCCACCGGGCGACCGAAAGGTGTTGCGGTCAGTCACGGTGCGTTGAGCGAGTTCATCGCTCGCGCCATCGACTACAGCGACTTGCGCGAAGGCGACCGCGTCCTGCAATTCGCCACCAGCAGCTTCGATGGTTTCGTCGAGCAGTTCTTCCCGCCGCTGTGTCATGGCGCCGCTGTGGTGTTGCGTGATGCGCCGTTGTGGGACAGCGCGACGTTGCGTCAGGTGATTGTCGATCACGGCATCACTCTGGCCGACCTGCCGGCCGCCTACTGGTACTGGCTGGTGCAGGAATACGCGGCGCAGCCGCCGGCCGGTTTCGGCGCACTGCGGCAGATTCACGTCGGTGGCGAAGCGATGGCGGTGGACGGTTTGCGCCTGTGGCAACGGGCCGGTTTGGGCCATGTGCGCTTGCTCAATACCTACGGACCGACCGAAGCCACAGTCGTCTCGACTATTCATGACTGCACGGCGCTGACGTCGGATGCCGTGTCGTGGCGCGGCATTCCGATCGGCCACGGTCTGGAGGCCCGTCGGCTGTACGTGCTCGATGATGACTTGAACCTGTTGCCGCAAGGCGCGGTGGGTGAGTTGTACATCGGTGGCCCGGGCCTGGCCCGTGGTTATCACCGTCAGCCGATGCTCAGTGCCGAGCGCTTTATCGCAGACCCGTTTGCTGATGGCCAGCGCCTGTATCGCACCGGTGACCGCGCCCGACTGCGCGCTGACGGTGCGCTGGAGTATGTCGGCCGGGTCGACCATCAAGTGAAGATCCGTGGCTTCCGCATCGAGCTGGGCGAAATCGAATCACGCCTGCAACAGTGCGCGGGCGTTCGTGAAGCCGTGGTGCTGGCGGTGCCGCTCAGCGGCGGTCAGCAACTAGTGGCCTACGTGGTTGGCGAGCAGGCCGTGCTGGCGGGCGCCGCCAGCCAATCGGCATTCCGTCAGCAGATCCGCACCGCGCTGCAAAGCCACCTGCCGGATTACATGGTGCCGGGGCACTTGCTGCTGTTGCCGAACCTGCCACTGACGCCGAGCGGCAAGCTCGACCGCAAAGCCTTGCCGGCGCCGGATGCCAGCCAGTTGCAGGGCGACTATCGCGCGCCACAAACGGAGACCGAGCAGTGTCTGGCGCGGATCTGGGCCGAGGTCCTGCAGGTGCCGCGGGTCGGTCTGGATGATCACTTTTTTGAACTCGGTGGCCATTCGCTGCTGGCCGCGCAAGTGATTGCGCGCATCAAGACTCAATTGGGCGTGGTGTTACCGCTGCGCAGCCTGTTCGAAAAACCGTTACTGACCGATCTGGCGGCGCTGCTGGCACAACAGGCCGGCGGCGCAACGGACGACGACTGGTCCGACATGGATCAGTTCATGAATGCTTTGGAAGGAGAGGAAGTATGAGCGGCACCATGGCGGAACGCATCGCGAAAAGGTTCGTCGGTTTGCCGCTGGAACAGCGTCGACAGTTTCTGGCCAGACTGCGTGAGGAAGGCAAGGACTTCAGCCTGTTGCCGCTGCCGGTCAGCCGGCACGAGGTCACGCCGATTCCGTTGTCGTTCGCCCAGCAACGCCTGCTGTTTCTCTGGCAGCTCGAACCGCAGAGCGCCGCGTACAACATGGCCGCCGGCCTGCGTCTGAACGGGCGCCTGGACGAAGCGGCGCTGCAACGTTCCTTCGATCATCTGGTCATGCGCCATGAAGTGTTGCGCACGGTGTTCCATACCGAAGGCGATCAACCGTATCAGGTGATTCTCGATCAGCAACCCATTGCGCTGGAGCGCATCGACCTCACCGGTTTGCCGGTGTCGGAGCGCGAGGCGGCCCTGGCGCAACAGGTACAAACCGTCACGGCGCGGCCGTTCGATTTGCGCCACGGGCCGTTGCTGCGCGCCAGCCTGTTTGCAGTAGCCGATGAACAATTCGTGCTGGTGGTGAGCATGCACCACATCGTCTCCGACGGCTGGTCGATGGACGTGATGGTCAAGGAGTTCGTCCAGTGCTATCAGGCCTTCAGTCTGGCGCGCGAGCCACAATTGCCGGCCCTGCCGCTGCAATACGCCGACTATGCGATCTGGCAGCGACGCTGGCTGGAAGCCGGCGAGGGCGAGCGGCAACTCGAGTACTGGCGCCAGCAACTCGGTGAAGAACAGCCGCTGCTGGAAGTGGCGCCGGACTACGCCCGGCCCCTGACGCAAAGTTTTGCAGGGCAGACCCTGAGTTTCGATTTCGGCGCGCAGTTGTCCCTGCAACTCAACGCCTTTGCCCGCAGCCAGGGCATCAGTCTGTTCATGCTGGTGCTGGCGGGGTTCTCGCTGTTCCTCTCGCGCCACGCGGGGCAGCGCGACATCCGTGTTGGCGTGCCGAATGCCAACCGTGGCCGCGCCGAAGTCGAAGGGCTGATCGGTTTCTTCGTCAACACCCAGGTGCTGCGTTGCGAAGTGGATGAGCGCGGCAGCTTCGCCGACTTGCTGGCGCGGGTGCGCGAAGCGGCGTTCGGTGCCCAGGCGCATCAGGAGTTGCCGTTCGAGCAACTGGTGGACGAACTGGTCGCCGAGCGCACCCTCGGTCACAACCCGCTGTTCCAGGCCAAGTTCAACCAGAACGTCGGCATGCAGAAGCAACGCTCGATGACGCTACCGGGGCTGAGCGTGGCGGAATACCCGCTGGACAAGGACGGCACCCACTTCGATCTGGCGCTGGACATCACCGATGACGGCACCTTGATTCACGGGCAGATGACCTATGCCAGCGACCTCTATCGTCCAGAGACTGTCGCCGGTTTTGTGCCGGCCTTGCTCGGCCTGTTCAGTGAGTTGCTGAAAGCACCGCAAGCGCCGTTGCACAGTGTTGCCCCGTTGGCGCCAGCGGTGCTTGCTGCACCCGGCGAACCGGCGCAGTCGGTGTTGCACCTGTGGGATCGACAAGTCGCGCAGCAGCCCGAGACACTGGCTGCGCGTGACTTGCATCAGAGCATGAGTTTTCAGGCGCTGGATCAGGCGGCCAATCGTCTGGCCCATCATCTGCTGGCGCAGGGGCTGAACATCGGCGAGCCGGTGGCGGTGCTGATGGAGCGTTCGCTGGACTGGCTGACTTGCGTGCTGGCGATCTTCAAGGCCGGCGCGGTGTACATGCCGCTTGACGTCAAGGCGCCGAACGCACGGCTGCAGCAGATGCTTGGCAGTGCCGGGGCGCGGCTGCTGCTGTGCGCTGAAGGGGATGCGCGGGTGTCCGCGCTGGCGGTGGATGGATGTCAGGGGCTCGCTTATGCACCCACGCAATGGCAGGCGATGGCGGACGTCAGCCCGGCCGTGAGCCTGTTCGCGCAGTCACCGGCCTATGTGATTCACACCTCCGGTTCCACCGGGCAACCCAAGGGTGTGCTGGTCAGCCACGGGGCGCTGGGCAGTTACGTGCGTGGTGTGCTGGAACGCCTGGCACCGACGCCGGACAGCAGCATGGCGCTGGTCTCGACCATCGCCGCCGACCTGGGCTTTACCGTGCTGTTCGGCGCGTTGTGTTCCGGGCGCCTGTTGCACGTGTTGCCGGAAGAACTGGGTTTCGACCCGGACCGGTTTGCCGAGTACATGGCCACTCACCGCGTGGGCATGCTGAAAATCGTCCCGGGGCATCTGGCCGCACTGTTACAAGCTGCCCGGGCCGCCGATGTGTTGCCGCAGCACGCGTTGATCGTCGGCGGCGAAGCCTGCTCGCCAGCTCTGGTGGAACGCGTGCGTCAGCTCAAACCGGGCTGCCGCGTGATCAACCACTACGGGCCGAGTGAAACCACGGTCGGTGTGTTGACCCACGAAGTTGGCGAACTGGCGGCCGATGCGCGCTGTGTTCCGGTCGGCACTGCGCTGACGGGCGCGCAGGTTTACGTGCTCGACGATGTGCTCAACAGCGTCGCTGATCAGGTGGCCGGCGAGTTGTACATCGGTGGTGACAGCGTGGCGCTGGGCTATCTGAACCAGCCCGGATTGACCGCCGAACGCTTCCTGCCCGATCCGTTCGGCGCGCCGGGTTCGCGGGTATACCGCAGCGGCGACCGCGTGCGGCATAATCGTCAACAGGCCATGGAATTCATCGGCCGCGCCGACGATCAGGTCAAGGTGCGCGGTTATCGCGTGGAACCGGCGGAAGTCGCGCGGGTGCTGCTCGGCCTCGACGGCGTCAGTGAGGCTGCGGTGTTGGCGTTGGCTCTGGATGATGACCCGGCGCGGCTGCAACTGGTGGCGTGGTGTGTGCCGGTGGCGGGTGTGAGCCTGCAGGCGCAGGGGCTGCGCGAGCAATTGCAGGCGTGCCTGCCGGAGTACATGGTGCCGGCGCAGATTGTGCTGCTGGCGCAACTGCCGCTGACCGCCAACGGCAAACTCGACAAGCGCGCCTTGCCGGTGCCGGGGCTGGTCACGCAGCAGTTCGTCGCGCCGGTGGGTGAGGTCGAGGAGAAGCTGGCGGCGATCTGGGCCGAGGTGCTCAAGCTGGAGCGCGTGGGCAGCAGCGATAACTTCTTCGAACTGGGCGGTGATTCGATCCTCAGTCTGCAAATCATTGCCCGGGCCAAACGCCAGGGTATCAAGCTGAGCCCCAAGCAGCTGTTCGAAAAACAGACCATTGGCCAATTGGCCGCGGTGGCCAGACTGATTGAAGCGAAACCCGCTACGACTGCGGCGCCGGCAGCGCGCGGGCCATTGCCGTTGTTGCCGATTCAGGCGCGGTTCTTCGAGATGGAGATTGCCCGGCGTCAGCACTGGAACCAGTCGGTGATGTTGCAGCCGACCACGCCGCTCGACGCCACGCATCTGCGCGCAGCACTGGCGGCACTGGTCGAACAGCACGATGCGTTGGCGCTGAATTTCCAGCTGTCGGGCGATACCTGGCAGGCATTACCGCAGAGCCAGCGCGATCCTGAATTGCTGTGGGTGCGCGAGCTGGACAGTCTGGCGTCGTTGCCGACACTCGCCGATGAAGCCCAGCGCAGCCTGGATCTGCAACTGGGGCGCTTGCTGCGCGCGGTCCTGGTGAACCTGCCGAACGCTGAACAACGTCTGTTGCTGGTCATCCATCACCTGGTGGTGGATGGCGTGTCGTGGCGCATTCTGCTGGAAGATCTGCAGCACGCTTACGCCGCGTTGGCGGCGGGCACGCCGCTGGTCTTGCCGGGTAAAAGCAGCTCGCTGCACAGCTGGGCCGAGCATCTGCACCGTTACGGGCAGAGCGAGGCGTTGGCCGCTGAAGGTGCCTGGTGGCGCCAGACCCTGGAGGCGGGCGACGCAACGCTGCCGCGAGATTTCCCGCAAGAGCACCAGACGCGTGCGCAAGCGGCCCGGGCCAGCTCGCGCCTGAGTCAGGCACTGACCCACAAGCTGCTGAAAGTGGCGCCGGCGGCGTATCGCACGCAGATCAACGACCTGCTGCTGACCGCACTGGCGCGGGTATTGTGCGACTGGAGCGAGCAGCCTTCGGTATTGGTGCAGCTTGAAGGACACGGTCGCGAAGACCTGTTCGACGATGTTGATCTGAGCCGCACGGTCGGCTGGTTCAGCAGCCTGTTCCCGGTGCGCCTGACACCTGAGGCGACGCCAGGTGCGTCCCTGTGCGCAATCAAGGAACAACTGCGTGCGGTGCCGGGCAAAGGCATCGGATTTGGCGTGCTGCGTTACCTGAGCCGTTGCGCCGAGTTGCAGGCATTGCCTCAGCCGCGTGTGACCTTCAACTATCTTGGCCAGTTCGACGGCGCGTTCAACCCCGAAGAAGGCGCATTGTTCGTGCCGAGTGGTGAAAGCACCGGCGCCAATCAGGACGCGGCGGCACCGTTGGGTAACTGGCTGAGCGTTGATGGTCAGGTCTACGGCGGTGAGCTGGAATTGACCTGGACCTTCGGCACCGGCATGTATCGCGCAGAAACCATTGAGGCGCTGGCCGAGGCCTATCGTCGCGAGCTGGAACGTTTGATCGAACATTGCTGCAACAGTGGCGAGGCCGCTGTCACGCCGTCGGACTTCAGCCTGGCAACGCTGACTCAGGCACAACTGTCGGCACTGCCGATCCCCGCCCGCGACATCGTCGATCTGTATCCGTTGTCGCCGATGCAGCAGGGCATTCTGTTCCACAGCGTCAACGATCCGGACAGTCCGGCGTACACCAACCAATTGCGCGTCGATGTGCAGCATCTCGACGCCGAGCGCTTCCGTCAGGCCTGGCAGCACACCGTTGATGCCCACGAAATCCTGCGTACGGCTTTTGTCTGGCCACAGGATGCCGCCGCTGCGGTGCAAGTGGTGCGTCAAACTGCGCAGATGCCATGGAGCACACAGGACTGGCGCGGTCGTGCTGACCTTGGCACAGCGCTGGATCAACTGGCCGGCGACGACCTCGCCAGCGGGCTCGACCTGACCCGGGCGCCGCTGTTGCGGGTGACGCTGGTGCGCACGGACGAGGCCACGCATCACCTGATCTACACCTGCCATCACATCCTCATGGACGGCTGGAGCACTTCGCAGTTGTTCGGCGAAGTGTTGCAACGCTACGCCGGTATGACCCCGGCCGTGTCACAGGGACGCTATCGCGATTACATCGAATGGCTCGGCCAGCGCGATCAGCAGGCCAGTCGCGAATTCTGGACGGCAGCACTGGCCGATCTCGACGAGCCGACACGTCTGGCCAGTGCCGTGGCGGGCGGGCAAGCGCTTGCCGCAGGTTATGCCGATCACGAGCACGTCTTCAGCGAGGCGTTGACGGCGGACCTCAACCGTTTCGCCCGCGAGCAGAAAGTCACCCTCAACACCCTGGTGCAAGCGGCGTGGCTGGTGCTGTTGCAGCGTTACACCGGGCAGGACAACGTCGCCTTCGGCGCCACGGTGGCCGGACGGCCGACCGACTTGCCGGGCGTCGAACAACAGATCGGTCTGTTCATCAACACCTTGCCGGTGGTGGCGGCGCCGTCCGCAGAGATCGTCGTCAGCCAGTGGCTGCAACAGGTGCAGGGCCTCAATCTGGCGCTGCGCGAGCATGAGCACACCCCGCTTTACGACATTCAGCGTTGGGCCGGTGCGGGTAACGGGGCGCTGTTCGACAGCATCCTGGTGTTCGAAAACTACCCGATGGCCGAAGCCCTGCAACAGGGCCCGGCTACCGGTTTGACGTTCTCGGCGATCCGTCGTCAGGAACAGACCAACTACCCGTTGACGCTGGTGGCGGTCACCGGGCGTGAGCTGAGCCTGGGCATCAGTTACGACCGGGCCGGTTTCGCTGCGACGACGATCAACGCGTTGAGCGCGCAACTGGAAAGCCTGCTGACGCAGTTCCTCGCCGATGCCACCCAGCCGCTGGGTGCATTGCAACTGCTGGCAGCGCCGCAACGCGAAGCAGCGATCGAGTGGGGCAAGGCCACCGCCACGGCGCCAGATGCGCGCACGGTGCTGGAACACATTGCTGCGCAGGTGCAGCGCCAGCCACACGCGCAGGCTGTGGTGTTTGCCGAGCAACACATCGACTACCAGAGTCTCGATGCCCGGGCCAATCGACTGGCGCACAAGCTGCAAGCGTTGGGCGTGGGACCGGAAGTACGCGTGGGCGTGTGCATGCGTCGTACACCGGACATGCTCGTCGGCTTGCTGGCAATCCTCAAGGCCGGTGGCGCTTATGTACCACTCGACCCGGATTACCCGCAGGAGCGTTTGCTGCACATGCTCGACGACAGCCGTGCCGCCGTGCTGCTTACCGAGCCGGCCGCACTGGCGCTGCTGCCTGAAACCTTGAGCGCGCAGGTGCTGTTGGTGGAAGAGGGCGCACTGGATGCGCTCCCGGCTACCGCACCGCTGGCGAATGTCACCGCGCAGAATCTGGCGTACGTCATCTACACCTCCGGCTCCACCGGCAAACCGAAAGGCGTGGCCATTACCCACGGCAACCTGTCGGCGTTGATTCAGTGGTCGGCCGGGGTCTATCGCGAAGAGCAGCTGCGTGGCGTGCTGGCGTCGACGTCGATCTGCTTTGACCTGTCGGTCTGGGAAATCTTCGTCACCCTGGCCTGCGGGGGTTGCCTGGTGCTGGCGGACAACGCGCTGGCGCTGGCCGAGCTGCCGGCGCGCGAACAGGTCACTCTGATCAATACCGTGCCGTCGGCGATTGCCGCGCTGCAACGGGCCGGGCAGATTCCGCGGTCGGTGGCGACCATCAATCTGGCGGGCGAACCGCTCAAGCAAAGTCTGGTGGACAGTTTGTACGCGAGCACGTCGGTGCAACAGGTCTATGACCTCTACGGGCCTTCGGAAGACACCACCTATTCGACCTTCACCCTGCGCACGCCGCACGGGCAGGCGAACATCGGCCGGCCGCTGCAAAACACCGTGGCCTATCTGCTCGACACTCAGCTGCAAGTACTGCCGGAAGGTGTGCCGGCCGAGCTGTACCTGGGCGGTGCCGGGGTGACCCGTGGCTACCTGATGCGCGCCGCGCTGACCGCCGAACGCTTTGTGCCGAACCCGTATGCCAGCAACGGCGAACGGCTGTACCGCACCGGCGATCTGGTGCGCCAGGGCAGTGACGACAACATCGAGTACATCGGCCGCGCCGACCATCAGGTGAAAATTCGCGGCTTCCGTATCGAACTCAGCGAAATCGAAGCGCGCTTGCTGGAGCAGAACGAAGTCCGTGAAGCCGTGGTGCTCGCCCAGGACGGTGCCGCCGGTAAACACCTGCATGCCTACGTCGTCGCGGCGCAGCTGGTGGCCGGGCAACCGGCCTTGGCCGAACGCCTGCGCAGCGCACTCGCCGCGTGCTTGCCGGCGCACATGGTGCCGGGGCACTTGCACCTGATCGACGCCATCCCGCTGACCCCCAACGGCAAGCTCGATCGCAAGGCGCTGATGGCGCTGGGTGACAGCCCGACACAGCAGCACTATCAGGCGCCGCAGACCGATCTGCAGTGGGACGTGGCGGCGGTCTGGCAGGAGGTGCTGGAGGTCGAGCGCGTGGGCCTCGCGGACAACTTCTTCCAGCTCGGCGGGCACTCGTTGCTGGCCACACTGGTGGTCACCCGGATCAAGGAACGTCTGGGCGACAAGGTGCCGCTCAAGGAACTGTTCGAAACCGACACCCTCAAGGCGTTCTGTGCGCGGATCGAGGCCTTGCGCGTCGAAATGTCGCCCGTTCAGGATGAATTGGCTAAATCCCTGGAGGCCCTCAAACGTCTATCCCTCGATGATCTGGAAAAACTGATTTCTTGAGAGGGAAAAACGCGTGCAAGAGTTAATCGAGTCGGTAGGACAACTTTCGGCTAAGCAAAGAAAGGCTCTGGCGGTTCTGCTCAAGCAGAAAGGCGTCAACCTCTTTGACATTGCCCCGGTTTTCAAGCGCACGGCTGAAGAGCCGTTGCTGCTGTCCTACGCTCAGCAGCGCCAGTGGTTCCTCTGGCAGTGGGCGCCGCACAGCGCCGCCTACAACATTCCGACGGCCCTGCGTTTGCAGGGCCCGCTGGATGTCAGCGCGCTGGAGCGCAGCGTCCAGGCGCTGATCGAACGACACGAAACCTTGCGCACGGTGTTCACTCAGGAAACCGGGCAACCGTTGCAAGTGGTCCTGCCGGCAGGACCCTTTGCACTGGAGATCCATCAGCCGGGCGCTGAGCTGGCCAACGACCCGGATGCCTCGATCCAGGCGTTCGTGCAGACCCAGAGCCAGCAAACCTTCGACCTGGAGCACGGCCCGCTGTTGCGCGCAGCCTTGCTGCAAGTCACCCCGAATGAGCATGTGCTGGTACTGACCCTGCACCACATCGTCTCCGATGGCTGGTCGCTGCAAGTGATGATCGAGGAACTGGTGCAGCTCTATGCCGGTTTCAACCTCGGTCACGACGCCGGCCTGCCGGCCTTGCCGATTCAATATGCCGACTACGCCCTGTGGCAACGGCAGTGGATGGAAGCCGGTGAGCAGGCGCGGCAACTGGCCTACTGGCAAGACAAGCTCGGCGGCGAGCAACCGGTGCTGGAACTGCCGATGGATCGTCCGCGCTCGATCGAGCAAAGCTTTGCCGGCGCCAGCCACAACCTGATTCTCGACCCGGCGCTGAGCAACGCGCTCAAAGCCTTCGCCCGACAAGAGAACGTCACCCTGTTCGTGGTCTTGCTGGCTTCGTTCCAGGCCTTGTTGCACCGTTACAGCGGCCAGGCCGACATCCGGGTCGGCGTGCCGAATGCCAACCGAGGCCGGGTCGAGATCGAGCGGCTGATCGGCTTCTTCGTCAACACTCAGGTGCTCAAGGCCGACATTGACGGGCAGATGCCCTTTGTCGAATTGCTGCGTCAGGTCAAACAGACCGCGCAGGAAGCGCAGGCCCATCAGGACTTGCCGTTCGAGCAATTGGTCGAAGCGCTGGAGCCGGGCCGCAGCCTCAGTCACAGCCCGTTGTTCCAGGTGATGTTCAACCACCAGGCCGAACGCCGCGCGAGCGTCGAAACCCGCCTCAACGGCTTGAACATCGAGCCGCTGGAATGGCAGAGCCAGACCGCGCAGTTCGACCTGACCCTGAACACCACCGAACAGGCGCACGGCATCGAAGCGGTGCTCAAGTACGCCCCCGATCTGTTCGACGCGGCGACCATCGAGCTTCTGGCGCAACACTGGACAGCGCTGTTGCAGGCCATTGTCGTCGAACCGAACCAGCGCATTGGCCAGCTACCGATGCTCGATGCCGGCCAGCAGCAACAGTTGCTCGCGCAGTGGAACCCGGTGCGGGTCGAGCAAACGCCCGACCAGTGCATCCATCAAGCCATCGAAGCGCAGGCCGAGCGTCATCCTGACGCGATCGCCGTGACCTTCGCCGGGCAATGCCTGACCTACGCCGAACTCAATCGCCGTGCCAACCAGTGGGCGCATGCGTTGCTCGCCCGTGGCGTAGGCCCGGACGTGCGCGTGGGGGTCGCCGTCGAGCGTTCGCTGGACATGATCGTGGCCATCCTCGCGGTGTTGAAGGCCGGTGGCGCGTATGTGCCGCTCGACCCGGGCTATCCCGACGACCGTCTGACCTACATGATCGAAGACAGCGGCATTGAGTTGCTGCTGACCCAGGGTCACCTGCTGGCGCAATTACCGGTGCCGGCGGGCCTGGCGTGCCTCGATCTGCATCAAGCGCCAGTCCCTGGCAACGACGTCAACCCGCGGTGCCTGACCACGCCGGACAATCTGGCCTACGTGATTTACACCTCCGGCTCCACCGGCAAACCGAAGGGCGCGTTGCTGCCGCACAGCAACGTCATGCGCTTGTTCAGCGCCACCGAACAGTGGTTCGATTTTGGTCCGCAGGACAGCTGGACGCTGTTCCATTCCTACGCCTTCGACTTCTCGGTGTGGGAGATTTTCGGTGCGCTGCTTTACGGCGGCAAACTGGTGGTGGTGCCCCACGATGTCAGCCGTTCCCCGGAGGATTTCTACACCCTGCTGTGCGATGAAAACGTCACCGTGCTGAACCAGACACCGTCGGCGTTCAAGCCATTGATGCAGGTGGCCAGCGAGTCGCCGCGCAACAACGCCTTGCGCTACGTGGTGTTCGGCGGCGAGGCCCTGGAAGTGCAGAGCCTGCGCCCGTGGTTCGAACGCTTCGGCGACCGCGCGCCAACGCTGATCAACATGTACGGCATCACCGAAACCACCGTGCACGTGACCTACCGGCCGTTGTCGCTGGCCGACTTGCAGCAGAACCACAGCAGCCCCATCGGCGAGCCGATTGTCGACCTGTCGTGGTACTTGCTCGACAACGCGCTGAACCTGGTGCCGCAAGGCTGCATCGGTGAGTTGTACATCGCCGGTGCCGGTCTGGCCCGGGGTTACCTGAATCAGGCCGGCATGACCGCGACGCGATTCGTTCCCGATCCATTCAATCCGCAGGCGGGCGAGCGTCTCTATCGCACGGGCGACCTGGCGCGTCTGCGCGGTGACGGTGTGATCGAATACATCGGCCGTATCGACCATCAAGTGAAAATCCGTGGCTTCCGTATCGAACTGGGGGAAATCGAAGCGCAACTGCTCCAACACCCCGACGTGCGCGAAGCGGTGGTGCTCGCGGTCGATGGCCTCAGCGGCCAGCAACTGGCGACCTGGATCGTCGCCAACGAAGTGCTGGACGCTGAAGGCCAGGCTGCGCTGCGCGATTCGATCAAGGCGCATCTGCGTGAAGCCCTGCCGGATTACATGGTGCCGGTCAGTTGGGCGTTCCTTGAGCGCCTGCCGCTGACCGCTAACGGCAAGCTGGATCGCAAGCAACTGCCGCAGCCAGACGTTGCTCAGGTGCAGGAAGCCTACGCGGCACCACGCAACGAACTGGAACAGCGTCTGGCCGAGATCTGGCAAGACGTGTTGAAGGTCGAGCGGGTTGGTCTCAACGACAACTTCTTCGAGCTCGGTGGTGATTCGATCATTTCCATTCAGGTGGTCAGCCGCGCCCGTCAGGCGGGTATTCGCTTCACCCCCAAAGACATCTTCCAGCACCAGACCGTGCAGCGTCTGGCCACCGTCGCGCAACAGAGCGACGCGGTGCAGATGCAGCAGGGCGATGTGCTCGGTGAGGCGCTGCTGACACCGATCCAGCATTACTTTTTCAACAGTGACATCCCGGCGCGGCATCACTGGAACCAGTCGATCCTGCTGACCCCGGCCCACGCGCTGCAAGCGGCAGCGCTGGAGCAGGCGTTGCAGCATCTGCAGCGGCACCATGACGCTTTGCGTCTGCGTTATCGCCAGACAGACAATGGCTGGCAGCAAACGCATGCGCCGGCGGAACAGGCGCACGCCTTGCTGCGCACCTTTGTGCTGGACGACAGTGCGGCATTGCCGGCGCTGTGCCTGGACTTGCAACGCAGCCTCGATCTGCACGACGGCCCGCTGATGCGCGCAGCGCTGGTCGAGTTGCCGGACGCCAGTCAGCGCCTGCTGCTGGTGATCCATCACCTGGTGGTCGATGGCGTGTCGTGGCGGATCCTGCTGGAAGATCTGCAAAGTGCCTATCAACAGCTGAGCCGCGGGCAAGCCGTGAGCCTGCCGGCCAAGACCAGTGCGTTCAAGGCGTGGGGCCAGCGTCTGCAGGAGCATGCCCGCAGTGGCGAGCTGGAAAGCGAGCTGGATTACTGGCGTGGCCAGTTGCGCGACGTGTCGGTCGAACTGCCGCTGGATAATCCGCAGGGCCAGTTGAGCAACCGGTTCGAGCGCAGCGTCGATACGCGTCTGGACGCCGAACGTACCCGTCAGCTGTTGCAGCAGGCGCCGGCGGTCTATCGCACCCAGGTCAACGATCTGCTGCTCACGGCGCTGGCCCGGGTGTTGTGTCAGTGGACGAACACTGACAGCGCGCTGGTCCAGCTCGAAGGTCACGGTCGTGAAGACCTGTTCGACGACGTTGACCTCAGCCGCACGGTCGGCTGGTTCACCAGCATGTTCCCGGTACGTCTGATGCCCGGCGCCAGTCTCGAAGCGTCGATCAAAGGCATCAAGGAGCAACTGCGCGCGATCCCGAACAAAGGCCTCGGCTACGGCTTGCTGCGGCATCTGGGCAGCGCCGAGGCGCAAGCTGCACTGAGCGATCTGGCGCAACCGAAGGTGACGTTCAACTACCTCGGTCAGTTCGACAACAACTTCGACGCCGACGCCCTGTGGGTGCCGGCCACTGAAGACAAGGGCGCCGGCCAGGACGAAAACGCGCCGATGGCCAACTGGCTGACCATCGACGGCCGGGTCTATCAGGGCCAGTTGAGTCTGACCTGGACCTACAGCGGCGATGTTTTCGAAGAGGCGACCATCAATGCCTTGGCCCGCGCCTATGAAGTGGCGCTGGGCGAGTTGATCGACCATTGCCTGAGCCATCCGAGCGGTGCCTTGACGCCGTCCGATGTGCCGTTGGCCGGATTGTCCCAGGCGCACCTGGACAGCTTGCCGATCGCCGCCCAGCGCATCGAGGACATCTATCCGCTGGCGCCGATGCAGCAGGGCATTCTGTTCCACAGCCTGTACGACGCCGATGCCAGCGCCTATGTCTATCAAATGCTGCTGGACATCGACGGCCTCGACGTGGCGCGCTTCCAGCAGGCGTGGCAACGCGTGGTAGATCGTCATGAAGTGCTGCGCGCCGGGTTCATCTGGGGCCGCGATGGCCTTGATGCGCCGCTGCAAGTGATCAATCGCCAGTTGACCCTGGAAATGCCGGAAGTCGATGTGCGCGGGGTGGCGGATCTGCCCGCCGTGCTCGAAGCGCGGGCGCAGGCCGACCGCGAACGCGGCTTCGATCTGCAGAATCCGCCGCTGTTGCGCCTGTGCCTGTTGCGCACGGCGGATGATCGCCATCGGCTGATTTTTACCTGCCACCACATTCTCATGGATGGCTGGAGCAACTCGCGGATGTTCGGCGAGGTGTTGCAGGATTACGCCGGCCACCCGGTGCCGGGCGCGCAGGGCCGTTACCGCGACTTCCTGGTCTGGCTGCAAGGTCAGGACAAAGCCGCCGCCCAGGATTTCTGGCGCGGACAACTGGCCGCTTTGCACGAGCCGACGCGACTGGCTTCGGCCTGCCACGGGGCGACGGTGCCGGGCCCCGGCAAACAGATGCATCGCCTGCATTTCGATGCAGCGTTCACCCAGCGCCTGAAT
The DNA here is from genome assembly GCF_037626295.1 of Pseudomonas sp. LF-5. Lineage (NCBI taxonomy): Bacteria > Pseudomonadati > Pseudomonadota > Gammaproteobacteria > Pseudomonadales > Pseudomonadaceae > Pseudomonas > Pseudomonas sp. LF-5. The sequence goes on from NZ_JARKMT010000002.1 coordinate 914,269, forward strand.
GCGTTCTCCCGTCAGCAACAAGTGACCCTGAACAGTCTGGTGCAAGCTGCGTGGCTGCTGGTGTTGCAGCGTTACACCGGGCAGGCCACGGTGGCCTTCGGCGCGACCGTGTCGGGGCGGCCGGTGGATTTGCCAGGCATCGAGCAGCAATTGGGGCTGTTCATCAACACCTTGCCGGTGATCGCCAGCCCGCAGGCGACGGTCAGCGTCGGCGACTGGGTGCGCAGCGTGCAGGACAAGAACCTGCTGCTGCGGGACTACGAGCAGACCCCGTTGCAAGACATTCAGCGTCTGGCCGAACTGAGCGGCGAAGCACTGTTCGACACCTTGCTGGTGTTCGAGAACTATCCGGTGTCCGAAGCACTGGAAGCCAATCCGGGCGGGCTGCGTTTCGCCGGTCTGGAACACCGCGAGCAAACCAACTACGGCCTGACCCTGATTGCCGGGGCCAGTGACGTGTTGAATCTGGACTTCAACTACCTCACCGAACACTTCGCCGAGCGCAGCGTGCTGGGCCTGGCCGCGCATCTGCAGGAAGTGCTGCGCCAGTTCCTTGAGGCGCCGCAGCGGTGCCTGGGTGAGATTGGCCTGTTGCCGCTGGCCGAGCGTCAGACCCTGGCGCAGTGGAACGACCACCACGCGGCCTATCCGGCTGAACGCCTGATTGCGCAGAGCTTCGAAGCGCGGGTCGCGGCGCATCCGCAAGCGCAGGCCCTGAGTCATGCTGGCGTCGCCCTGAGCTATGCCGAACTCAACCGACGGGCCAACCAGTTGGCCCGTCATCTGCTGGCGCTTGGGGGCGGCCCGGAAATCCGCGTGGGCGTGGCGATGCCGCGTTCGGCGGAACTGGTGATCGCGTTGATGGCGGTGCTCAAGGCTGGTGGCACCTATGTGCCGCTGGATCCGGACTACCCGGCCGACCGCGTGGCCTACATGCTCGACGACAGTCAGGCAAAAGTCTTGCTGACGCAGCAGTCGCTGCTGGCGCAATTGCCGCAGACCGATGCCGAAGTGGTGCTGGTCGAGGCGGGCGGACAGGCGTTTGCCGCGCAGCCTGCGGACAATCTGCCGGCGCAGGGCGATTCGGCGAATCTGGCCTACGTGATCTACACCTCCGGCTCCACCGGCAAACCGAAAGGCGTGGCCATTGCCCATCGCAACGTGCAGGCGCTGATTCACTGGTCCGCCGAGGTCTACAGCGAAGACGATCTGCAAGGCGTGCTGGCCTCGACGTCGGTGTGCTTCGACCTGTCGGTGTGGGAGATTTTCGTCACCCTCGCGCGCGGCGGTTCGCTCGTCATGGCGCGCAACGCCCTGGAGCTGCCGGACTTGCCGGAGCGCGATCAGGTGCGCCTGATCAACACCGTGCCGTCGGCCATCGCTGCGCTGCAACGCATCGGGCAGATTCCCCAAGGCGTGCGCATCATCAACCTCGCTGGCGAGCCGTTGAAGCAGAGCCTGGTCGATACCCTCTACCGTGAAACCTCGGTGGCTCACGTCTACGACCTGTACGGGCCATCGGAAGACACCACCTATTCGACCTGGACCCGCCGTGAACCCGGTGGTCAGGCGAATATCGGCCGGCCGCTGGTCAACACCACGGCGTATATGCTCGACGGCCAGTTGCAGGAGGCGCCGATTGGTGTGGCGGCCGAGCTGTATCTGGCCGGGGATGGCATCACCCGTGGCTACCTGTTCCGTCCGGGCCTGACCGCCGAACGCTTCGTGCCCAACCCGCTGTCGAACACCGGCGAACGCATGTACCGCACCGGCGACCTGACCCGCTTCGGCGATGACGGCCGCATCGAATACGTCGGGCGTATCGACCATCAGGTCAAGGTGCGCGGTTTCCGCATCGAGCTGGGTGAAATCGAAGCGCGTCTGCTGGCGCAGGACAGCGTGCGCGAAGGCGTGGTGCTGGCGGTGGATGGCCAGAGCGGTCAGCAACTGGTGGCGTATGTGGTGCCGAACGACAGCAGCCTGAGCCTTGAGGAGCAGGACGCGCTGAGCGCAACGCTACAGACTGCGCTGAAGACGCAACTGCCGGATTACATGGTGCCGGCGCAGTGGCTGTTTCTCGAACAGTTGCCGCTGACCCCCAACGGCAAACTCGATCGCAAGGCCCTGCCGGCACCGGATGCCAGTCAGTCGCAGCGTGACTACGTGGCGCCGTCGACGCCGCTGGAGCAACAACTGGCCGAGGTCTGGCAGGACATTCTGAAGATTGAGCGCGTCGGCGTGACCGACAACTTCTTCGCCCTGGGCGGCGACTCGATCATCTCGATTCAACTGGTCAGCCGTGCGCGTCAGCAGGGGATCCGTTTCACCCCCAAAGACCTGTTCCAGCAGCAGACCGTGCAGAAACTCGCCGCTGTGGTTACGCTCGATTCGTCGACCGACGAGGCGCCGGCGGATTATCCGCTGGCTCAACTGGATCAGGCGCAACTCGATGCGCTGCCGGTGCCGGCGGACATGATCGAAGACGTTTACCCGCTGTCGCCGATGCAGGAAGGCATGCTCTTCCACACGCTGTCGGATAACGGCAGCAGCCTTTACGTGCAACAGGTCAGCCTGCCGATCACGGGCCTGGACGTGGAGCGCTTCCGCCAGGCGTGGGAGTTCGTCATCGTCCGTCAGGCGATTCTGCGCACCAGTTTCCATTGGCAGGATGGCCTGAGCAAACCGTTGCAGGTGGTGCATCGCCATGCGCCGTTGCAGATGCAGGTGCTCGACTGGCGTGAGCGCGAAACCAGTGAAGAACTGATTGCCGAGTTTGCCAGCGCTGACCGTGCGCTCGGTTTCAATCTGGCCGACGCCCGTTTGCAACGTGTGACCCTGTTGCGCCTGAGCGACGATCAGTACCAGATGATCTGGACCAGCCACCACATTCTGATGGACGGCTGGAGCAGTTCGCGGCTGTTCGGCGAAGTCCTGCAGTATTACGCCAAGGGCGAAATCATCGGCGAGAACGGTCGTTACCGCGACTTCATCGCCTGGCTGCAGGCGCAGGATCAGGACGCTCAGGAGCTGTTCTGGAAGGCGCGTCTGGCGGAGGTCAACGAGCCGACGGCGCTTAGCCAGGCGATGCATCCGCGCCACAGCGCCGATGTCGCCGGTCACGATGCGATCTACTCCAACTGGGACAAAACGCAAACCGCGGATCTGTTGCAGTTCTGCCGCGACCTGCGCATCACCCCCAACACCTTGATTCAAGGTGCATGGTTGCTGCTGTTGCAGCGTTACACCGGACAGCAGACGGTGACCTTTGGCGCCACGGTGTCGGGCCGTCCGGAAGGTCTGGCGAATGTCGGCAACATGCTCGGTCTGTTCATCAACACCTTGCCGATCATTCAAACGCCGCGTGCCGATCAGCGCCTGGCCGACTGGCTCGGCGAAGTGCAGGCCTACAACCTCGACATTCGTGATTATTCCCAGGCGCCACTGGCCGATGTGCAGCGCTGGTCCAACCTCGGTGGGCAGGCGCTGTTCGACAGCATCGTGGTGTTCGAAAACTTCCCGATCGACGATCGCTTGCAGGAAGAAAACGACACCGACCTGACCTTCGGCAAATCCATCGGCCACGGCGTGACCAACGTGCCGATGGACCTGGCGGTGATGCTCGGTGACGAGTTGTCGATCGAATACCTGTACCTGCGCAGCCACTTCAGCGCCGAGGCGGTGGTCGGTATTCGCCAGACCATGGAAAACACCCTCGCCGCGATGCTGGCGGCGCCGTACGAACGCCTCGGCAATCTGCAGCGTCTGAGCAGCGAACAATGGCAAGCCGCGCAGGCCTGGAGCGCCGAACCGGTGCACAGTCATCAAGCGGCGCTGTTGCCGGAACTGATCAGCCGCCACGCGCAACAACAGCCACAGGCTATTGCTCTGCAATGTGCGGGGATGAGCCTGAGCTACGCCGAACTCGAACTGCGTGCCAACCGTCTGGCGCATTGCCTGATCGAACACGGCGCGGGGCCGGAGGTGGTGATCGGCGTGGCCTTGCCGCGGTCGTTGGAGATGGTCGTGAGCTTCCTCGCCGTGCTCAAGAGCGGTGCCGCCTACGTGCCGCTGGACATTGAGTATCCGCCGGAGCGTCTGGCGTACATGATCGAAGATTCGGGCATGGCGCTGTTGCTGACCCAAAGCAGCCTGCGTGCCACGTTGCCGGCGCCCCAAGGCCTGCTGCGCCTGGAAGTCGATCACCTCGACGAAAGCCGCTATGCCGACTATGCCCCTGACTGCCGCGTTCACGAGCAAAGCCTGGCGTATCTGGTCTACACCTCCGGTTCGACCGGGCGACCAAAAGGCGTCGCGGTGACGCAAGGTCCGCTGAGCATGCACTGTCAGGCGATTGCCGAGCTGTACGAAATGGACGCCCGCAGTTGCGAGCTGCACTTTATGTCGTTCGCCTTCGACGGTGCCCATGAACGCTGGCTGAGCACCCTGTACAGCGGCGGTCGTCTGGTGATTCGCGACGGTTGCCTGTGGACGCCAGAGCAGACTTATCAGGCGCTGCACGAGTACGGCATCACCATTGCCTGCTTCCCGCCGGCCTACCTCAAACAACTGGCCGAATACGCGGCGGCCAGCGGCATCGCGCCGCCACCGGTGCGCATCTATTGCTTCGGCGGTGACGCGGTGCCGGATCAGACCTTTGAACAGGTCAAGGCAGCGCTGCGTCCCGAGTACTTCACCAACGGCTATGGCCCGACCGAAACCGTGGTCACGCCAATGCTCTGGAAAGTCCCGGTCAGCCAGCACTGCGAAGCGGCCTATGCGCCGATCGGCCGAGCCGTGGGCGCGCGTTCGCTGTACGTGCTGGACGAGGATCTGAACCCGTTGCCGCCAGGCCTTGCCGGTGAGTTGTACATCGGTGGTTATGGCGTGGCCCGGGGTTACCACGGGCGTCCCGAGCTGACGGGCGAGCGTTTCGTGCCGAACCCGTTCGCGGCGGGCGAGCGCCTGTATCGCAGCGGCGATCTGGTGCGTTTGCGTGGCGACGGCGTAGTCGATTACGTCGGCCGCATCGACCACCAGGTCAAGGTGCGCGGCTTCCGTATCGAACTCGGTGAAGTCGAGGCCCGCCTGCGCCAATTGCCTGGGGTCAGCGATGCGCTGGTGATTGCTCGCGACAATGCGTCGGGCAAGCAACTGATCGGTTACGTGGTCACCGCGAGCGGCGAGGACATCGGCGATGAACTCAAGGCGGGCCTGCGCACCTCGTTGCCGGAATACATGGTGCCGGCGCAGATCGTCTGCCTCGAGGCTTTCCCGGTGACGCCGAACGGCAAACTCGATCGCAAGGCGCTGCCGGAACCCGAGTTCAAAACCGAAGAATACGTCGCCCCGCGCAACGAGCAGGAAAGCCTGCTCGCGGACATCTGGGCGCAGGTGCTGCAGGTTGAGCAGGTGGGCATCAGCGACAACTTCTTCGAACTGGGCGGCGACTCGATTCTGAGTCTGCAGGTGATCTCCCGCGTCAGAAACCACCCGACGTTGCAGATGGATCTCAAGCTGCGCGACCTGATGCGTTATCAGACCATCGCCGGCATTGTCGAGCAGGACGTGGCGAAGGAGGGCACGGCACCACCGCAGGCGGACGTCACGCACGTGGCCGCCGAGGGCTTGTTCAATCTCTTGCCGATTCAGGAGTGGTTTTTTGCCGAAGGCATGGCCGAAGCGCATCACTACAACCAGTCATTGCTGTTGAGCGCGCGCCAGTCGCTGGACCTCGATGCACTGGAGCAGGCACTGGGCTGGATCGAGCAACATCACGACTCGCTGCGCCTGCGTTTCTCTCAGGAAGGCGGGCGCTGGATGCAGCGTTACTGCGACCTCAGTGAACAGCGCGAGACGTTGCTCTGGCGCCGCGAGGCGGACAACAGCGAGCAGGTCGAAGTTTTGGCCAACCTTGCCCAGCGCAGCTTGAACCTCGACGACGGGCCGGTCTGGCGGGTGATGCACGTTGCCTTGCCGGATGGTCAGGCGCGCCTGCTGGTGGTGATTCACCACTTGGTGGTCGACACCGTGTCGTGGCGGATTCTGCTCGACGATTTGAAAGTGGCGTACGAAGCGTGTGTGCAGGGGCTGCAGCCGAAATTGCCGATTCGCACCAGCAGTTACCGATCGTTCGCCGAGGCCTTGCAGGCGCAGGCGCCAGTGATTGCCGAGCAGGAACTGGGGTATTGGCTGGAGCAACTGGATCAGCCGGGCGTCGACTTGCCGTGCGACAACCCGCGCGGCAAAAACCTCGTGCGTCAGCAGGCGCAGGCGCGGCTCAAACTGTCCCGCGAACACACCGAACAACTGCTCAAACAGGCCCCGGCGGTGTACGGCACGCAGATCAACGACTTGCTGTTGTCGGCGCTCAGCCGTGCGCTGTGCCGCTGGAGCCAGCAGCCGTCGGCACTGATTCTGCTCGAAGGGCATGGTCGCGAAGACCTGTTCGAGTCCATCGACCTGAGCCGCAGCCTCGGCTGGTTCACCAGCATGTTCCCGGTGCGCTTGCGTCCGGACAGCGACGACATCGGCCAGTCGATCGTCAATGTGCAGGCACAGTTGGCAGCGGTGCCGCAGAAGGGCATCGGCTATGGCGTGCTGCGGCATCTGGCCGGCGCCGAGGTGTCGCGGCAATTGGCCGAGCTGCCGCAAGCGCGGGTCACCTTCAACTACCTGGGCCAGTTCGACCAGAGCTTCGACGAGCAAGCCCTGCTGGTGCCGGCGCTGGAAGAAACCGGTGACAACTACAGCCTCAAGGCCAATCTGGGCAACTGGCTGGAAATTGTCGGCCAGGTCTATGACGGTCAGTTGGCCATGCGCTGCATCTACAGCAGCCAGCGTTATCGCGCCGGCACCCTGGATGCCTTGATGAGCGATTACCAGCGTGAGCTGGAGGCGTTGGTCGAGCACTGCATGGTACGTGTGGGCTGATCGTCGAACGGTGAGTCATTTCCAAGGGGCGTTGCCAGGGCGCGCCCCTATTTTGCTGATACAAGGATCCTAGCGATGTCGTTACACCCTGATCTGGAAGCCTTTCTCGACCTGGCCCAAGACAGCCAGGACGCCGGCCTGCCGGCCATGCACCAGATGACTCCGAACGAGGCCCGCGCCACCTTCGAACAGACCACGGCGCAACTGCGCTGGGCTGCGCCTGAAGATCTGTCGGTGACGCCGATCGACACGGCGGCCCGGGACGGCGCGCCTTTGGCGTTGCGCCTGTATCGGCCGAACGGCGCCGGCACGTCGATGCCGGTGCTGGTGTATTTCCACGGTGGCGGGTTTGTCGTCGGCAGCCTCGATTCCCACGACGGTGTGTGCCGCGAGTTTTGCCAGCGCACGCCGTGTGCGGTGTTGTCGGTGGGTTATCGACTGGCCCCGGAGCATCGTTTTCCGACGGCGCTGGAGGATGGCGAAGATGCTTTGTCATGGCTGGCGGAAAATGCCGTCAGCTTTGGCCTTGATACCTCGCGCGTGGCGTTTGGCGGTGATAGTGCCGGTGCGACCCTGGCCACGGTGCTGGCGATTCAGGCGGTGGTGCAACCGCATACTGTGGCTATCGCGCCGAAGGCGCAGTTGTTGTGCTATCCGGTTACTGATGCTTCGCGTACGCACGATTCGCGGTTGTTGTTCAGCGAGGGGTATCTGTTGGAGAACGATACGCTTGACTGGTTTTATCAGCATTACGCTCGCAGTCCGCAAGACTATCTGGATTGGCGCTTTTCGCCGTTGTTGGCGGAGGATCTGCGCGGGGTGGCGCCGGCGATTGTGTTGTTGGCGGGTTTTGATCCGTTGCTTGATGAGGGGCAGGCTTATGCTGATAAGTTGCGGGGGCAGGGGGTGAGTGTCGAGGTTGAGCATTGTCCGGGGCTGACGCATGATTTGCTGCGGATGGCTTCGGTGATGCCTGATGTTTTGCGGGTGCATGAACGCCTCAGCCGGGCGTTGGCGTTGATGTTGGGGTGATTGGGTATTGGTTGGTTTTTGGGTGAATATCCGTTGCTGCGGTAATGGCTGATTAGGGTTCCGCCCTTACGGCGGGTCACTTTTTCCAGACGCCGAAAAAGTAACCAAAAAGGCTTGCTCCTACGTGCGGCCCGCTCGCTGGGGCTCGGGGTTCCTTCGCTCCGGGATTGATCCGGGCGCAGCGCCTCCGGTTTGCTTCGCTGCACCTCCTCTCGCTGTGTTTGGCTGCGCCAAACGGTCGCTGCGCTCCCACGCCCGGATCAATCCCTCCACTCAGCCTTCCGATGTCGCCTTACAGATCAAAATCAAGAGCAGGCGAGCTGACACTCGGCCTATTGAGTGGTGAGGAGCGGGTGTTCGGCTTTGGTTTTGTGATGGGGCTGCCCCTCACCCCAGCCCTCTCCCGAGGGAGAGGGAGCCGATCTGTGGGCTTTTCAAAGCCTGAGTTCACCGCGGTATCGCACGTCGGCGTAACTCTTCCAAACACCACCGCCAGTCCCCTCTCCCTCTGGGAGAGGGCTAGGGTGAGGGGCTCTTGATCTGGCTTGTAATCTTGCTTTGGCTTTGGCTTTGGCTTCGGCTTTTGATCTTTTGCCCCTTCGGCAGGCCGAGCGGAGGTGTTCATCCGGGGGTTAGGCGCGCAGCGCCGTGCGGCGTAGCCGCATACATCGAGAGGAGGTGCAGCGAAGCAAACCGTAGGCGATGCCCCCGGATGGACACCGTAGCGAGGGAACACTGAGCCTCAGCGAAGTGCCGTACGCCGGGGCAAAGCCTTTTGGGTTACCTTTTCGGCGTTTGGAAAAGGTGACTCGCTGTAAGAGCGAAACCGCCAGCGGCACCACCCGCAGCGACGGATATGCCCCCAAAACCCAAAGAGCATGGTCGGCCCGAACGCCGCCAAGACCAACAGGCGAAAAAAAGCCCCACCAAAGCGGGGCTCTCTCACATCACACCCAATCAGAAATCAGCCTTGACCGACATCACGAAGTTACGCGGATCACCATAGAAGTTACCGAACCCTTCGGTACCAATGGTCGAGTAGTAACGCTTGTCAAACAGGTTGTTCCCGTTCAACGCCACCGACCAGGTATCGTCAATGCGATAACCGATGCGACCGTTCCACACCGCATAACCAGCACCGTCAATGTTGTCACCGCCCAAAGGCGAAGTGCGGTAGTTGCCCGTCTGGGCATTAACCCCGGCACCGATCGTCACACGATCCAGCGGCCCGCTCAGGCTATAGTCACCCCAGACGCGCAACAAGTGACGCGGCACGTAGGAGTTGTAGACCACGCCATCCTGCGTGGCGTCGGCATCTTCCAGCACTTTGGTCTGGGTATAGGTATAGCCAGCCAACAATTGCAGACGATCAATCACCTCACCGCTGACTTCCGCTTCGAAGCCCTGGGCGCGAACCTTGCCGGAGTTGATCGAGCACGAACTGTCTTCGCAGCGCGGGTCATCCTGAGCGGCATCTTTCTGGATGGTGCGGAACAGGTTGAAGGAGCTGTTCAGACGACCGTCGAACCACTCACCCTTGATCCCCAACTCGTAGCTCTGCCCGACCAATGGCTTGAGCGTGCTGCCATCAATGGTCTTGTACGCGCCTTGCGGGGTGAAGATGTCGGTGTAGCTGGCGTAGGCGGTCAGGTTTTCGTTGAGGTCGAACAGCACACCGGCGAACGGCGTGACTTGCCCGGTTTCGGTGGACTTGGTGTCGACCTGGGTGCCTTCGCCACGGAAGTACTGCACCGAGTCGGTGTCGGACTTGTACCAGCTGACACGGCTGCCCAGGACGAGGGTCAGCGGATCGGCCAGTTTCAGGCGGGCGATGGAGTAAGCGCCGTATTGCTTGATGTGCATGTCCACCGGGCCGCCACGGGAGGCGTTGGCCAGGTAATAGCTTTCGTCCGGTTGCGGGATGTGATGATTCGGGTCGAGCACGTTCTGCCGTTGGGGCAGGGCGGCGACGGCGTAGAAGTCATCCTTGTGCGAGCGGCTCGCGTTGGCGCCGACGGTCAATTCGTGTTGCTGGCCGAAGGCGTCGAATTTACCGTCCACGTAGGCATCGAAGCCGTAGTCGCGTTGATCGTAGTCGTAGATGCTGCCCAGCATCAGTGTGTTCGAAGCGGTGGCACCGACCGGCACTGCGCCACTCGGGAAGGCGTATTCCATGTCCTGGGTGTTGCGCGAATAGACGCCCGCGACCTTCAGCGACCAGTCGTCGTTGAACTGGTGTTTCAGGTCGGCGAAGTAGGTGGCGCGTTTGCTGCGCTGGTTGTTCCATGCGGTGTTCAGGCAGGTGGAGCGCTTGAGGTGCAGGTCGGAGCCGTCGGCATAACGCGGCAGACCGCCCCAGCATGGCGTGGCGTCAACGTCTTCCCAGGCGAAACCCACGCCCAGCGTGGTGTCGGGGCTGAGGTCGAAGTCGAGGGCGCCGTAGTAGATCTGGTCCTTGCGGCTGGCCACGTCGTAGAAGTACTGACGGGTCTGCTCGGTGACCACGGCACGGCCACGGATGGTGCCGGCGTCGTTCAGCGGACCGCCGGTATCGACCTGGCCACGGTAGTTGTCCCAGGTGCCTGCCGACAGCGACAGTTGCGTGTGGGCAGTATCGCCGCCGCGCTTGCGCACGAAGTTGACGCCACCGGCGGTGCCGCCAGCGCCTTTCATCATGCCGGCGGCGCCGCGCAGCACTTCCACGCGGTCATAGATGGCCATGTCGCTGTTGAAGCTGTCGGCCTGTACGTAGCTGCTGCCGATGTCCAGTGGTACGCCGTCGTACTGGTATTGACCGGTCATGCGAAAGCCGCGCGAGTAGAAATACTTGCCGCCCATAGGCGAGTCGTACACGGTGATGCCCGGGGTCTTTTCCATCACCTGTTCGATGGTGTTGAGGTTCTGGTCATCAAGCATTTTGCGCGTCATGACCGTGACCGACTGCGGTGTGTCTTTCAGCGAGTGCACGCCTTTGCCAATGGTCACGCCACCGGTGGTGTAGGAGTTGCTGCCTTCGGTGGTGGCGCCCATGCGTTGCGCGTTGACGTTGGTCGGAGCCAGTTCCATCGCGTCGCCGGTGGCCGGGCCGAGCACCGTCACGGTGTTGCCGTCACGCTGATAGCGAATGCCGGTGCCCTTGAGCATCGCGTTCAGCGAATCATCGCCCTGATAGCGCCCGTTGAGCGCGCTGGAGCGCAGGCCTTGCAGGCTTTCCGGGCTGTAGACGATTTGCAGACTGGTCTGTTGACCAAGCGTCTGCAGCGCCTGCGCCAGTGGCTGGGCCGGAATGTTCAGGGTCCATTCCTGCGCCTGCACATACGGCGTGACAGCGACGGACAGGGCCAGACCCAGGCCGGTGCCGGCCAGGCGGGAACGTGTGGCGCCCTGCATCAGCAGGGCTCGAGTCAGAGGGCGAAGCATGAAACGGGATGCGGACATGAGGTTAAGACCTTGGCAGGTATAGTTGTTAATGGTTCTTATTCATCTCATTAAGACGAGGAAGCCGCGGCAAACCGGAAAACTATTTTTCCGGCCTGGCTGCGGCCCCGTGTTTCAAGCAGTCTGCAGTTCGCTTTTGACCTTGCCGGCCTCCATGCGCACCAGTTGGTCGGCGACGTCGAAGTAACGGTCATCGTGGGAAATCACGATGATGGTTTTGCCCAGACGCTTAAGGTCGGGCAGCAACTCGGTGTAGAAAATCCGCCGGAAGGTCGGGTCCTGATCCGCCGCCCATTCATCGAACACCAGCACCGGACGCTCTTCGAGCCAGGCGTTGACCAGCGCCAGACGCTTGCGCTGGCCGGTGGACAAATCGGTGGTGCTGAAGGCGCCGTCGCGCACGCTGACCTTGTGCGCAATCTCCAGACGTTCGAGGTAGCGGGTGGCGTCCTGTGGGACCTGGCGGTCGCCTTGAATCAGATCATCGAACAGGTAGTAGTCGGCAAAGATCGTCGTGAAGTTCTGCCGGTAATCATCGCGATTGAGCGCGGTGATCGGCTGATCGTTGACGCGGATTTCGCCTTCGGTCGGGGCGTACAGGCCGAGCAGCAATTTGATCAGCGTGGTTTTGCCGCAACCGTTTTCGCCGACGATAAACACGATCTCGCCTTGTTCGATGCGCAGGTTGACTGGGCCCAGACGGAACGGTTCGCTGCCAGCCACCGGCGGGAAGGCGTAGCGCACATTGTTCAGTTCCAGACTGTTGACGGCCCCGGGCTTCTGGCCCTGGTCTTCCAGCAACAGGTGCGGTTCGGGCGAGGAAAATTGCTCGCTCAGCTCGGCGATCCGGCGGAAGGCGATCTGCGCGCGGCTGATGATCGGCAAGGTGCTGACCAGATGCTCCAGCGGCCCTTTCATGTACAGCAGGACCAGCACGAACCCGCTCATCACCGCTTTGTCGCCGCTGGGCCAGAAGGATTGCAGGGCCAGCGCCATGCCGATGACCACGAAGAACAACATGGAACCGAAGGATTTGGCGATGACGAACGTGTTGATGGATTTGATCTGGGTGTCGCAGATCTTCTCGGCAGTTTTCTGAATGCCGGCGACGAACATGCGCTGGCGACGCGGACGGTGAATACGCAGTTCCTTGGCGCCTTCGGCAATCGCGTTGTAGTGCTTTTGCAGTTCATCTTCGCAGTCGCGTGCGGCGTAGAAACCGCGCATGCCCCTGGCCCGGGCAATCGCTTGAATCGTGGTGCCGATCGCAATCGCCACCAGCATCATCAGGAACATCGGCCACGACAGCATCGCCAGGTAACCGAGGCAGCCGAGGGTGACGGTCATGGAGATCGCCAGTGGCGCAAAGGCGAAGGCGAAGTCGCTGATGGTGTCGACGTCATGGGTCAGCACCGGGATCAGCCGGTGGCTGCGATAGCGCTCGATCTGGTCGATCGGCGCCGACAGGACCTTTTCCCCCAGTTCTTTGCGCAATTTGGCGATGATGTGCTGGCCGACGTAGTTGGTGCCGATGTCCGACAGAATCGTCGTCAGCAGCGCCAGTGCACAGAGCCCGGCGAAGATCATCACCACGGTACGGGTCAGGCCGTCATCGGAGTGCAGGGCATTGTTGATGGTGGCCAGCAGCACGGTGACGCTCAGGCCGCCGATCATGCCGAGCACGATGGACGCAGAGACGATCAGGCGGAATGGCTTGAGCAGGGCGAACAATTCGTTGATCGCCCCACGCGTAGGCTTGGTCATGGAGGATTCCTGCTTCGGTGCGGAGGGAGTGCCGGTACTTAAGGAAAACGAATGGTCACGCAGTTTCTTTAAACGACCGCAGACGGGCTGCGGTCGTGGCGGGCAGGCTCAGAGGTCGCGCACGACCCGGAAGCCGAGCCAGTCGCCCTTGCTGGTCGGCCAGCTGCTGTTGCGGTTGCCGGAGCGCGAAAACACTGGCGCTTCGCCCCAGTCGTTGCCGCGCATGACCTGGCGTTCGCAGTTTTCCTGCGTCCAGGGACGACCGTCGTTGGGCACCCCGGCGTAGTCCTTGTGATAACAGTCGGCGGTCCATTCGTAGACGTTGCCGTGGGCGTCGTAAACGCCGAAGGCGTTGGCCGGGAAGGTGCCGGCCGGCGAGGTGAAGTTGTAGCCGTCGGCGGCGCCGTAGGTGTTGGCGTGTTTGGAAATCTGGTAGTTGTTGCCTTCATCGAACGGGAACGGGAAAGGCCCGGTGCTGCCGCCACGGGCGGCGTACTCGCGGATCGATTCGCTTTGCAGGCGATAGGCCTGGCCGGTTTTTTTCGACAGCCAGTCGATGTAGCCCTGGGCTTCGGCGACGTTCATGCACACCGCCGGGTCGCGCGCGGTCTGTTTGAATTGCGGTTTGCCGGCGGTGCAGCGGCGGCCGGGGCGGTCGTCGAAGTCGTACGGTTTGTTACCGGTTTCGCGCACGTACGCGTCCCATTCACCCACCAGCACCTGGAAGCGGCTGATGGCGAACGGTTTGCTGAAGGTCACTTCGTGGCGCGGGCCCTCGTCCGGCTCGCGCCCGACTTCGTCCTCCGGGGTGCCCATGGTGAAGGTGCCGGTCGGCAGCACGACCATTTCCGGGCAGTCCTTGCAGTCCTTGAACACTTTGCCCGGCGCCGGCGGTGTCGCCGCTTGTGCGGCCGCGGGCAACAGACCGGCGCACAGCGCGGTCAGGGCCAGGGCGGGCAGGGCCTTGAAGGGGAATGAGGCGTGAGGCTTTTTCATGAGTCGTCTCTGTGAAAGGAAAACTGGAGTCGAGGGATCAGGCGCGCAGTCTTTTACCGAGAATGGCCATGAACCGGTCCACTTCGGTTTCGTCGTTGAGCAGGCCGGGCGCGGTGCGGATCACCGGGCCGACGTCGCGGCTGACGGCATCGCAGATCACCCGGTTGTTCATCAGGTAGGCGGCGACTTCATCGCTGTCCTGCCCCTTGACCCGGAAGAAGGTAAAACCGGCAGAGAACTGTGGATCGAGCGGGGTCACCAGTTCGATGTTGGCGTGTTCGCGCAGGCGCTGCTTCAGGTAGCTGTTGAGCTGATGGATGCGCGCCTGAACATCGGCCTTGCCCAATTGCAGGTGCAACTTGAAGGCTTCGTCCACCGCCCAGCGATGTTCGAAAGCGTGGTAGCCGCCCGGGGTCATGGTGGTGCCAAACGTTGTGGCCTCGGAGAACGTCGGCACGCTGGGGCTGACGTACTTCACCTCTTCGCTGCGGCTGCACACGATGCCGGTGCCGCGCGGGCCGAACATCCATTTGTGGGTGCCGGCAATGAAAAAGTCGCAGTTCATCTGCGCGAAACTCAGGTCATCGACACCGAAGCCGTGCACGCCGTCGACCACGTAGATCAGCCGGTCCTTGTCGTCGCGTTGTCGGTTGTGTGCATCGACCAGTCGCGATATTTCGGCGATCGGCAACTTCACGCCACTGCCCGAGTGCACCCAGGTCATGCCCAGCACGCGGGTTTCGGGACGGATGTTGCGGTTGATTGTGTCGAGCACCTGATCCAGCGAAATGCTTTGCGGCGTTTCGAACAGGTTGAGTTTGCGCACCCGTGTGCCATCGCGGCGGCTGCGGAAAGCGAGAATGTTGCGGGTCGAATAGTGCTCGTGTTCGGTGGTGAGGATTTCCTGATCCGGGCGCACCTGCACGCTGCCGTAAATCATCGCCAGGCCTTCGGTGGTGCTGCCGGTGAGGGCGATCTGGCCGGGCTGGGCCTGCAGGTATTTGCCGGCCCAGACCCGCACGTTTGCTTCGCGCTTTTCGGTGACACCGAAGTCCCAGTCCATGGCCAGGCCGGGGTTCTGGTCCAGTGCTGCACGATGACGCTCGATGGCCTCGCGCACGGGCCTGGGATGGGAGGTGATCAGAAAATTGGCGAAGTGAATCGCCTGCGGGTCCTGATCAAACAACTGACGCAGCCGGGCCCATTTGTCACCCGCCGGCGCAGTGGACGCCATCGCCGGCGATGTCAGGCTTGCGCCCATTGGCAGGGCTGCTGCGATCACGCCCGCCTGTTTCAGAAAAGTGCGGCGGTCAGTCATGGTCTGGCTGCGTCCTGACGGGAGGCCAGTGCCGGTTTGGCGGCGTTCTGTACTTGCTCCCAGACGCGCATGAAATTGCCGCCCCACAGCTTGGCGATGTCCGCTTCGGAGTAGCCGCGCTGGATCAGCTCGGCGGTGACGTTGCGGATCTCGCCGACGTTTTCCCAGCCCTTGATGCCGCCGCCATCGTTGAAGTCCGAGGCGATGCCGACATGGTCGATGCCGATCTTGCGCACGGTGTAATCGATGGCGTCGCCGAGGTCCTTGAGGGTCGCTTTCGGCTCTTCTTCAAGAATCGCGTAGAGGCCGCTGGCGTACTGGCCGAGTTTCTGCTCGGACCAGGCGGTGATGATCGGGTCGCCCGGCATCAGGGCCATGGCCAGGTTGGGCAGTGGCGGCAAGTCGAAGCGTGCGCGCAGGGCGTTGAGTTTGTCCTGGGTACCCTGGGTCAGCGGTTTGAGGTATTGCGAGAACCCGACCACCTGGACCACGCCGCCGCTGTTTTTGATCAGTTGCAATTCCTTGTCGCTGAGGTTGCGCGGAATATCCACCGCGGCCCGTGGCGCCGAGTGCGAGGCCACGATCGGCGTGCGGCTCAGTTGCGCGACTTGCTCCAGCGCCTTGGTCGACATCTGCGAGACGTCAATGATCACGCCCAGATCATTCAGGCGCTGCACCGCTTGCTTGCCGATGTCGGAGAGGCCGTCGAGGGCGTCCGGGGAGTCATTGAAAAACGGCAGCGGTCGCGACGAGTCAGCCCAGCTGTTGTTGCCGATGTAGCTGAAGCCGAACATGCGCATGCCGCGCCCGGCCCACAGGTCGAGCTTGCTCAGGTCGTTGCCCAGCGGGTAGGCGTTGAGCATGCTGATGAAAATCGCAAACTTGCCTTCGCCATGCAGGCGGCGGAAATCGTCGGGGGTGTAGGCGATACCGACCTGATTGGGAAAGTCGCGGACCATCCCGGAAATGATTTTGTAGCGCACTTCCTGCTGATTGCGTGCTTCCTCGACAAAGCCTTCGGTCGGGCGATGCGGGGCATTCGGGCCGTTCCACATCTCCGGCCAGCCGAACACGGTCAGCGCCGCGCCGGACAGGCGCCCGCGATTGGCCTTGATCAGGTCGAACTGCCCGGAACCGTCCTTGTCGGCTTCGTTGCCGTGGGCGCCAAAACTCAGCGGCACGGTGATGTGGCTGTCGAACGAGAGGAGCCGATCCTGCAATTCGGTCGCCTGCTTCATCACTTTCACCGGGTAGCCGGGGTTGTCCCGAAACCAGTAATCCCAAGCCAGAAACCCTGCGCCGGCGCTGATCGCCAAGGCCAGCGGCAGGCCGATAAATAGAGCCTTTTTCGAACGCGGTTTTGTCATTGCCATCTCATTCAGGTTCGCCGTCGAGGTGCAGGCGCAGGGGCCTTCGCTATCTGGGAGGAACGAGTGGTCGGGCGGGTAATTTAGTGAGGCGCGAGAAAAGCGCTGCCGGCGCGTGGTGATCTTTTACCGAGGCCATAAATTTGTTCGGCGAGCAAACGTTCTAGCTTGGATAAAGCCTGCTTCATGGCTGACACAGGTAGGGCAATGACGATCTCTCGACGCTGGTTCATGGCGGGCATGGCACTCACGGGCGCCGCGCTGCCTGCCGCTTTTTATGCACATCGTGAGCTGACCCGTGAGGAATTTCCGGTCACCCCGGGAGAGGCCACGGTCGATCTGGCCGACACGGCGGGTCAACAACTGGCGGACAGCCTGCGCGGCGTCTGGGATATCCGCTTTACCGGGTCTGCTGCGGGGCTGGACGGCCTGCCCGACGAAGGGCTGGAATTGTTTCTCGACATTGCCCAGCGTGGCCGCGGCTTGCGTGGCTATCTCGATACCGGTGCCAACCTGCGCGCTGATGCACCGGCGCGTTATCAGGTAATCGGCGATCTGGCACCGGGCAATGGCGCCGAGATGTACTGGCGGTTGCTGCGCACCGATGCGCCGCAAGCACCACCGGTGTACGAGTTCAAAGTCAAACTGGACGAAGTCTGGGCGGCGTTCGGCAATGCTGGCAGCGGCACCTTCACCGGGCAGGTCTTGCATCTGGACCGGCCGTTGGGTTTGCCCGAACTCGACAATCATTTCATCGCGATCAAGCGACGTTTCCCCGAGGCCCGTGAACGTGCCGGATTGAACCCGACGCTATTGGCCTGGCTGGTGGCGCCGGAGCATCGTTTGTTCCACCAGCTCTGGCACGCCACGCGGGACAAGTGGCACAAACTTTCGGAGAAAAAGCGCGAAGCCTTGCGCGGCATCGGCTGGCAGCCCGGCCCGCGTGACAAGGAGCGCGACGCCCGTGGGCCACGCAAGGATCGCAACGGCTCGGGCATCGACTTTTTCTTCATGCACCGGCACATGCTCGGCAAGGCCCGTTCGATGCAGGATTTGCCGTCCTGGCCGGCGTTTCCCCTGCCGCAACCGGAACTGGAACGCGACCGCCAGGGTTTCGCCCGCTACTTCGACAACCATGACGGCAATGCCTTGCCGCCGACCTGGCTGACCGAAGGCGACGACGAATACACAAAATGGGTCAGCGACATCAAAGCCGCCGAGACCTATCACAGCAATTTCCAGGTCTGGGAGTCGCAGTATCGCGACCCGCGGTACTTGTCGAAACTCACCCTCGGCCAGTTCGGTTCGGAAGTCGAACTGGGCCTGCACGACTGGTTGCACATGCGCTGGGCGTCAGTGGCGCGTGATCCGTCCAATGACATTCCGGTGCCAATGGCACGCGATCAGGCCGATTTTGCCGCGCGCTGGTACGTCCCGGAAAACGACTTTCTCGGTGACCCGTTTTCCTCCCATGTGAACCCGGTGTTCTGGCGTTTTCACGGCTGGATCGACGATCGCATCGAAGACTGGTTCCGGGCCCACGAGCGCTTTCATCCGGGGGAAGTCAGTCGTCTCGAAGTCAACGGCGTACCGTGGTTTGCGCCCGGACGCTGGGTTGAAGTCGACGATCCCTGGCTGGGCCCGGACACCCACGGCTGCAGCACGGTGCCCGGTCTGCAAGTCGGACGCTCGGTGGAGATGGACCCGGAAACCATGAAGCTGGCGCTGCGCATCACCTTCGGCGACGAAGACCACATGGCCGACCTGTTTCGCAAAGTGCCGCAGCGGCCGTGGTATGCGCGGCATCTGAAAGTCAAAGGGCGGCAACTCTAAGCGCAAAAAAAATCGCAGCCCGGTGCTGCGATTTTTTTTGCCTGGGGATGTTGGTTCGCCTGATCCGGCGCTTTCGCGAGCGGGCTCGCTCCCACAGGGGACTTTGTAAACGACGCAGAACCAATGTGGGAGCGAGCTTGCTCGCGAAGGCGTCGGACCAGTCGCTAATTTGCGCTCAGATCACTTGCCACCCACCGCCCAACGCTTTGTACAAGGCAATACTCGCTTGCAGTCGCGACAAGCGCAGTTGCACATTCATATCCTGCGCCGCATACAAGGTGCGCTGGGTTTGCAGCACCGTCAGCAGGTCTTCGGCGCCGGCCTGATAGCGGCTCTGGGCAATGTCAAACGCGGTTTGCGCCTGGCTCAGTTCTTCGCTTTGCCATTGCCGTTGTTCATCGAGGCCGCGAATACTGCTGAGGGCTTTTTCCACATCGGCGAAGCCATTGATGATCGCCCCGCGATAGGTTTCCAGCAGCTCGTCCTGACGGGCCTTGGCCTTGTCGCGTTCGGCACTCAGGCGACCGTTGTTGAAGATCGGCGCAGTCAGCCCGGATGACAGGTTATAGAACGTCGTGCGCAGCAGGTCAGCAGCCAGATCGGCGCCGGTGCCGAGACTGGCGGTGAGGGTGATTTTCGGCAGCATGGCGGCGCGGGCCACAGTGACGTCAGCCTGAGCGGCCGCCAGTTTGGCTTCGGCGCTGGCGATGTCCGGGCGCCGGCTCAGCAGGTCGCTGGGCACGCCACTGGCGATGTTCGGCCACTGCAATTGTTCGAATGACTGTTGCGGTGCCGACAGCGCCTGCACCGGTTGGCCGAGCAGGGCGGCGAGGGTGATCAGCGCTTCGCGGGCCTGTTGCTGCACCAGCGGCAATTTGCGCTGTTGCTCGGCGACCAGGCTTTTTTGCTGGGCCAGTTCCAGCGCGGTGGCGCTGCCGGCATCAAACCGGGTTTGCACCAGGTGCAGGACGCTTTGCGCGTTGGCCAGATTGAGCGCGGCAATCCGCGCCTGTTCGCGCAACGCCAGGGCCTGGGTGTAACTGTTGGCGACGCCGCTTTGCAAGGTCAGCTCCACGGTGGCGCGGTCGAACTCACTGGCCTGCACGCCAAACACGGCACTGTCGCGCGCCGCGCGTTTACCGCCCCAGAAGTCGATTTCGTAACTGGCGCTCAACTCGGCGTCGTAGTAATCCAGCGAGCGATTGTCCGGGTTGACGTCGAGCTGGCTGTAGCCCTTGCCGTGCAACAGTTTCTGCCGGTTGGCATTCAGTCCGGCCTTGATTTCCGGGAGCAGCGGGGCGCCGGCAATCGTAGCGCTGGCCTGTGCCTGCCGGACCCGGGCAACGGCGGCGCCGAGGTCATGGCTGCCCAGGCGCGCCTGTTCGATCAGTCGATCGAGTTCGCGGCTGCCGAACTGCGTCCACCACTGGCGATTGCTCTGCACCGCGTCGGGATGGTCAGGCGATTGCCAGGCGGGCGGTGCCTGCACGCCGCTGTCGGGGCGCGGCGCAGGGCTGTTGCAGGCCGCCAGCATCAGGCTGGCGGCAAGGAGTGTCAGTGGCGCTTTCATAGAACGATCATTCACTGGTAAGGGCCGTGACCGGGTCGAGCCGGGCAGCCTTGCGGGCAGGCATGAAGCCGAAGAGGACGCCGGTGATCAGCGCGCAGGTGAAGGCACCGAGTACCGCCAGCCATTGAAACGCGATCGCCACGCCACTGAACACGAGCACGCCACCGACCAGCATCGCCAGGCTGATGCCGGCAATGCCGCCGACCACCGAGAGCATCACCGCTTCGGTGAGGAACTGGCGCAGGATGTCGCGCTGGCGGGCGCCGGTGGCCATGCGAATGCCGATTTCGCGGGTCCGTTCGCGCACGGTCATGAGCATGATGTTCATCACGCCGATACCGCCCACCAGCAAGGAGATGGCGGCAATCGCGCCGAGCATCAGCGACAGCGTGCCCTGGGTGCGCGCCTCGGCCTGGATCATCGCGGCGTTGTTGGTCAGTTCGAAGTCCTTTTTGCCGTGGTGCCGACGCAGCATCGCCTGTTCGATGGCCTGTTCGGCGTCCTTGACCTTGCGTGCGTCCTTGGCGGCGATCACCACGTATTCCGGATTGCGGCTGCCGAACAGGCGCATGCTGGCGGCGGAATAGGGCACGGCGATGCGGTTGTCGCTGTCGGAGTCGCCGGAGCTTGAGCCTTTTTCAGCCAGAACCCCGAGCACCTGAAACGGCACGTTTTCGATCAGGATGTACTGGCCGATCGGGTCGGCGACATCCTTGAGCAACTTGTCACGCACCTTGGTGCCGATCACCGCCACGGCGGCGGCGCTGTCTTCGTCGGCCTGGGTGAAGTAACTGCCCTGAACCACCGGCCAGTTGAAGATGCTTGGGAAGTTGGTGTCATTGCCGCCGACGTAGCTGCTGTGGTCGGCATTGCCGAAACGCACGCCGGCGGTCGAGCCGTTGACCGGCATGATGCGTTCGACCTGGGGCAGGGCAGCCAGCTCGGCGACGTCGTCGAGGGTGATGATGCCCGGCGGCGTGCGCGGGTTGGGGGCGGCGCCGCTGAGGTAAATGATGTTGGACCCGAAGGCGCCCATCTGCGCCATCACCTGACGCTTGCTGCCTTCGCCCACGGCCAGCATCACCACCACCGAGGCCACGCCGATGACGATGCCGAGCAGGGTCAGCGCGGTGCGAAAACGATTGATCCACATGACCCGCCACGCGGCTTGCACGGCGTCCACCAGTTCACCTTTCCAGGCGCTGGTCTGGCTGCTGCCGGTGCTCAGGCGCTGGCGCAGATCGACCGCTTGCAGGGCACCGGGATTGGCACGGCGGACGGCGGCTGACGGATGTGCGGCGGTATCGCTGATGATCAGGCCATCGCGGATTTCGATGATGCGTTGGGCCCGTTGCGCCACTTCGCGGTCGTGGGTGATCAGAATCACCACGTGACCCTGGCCGGCGAGTTCGTCGAGCAGGGCCATGACTTCGGCGCCGCTGTGGCTGTCGAGGGCGCCGGTGGGTTCGTCGGCGAGAATGATGTGGCCGCCGTTCATCAGCGCCCGGGCAATCGACACCCGTTGTTGCTGACCACCGGAAAGCTGATGCGGACGGTTGCCGGTGCGCGTGCCCAGACCGAGACGTTCCAGTAACGCACGGGCTCGCGCATGGCGTTCCGCCGCCGGAGTGCCGGCGTAGATGGCCGGCATCTCGACGTTTTCCTGAGCGGAACCGGACGGAATCAGGTGATAGCCCTGGAACACGAAACCGAACGCCTCGCGGCGCAGCCAGGCCAGTTCGTCGCTGTCCAGTTGCGCGACGTCCTCACCGGCGAAGCGATATTCGCCGCTGGTGGGGCGGTCGAGGCAGCCGAGGATGTTCATCAGCGTCGATTTGCCGGAGCCGGACGCGCCGACAATGGCGACAAACTCGCCGGCATGAATCGACAGGTCGATGCCGCGCAACACCTGCACCTGCGGACTGTCGTCGCCGCCGTAGGATTTGCGGATCTGCCGCAGGTCAATCAGGGGCGTTTGCATTCAGCCTCCGCTGCCGGTGGCTGGCGTGCTGAGGATGTGATCGCCCTCGGCCAGGCCTTCGAGCACTTGTGTGCGCAAGCGGTCGCTGATGCCGGTGCGCACGTCGCGGGACTGGATGTCGCCGTTGGCGGCGACGATCTGTACGCGTTGCCACTGCGCACGCGTGCCCGGTTGCAGGGCGGCGCTCGGCACAGTCAGGGTGTTCTGTGCCTGCTGGGCGACGAAGAACACTTGCGCGGTCATGTCGGTCATCAG
Source organism: Pseudomonas sp. LF-5 (assembly GCF_037626295.1). Classification (NCBI taxonomy): domain Bacteria; kingdom Pseudomonadati; phylum Pseudomonadota; class Gammaproteobacteria; order Pseudomonadales; family Pseudomonadaceae; genus Pseudomonas; species Pseudomonas sp. LF-5. The sequence continues at coordinate 936,753 of NZ_JARKMT010000002.1, forward strand.
GCTGTTGTCGGCGTTGTCGACGTCGAGCAGCACGGTATAGAGCACCACGCGTTCGCTGCCACTGCGCCCGCTGGTGGGGCTGCCGCCCTGGTTCTGCTCGAGCGGGCGCGGCGGCACCGGCAGAATCTGCCGTACGGTGCTGCTCCAGCGTCGGCTGCCACCGCTGAGGGTGGTGAAGTAGGCGGTCATGCCGGGTTTGACGTGGCCGATGTCCGCTTCGGAAACCTCGGCCCACACGGTCATGGGCGAGAGCCGGGCGATGCGCAGGATCAGCGGGGTTTGCTGTTGCGCATTGAGCGTCTGGCCTTCCCGGGCACCTACCGCGACCACGGTGCCGCTCATTGGCGCAAAAATGCGTGTGTAGCCGAGCTCCGCTTCGTCGCTGCGCAGGCTCGCCTGGGCCTGACGGATCTGTGCCTGGAACATGTCGATGCGCGCCTGGGTCGCGCGCACTTCGGCGCGGGCGGTCTGCACATCTTCTTCACGGGTGGCGCCGCCGGCGGCGAGTTGCTGCTGGCGCTGGTATTTCTGCCGTGCGAGGTCGTGCTGCGCACGCTGTTCCTGCAGTTGCGCCTTGAGGTTTTCAATGGAGAAGCGTCCGGCGTCGAGTTTGGCTTTTTGCGTGGACGGGTCGATCTCCACCAGCAACTGGCCTTCCTTGACCGTATCGCCTGCCTCGACATGGATCTTCTGGATTTGCCCGGACGCCTGCGCACCGACATCGACATAACGACGCGGCTGCAAGGTGCCGAGTGCGGTCACGCTGTTTTCGATGTTGCTGCGGGTCACCTGCACGGTGGCGAGAGCGTCTCGTCCGGGCGGCAGCACCTGCCACGCGGCAACGGCAATCACGGGAATCAGACAAAGGGCGGCGAACAGGGCGCGTCGGGCGGGGCGGGGACGTTTCATGCAGGGTTCCGGCCAGTGAATTCGGCCCGTCATTCAGCGCAGGCAGCGCGGTGCGCGGAGGCTGAACGCTGTCGCAAGGCGCGACAGATACGGGGAGCTGTCCTGTAAACGATGCATGCACGAGGGAATTTAAGCCCGCATACATCAAGTAACCGGTAGCTGCAGCGGACTATTTGGCCAGGATGTGGAAACAGCGCTTTAAATCTATATGAGAATTACTATAAATTACGCACCTCAAGTTGCCACCCTCTTGCTACTGCGGATCGCCCGCGGCTGGAACCGTGTGCTCAAGGACAGGAATTGCATTGATACGGTCGGGAGTCATGTTGGAAAACTACTATCGCGAGCTGGTGTGTTTCCTGAACGCCAGGCTGGGCAACCGTCAGGTTGCCGAAGATGTGGTGCATGACGCTTATGTGCGGGTGCTGGAGCGTTCCAGTGATACACCGATCGAGCAACCCCGGGCGTTTCTCTATCGCACGGCGCTGAACCTGGTCATCGACGACCATCGGCGCAATGCCCTGCGTCAGGTCGAATCGCTCGACGTACTCGACAGCGAAGAACGCTATTTCACCCCGTCGCCCCACGGCACCCTCGATCACGGCCAGCGCCTGGAAATGCTTCAGCGCGCATTGGCAGAATTGCCGCCGCTGTGCCGCGACAGCTTTTTGCTGCGCAAGATCGAAGGCCTGTCCCATCCGGAAATCGCCGCGACCCTCGGCATTTCCAAGGCACTGGTGGAGAAACATATCGTCAACGCCATGAAGCACTGCCGGTTGCGCATCAAGCAATGGGACGCCCATTGAGCCGTCCTCGTTAAATTTCTTTTCATCGTCCTCGTTCCTACTCAACAGACGACCTGCTGACCTGTTTCAGGCCGGTCAGGCCACCCAGGCTTTATCCCCGTGTTGAGGGGTTCATCCAGAGGACACTGGAAATGACACAGGCAATTGCATCGCCCATCGTTCACGACCTGATCGGCGTCGGTTTCGGCCCTTCGAACCTGGCGCTGGCCATCGCTCTGCAAGAGCGCGGCCCGACCCAGGGCGAACTGGATGTGCTGTTTCTCGACAAGCAGGCCAACTACAGCTGGCACGGCAATACCCTGTCGACCCAGAGCGAACTGCAGATTTCCTTCCTCAAGGATCTGGTGACCCTGCGCAATCCGACCAGCCCGTACTCCTTCGTCAACTACCTCAAGCAACACGGGCGTCTAGTGGACTTCATCAACCTCGGCACCTTTTATCCGTGCCGCATGGAATACAACGATTACCTGCGCTGGGTGGCCGGGCAGTTCACCGAGCAAAGCCGGTACGGCGAAGAGGTGCTGACCATCGAACCGGTTTTGCACAACCATCAGGTTGAAGCGCTGCGGGTGATTTCCCGCGACAGCCAGGGCCTGCAACATGTGCGCACCACCCGCTCGGTGGTGGTCAGCGCCGGCGGCACGCCGCGGATTCCGGAGGCGTTCAAGGCACTCAAGGGTGACAGCCGCGTGTTCCATCACTCGCAGTACCTGGCGCAAATGGCCAACCAGCCGTGCGTGAACAATCAGCCGATGAGCATCGCCATCATCGGCGGCGGGCAGAGCGCGGCGGAAGCCTTTATCGACCTGAACGATTCGTTCCCGTCGGTGCAGGTCGATATGATCCTGCGCGGCTCGGCGCTCAAACCGGCGGACGACAGCCCGTTTGTCAACGAAGTGTTCTCGCCGGAATTCACCGACCTGGTGTTCCAGCAGAGCAGCGCCGAGCGCGAGCGTCTGGTCAACGAGTACCACAACACCAACTATTCGGTGGTGGACATTGATCTGATCGAGCGCATCTACGGCATCTTCTATCGCCAGAAGGTCTCCGGGATCGCCCGTCATGCGTTCCGCACCCTGACCACCGTCGAGAGCGCCATCGCCAGCGAAAACGGTATCGAACTGGCGGTGCGCAACAACGCCACCGGCGAACTCACGGTGCGGATCTACGATGCCGTGGTGTTGGCCACCGGTTACGAACGGCAGATGCACCGCAAACTGCTGGCACCGCTGGAAGAATACCTGGGTGACTTCGAGGTCGATCGCAACTACAAACTGATCACCGACGAGCGCTGCAAGGCCGGTCTGTACATGCAGGGCTTCTGCCAGGCCAGCCATGGTCTGAGCGACACATTGCTGTCGGTGTTGCCGATTCGCGCCGACGAGATCGCCGGCTCGTTGTATGAGCATGGCAAGCACCGAGGGCATCGGTCGATGGCGGATCTGTTGTTGGCGACTGCCAGCTGACTCAGTATTTCCTGATACACCGCCATCGCTGGCAAGCCAGCTCCCACAGGATCTGTGTTGGACACAAAATTTGTGTTCACTGGAGCTCCCTGTGGGAGATCGCCGGCTCGTTGTATGAGCATGGCAAGCACCGAGGGCATCGGTCGATGGCGGATCTGTTGTTGGCGACTGCCAGCTGACTCAGTATTTCCTGATGCACCGCCATCGCTGGCAAGCCAGCTCCCACAGGATCTGTGTTGGACACAAAATTTGTGTTCACTGGAGATCCCTGTGGGAGCTGGCTTGCCAGCGATGGGGCCCTTATGGCTTAGAAAAATCTGATTTCTGAACCCTTCCTGAACATCCCCAACATTCCCCGACACACTTCCTTACACGGGTTTACTCTCCAATCATCGGGGCGTAAGCTTCGCGCGTTTTCATCAATAGCGGAGACCCACAGTGGGTACTTGTTCGAGTGACAGTTGTCGGCCGGTCTCGGTAACCGGCAGATTCTCGGCAAGATAACGCGCAGCCTTTCTCTGCCGTTGTCTCGCCGTAAAGCGAGCAGCGGCATCCCGATCATGGTCTGTTGAGACCATGTCCCGACGTCCTTCTCATCGACACTGAAAAAGTGTGCTTTCGACCTGCACGGTCGTCATCGCAACTTTATCGACACGCCTGTCTTTTCTGACCGGCGCGCCAAGCCTTGCCGTGCCGGTTTTTCCGGCGCACGAGGCGCGGTCGTACCTGCTTGACGGTTTCCCGGCTGACCATAGGGGCAACAGCCATGAAACTTACGCTCAAGGAATTTTTCGCAGGCTTCCTGCGTACACGCCACATCGCCCGGCACTTCCGTCGCCTGGCGCTGCTGGAATCAATCAAAGACACCACGGTCAGCCGTGAAGTGCCGCCCACCCTGGCCAACACGCTGGTCGATGCAGCCCATCGCGACAGCGGCGAACTGCTGACGTCGCTGGGTACCCACACCGATGGCCTGACCGATTTTGAAGTCGACGCACTGCGCGCGCAGTACGGTCTCAACGAGGTCGAACACGAGCAGCCGCTGCCGTGGTGGACGCACCTTTGGCACTGCTACAAAAACCCGTTCAACCTGCTGCTGACCCTGTTGGCGGTGATTTCCTGGCTGACCGAAGACCTCAAGGCCGCCACCGTGATTTTCTCGATGGTGGTGTTGTCGACGCTGCTGCGCTTCTGGCAGGAAAGCAAATCCAACCAGGCCGCCGATGCGCTCAAAGCGATGGTCAGCAACACCGCCACGGTGATGCGCCGTGACGCGCCGCGCAGCGAACTGCCGATCAAGCAACTGGTGCCGGGCGATCTGATCGTGCTATCGGCCGGCGACATGATTCCCGCCGACTGCCGGGTGCTGAGCGCCAAGGACTTGTTCGTCAGCCAGGCGGCGATGACCGGCGAGTCTATGCCGGTGGAGAAATTCCCGCGTCAGGCCGACCGCGACACGCGCAATCCGCTGGAGCTGGAAAACATCCTGTTCATGGGCACCAACGTGGTGTCCGGCACGGCGGTGGCGGTGATTCTCACCACCGGCAACAGCACCTATTTCGGGGCGCTGGCACAACGGGTCGGGGCGACTGACCGGGCCGTGACGTCGTTCCAGACGGGCGTCAACAAAGTCAGCTGGCTGCTGATCCGCTTCATGTTCGTCATGGCGCCGCTGGTGTTGTTCATCAACGGTTTCACCAAGGGCGACTGGACCGAAGCGCTGCTGTTCGCATTGTCGATCGCTGTGGGTCTGACCCCGGAAATGCTGCCGATGATCGTCACCTCGACGCTGGCCAAAGGTGCGGTGTTCCTGTCGCGCAAGAAAGTCATCGTCAAGCGTCTGGACGCGATCCAGAACTTCGGTGCGATGGACGTGCTGTGCACCGACAAGACCGGCACCCTGACCCAGGACAAGATCTTCCTGGCACGCAATGTCGATGTCTGGGGTGATGACTCCGACGACGTACTGGAAATGGCTTACCTCAACAGCTACTACCAGACCGGGCTGAAAAACCTGCTCGACGTGGCAGTGCTGGAACACGTGGAGGTCCACCGTGAATTGAAAGTCGGCACGGCGTTTCGCAAGGTCGACGAGATCCCGTTCGACTTCAATCGTCGGCGCATGTCGGTGGTGGTCGAAGGGCGTGGCGAGCCGCATCTGCTGATCTGCAAGGGTGCGGTGGAAGAGGTGCTGGCAGTGTGCAGCCGCGTGCGGCATGGCGAGGTCGATGAAGCCTTGAGCGATGAATTGCTGACCCGGATTCGTCAGGTCACCGCAGCATTCAACGCTGAAGGCTTGCGCGTGGTGGCAGTCGCTGCCCGGTCGCTGCCCGAGGGGCGCGACACTTATAGCCTGGCCGATGAACAGCAACTGACGCTGATCGGATACGTGGCATTCCTCGATCCACCGAAGGAAAGCACCGCGCCGGCACTCAAGGCCTTGGCCGAGCATGGTGTGGCGGTGAAAGTGCTGACCGGCGACAACGAGCTGGTCACCGCGAAGATCTGCCGCGAAGTCGGTCTGGCGCAGCAGGGCTTGCTGATGGGCAATGACATCGAGCGCATGAGCGATGCCCAACTGGCCGTGGCAGTGGAGAACACCAACGTCTTCGCCAAGCTGACGCCGACACACAAGGAGCGCATCGTGCGCATCCTCAAAGGTAACGGCCATGTGGTCGGTTTCATGGGCGACGGGATCAACGACGCGCCGGCGCTGCGCACCGCTGACATCGGTATTTCCGTGGACAGCGCGGTGGACATCGCCAAGGAAGCCGCCGACATCATCCTGCTGGAGAAGAGCCTGATGGTGCTGGAGGAGGGCGTGCTCGAAGGACGCCGCACCTTCGCCAACATGCTCAAGTACATCAAGATGACTGCCAGTTCGAACTTCGGCAACGTGTTCTCGGTGCTGGTGGCCAGTGCGTTCATTCCGTTCCTGCCGATGCTGCCGATGCATCTGCTGGTGCAGAACCTGCTCTACGACATTTCGCAGATTGCGATTCCGTTCGACAACGTCGATGAGGACATGCTGAAAAAACCGCAGCGCTGGCAGCCGGGGGATGTCGGTCGGTTCATGCTGTTCTTCGGGCCGATCAGTTCGATCTTTGACATCACCACGTTCGCCTTGATGTGGTACGTATTCGATGCCAACACCCCGGACCACCAGACCCTGTTCCAGTCCGGCTGGTTCGTGGTGGGGTTGCTGACCCAGACACTGATCGTGCACATGATCCGTACGCCGAAGATTCCGTTCCTGCAAAGCCGTGCAGCCATGCCGCTGCTGGTGATGACCGGGATCATCATGGCGGTCGGCATCTTCCTGCCGATGGGGCCGCTGGCGCACTACTTCAAACTGCAGGCGCTGCCGTCGATGTACTTCGTGTTCCTGCCGATGATCCTGCTGGCGTATATGGCGCTGACCCAGGCGGTGAAAGGCTTCTACATCCGTCGGTTCGGCTGGCAATAACCGCAGAACAACGCTGTTCCCCTGCAGGAGTGAGCCTGCGCGCGATAGCAGTCTGTCAGTCAACATTGCAGTGACTGACACACCGCTATCGCGAGCAGGCTCACTCCTGCAAAGGTTATGTGTTTCAAGGACAAGACTATGCAAGCCATCAACAACCTCAACCTCGATTCGCTGCTCGACACCCTCGTCAGCCTCAGCGCCGCCTTCATCCTCGGTGGCCTGATCGGTTTCGAGCGCCAGTACCGGCAACGCACCGCCGGCCTGCGCACCAATGTGCTGGTGGCGGTCGGTGCGGCGATTTTCGTCGACATGGCCAATCGTCTCGCCGGCGCCGAAGGCGCGGTGCGCGTGGTTGCCTACGTGGTCTCCGGCATCGGCTTTCTCGGTGCTGGGGTGATCATGCGCGAAGAGGGCAACGTGCGGGGTCTCAATACCGCCGCCACCCTGTGGACATCTGCTGCCGTCGGCGCCTGCGCCGGTGCCGACCTGCTCGCCGAAGCGGTGCTCGGCACCCTGTTCATCCTCGCCGCCAACACCTTGTTGCGGCCGATCGTCAACAACATCAACCGTCAGCCACTGGACGTGGTCTCGGCGGAAGTCACCAACATCGTCTACGTCATCGCCCGGCGGTCACAGCAGAAAGCCGTATTCGCCTTGCTCGAGGCGGAACTGGAGCGCAGCAACTATCCCGCCAGCGATGTCGATGTGCATGCCTTCGGTGCCGATGAAATAGAAATTGAAGCGACGCTGGCGACCACCTCGGTCGATGGTGATGAGCTGGATGCGCTGGTGGCGCGGATTTCCACATCGGCGCTGGTGGTGCAGGCGTTCTGGAGTCCGAGTACCACGGAATGATCGTTTTCGGTTGCTGAGAATTGTCCTACAAGGCGGCAAGAAAGAACCTACATTTTCACCCTTGGGTCTCGATCACTATTTGTTCCGGAGCAGAGATGCCCGGCGTCCTGATGACTCTATGCGTTATTACGGAAGTGCAATGAATACCTGGAAAGTTCGGCAGGGAATGGCCGGAAAGAGGGGGGGAACCATTCGTTGCTGATTCCGTGATGAAGGTTGTTCGCTACAGCGAGCAAGCCTGTTGTCGCTGATGAGTAATTGGGAGAGCCAGGCCGCTGGGCCAAATAAATAACTATCCCAAGAGATGTAAAAAATGAAAAAAATCGTCGCTGTTACCGCCGCTACCGTTGTTATGGGTCTCGCTTCCTTCGCTAACGCTGCGACGCCGGCTTCCGGCAACCCTGGCACCGTGCGTTTCATCGGTGAAATCGTTTCCGGCGCCTGCGGTATCGACGCCAGCTCCCTGGACCAGACCGTTTCCCTGGGGCAAGTGCCATCTAACCAGTTCAAAGCGATCGGTGATCGTTCGACCCCGACCAAGTTCGACATCATCCTGACCGACTGCGACACCACCACTCAGAAGAACGCACGCTTCACCTTCAGCGGTGTCCAGGATCCAGCCGTTCCAGGCTTGTTCGCCACCACCGGTCTGGCACAGAACGTCGGTATCCGTCTGCAGGCCAGTGCCGGCGAAATGCTCGACAACGGCACTGAGCAGGTCGCTCCGGTTGTGCTGCAAAACGGCAACAACACCGTGACCTTCGCCGCCATGTATGAAGCCACTGCTGCGACCGTCACCACTGGTGAAGCCGACAGCGTGGCTAACTTCACCGTGGCCTACAACTGATACCCGCGTATCGCCAGGTGTAAGAAAAAGGGGTGAAAACCCCTTTTTTCTTTTCCGTCAAAGTTCTGATAAAGGCTATTTCCCGTGTACGGCCGAAAACTTTTCGTGTCTTGCGTGTTGATCTCCTGTGCGCGTTATTCAAGTGCCGTGGAGTTTAATTCGGAGTTTCTGAATATCGATAAAAACGACGATATCAGTCTCGGACAGTTTGCTCATGCGCAATACACTGTGCCCGGTCGCTACTTGTTGGATATTACTGTCAACCAGCGTTATTTCGGTTCGCGTTCGATCGAGTTCAAGAGCGGCGCCAACCCGGATGAAAGTTACGCTTGTCTGCCCGAAGACCTGGTACTGACCTTTGGTCTCAAACCATCTTTGCTGAAAAGCCTGCCGCGTCTGGCTGACGGTCAATGCGTGGATTTACGTGGCATCGAAAATGCCTCGATCAAGTACATGAAGAATCTTGGGCGTCTGTCGATCAGCTTGCCGCAGGCGACCTTCGAGTACGACGACCCCGATTACATTCCGCCCGCCGCCTGGAGCGACGGGCTCAACGGTGCGTTGCTCGATTATCGAGTGATCGCCAACAGTCGCCAGACCCAGGGTTCGTCCGGGGATTCGCGCTCGTTGCAGAGCTACGGCACTGCCGGGATTAACCTGGATGCCTGGCGCGTGCGCGCCGATTATCAGGCGCGGCTGGAATCCGCCAGCCAAGGTGATAATCCCCACGGCGAAGCGGCTCAGTTGAACCGTTTGTATGCCTATCGTGCGTTGCCAACGATTCGTTCGAAGCTGTCGCTCGGTGAGGACTATCTGAACTCTGACGTGTTCGACACCTTTGCTTTGCGCGGTGCGACTCTGAGCAGTGATGACCGCATGCTGCCGCCGAACCTGCGCGGTTATGCGCCGCTGATCAGTGGCCTGGCGCGCACCAACGCAACGGTCACGGTGTCCCAGCAGGGGCGCGTGTTGTACTCAACCACGGTGACGCCGGGCGCGTTCAGCATTCAGGATCTCAACAGCAGCGTGCAAGGCACGCTGGACGTGACCGTGCGGGAAGAAGACGGTACCGAACAGACGTTCACCGTCGCCACTGCCGCTGTGCCGTTTCTGTCCCGTGAGGGCGAGTTGCGCTACAAGGTTTCCGCCGGCCAGCCGCGCCTGACCGGTCAGGGTGGTAGCGAGCCCGGGTTCGTGGCCACGGAAGCGGCCTACGGCCTGGCCAAGGACTGGACCGTCTATGGCGGCTGGCTTGCCGCCTCCGGGTACCAGTCGAGCGCTGTGGGCATCGGCAAGGATCTCGGCGTACTCGGTGCCGTGTCGGGGGATGTCACCACCTCCCGGGCCACGCTGCGCTGGAACGGTGAAACCGTGGTCGGCAACTCTTACCGGATCAACTATTCCAAGCGATTTGACGCCATTGGTACCGACCTGCGCTTTTTGGGTTATCGCTTTTCTGACAAGACGTTCACCAACTTCTCGCAGTTTGTCGGCGATGCGGATGCCTATTCGCTGAACTCGGGCAAACAACGTTATTCGGTGACCGTGGCCAAGCATTTTCCCTGGTTGTCGACGAGTTTCTCCTACGACCATTCGACCTACTGGGATGCTCCCGCCGCCGATCGTTTCGGGCTGACGGTGGCGCGCAGTTTTTCCCTTGGCAACGTCAAGAACATCAACGTCAACGTATCGGCGTACCAGACCCAGAATAGCCGGCGGAACGACGCGCAAATCTATCTCGGCGTGACCGTGCCACTGGGTGGCAACTCGATGATGTCGAGCAACCTGCAGCGCTCGGGCTCCGCAGGTTCGTCGGCCAGTGTCGGGTACAGCCATGATGACGGTGAAGGGGTGAATTATCAGGTGTATGGCGGCGTTGGCGACAACCGCTATGTCAACGCGTATGTCGGTCAACGGGCGTCGAGTTACCGCGCGAATGCGTCTGTCTCAACCGATGGCAGCACCTATCGCTCGCTCACCGGCGAGCTCGACAGTTCGCTGGTCGCGACCCGTTATGGCGTATCGGCCCATGGCAATGGCACCAATGGCGATACACGTCTGCTGGTGTCCACCGACGGCGTTGCGGACGTGGCATTCACCGGCCAGACCCGCACTAACCGTAACGGCTATGCGGTGATGGACGGCTTGCCTTCCTTCCAGGCCTACGAAGCGCGGGTCAACGTGGAAAAGTTGCCACTCAACACCGAAGTATCCAACCCGATCCAGCGATTGGCGCTGACTGAGGGGGCCATCGGCTACGTCAATTTCGCCACGGGGCAGGGCCGCAACGCGTTTGTCGTGTTGACCCGTCTCGGCGGTAAACCGGTGCCTTTCGGCGCATCGGTGCAAGACAAAAACACCAATAAGGAAGTGGGCATCGTCGGCGAGGCCGGCGTCACTTATCTGTTGGGCATCAAGGCCGGGGCTGAACTGGTAGCGCGTTGGGATGACGCCGGCCAATGCAGTCTGGCCGAACTCCCTGAGGAAGACGTGGTGACCAACGTCGCCAAGCCTGCCCAGTGTCTGTAATCGCGCCTGTTCATTAATCCGGAGTCACCATGTCACGTTATGTTGTGTTTTCTGTGGGTCGTTTTTTCAACCGTCTGAGCCTGGCAATCGGGCTCTGTGTTCCCGTGCTGGCCAGCGCCGCTGTGGTGCCGGATCGCACCCGTCTGGTGTTCGAGGAAAGTGCGCCGTCAGTCAGCGTCACGGTCAGCAACAAGAACCCGCAATTGCCGTTTATCGTGCAGTCGTGGATCGAGAACGAGAGTGGCCAGAAAGTCACGTCACCGTTCATGGTCCTGCCACCGTTGCAGCGCATCGAGCCGAACGAAAGCAGTGTCCTGCGCATTGTGAAGTTGCCGCAGCTGGCACTCCCTGCTGACCGGGAGTCGGTGTTCTATTTGAACATTCGCGAGATTCCGCCGAAAACCCAGGCGGTCAACTCGATGCAGATTGCCTTGCAGTCGAAGATCAAGTTGTTCTACCGGCCGGCCGCCGTAAAGCGCGAGCGGGGCGAGGACCTGGCTCTGGGCCTTGAGCTGAAAATCGACCCGGCCACCCGACAGTTGCTGGTCGATAACCCGACGCCGTTTCACATCACGGTCGTCGGTCTGCTGGCCGGCCCGGAAAAAACCAGAATGCCGATCGAAACCGTGATGATCGCGCCACGCGGCCATGCGCGGTTTGCCCTGACGAATACCGCGTTCACCACCTTGCGGGTGTCGAACATGAATGACTTCGGCGGTCAGTCCGACACACTGTTCAATTGCGTGGCGAATGTGTGCAAGGGCGTGAAACCGTGAGCCTGTTCACTGCGCTGACGCGGCTGGCCCTGGCGGCGGTGTTGATGGGGGCGTCGCAGTTCGCGTCGGCGATGGTCTGCAAGTCGCTGAACGGCGGGAGCTACCTGAGCGAGTACATCGGTCCGGTGTCGGTCCCGGACACAGTGCCGGACGGCACGATTATCTGGCGCTCGAAAACCCATGTGGTCCCGGCCGACTGCTGGAAACTGTTCGACATCCATTACAAAGAAGATGACCCGATCTATTTTTACGGCAATCCGGCCGGGCTCAATGCCACCCCGTGGGGCATTGAGTTCGGTCTGGTGTATCGCGGCGTGACGTCCTGGGACGGCGACTGGAGTTCCAACCCGACCCAGGGCGTCAACAGCGGCTTCATTTCCCGAGGTTGCCCGGATGCAACCAGCGGCGCCGACATGCTTGCCTGTTCGCGGGTGACCCCGAGCATTGCGTTTCAGGTGGTGATCCGCAAGCGCGGGCTATTGCCGTTGCAGCGCCCCTCGCAAGATACCTACGACGTGTTCCAGTTCGACGGTCTCTATGGACTCAATGGCGGGCCGAGCAACCCGGCGGGCAACTTCCGTTTTCAACTCTCCGGCTTACAGAACATTGTCGGTACTGCGTGTACGGTCGATGTCAAGGTGACGCCGGAGCCGGGTATTGTCGACTTTGGTGTGATCCAGAAAACCACCACCGGTTTTTCACCGCCCAATCCGACCCGCCCCTTCAGCCTGGCCCTGGAGAAAAAATGCAGCAGCGCAATCAACGTCGGGGCGACGTTCGTTACCAGCAACCAACAGGGTCTGTACAACATCCTGCCGGCCGCCGGCAGCCAGTTGGGCATTCAGGTGCGTGATGCACACAACAATCTGGTGCAGGTCAACGAACCTTTTCCGTTGGCGAATTTCCCGGCGCAGGTGAGCCATATCGACGTGCCGTTCAGTGCCACGATGGTGTCGTTGGGTGACCCCGAAGTCGGGCCGTTCGAGGCCATTATGGTGGTGCAGATTGTTTACTACTGATGATTGGAAGCTCTTGGGAAAATTCCTACACGATCGCGGGATAAATCCTGCGTTCAGTGCGGCTTCTGCAGACCACTATTCCCTCTCCCGGGTCTATTGAGTGATTAAAGGACGATGACCTCCCCACGTATTCTGGTGCTGGAAAATCATGAGTTTGCCTGCAACGTGCTGGTCAGGATGTTGCATCGCCTGAGCGTGCGTGACGTGCTGCAAGCAGCGGATGCCGAACAGGCCATGGTGCAGATGCACCTGCGAGGCGGGGTCGATATCGTGATCTGTGACTTGACCGATCGTGGCCTCGATTGCCTTGAATTTTTGCGGGTTGCCAGCCAGAGCGGCATGGTACGCGCGGTGTTGCTGTGCAGTGAGCTACCGCCGGAATTGAGCCGCACGCTTGGGCAAATGGCCTCGCTGGCGGGTTTGCAATTGCTCGGGGTACTGAACCGGCCGGTTCAACTGCGTTCGTTGAATCGCCTGTTGTATCGCTACAAACGCGTGCGGGTATCTCCCGTGTTGGCGCCGTTGAGCAAGGAGCTGCCGGGCGAGGATGAAGTGCGTCGCGGGCTGGCACTGGGCGAATTCCGGGCGTGGTTCCAGCCGCAATTTCAGCTGCAGGGCGGCGCGGTGATCGGTGTCGAAGCGCTGGCCCGTTGGCAGCATCCGGCGCGCGGCACCCTGTTGCCCTGTGACTTTCTCGCCGCCGTGCTGGCTTATGACCTGACCGACCAGATGTTCAAGCAACTGCTCGAACAGGGTCTGAACCTGCTGGGCATTTTGCGCCATCGCGGCGTGACCTTGCAGTTGGCGTTCAACCTGCATGCCTCACAGTTGATGGACAGTGCACTGGTCGAACACATCAAACTGGCATTGGAGCGTCATGGGTTCAAAGGGGCGGTGCTGATGCTCGAACTGGCGGAAAACGGCTTGCTCGATTGCCCGCCGGGCACGCAGGAGAACCTGCTGCGCTTGCGCCTGCTCGGTTGCGGGCTGTCGATCGACGACTTTGGCGTGGGCTTTTCGTCGCTGAAGTTGATGTGTCAGTTACCGTTCACTCAGATCAAGCTCGATGGCCGCTTTGTCCAGCACCTCGATCGTCAGCGCAATCGGGCGATGGTCTCCAGCACGCGGGCACTGGCTCGTTCACTGGGGATGGATCTGGTGATCGAAGGCGTCAGCGGTCCAAAGGTGCTCGAGCGTTTGCGCGAGCTCGAATGTGAATTGGGTCAGGGGTATTACCTGGCCCGGCCCATGACCGGGCATGACCTGCTGCAGTGGCTGGAAAAGCCTGAAGGCGGGCGCTGACCCTTGCGTGACTTTGTGCAGTTATTTTCAAGATTTTTCCTACACTCCAGTGATGCTCGTGTATTTTTCGACACGAGGATCGCCTGGTCTGCTGTCCCATCATTATTCGTGATGTTGCCGATGTTGTTGATCGACGTGTCCTACAGGGGTTTTTATGCTCAAAGCGATCATCGTGGACGATCATCCGTTCATTCGCTCTGCGGTCAAGATGCTGTTGAAACAGGAAAATTTCGACGTTGTGGCCGAAGCGGATAATGGCGCCGACGCTGTGCAACAGGCCCGCGAACACACTCCCGATCTGATCATTCTGGATATCGCCATGCCCAAGCTCGACGGCCTGGAGGTGATCTCGCGTATCAGTGCGCTGAACCTGCACTGCAAGATTCTGGTGCTGACCTCGCAATCAGCGCAGTTCTATTCCATGCGCTCCATGAAGGCAGGCGCGGCGGGCTATATCTCCAAAACCAACGATCTGGACGAATTGGTCAAAGCCATCAAAGTGGTGATGGACGGTTATACCTTTTTCCCCAATCTGGCCAGTAGCTCGGTCCGGCGCAGCGATGCCCAGGCCACGGATCTGGAACTCATCCAGAGCCTGTCAGACCGCGAGCTGACCATTCTGCAGCAGTTGGCCAAGGGGCTGAGCAACAAGGAGATCGGTGACGCGATGTTGTTGAGCAACAAAACGGTCAGTACCTACAAGACGCGTCTGATCGAGAAACTCAACGTCAAGTCGGTGGTGTATCTCGCTGATTTCGCCAAGCGCAACAACCTGCTCTAAATGATTATTTTCGTCAGAAATTGCCTTGCCGGTCTTGCGCTGTTTGGCTCCCTGTCGCTGCAGCAGGCAATGGCCGCTGCGCAGCCCGATACGTTGCAGCTGCTCGGTCGCTCGGATGTCCAGGGGTACGCCGTGCCACTGGATGAGCCGGACTGGAGCTGGTTGCGGAGCAAGGGGCGCCTGTTGCTCGGCGACAGCAGCCCCGATTACGCGCCTTTTGCGATTACCGGCAACGGCAATGACTACGAAGGTCTGACGGCCGATTACGCGCAACTGATCGAACAACTCCTGCACGTCAACGTCGAGGTCCGGCGTTACGCCTCGCGCGGCGATCTGCTGGCTGCGCTGAAAAGCGGCCAGATCGATATGATCGGCACCGCCAACGGCTTTGAAGCGGCGGATCCGCAATTGGCGATCTCCTTGCCTTACGCTGACGATAATCCGACCCTGGTGACGCGCATCGATGAGAGTCACAACCTGCCGGAAGACCTGGCAGGCAAACGTGTGGCGATGCTCTATCACTACCTGCCTCCGGAAACGGTCCAGGCGTTTTACCCCAACGCCAATGTGCAACTGTATCCCTCGACACTGACGGCGATCGGTGCCGTGGCGTTTGGTCAGGCTGACGTTTATCTGGGCGACTTGCTCAGCTCCAATTACCTGATCAAGAAGAACTACCTTAACAACGTTCAGCTCAGCGATTTTTCGCGCATGGAAACCCAGCCCTTCAGTTTTGCCGTGACCCGGGACAACACTCGGTTGTTGCAGATTCTCGATGCTGCATTGAAGGTCATTCCTGTTGATGAACGCATGAGTATCCGGCGGCGCTGGAGTGTCGGCGGAGTGGCCATTCCCGGCCAGCACCGGCTGCATTTCAGTGTCAAAGAGCAACGCTGGCTGGATCGTCATCCGCGCATCAAAGTCGCGATCAACGAGAACTTCCTGCCGCTGACCTTTGTCGACGACGCCGGCAACTTTCGCGGGATCAGTGCTGACGTGCTGGCCAAGATCAGTCTGCGCACGGGGCTGCAATTCGATATGCAGCGCGTGGATTCGGTCGATGACCTGATCGGTGAAGTGACCAGTGGCAGGGCCGACATGCTGGCGGCGTTTACGCCAAGCACCGAGCGCGAAGGCGAATTGCGTTTCACCCGTCCGTACCTGATCAATCCGTTCGTGCTGGTCATGCGCCGTGGCGGTGAGCCGAAGACCCTCGATCAGTTGGCCGGCAAGCGTCTGGCGCTGATCCGCGGCAACGTCTTGCGCGAATACCTTGTCGAGCAATATCCCTCTGTGCAACTGGTCGCCGCAGACAATGCCGCCGAAGCCATGGAGATGGTGGCCCAGGGCAAGGTCGAGGGCGCGATCAATTCGCTGGTCAGTGCCCGCTATATGATCTCGCGTCAGTACCGCGACACATTGCAGGTCAGCAGTACCGTCGGCACCCAGCCTGCACGCATTGCACTGGCGACCAATCGCGGTGCGCTGGAACTGTACTCGATTCTCGACAAGGCCCTGTTGAGCATCAGCCCGGAAGAAATGGACGAGCTGACCAACCGCTGGCGCAGCGAAGTGGTGGTGGATGACAGTTATTGGCTGCGCAATCGCGACATCATCCTCCAGGGCTTCGTGATCGCCGGCGCGTTGCTGCTCGTGGCGTTTGGCTGGATTGCTTATCTGCGTCTGTTGATGCGCAAGCGGCGCCAGGCGGAAATCGCTCTGAACGATCAAATGGAGTTCATGCGCGTGCTCATTGATGGCACGCCGCATCCGATCTACGTGCGCGATCGCGAAGGCCGCCTGGTGATCTGCAACAGCGGTTACCTGCAGGTATTCGGCACCGAGCGCGAAGCGGTGATCGGCAAGTTGGTGACGGACGGCGTGCTCAGCGATGTGCAGCAGGCACAGGTTTTTCAGGATGACTATCTACGGGTGATGGAGGAGGGCTTGCCGAGCATTCAGGACCGTAGCCTGAATCTGGCGGACGGCCGCGCGCTGACGATCTACCACTGGATGTTGCCTTACCGTGGCAGCGACGGTGCCGTCACCGGCATGATCGCGGGCTGGATCGATGTCAGCGAGCGCCAGCATCTGTTGCAGGAGCTGCAAATCGCCAAGGATGTCGCCGATGACGCCAACCGCGCCAAGACCACGTTCCTGGCGACCATGAGCCACGAAATCCGCACGCCGATGAACGCAATCATCGGCATGCTCGAACTGGCGCTGAAAAAGGCCGATCAGGGTGTACTGGACCGTTTCGCGGTCGAGGTGGCTTCGGGCGCGGCGCGTGGGTTGCTGGATCTGATTGGCGACATTCTCGACATTGCACGGATCGAATCCGGCCGCCTGTCGCTGGCGCCGGAACGCGCCAATCTGCGAGAGCTGGTTGAGTCGGTCGCGCGCATTTTCGAGGGCCTGGCGCGGCAGAAACAGTTGCGTCTGCAACTGGATCTGGACGCCCTGAGTAATGTCGATGTGTTGATCGATCCGTTACGTTTCAAACAAGTGCTGTCGAATCTGTTGAGCAATGCCATCAAGTTCACGGAGGCGGGGCAGGTGGTGTTGAGTGTGCAAGTCGAGAGCGGCAGCGATGAGCGGCTGAGTCTTTGCCTGCGCGTCAAGGACACTGGCCGCGGGATCTCGCCTGCGGATCAGACCCAATTGTTCAGTCCGTTTGCCCAGGCCGGTAATCATGGTCAGTCGGCGCAAGGCGGCTCCGGGCTTGGGCTGGTGATCAGTCGTACGCTGTGCGAAATGATGGGCGGCAGCCTCACGCTGACCAGTGAGCTGGGGCGGGGCACGCAGATCGAGGTGCTGTTGAATCTGTCGATACTTGAACCGCTGGACGCGGCGCCCGTCGACGACGTCGAGACACTGCGGGCCAGCCACAGCCTGAATATTCTGGTGATCGACGATTACCCGGCCAACCGTCTGCTGTTGTCGCAACAGTTGAGTTATCTGGGGCATCGGGTGACGGATGCAGAGGACGGCGCCCATGGCCTGCGTGCCTGGCGCAACCAGACCTTCGACGTGGTCATTACCGACTGCAATATGCCGATCATGAATGGCTACGAACTGGCCCGGGCGATCCGTGATGAGGAAACTGCACGGGAGTTGCCGCGCAGTCTGGTATTGGGGTTCACCGCCAATGCGCTGGCCGAAGAGAAGGATCGTTGCGCCGAGGCCGGCATGGACGATTGCCTGTTCAAGCCGATCAGCCTCAAGGACCTCAATCTGCGCCTGGCCGCTGTCGTCCCACGGCCGCGTTCAGCGACTGATGAATTGCCCGGTGATTGCAGGCCAGGTGACATTGATCTCGGCAGCCTCGAACAACTGACTCGTGGTGATCGTGCGTCGATCAACAGTCTGTTGAGCGATCTGGCCACGAGCAACGCGCAGGACATGGCCAAACTGATGCGCCTGTTTACCCAGCACGACATGGTCGGGCTCGCTAATCTGGCTCACCGGGTCAAGGGCGGTGCGCGCATTATCAAGGCGCACTCGCTGATTCAGGCGTGTGAAGCGCTGGAGGTCGCCAGTGAAGGGCTCGACACGCAAGTCCTGACCGCCGCGGTGGATGCCTTGCAGCAGTCGATGGAGCAGTTGGCTGCGCAGTTGGACGAGCGTCTGGCCTGACAAAATATTCCATTTTCCGTGCTGTCCTTGAGAATTTTCCTACATTCGTCACTGACCTTACGTCGCTAACGTGCGGTGTGCTCGGCGTACCGCCGAGCTCACTTCACTGGCTAACGTTTGGAGTTGTTGATGACCCTTTCCTCTATGTCTTCCCGGGCACGACTGGTCGCCTGTGGACTGGCCGTCGCTGCGGTGTTGAGTGGCTGCGCCAGTGCGCCCATTCCCGAGCAGCAGGTCTCGCTGTCACGTGACGCGGTCAATCGAGCGGTCTCGGCAGAAGCGACGCAATATGCGCCGCTGGAAATGAAAGCCGCGCAGGACAAAATGTTCCTGATGGAACGCGCCTTGGGCGAAAAAGACTATCCGCAAGCCAGGCTGCTGGCTGAACAGATCGAAGCCGATGCCAACCTCGCCGAACGCAAATCGCGTGCGGTGAAATGGCAAAAACAGCTGACCGACGCCCGCAGTGGCATTCAGGTGCTCAAGCAGGAAATGTTGCAAGACCCGGTTACCGGTTTCAATCCGCCCGCCAGTGCCCAATAAGGAGCGATACATGCCGACTTACAAATTACTGCCAGCAGTATCGCTATCTGCTTTGATACTCGCCGGTTGCGCCACCCCACCGGAAAACCCGCAATTGCTACAGGCTCGCGCACAGTTTGCCGCGTTGCAGCAAAAGCCCGAGTCCAACACCCTGGCGGCGATCGAAACCAAGGATGCGTTCAGTGCGCTGTACAAGGCTGATCAGGCTTCGATCAAGGATCGCCAGGCGGCGGACGTCGATCAGTTGGCGTACCTTGCCAGGCAGAAAATCGCACTTGCCGAGCAGACCATCGTCGGGCGTCAGGCCGAAGCCGGGCTGAAGAAAATCGATGCCGAGCGTACTCAGGTGCAGCTAGACGTGCGCACCCAGCAGCTCAAGGCGCTGCAAGCGATGAAGGCGCAGAAAACCCAGCGCGGGGAAGTCGTCACCTTCGGTGACGTGCTGTTCGACACCGGCAAGGCCGATCTCAAGCACGGCAGCCAGCGCAACTTCGAACAACTGGCGCAGTACCTGACGGCCAATCCGGAACGCAAAGTGCGCATCGAGGGTTTTACCGACGATGTGGGCAGCGAGGATTTCAACCAGCGTCTGTCAGAGCGTCGTGCGGATGCGGTGGCCTTCGCCCTCCAGCAAATGGGCATCAGCGCTGATCGTCTGATCACCAAGGGCTACGGCAAGCAATTTCCGGTGGCCGGTAACGCTGATGCGCGCTCCCGTCAGCTCAATCGCCGGGTGGAGGTGATCATCTCTTACGGATCGACCATGGTCGGCGCTCGAAACTGACGATCGACGAAGCGAGCCTGCAACGGGCTCGCTTTTTTTCGTCAAAGACCCGGATGAGACCGGCGGGCGTGCTTAGGAAATTTCCTACACGCTAAAAGAAAAGTCCTACTCAGAAAATCCCGCTGCTTCTCTAAATTGCCGGCTTCCCGAGTGCGAGCCGGCTCCATCAAAGGTTCGAACTCAACCCGATTTACGCCGTCGCCCGAAGGGGCACACGTGAGGATCAGTTGATGAAAAACCGTTTCCCTTTGTTCCAGCGCTCGCCGGTTGCCATGGCCGTGGCATTGCTGCTGCCGATGTACGCCAACGCCTATACCGCTTCGGTCGACAGCGGTGCGGTGGTCTATGACGAGAGCGTGACCAGTGGCGTGCAGTCGATTGGCACCCAAGGCACAGCGCATCGCACCACTGTCAGTGGCAGTGGTTCGCAAAGCGTGTTCAGTAATGGCGTGACCTACGACACGGTGGTCGACGGCGCGATGCAGAACGTGGCCAGTGGCATCAGCCATGGCACGGTGGTCAACAACGGCGGCACGCAATTGGTCGGCACCAGCGGCATTGCCAATGACACCGTGCTCAACGCCAGTCAGCAGACCGTCACGCGCGCCACGGTCAATCGCACCCTGATCAACGCAGGCAGCGTACAGACCCTGGATATCCTGGCCATCGCCAACGATACCCGGGTCGGTAATGGCGGTACGCAAAACCTGATCAATCGGGCGGTGGCCAATGGCAGCGTCATTGAGGCCGGAGGCGAGCAGACGATTCGCCAAGGCATGCTGGGTGGCGCAGTGGCCAATGACACGAACATTCAAGGCGGCACGCAAAGTGTGTACAACACCGGCACCGCCAATAACAGCACGGTGAGTAACGGTGGTCAGGTCAATCTGTACCGCGGCGCTCAGGCCAATGGGGTGGTGGCAGAGGCGGGCGGTACCGTCAATGTCATGGAGAATGGCGTGAAAACCGTCGATTCGCTGACACTCAACGGTGGCCGCCTGGCGTTCGTCCCGAGCACCGATGGCAGCTTCAAAACCTTCACGGTCAACGCCCTGTCCGGCAGCGGCAACATCCTGATGAACACCGACATCGCCAGCCAGCAGCATGATTTGCTGGTGGTGCAGGGCGCCGGACTGGCGAGCGGAGATCACACGTTGATCGTCGGCGATTCCGGGCATGAACCGAGCGCTTCTGACGGCCGACTGTTGTTGGTGGACACCCACGGGGGCGACGCGAAATTCGCCTTGTATGGAGACCATGTCGATGCCGGTGCATTTCGTTACACCTTGCAGCAACAGGGCGATGACTGGGGACTGGCAAGCGGGGGAGCGATTCCGGTCGACCCGGTGAAGCCAGTGGACCCGGTCAATCCGGTCGACCCGGGAAAGCCAGTAGTCCCCGTCAATCCAGTAGACCCCGTGGCGCCGGTTGATCCTGTCAAGCCGGTGTCCCCTGTAACACCACCGCCGCGCCCGGTCGACCCGGCGCCGCAAAACCTGTCCAAAGGTGCCAACGCCGCCATCGCTGCCCGCACCGCCGGAGCGGGCCTGTGGAATGCGCAGATGAACGCCTTGGTCAAACGCCTTGGCGAGTTGCGCATGGGCGAGGATGACGGTGGTCTCTGGACCCGCGCGATCGGTAAGCGATTCGACGTCAGCGAACACTCCAGTCGCGCCTACACCCAAGACGTCACGGGGCTGGAAATCGGTGCCGACAAAGCCTTCGCGGTGGACAGCGGCAAAGTCTATGTCGGTGCGATGGTCGGTACCGCTCGATCGGACCTGGATTTCGGCGAGGGCGCTTCCGGTGAAATCGACAGCCGTATGTTCGGCGTCTACGCCACGTACCTCAACGACAACGGTGTGTACGTCGACAGCGTGTTGAAGTACAGCCGTTTCGATAACGAGATCAAGACCCCGAGCAATCTGGGCGAGTCGGTCAAAGGTTCCTACAGCACCAACGGCATCGGTGCGGATATCGAGGTCGGCAAGCGCATCAATTTGAAGGATGGCTGGTTCGTGGAGCCACAACTGGAAATCACCGCGACGCGTACCCAGGGCGCCAGTTACACCGCCAGCAACGGCTTGCGTGTCAAGTCCGATGACCTCGACTCCTTGCAGAGCCGTGTGGGTTCACTGTTCGGTCGCAGCCTGGAGCTGAGCAACGGCATGAAGGCCCAACCGTATGTCAAAGCGTCGTACATCACCGAGCATGCCGGCAGCAGCAAGGTCAACGTCAATGGCCACAAGTTCGACGCCGAGCTGCCGGGTAACCGGGTCGAACTCGGGTTTGGCGGCGTGTTGCAGGTCAGTGAAAAGAGCAAGATCTCGCTGGATGCCGAATACGCCAAAGGCAATGGCATCGAGCAACCCTTCGGTGTGAGCCTGGGTTATCGCTACCTCTGGTAAGCAAACAGAAGCCACGTCGGGTTATTCCGCCGTGGCTTTTTCTCTTGCGACGACCAGAACATTCCGGTGTTTTTTTCAGACTTGTCCTACATGCCGCGCAGTTCTTTTTGATTAGCGTGTCGGCACTGGTACTACCAGCAACAATTCCTTTTCCTAACCCTGTCGAAATCAATGTCCTACAAGTGCTGGCGCATCCTTATTGTCGAAGAGCAGTGCTCACTGCATTCGCGAATCAGCAGAACGCTCAATGAACTGGGCTGTCGGGCGCTCACGCCGGTACGTTCGTTCCGCGAACTGCTGAGCGTGACTCAATACTCACACGAGCCTTTCGAGCGTTTTGACCTGATGCTGATCAACGCGAACGTGCTGGCCGCTACCGGGATTGATGCGCTGCGATTTTTCCAGAGCAACGCGCAGATTCGCCACGGTGTGATCTACGACGGACAACGCGGCCAGGCCCGGGCAGCGATGATCTACGCCAGTCAACGGCGGCAACTGAGCCTGATCCGTACGCCGGATCGACAAACCCTGGGTCCTCTGCTGGAGCAATTCGATGTTTGAGCGTTTTTGCGAACGGCCACTGCGTGTGCTGGTACTGGAAGACCATGCTTTCCAACGCTCGGTGGCGGTCAACATGCTGCGTGCGCTCGGTTGCCGCGAGGTGCTTGAAGCCAGTGACGGCGCCGAGGCGCTGGCGCTGCTGGAGTCTGTTGGCACGGTCGACGTGGCCCTGTGCGATCTGCAAATGGACGGCATGGACGGGCTGGAGTTTCTGCAGCGTGTGGGCCCGTCAGGGCAGGTCAAGTCAGTGATCATCAGTAGTTCGCTGTCGGCAGACTTGCGTCGGGCGGTGCATCAAATGGTGGCGCTGCTGGGCATGGATTTGCTCGGCGATGTCGGCAAACCCTTGCATGCGCAAGTGCTGGCGGATTTGCTCGACAAGGCGGTCAACCGTCCTGTCACGCCATTGCCAGCTGCCACAGCCGTCACGCTGGCCAGTGAAGCGGCGGTGCGCCAGGCGCTGGCCGAGCAGCAATTGCATGCCTGGTATCAGCCCAAATTCAATTTGCACACGGGTGAGGTCTGTGGTGTCGAGGTGCTGTGCCGCTGGCTGCACCCGACCCGTGGAATTATTTCGCCGGCGCTGTTCATGCCGGTGCTGGAGCGTTGTGGGTTGCTCGACGCGCTGTTGTTTACTCAGTTGGAGCAAGCGCTGCTGGTGCAGAGCAGTGCCCGCGAGCAAGGTTTTGCCTTGAACATCGCGTTCAATCTGCAAGCGACGCAGTTGGCCAGTGGTGAGCTGACGTCCACCCTGCTCAGCCTGCTGGCGCGCCACGCCACTACGGGTGCAAGCCTGACCTTCGAGCTGACCGAAAGCGGCTTGCTCGAAGCGCCGGCCACCAGCCTCGAAACCCTGGTACGCCTGCGCATGATGGGATGTCGCCTGTCGATTGATGACTTCGGCGCAGGGTTTTCCTCGTTGCAGCGCCTGTGTCAGTTGCCGTTCAACGAAATCAAGCTGGACGCTGATTTCATTCGCAACCTTGAGCATGAGCCCCGTTGCCGGGCGGCGATCAGCAGCACCCTGGCACTGGGCGAAACCCTCGGCATGAGCGTCGTGATCGAAGGCATCGAGACCGATGCGCAGCGCCGGGAACTGTTGGCGCTGGGTTGTACGCAGGGGCAGGGCTACTGGTATGCGCGCCCGATGTCCGGGGTCGACTTGCTGGGCTGGCTGCAGCAGCGCAACGAGCATCAGGCCAAGGATGAATGACCGGGTTTTTAGGAAAGTTCCTACAGATCCGGGCGGAAGGCCTACGTAGCCTTGCCCGACCCAGAAACCGACTTCACCGGGAGATTGACCATGATCAACAAAGCCCTGCGCATCCTTATCGCCGACCCGCAGCATTTTTACCGGATGAACACCGAGCGACTTTTCAATAACCTCGGTTACTACCGGGTTGCGCCGGTGCAGACCCTCGCCGAGTTGCTGACCCTGGTCGATTACGGCTGCGAACCCTTTGACGCCGTAGTGATCAACGCCGACCTGGCGACCGGAGCGCTGGACCTGCCGGGGTTTTTCCTGAACAACCCGCAGGTTCGTCATGCGTTGATCTACAACGAGGCTTCGGCGCCGTTGCAGACGGCCCTGGGTTTTGCCCAGGACAACGTGCAGATCAGTCATGCGGCGTCGCCCGGCGCCTCGGCGATCAAACAGTTGATGGCGCTGGTCGATGCCCCCGACAGGTCGCGGGATGCGCCGGTCTGGCAGCTGGAGTCGGGCGCTCGGCGTCGGGCTTATGCATAGAATGTCGCTGGCGGCAACTGTCAGACCTGACAGGTGATTCACTCGCTGATTCGTGTAACAGTCCTTGCGCAGCCACTGCGTCCGGATCCACTGACGCCGTTGGTCTTTTCGCCAGGTTTGTCATCGGGAGTGGACATGAAGTCAGCGCTGATCGTCGACGATCATCCGGTCGTACGGGCCGCCATCCGGATCGTGCTGCAAGCCGAAGGTTTCAAGGAAATTCACGAAGCGTCCAATGGCAACGAGGTGGTGGCGCTGATCCGCGAGCATCAGCCGAAACTGGTCGTGCTGGACCTGCGTTTGCCGGCACTCGACGGGCTGGAGGTGATGACGCGGATCAGGGCCAACGATCTTGATTGCCGGGTATTGGTGTTCAGTACCCACGATCCGTTGTTTTATCAGGAGCGTTGCCTGCGGGCCGGGGCGATGGCCTATGTCACCAAGACCAATCAATTGCAACAGCTGCACAAGGCCATCCAGGCCGTGATGTCCGGCTACACCTATTTTTCCGCACTGCCTGAAAGCACCAGCACATTGAATGCCGTGCAAATCACCGAAAAGCAGATGATCGATCAGCTCTCTGACCGTGAGCTGAACATTTTCGAACAATTGGGGCAGGGCAAGCCGAACAAGACGATTGCCGAGGACATGCACCTGAGCCATAAAACCGTCAGCACCTATAAAACCCGGCTGATGAAAAAGCTCGGGATCAGCTCGGCGGTGCACTTGCGTGACTTCGCCAAGCGCAATCATTTGATCTGAGCCAGACACATGAAGCTCGCAGGTGGTGTTGTCTGGCTGTGGCTGATGGTGGCGGGGGCCTGCTGGGCGAGCGAGGCGCCACCGGTACTGGACATCCTCACCCGCAGCGGTCTGGAGCATGTCCAGCTGCCCCTGGACGAACAGGACCGGCAATGGCTGCGCGAGCATCCCGTATTGCGCATGGGGATTTCCGGGCCCGACTACCCGCCGTTCGAGATCAGTCGCAATCAACATGAGCTGGAAGGGCTCACGGCTGACTACGCTGACCTGTTGGCGCAACTGCTCGGCGTGCGGATCGAAGTGCGCCGGTACGCCGACCGGGAGGCGCTGATGAGCGCGCTCAAGCGCGCAGATCTCGATCTGTTGGGCACCTCCAATTCGTTTGAAACTGCCGACCCGGACATCGTTCTGTCCCGCGCCTATGCCGAAGATCAGCCCATGCTGGTCACCCGGTTCGACGAACTGTTAACGATGGGCCTCGAAGGCAAACGCGTCGCCATGGTCGAAGACTATTTGCCGCTGGCGAATGTACAGGCGTTATACCCACGCGCACGAATACAGCGTTATGCCTCGGCGATGGATGCGCTGGGGGCCGTGGCGTTTGGCGCAGAAAACGTTTATCTGGGCGATCTGATCAGCGCCAACTACTTGATCAACACCAATTACCGCAACGACCTGCACCTGGCCGGGCCGGCGGGGCTTGACGCCAACCCCTTCGGTTTTGCCTTGTTGCGCAGCGATGTGCGCCTCAAACG
This sequence comes from Pseudomonas sp. LF-5, assembly GCF_037626295.1. Lineage (NCBI taxonomy): Bacteria > Pseudomonadati > Pseudomonadota > Gammaproteobacteria > Pseudomonadales > Pseudomonadaceae > Pseudomonas > Pseudomonas sp. LF-5. Next base: position 962,705 of record NZ_JARKMT010000002.1, read on the forward strand.
CATCGTCGACAAGGCACTGGCGGCGATTCCCGGCGAGCAGCGGCAACGCATTGAGCTGCGCTGGAGCGCCGGTCCTGCCGAGATGGCGGGGCAGTCCCGGGTCCAGCTCAGTGCGACCGAGCAGCAATGGCTGGATCAGCATCCGCTGGTGCGGGTCGGCGCCATCGAAGATTTCGCGCCGCTGACTTTTTTTGATGCCGACGGCCGTTTCAGCGGGTTGGGCGCGCAACTGCTGAACCTGATCAGCCAGCGCAGCGGGTTGCAATTCGCGATCGTGCGCGGTGCTTCGCTGGATCGCCAGATCGAGCAACTGAAGGCCGGCGACCTCGATGTGTTGCCTGTAGTGACGCCCAGCAGTGAGCGCGAAAACGAGCTGCAATTCACCCGCGCCTACCTGAACAATCCGTTTGTGCTGGTCAGTGCGGTAGCGGCGCAGAGTCCGCGCACCCTCGACGATCTGGTGGGCAAACGCGTGGCGATTTATCGCGGTCACCCGTTACGCAACTATCTGCTGGAACGGGTACCGCGCATTCGTCTGGTCGACGTCAGAAGCCCTGCCGAAGGCATGGAGTGGATTGCCAAGGGCCAGGTCGATGCGACGGTGAGTTCATTGCTGGTTGCGCGCTTTCTGATTGCCCACCAGTACCGCGAGCGCCTGCGCATCATTGGCACCGTCGGCGACCAGCCGGCCCGCATTGCCCTGGCCACTGCTCCGCAGGCGCCGCTGCTGCATTCGATCCTGAACAAGGCCCTGCTGAGCATCGCCCCGCAACAGATGGACGAACTGGTCGAACGCTGGGGCAATGATGTGGTGGTGGAGGACAGTTACTGGCTGCGTCATCGCCGCACCATTGTGCTGGGTTTTGCCGGTGCGGCGGGTCTGTTGGTGCTGGCGCTGGGCTGGATCGGTTTTCAGCGCTGGCAGATTCGTCAGCGCCAGCAATGGTTGCAGCAATTGCAGGATGCCAAGGACATCGCCGACGACGCCAATCGGGCCAAGACCACGTTTCTGGCAACCATGAGCCATGAAATCCGTACACCGATGAACGCGTTGATCGGCATGCTCGAACTGGCCCTGAAGCGGGCCGAAGAGGGCGTGACCGATCGCCTGGCGATTCAGGTGGCCTCCAATGCCGGGCAGCAATTGCTGGCGCTGATCGGCGACATTCTCGACATTGCCCGCATTGAGAGCGGGCATTTGTCCATCGCCCCGGAACGGGCCAATCTGCGTGAACTGGTGGTGTCGGTCTGTCGGGTATTCGAAGGCCTGGCCCGGCAGAAACGCTTGCTGTGGCACATCGAACTCGATGCACACAGCGACGTTGAGGTGTTGATCGACCCGACGCGTTTCAAGCAAGTGCTGTCGAATCTGCTGAGTAACGCGATCAAGTTCACCGACACCGGCGAGGTGAGCTTGTGGCTGGCGGTAAGGCCCTCGACGGCCGAGCGACTGGCGGTGAACGTGGTCATTCAAGACAGCGGCATCGGCATCGCAGCACAGGATCGGCAGCGGCTGTTCAACCCGTTCGTCCAGGCGCGCAATAGTCCCCAGTCGGCGCGCAGCGGCTCCGGACTGGGCCTGGTGATCAGTCGCACGCTGTGCGAAATGATGGGCGGTACGTTGCGCCTCGATAGCGAGCCGGGCCAGGGGACGCAGGTGGAGGTCAGCCTTGAGCTGGCAGTATTGACGGCACTGGAGCAGCGCCCCGCGACGCCTGAAACACTGCGCGAGGCATCGTGCTCGCTGCAGGTGCTGGTAGTCGACGATCATCCGGTGAATCGGCTGTTGTTGTGTTGGCAACTGAGTGAACTGGGGCACCGCACGGTCGACACCGAGGATGGTCATGAAGGTCTGGAACGCTGGCGGGCGCAGTCATTCGATGTGGTGATCACCGATTGCAACATGCCGCGGCGCAATGGCTATGAACTCGCCCAGGCCATCCGTGCCGAAGAGACTACGACGGGGCGTCGGCCCTGCCTGATCCTCGGGTTTACCGCCAATGCCCAGGTCGAGGAGAAGCGTCGCTGCCTTGCGGCGGGTATGGACGAATGCCTGTTCAAACCGATTCGCTTGCACGATCTGGCACAGGCGCTCGAGGGCGCCAGTCATGACGGCGGACAGCTTGAACCCACCGAGGACATTGTTCCGGTAGACATTGATCTGAGTACGCTGGAGCAGATGGCCGGCGAGGATCACGCGCTGATTGCGCGTCTGCGCGAAGAAGTGTTGAACAGTCTGCATCACGACCTGCAACGCCTTGAACGGCTGAGGCCCGGGCGGGATCCGGAAGGGCTGCGCGAGCTGGCGCATCACATCAAGGGCGCCGCCCGCATGGTCGGCGCGGCGCGGCTGGTGGCGGCGTGCGACGAACTTGAGCAGGTCAGTCGCGGCGCCGATACCGAACCTGTAGTCAGGGCGGTCCGTGTGTTGCGCGAGGCCATGAACGCTCTCGCGCAGCGTCTTCAGGCCTGAGCGATCAATCCCAGACCGGCGCAATGCCTTTCGGGCTGGTCAGGCGATGACCGCGTTCCAGCGTGGCGATCTGCGCCATGTCCGCGTCACTCAGGGGCAGCGCAACGGCCCCCAAATTGCTCTGCAGGTTGGCGCGTCGGGTTGACGATGGAATCACCGCATACCCCGATTGCATGGCCCAGGCCAGGGTGACTTGTGCCGGTGTGGCCTGCAGGCGTTCGGCGATTTGCTGGATCAGCGGGTCTTTCAGGACTTCGCCATACGCGAGGGTCATGTACGAGGTGATGTGGATGCCCTGGCTTTTGGCAAACTCGACGACTTTGCGGTTTTGCAGGTACGGGTGCAGTTCGATCTGGAGGGTGGCAATGTTGTCGGCGCCCACGGCTTCAATCGCCTGTTGCATCAGTTCGATGGTGAAGTTGGAGACACCGATCTGCCGGGTCAGGCCCAGACGCTTGGCTTCCAGCAATGCCCCCATGAATTCGGCGACCGGCACCTGATCGTCAGGCGATGGCCAGTGGATCAGTGTCAGATCGAGGTAGTCGGTCTGCAGTTTTTGCAGGCTTTCCTTGAGGCTTTCGATCAGGCGATCCCCGGCGAAATTGGCGATCCAGATCTTGCTGGTGATGAATAACTCATCGCGCGCAATGCCGCTGGCGGCGATGGCCTCGCCGACCTCGGCCTCATTCTCGTAAATCTGTGCGGTGTCGATGGCCCGATAGCCGAGCTCAAGGGCGGTGCTCACCGAATCGATGACCACCTGACCTTGCAGGCGAAACGTACCCAGACCAAAAGCGGGAACAGACATTGATGACTCCAGGGTTGCAGTGGGAATGGGCCGGAGTATCCGCGTCGGCTTCCTTGAGAAAAACCGCCGGTGAGGCAAAGCACTGTTGAGCAGAAGTCACGAATCAACCAAAGGACTTGTGTTGTCTGGACTGGCCTCTTCGCGAGCAAGCCTGTCCCCGCACAGGAAGGTGGTCTCGTGTGGAGGGGGCTTGTTCGCGAAGGCCGCATTACCGGTTCAAGCGATATCGCTGCGCGCAAACTCCTCCCCGAGAAAATCAATCAACGTACGCACCGACGGCAATAACCCGCGCCGTGACGGAAAGATCGCATGCACGATTCCGCATTTCGGCGCCCAGCCCGGTACCAGTTCCACCACGCGTCCGGCGGCGATGTCTTCACGTACCACCACGCTCGGCAGATGCGCCACACCCACCCCGGCGATCACCGCCTGGCGCAAGGCAATCAAGTCATCGGTAACCATCCGCGGGGTATGCCGAATCACCGCCGTATTGTCATTCGGTCCGAACAGTTCCCATTGATACTCCCGTTGCGCGGCCCCCCAATGCAGGCTGGGCAAGCCGTTGAGATCAGCGGGCGAGGGCGGTGACGAGAGGCGCTCGAGGAATAGCGGACTGCCCACCACCGACTGGGTGCTGTTGCCGAGCACTTTCATCACCATGTCGGTGTTTTCCAGCGGCGGAAAACGCACGCGCAGTGCGATGTCGAAGCCTTCGTGTAACAGATCGACCCGGCGGTTGGTGCTCTCGATAAACAGCTCCACCAGCGGGTACTTGAGCATGTAGCGCGTGAGCATCGGCCCGACCCAGGAGTTGAGCAGCGCCGTCGGGCAACTCAGGCGCACCAGGCCTTGCGGCTCCGAGCGGTTGCGCTCGATCAGTTCGGCGGCGCTTTCGGCCTCGACACGCATGGCCAGGCAGCGCTGGTAATACGCCTGGCCGATTTCGGTCAGGGAACAATGCCGGCTGGTACGGTGCAGCAGGCGTACACCGAGGCGTTCTTCGAGTTCGGAAATGCGTCGGCTGAGTTTCGACTTGGGCATGTCCAGCGCCCGCCCGGCGGCGGCGAAGCCGTGATGTTCGACCACTTGGGTGAAGTAGTAGAGGGTGTTGAGGTCTTCCATCATCGTTCTCCAAATAGAACGCTAAAGCCGATTTTTGCAGTCTAGTGCATTAATGGTCACGGATTTAAGCTTAATCCATCGCGTCACTCACCCTATTGGAGACAACCATGAAAAACATCATCGGTATCTACACCAGCCCGCGCGGCCACTGGGTCGGCGATGGTTTCCCGGTTCGCACGCTGTTTTCCTACGACAACCTGGGCAAACACATCAGCCCGTTCCTGCTGCTCGACCATGCCGGTCCCGCGCATTTCACCCCGACCACCGAGCGACGTGGCGTGGGTCAGCATCCGCACCGTGGTTTTGAAACCGTGACGATCGTGTACGAGGGCGAGGTGCAGCACCGCGACTCCACCGGCAGTGGCGGCACCATCGGCCCGGGCGATGTGCAATGGATGACCGCCGCTTCCGGGATCCTGCACGAGGAGTTCCACTCGGATCGCTTCGCCAGAACCGGCGGCAACCTGGAGATGGTCCAGTTGTGGGTCAACCTGCCGGCCAAGGACAAAATGGCCGCGCCGGGTTACCAGACGATTCTCGATGGCGACATCCCGAGCATCGCCCTCAAGGACGACGCCGGCCATCTGCGCCTGATCGCTGGCGAATTCGATGGCCGCAAAGGGCCGTCGCGCACCTTCACCCCTATCGACGTCTGGGACCTGCGCCTGAATGCCGGCAAGTTGCTGACGCTGGATCTGCATGAAGGCCGTAACACCGCGCTGGTGGTGTTGAAAGGTTCGCTGCAGGTCAACGGCCTGGAGTCGGTGCGCGAAGGGCAGTTGGCGCTGTTCGAGCGTAACGGCCATCAGTTGACCCTCGAAGCCAGCGAAGACGCCGTGGTGTTGCTGCTCAGCGGCGAGCCGATCGACGAACCGATCGTCGGTCACGGCCCGTTCGTGATGAACACCGAGCAGGAAATCCACCAGGCCTTCGCCGACTTCCAGTCCGGCCGCTTCGGCCAGATGCACGCTTAACGCACAATCACTGCGCTCTACACAGGACGCGTAGGCCGTTTCGAGGGCCAGGGATGGCTGTTGCCCAAAGAAAGAGGAAACGCCCATGAGCACGATCAATGCTGCGAATTTCAATGGCCAGAAACCGACCATCGATCCCGACGACACCGCCATGTTGTTGATCGATCACCAGAGCGGCCTGTTCCAGATCGTCAAGGACATCGATGTACCGCAACTGCGCGCCAACGCGGTGGCGCTGGCCAAAGCCGCGACCTTGCTGAACATACCGGTGATCACCACGGCGTCCGTACCGCAGGGGCCGAACGGGCCGTTGATTCCGGAGATTCACGAGGCCGCGCCGCATGCGCAATACGTCGCCCGTAAGGGTGAAATCAATGCCTGGGACAACGCCGAGTTTCATGCGGCAGTCAAAGCCACCGGCAAGAAAACCCTGGTGATCGCCGGCACCCTGACCAGCGTTTGCCTGGCGTTCCCATCCATCGCCGCCGTGCATGAAGGCTACAAAGTGTTTGCCGTGGTCGACGCCTCCGGTAATCACTCCAGACTGGCCACTGATCTGACAGTTGCCCGTCTGTCCCAGGCCGGTGTGGTGCCGATCGACATCATGGCTACGCTTTCCGAGCTACAAGGCTCGTGGAACCGTCCCGATGCCGAGCAGTGGGCGGCGGTCTACGCCCAGGCCATGCCGCATTATCAGTTGCTGATCGAGAGCTACCTCAAGGCTCAGCAAGTCGCGAACGAACACGAAGTGCTGGATTCCCAGCGCTGATTGTTTCATCCACGCCGACCCGAAGTCGGCTCAGACAACACGCGAGGATTACTGCAATGACCACTCAATACAAACGTCTGGACAAAAACAACGCTGCGGTGCTGCTGGTCGATCACCAGGCCGGCCTGCTGTCGCTGGTGCGTGATATTGAACCGGACCGCTTCAAGAACAACGTACTGGCGCTGGCCGATCTGGCCAAGTACTTCAAGTTGCCGACAATCCTGACCACCAGTTTTGAAACCGGCCCGAACGGCCCGCTGGTGCCGGAACTCAAGGCACTGTTCCCAGAGGCGCCGTACATTGCCCGTCCTGGCCAGATCAACGCCTGGGACAACGAAGATTTCGTCAAGGCGATCAAGGCGACCGGCAAGAAGCAGTTGATCATCGCCGGCGTCGTGACCGAAGTCTGCGTCGCCTTCCCGGCACTGTCGGCACTGGAGGAGGGGTTCGATGTGTTTGTGGTGACCGATGCTTCCGGCACGTTCAATGAACTGACCCGCGAATCGGCGTGGAACCGCATGTCCAGTGCCGGTGCGCAGTTGATGACCTGGTTCGGCCTGGCCTGCGAGCTGCACCGCGACTGGCGCAACGATATCGAAGGGCTGGGTACGTTGTTCTCCAACCACATCCCGGACTACCGCAACCTGATGACCAGCTACAGCACCCTGACCAACGGTCAATAACTCAAGTCATGCAATAACTGCAGGAGTGAGCCTGCTCGCGATGGCGGTGGGTCAGTCAGAGAGATTTCGACTGATACCCCCCCCATCGCGAGCAGGCTCAATCCTGCATGGGTTTGTGGTGTTTTTGGGTGCGGGTTCATCCGCTGAAATCAATTGCTCCTACACTTGCCCAATCTGTGCGATCTTCTCGCGATTGGCCCCCGTCGGAGTTGTTTGATGCTGTCTCTGCTGAGCGAACATCCGTTGTTTTGCGCGTTGATCCTGATCCTCCTCGATCTGGGGCTGTGGCGCCTGATCAGCTCCCGTGGCAGCGAGTGGAAGCTGCTGGTGCGGGTGCTGATTTTCAGCCTGTTCAGCGCCGTACTGTTCAACGAAGGCCTCAACCCGATGGAGCCGGCGCCGTGGGCCGACAACGTGCCGCTGCACCTGGCGGCGACCGGTTTGCAGATCGGCTGGTGGTTGTTCGGCGCTCGCACCCTGACGGTGTTGATCGGCGCGGTAATGATGCAGCGGGTCGGGCACACCGGGCGCTTGTTGCAGGACTTGCTCGGCGCGGTGATTTTCCTGATCGCGATTATCGCAGCGCTCGCTTATGTGCTGGATCTGCCGGTCAAAGGCGTGCTGGCGACGTCCGGCGCGCTGGCGATCATCGTCGGTCTGGCCTTGCAGAGCACGCTCAGCGACGTGTTCTCCGGGATCGTCCTCAACACCACCAAGCCCTATCAGCTGGATGACTGGATCTCCATCGACGGCACCGAAGGCCGGGTCACCGACATCGACTGGCGCGCCACGCGTCTGCAAACCAGTCAGGGCAGCATGGCGGTAATCCCCAACTCACTGGCGGCCAAGGCCAAGATCATCAACTTCAGTCGACCGAGCAACATGTTCGGTGTGGCAGTCAGTGTGCAGGTCAGCCCTCATGCCCGGCCCAACTCGGTGATCGACGCACTGGAGCGGGCGATGCAGGGCTGTCGCCAGTTGCTCGACACGCCGGCGCCGAGCGTCGCGTTGAAAAGCTCCGGCAGCAGCGGCGCGGAATACGAAATCAGCGGGTTCGTCGCCTCGATGGGCGAGAAACGTGTGGTGCGCAATCAACTGTTCGATCTGGCTTATCGGCACTTGCAGGCGTCCGGGGTGAACCTGCTGTCCAGCGATGAAAGCAACGCGCCGACGAACCTTTCGCGGCCACGGGCGTTGCTCGACAGTTCACCGATTTTCTCGACCTTGCGTCAGGAAGAAAAAGACACCTTCAGCCAGAACATGACCCTGCAAACCTTCCGCGCCGGCGAGCAGATTCTGGGGGCGGGCGAGGTCAGCGATCACCTGTTCATCATCGAATCCGGAGTGGTCACCGTGACCTTGATCCGTCATGGCAAACCGTTCGAATCCGGACGCATGGGGCCGGGGGAAGTGATTGGCGAGGCCGGTATTCTTTCCGATTCATCGGTGCCGGCCACCTTCGCCGCGAAAACGTTCTGCGCCATGTACCGTATCGAAAAATCCTATTTGAAACCGTGCCTGGACGCTCGTCACGACATCAGTGAAGCGATGAAAACCCTGCTCGATTATCGCCTGCACAAAGCGCAGACCCTGACGCAGGACGAGCCCGTGGTCGTGGCGAAAAAAGGCTTTCTGCAGTGGCTGCGCCATCGCGTGTGAACGACGGGCCTCAGGCGTAAGCGGCGAGTTTCTGTTCCAGGTGCAGGCGCACCTGTGGCCACTCGTCATCAATGATGCTGAAACGCACCGAGTTGCGCTTGCGCCCGTCGGGCATGATCCGTTCATGGCGGACGATGCCTTCCTGCTGCGCACCCAGACGCAGGATCGCGTTGCGTGACTTCTGGTTGTTTTCGTCGGTGGTGAATTGCACGCGCACGCAGTCGAGCAGGTCGAATGCGTGGCACAGCATCAGGTATTTGGCTTCGGTGTTGACGAACGACTTCTGCCAGCGCGCCGCGATCCAGCTGCTGCCGATTTCCAGCTTGCGATTGAGTCGGTCGATCTTCCAGAAGCGGGTCGAGCCGATCACCTCGCCGGTGTCTTTCAATACGATGACAAATGGCATGACCGTACCGGCTTCGCGGCCATCGAGGGCCTTTTTCAGATAACTGTCGATGGTCGACGCCGAAGGCACCACGGTGACGGTGAGGTTCCACAGTTCGCCGTCAGCGGCGGCATCGAGCAGGGCGGCGGCGTCGGAATATTGCAGCGGGCGCAGAAGGATGCGCTGACCTCGCAGCGTGGTTTGCATGGATTCAGGTCTCGGCAGTGCGGGCGAAGGGCGAGCGCCTATTACGCCGCAGCGCAGTGATCCGATGCAACCTGCGCGAGGGGCACACGGTCACAATTTTTACATGCCTTGGGCAGGAGCCTCAGCCGATGAAAAACCTGCGGATCGCCACCTACAACGTCAACGGCCTGCGCGCACGGCTGCCGAACCTGCTGGACTGGCTCAAGCGCGAACAGCCGGACATCGCGTGCCTGCAGGAACTCAAATCCGTCGATAGCGCGTTTCCTGTCGCCGAGCTGGAAGCCGCCGGGTATGGCGCAATCTGGCAGGGTCAGGCGTCGTGGAACGGCGTGGCGATTCTTGCCCGCGATGCGCAGCCGCTGGAGAGCCGCCGTGGGTTGCCCGGCGACCCCGATGACAAGCACAGCCGCTATCTGGAAGCCGCAGTGCATGGAGTGCTCGTCGGGTGCCTGTACTTGCCAAACGGCAACCCGCAGCCGGGGCCGAAGTTCGACTACAAACTGGCCTGGTTCGAGCGCCTGATCCGTTACGCCAAGGACCTGCAAAGCAGCGACCACCCGGTGGTGCTGGCCGGCGACTACAACGTGGTGCCCACCGACATGGACATCTACAACACCCGTTCATGGCTCAAGGACGCGTTGCTGCAACCGCAAAGCCGTGAGTGCTATCAGCGCTTGCTCGATCAGGGCTGGACCGATTCGCTGCGGCATCTGTATCCCGAAGATCGGCTGTACACGTTCTGGGATTACTTCCGCCAACACTGGCAAACCAACTCCGGGTTGCGCATTGATCATCTCTTGCTCAACCCGGCGCTGAGTCCGTATCTGCACGAGGCTGGCGTAGACGCCTGGGTGCGCAACGAACCGCACGCCAGTGACCATGCGCCGACGTGGATTCGCATCGGTTCGCGCAAGAAACGCTAGCAGGTGATTGGCGAAATCAATTGTCGAAAACAGTGCCTGATCCCGTATACATGGCGACCATTAACGCAGTGATCTGCGGCCCATGCAAAAGGACTGAGCAATGAGCGAACCACGCCTGACGAATCTGAAGCTGTACCTGCAACGCCTGGGTTTCGATACGCCGCCTGCACCGACCCTGAACACCCTGCGTCAGCTGCAATTACGTCACACCGGCGCCTTTCCCTTCGAGAACCTGGCCACGATCACTGGCGCGCCGGTGCTGATTGATCTCGCCTCTATTGAACAGAAGGTATTCGACCATGGCCGTGGCGGGTACTGTTACGAACTCAATCACCTGTTTTTCGCCCTGTTGCTTGAACTGGGCTTCGATGCTCGCGCCATCAGCGGTCGGGTGGTGATGAATCAACCCGAAGGCAGCTGGACCGCCCGTACTCACCGCTTGAGCCTGGTGACCCTCGACGGCGTGCGTTACATCACCGACGTCGGCTTCGGCGGCATGGTGCCAACGGCACCGCTGATCCTCGACAGCGAACACGAGCAGTCCACGCCGCACGAACCCTACCGCATCGAAAAACAGACCGATGGCTACATGCTGCGCGCCAGGGTGGCGGGTGAGTGGCGGTCGATGTACCTGTTCGATCTGCAACGCCAGGAAGACATCGACTACACCATCGGCAACTGGTACGTATCGACCCATCCGCAATCACCGTTCACCCAGCGCCTGATGGTTGCGCGCACCGGTGACGGCTGGCGCAAGACGTTGAACAACGGCAGCTTCGCGCTTCATCGCGTGGGCGCCGAGAGTGAGCGCCGGGAAGTGGCGGATGTCGATGAGTTGATCGCGTTGCTGGCTGGCGAATTTGATCTGCGCCTGCCTGATCTTCCGCATGTGCGGCATGCCCTTGAACGGATGATCGTCCCGGCCTGAGGTCGCCGTGAACACTTCACACGAGTGCTCACATCCACAGTGACAGGAGGGAATGTGTTGCCGGATTTGTGGGCACTGGCAGCAGCGGGCTAGCAGGATGGGTGGCTACCTGGCCATTATGTGACCAATAAGTTGTATACAACTCTATGGACATTTGTCACGAGTATTGAATACAGTGTGCGCATAACAAAAACCAGGGAACCCCCCACCATGAAAACGCCCCATGTTTCACACCAACGGCCCGAGGACGAAAATCTCGGGGTCGGCGCGAATATGGCTTACGGCCTGCAACATGTTCTGACCATGTATGGCGGTATCGTCGCGGTGCCACTGATCATCGGTCAGGCTGCCGGGCTGTCGCCGGCGGACATTGGTTTGTTGATTGCTGCTTCATTGTTTGCGGGGGGGCTGGCGACACTGCTGCAAACCCTGGGTCTGCCGTTTTTTGGTTGTCAGTTGCCGCTGGTGCAGGGCGTGTCGTTCTCCGGCGTGGCGACCATGGTCGCGATCGTCAGCAGTGGCGGCGAGGGCGGCTTCCAGTCGGTGCTCGGCGCGGTGATTGCGGCGTCCTTGATCGGTTTGCTGATCACGCCGGTGTTCTCGCGCATCACCAAGTTCTTCCCGCCGTTGGTCACCGGCATCGTGATCACCACCATCGGCCTGACGCTGATGCCAGTGGCCGCACGCTGGGCCATGGGCGGTAACAGCCATGCCCCGGACTTCGGCAGCATGCAGAACATCGGTCTGGCGGCGGTCACACTGGTGCTGGTGTTGCTGCTGAGCAAGGTCGGCAGTTCGACCATCTCGCGTCTGTCGATCCTGTTGGCCATGGTGATCGGCACGGTGCTGGCGGTGTTCCTTGGCATGGCGGATTTCTCCAGCGTCACCACGGGGCCGATGTTCGGCTTCCCGACGCCGTTCCACTTCGGTATGCCGACTTTCCACTTCGCCGCGATCCTGTCGATGTGCATCGTGGTGATGGTGACTCTGGTAGAGACTTCGGCGGATATTCTCGCGGTCGGTGAAATCATCGGCACCAAGGTCGATTCCAAGCGCCTGGGCAATGGCTTGCGGGCAGACATGCTGTCGAGCATGTTTGCGCCGATCTTCGGTTCCTTCACTCAAAGTGCTTTCGCCCAGAACGTCGGGCTGGTGGCGGTGACCGGGATCAAGAGCCGTTACGTGGTCGCCACTGGCGGTATCTTCCTGGTGATTCTCGGTCTGCTGCCGTTCATGGGCCGGGTGATTGCCGCCGTACCGACGTCAGTATTGGGTGGCGCCGGTATCGTGCTGTTCGGTACGGTGGCGGCAAGCGGTATTCGCACGCTGTCGAAGGTGGATTACCGCAACAACGTCAACCTGATCATCGTTGCCACCTCGATCGGCTTCGGCATGATCCCGATTGCCGCGCCGAACTTCTACGATCACTTCCCGAGCTGGTTCGCGACCATTTTCCATTCGGGCATCAGCTCGTCGGCGATCATGGCGATCCTGCTCAACCTGGCGTTCAACCACTTCACTGCCGGCAACTCGGACCAGCAGTCGGTGTTTGCCGCGGCGGAAGAGCGGACCCTGCGCTATCGTGATCTGGCAGCGTTGCGTGAAGGCGATTACTTCAGCGACGGCAAGCTGCATGACTGCGATGGCAAGGAAGTGCCGGTGATCGAGCCTGATGATCACGATCATGGGCAAGGTGCGCCGAAGGTGCATGCCAAAAGCGGTGAGCATGTCTGACGGCTGCCTGTGAATAGAAAAGGGCCGATCTGTTAAGCGCAGATCGGCCCTTTTTGTTTGATCTTTTCGAGCGCCCACAAAAAAGCCCCTGAATCTTTCGATTCAGGGGCTTTGCTATTTGGCTCCACAACCTGGACTCGAACCAGGGACCCAATGATTAACAGTCATTTGCTCTACCAACTGAGCTATTGCGGAATTGGTGCGTATGTTACTGATTCAAAAAGAGAAGTCAAGCATCGGTTATAAAAAACACTGAATCTTCTGGATGGGCGGTGACTTGTCAGCGATTGGCGGTTACCAGAACTGCAGCAGAGGTCTACCATGGCCGCCCGGAAGTGGTCACACGCGCTGCCGGCCATTCGCCGAAAAAGGTCCGCGCCATGAACCATTTGTCCCGCAACAGCGAGGTGTTCGCATGAGCATCGCGCAAATCAGCCTGCCCAAGGGCGTCGGTCCCCACGCCGAAAAACTCTTCGATGCAATCACCCAGGCCAGCACCGCTGAGGAATTGAACCGCGCCGGTGGCAAGGCTGAAGGTTTTGTCCTGGGCCTTGAAAGCACCAAGGCGATCAAAAGCCAGATCGCCGAATCGCTGTACGTCGTTTATGACGACGCCGCGAGTCAGCGTGCGACCGAACTGGCTTAACTGCCGAAGGTGATGGTGCCCATCATCAGTTTGGCGTAAGCCGCAGTGGCTGCGAGTTGCACCAGCCACAGGACCAGGCCGCCGAGGAAGACGCCGGTGGCCACTTGCAGCACCAGGCTTTTTTCGCGTTTGGCCGTGGTGCGCGGGATGAAGTCATCCAGGTCGTCACGGTCGGCGCGCAGGTTGTCGTTTTTCATATCTGATCTCACAAAATTCTGGAATGTACTCATCACCTGTGGGAGCGAGCTTGCTCGCGAAGGCGTCATGTCAGTCGACAACGATGTTGAATGACAGATCGCTTTCGCGAGCAAGCTCGCTCCCACATTTGGACATGTGTGCAGTTTAGAGGGGATAGGGATTGTTTCGTGACAATAAAAAACGGGAAGCCGCAAGGCTTCCCGTTTTTCATCGCAAAGCGTAATCAGATGACCTGAACGATCGCATCCGTCACAGCCTTGATGTTGCTCTGGTTCAGCGCCGCCACGCAGATGCGGCCGGTGTCCAGGGCGTAGATGCCGAACTCGTTACGCAGGCGATGCACTTGTTCAGTGGTCAGGCCGGAGTAGGAGAACATGCCGCGCTGACGACCGACGAAGCTGAAGTCGCGGCCCGGGGCTTTTTCCGCCAGCAGGGCAACCATCTGCTCGCGCATGCCACGAATGCGCAGACGCATTTCCGCCAGTTCGGCTTCCCACTGCGCGCGCAGTTCCGGGCTGTTCAGCACAGCGGCGACGATGCTTGCACCGTGGGTCGGCGGGTTGGAGTAGTTGGTTCGGATCACGCGCTTGACCTGCGACAGCACGCGCGCGCTTTCTTCTTTCGATTCGCTGATGATCGACAGGGCGCCAACGCGTTCGCCGTACAGCGAGAACGACTTGGAGAACGAGCTCGAGACGAAGAAGGTCAGACCGGACTCGGCGAACAGGCGCACAGCGGCGGCATCTTCGTCGATGCCGTCACCAAAGCCCTGGTAAGCCATGTCGAGGAACGGCACGTGACCTTTGGCCTTGACCACGTCCAGCACGTTGTTCCAGTCGGCCGGGGTCAGGTCGACGCCGGTCGGGTTGTGGCAGCAGGCGTGCAGGACAATGATCGAGCCGTTCGGCAGGGCGTTGAGGTCGTCGAGCATGCCGGCACGGTTCACGTCGTGGGTGGCGGCGTCGTAGTAACGGTAGTTCTGCACCGGGAAACCGGCGGTTTCGAACAGCGCGCGGTGGTTTTCCCAGCTCGGGTCACTGATTGCCACAACAGCGTTCGGCAGCAGTTGCTTGAGGAAGTCAGCACCGATTTTCAGTGCGCCGGTTCCGCCGACGGCCTGAGTGGTGATGACGCGACCGGCGCTGATCAGCGGCGAGTCGTTACCGAACAGCAGCTTCTGTACGGCCTGGTCGTAGGCAGCGATGCCATCGATCGGCAGGTAACCGCGCGAAGCGTGTTGAGCAGCACGAACGGTTTCGGCTTCGATCACGGCGCGCAGAAGTGGAATTCGCCCCTCTTCGTTGCAGTAAACGCCAACGCCCAGGTTGACCTTGGTGGTCCGGGTATCGGCGTTGAAAGCTTCGTTAAGGCCCAGGATTGGATCGCGGGGTGCCATTTCGACAGCGGAGAACAGGCTCATTATTACGGCGGCTCTGAATGGAGAGTGGAGGGACGTGTAGCGCTCCAGCCGAATGCACTAGAGCGGTGCACAAACGGGGAGCTAGTATAGAGGCCATCACTGAGCAATGGCGACAGCGGAATCGGCATTTCGGGTAAGTTTTTCCGATTATTTCTTGACCGTTAGTCGATTGACCCTGTCAGAGACTTTGCTGGATGTAGGACGTTTACCTTGAAAGCCGAGGCAATCGACTCCACATTGAGCACAATCCAGGTTTTTTCTTGCGCGACATCGGTCGTTTGCGGTCGTCCCCGTGGTGTTCCGCTTTGCTCGGAACGCTGCGATCCCAGAGGTGTGTATGTCCGAATTCCAGCTAGTCACCCGCTTCGAGCCCGCCGGCGATCAGCCGCAAGCCATCCGCCAATTGGTGGAGGGCATCGAAGCCGGGCTGGCGCACCAGACGCTGCTCGGTGTGACCGGCTCGGGCAAGACGTTCAGCATCGCCAATGTCATCTCTCAGGTACAGCGTCCGACGCTGGTGCTGGCGCCGAACAAAACCCTCGCTGCGCAACTGTACGGCGAGTTCAAGGCGTTCTTTCCGAACAATGCCGTCGAATACTTCGTTTCGTACTACGACTATTACCAGCCCGAAGCCTATGTGCCGTCGTCCGACACCTTTATCGAGAAGGACGCGTCGATCAACGACCACATCGAGCAGATGCGCCTGTCTGCGACCAAAGCATTGCTGGAACGCAAGGACGCGATCATCGTCACCACGGTATCGTGCATTTACGGTCTGGGCAGTCCGGAAACCTATTTGAAGATGGTGCTGCACGTCGATCGCGGCGACAAACTCGACCAGCGCGCACTGCTGCGGCGTCTGGCCGATCTGCAATACACCCGCAATGACATGGATTTTGCCCGGGCAACCTTCCGGGTGCGCGGCGATGTGATCGACATCTACCCGGCGGAATCCGATCTGGAAGCGATCCGCATCGAGCTGTTCGATGACGAGGTCGAAAGCATTTCCGCATTCGACCCGCTGACGGGCGAAGTCATCCGCAAGATGCCGCGCTTCACTTTCTACCCGAAGAGTCACTACGTGACGCCACGGGAAACCCTGCTCGACGCGATCGAACACATCAAAGTCGAATTGCAGGAACGCCTTGAGTACCTGCGCAGCAACAACAAACTGGTCGAGGCTCAGCGTCTGGAGCAACGCACCCGTTTTGACCTGGAAATGATCCTCGAGCTGGGCTACTGCAACGGCATCGAAAACTACTCGCGCTACCTGTCCGGACGTCCGGCCGGTGCTGCACCACCAACGCTCTACGATTACCTGCCGGCCGACGCCTTGCTGGTGATCGACGAATCCCACGTCAGCGTGCCGCAGGTCGGCGCAATGTATAAGGGCGACCGCTCACGTAAAGAGACGCTGGTGGAATACGGCTTCCGCCTGCCGTCGGCGCTGGACAACCGGCCGATGCGCTTTGATGAGTGGGAAGGGGTCAGCCCGCAGACCATTTTCGTCTCGGCGACACCGGGCAACTATGAAGCCGAGCACGCCGGGCGGGTGGTTGAGCAAGTGGTGCGGCCGACCGGTCTGGTCGACCCGCAAGTCGAGGTGCGTCCGGCGCTGACTCAGGTCGATGACCTGCTCTCGGAAATCACCAAGCGCGTGGCGGTCGAGGAGCGGGTGCTGGTCACCACGCTGACCAAGCGCATGGCCGAAGACTTGACCGATTACCTCGCCGACCACGGCGTGCGCGTGCGTTATCTGCACTCGGACATCGACACCGTCGAGCGGGTCGAGATCATCCGCGATCTGCGCCTGGGCACGTTTGATGTGCTGGTGGGGATCAACTTGCTGCGCGAAGGCCTGGACATGCCGGAAGTGTCGCTGGTGGCGATCCTCGATGCGGACAAGGAAGGCTTCCTGCGTTCCGAACGCTCGCTGATCCAGACCATTGGCCGTGCGGCACGTAACCTCAACGGCAGGGCGATTCTCTACGCCGATCGCATGACCGGTTCGATGGAGCGGGCGATCGGTGAAACCGAACGTCGTCGCGACAAGCAGATCGCTTTCAACCTTGCGAACGGCATCACGCCCAAAGGCGTGTTCAAGGACGTTGCCGACATTATGGAGGGCGCCACCGTGCCGGGTTCGCGCAGCAAGAAGCGCAAGGGCATGGCCAAGGCGGCCGAAGAAAGCGCCAAGTACGAGGCCGAATTGCGCTCGCCGAGCGAGATCGCCAAACGTATTCGCGCACTGGAAGAGAAGATGTATCAGCTGGCGCGGGATCTGGAGTTTGAAGCGGCGGCGCAGATGCGTGATGAGATTGCCAAATTGCGCGAGCGGCTTTTGGCTGTTTGATTGATGTTGCCTGATAGGGCCTCATCGCTGGCAAGCCAGCTCCCACAGGTTTCTTTTGGTGCTCACACATTTCGTGTACACCATCAATCCCTATAGGAGCTGGCAAGCCAGCTCCTTGGTTTCCTTTGGTGCTCACACATTTTGTGTACACCATCAATCCCTGTGGGAGCTGGCTTGCCAGCGATAAGGCCGCTACAGGCGGCACAAAAATCAGTGGGCTTCCCCAGCCTTCAGCCCTTGCGGCAATTTCTTGGTCAACAGAATGGCCAGCATGCTGATCCCCAGCGCAATCCCGACAAAGTGAAACGCATCGTTGTAGGCCATGATCGCCGCCTGCTGATGGACGATCTCACTCAACTTGCCCAACGCCGCCGTGTCGCTGCCAAACCTGTCGGTCATTGACGCCAGGCGCTCAGCCACCTGCGGATTGGTCGGCACCACCGCCTCGCGCAAATAATCGAAGTAGGTCTTGGTCCGCGCATCCAGCAGCGTCGCGAGCAGAGCAATGCCAATCGCACCGCCAAGGTTACGCAGGATATTGAACAGGCTCGACGCCGACCCCGCGTCCTGCGGCAGGATGTACGCCGTGGCGATCAGGGAAATGGTCACCATGATCAGCGGCTGGCCGAGGGCGCGGATGATCTGGATCTGATTGAACTGCGGCCCGGCAAAGTCCGGGTTGAGCACCCCCGACGAAAAACTTGCCAGCCCGAACAGTCCGAAGCCCAGCGTGCACAGCCATTTCGGCGACACGAACTTCATCAGCTTCGGCACCAGTGGAATCAGAAACAGCTGCGGCACGCCCATCCACATGATCACTTCGCCGATCTGCAGGGCGTTGTAGTTCTGGATCTGCGCCAGATACAGCGGCAGCAGATAAATCGAACCGTATAGCCCGACGCCCATGCCGAGGCTGGAAATACTCGAAAGGCCGAAGTTGCGATTGCGCAGGATGCCGAGATTGATCAGCGGATTGGGCCTGGAAATCTGCACGATCACAAAGGTGATCAGGCTGATGAGGGCGATGCTGCCCAGAGTCACGATCAGGTTCGATTCGAGCCAGTCCTTGCGGTGGCCTTCTTCGAGAAATACCTGCAGACAACCGAGGCCGACACCAAGGGTGAGGATGCCGGTGTAGTCGGTGCTTTTCAGCAGTTCCCAGTGCGCTTCCTTCTTCTCCAGCCCGTACATCAGCCCGGCGATCATGATCAGCCCCGGCGGAATGTTGATGTAGAAGATGTACTCCCAGCCCCAGTTTTCCGTGAGCCAGCCGCCCAGTGTCGGGCCGATGGACGGGGCGAACGTCGCGGTCATGGCGAACATCGCCATGCCTTTGGCGCGGTGGTGCTCGGGGAGTTTGATCAGGGTCAGGGTGAACGCCAGCGGGATCAGCGCGCCGCCGGTGAAACCCTGCATGGCACGAAACACGATCATGCTTTCCAGGCTCCAGGCCATCGAGCACAGCAGCGACGAAACCAGAAAACCCAGCGACACCCACACTGCCAGCCGCCGCGCCGAGAGCAACTGCACCAGCCACGCGGTCAGCGGGATCATGATGATTTCCGCGACCAGGTACGAGGTGGAAATCCACGAGCCTTCTTCCAGCGTCGCCGAGAGTGCGCCCTGAATATCTTTCAGCGAGGAGTTGGTGATCTGGATGTCGAGTACCGCCATAAAGGCGCCGAGCATCACGCTCATCACCGCGATCCAGTCGCGCCGGGTCGGTTCACCGACCGGGCGGATCAGCGAATCACCGGCCATTGTCCGGGGCGTCTTTGATGTTCACGGTGGCGGTGACTGACATGCCCGGGCGGATCTTGCCGTGCAGCGGGTTGTCGGCCTTGAAGGTCAGTTTCACCGGAATTCGCTGTACGACCTTGGTGAAGTTGCCGGTGGCGTTGTCCGGTGGCAACAGGCTGAACTGCGCACCGGAGGCGGCGAACAGGCTGTCGACCCGCGCTTCGATGGGGGTGTCGCTGTAGGCGTCGAAGGTCAGCTCGGCTTTCTGTCCGGGCTGCATGTGGCCGATCTGGGTTTCCTTGAAGTTGGCCTGAACCCAGATGTCTTCATCGGGGACGATCGACAACAGATAGGCGCCGGCCTGTACGACCTGGCCGTTGCGTGCGGCGCGCTGGCCGACCAGGCCACTGATCGGCGCATGGATTTCGCTGCGGGTCAGGTTGAGTTCGGCCTGGGCGAGATCGGCGCGGGCGTTGGCGATCTGTGCGTCTAGGCGCTTGATCTCGGCGGTCAGTGCGTTGACTTGCTGGCGTTGACTCTGCGCATCGGCCTGGGCTTTGGCCACCTGCGAGCGGGCGATGTGGGCATCGGCGGAAAGGGTGGTTACCCGTTCTTCGGAAACGTAGCCGGGTTTGCGCAAGGTTTCCGCACGCGACAGATCCATCTGCGAACGGCCGAGGGTGGCTTGGGTGGTCGCCACTTGCGCGTCGCTGGCGGCGATCAGGCTCGATTGCTGGGTCAGTTTGCTCTGCGCCTGCAAGCGCTCGGCCTCGCGGGTAGCGAGAGCCGCATTGGCGCGATCGACAGCGAGGCGAAAGTCATTGGGCTCAAGGCGCACCAGTAACTGGCCTTTTTCCACGTGTTGATTGTCCTGCACCATTACTTCGTCGATGCGCGCGCTCAATTGGCTGGAGACGCGAGTGATTTCGCCCTGGACATAGGCGTTATCGGTGCTTTCATAAAAGCGCCCCTTGAAAAACCAATGGGCGAAGAAACCCCCGGCAATCAACAGAACCAGCAGCAGGAAAATAAACAGGCGACGCTTGAGTTGGGCAGGCATGGGCAAACTGTAGTCGAGGAATTGTAAGGAAAGGTATCAGTACGCGAATCTGGCACGAAGCCGATAAACGGTAAATGCCATCCGCCGATATTCAGCCATTCACCGCGCTGTATGGGCGTTCCAGCCGCAAACTTGGCTTAAATGCCCTGCCCGCTGGAGCGGGGCGGGTGTCGCCTGTTACCATTCGCCGCTTGATTGTTTTGCTTTTCATTCTTTTCGAGACATGCCATGACCACCGTCCGCACTCGCATCGCGCCATCGCCTACCGGGGACCCCCACGTAGGTACCGCTTACATCGCATTGTTCAACTACTGCTTTGCCAAGCAGCATGGCGGTGAGTTCATCCTGCGCATCGAAGACACCGACCAGTTGCGTTCGACCCGCGAGTCCGAACAGCAGATCTTCGACGCCCTGCGCTGGCTGGGTATCGACTGGAGCGAAGGCCCGGACGTTGGCGGCCCACACGGTCCGTACCGGCAGAGCGAGCGCGGCGATATCTATCAGAAGTATTGCCAGCAACTGGTCGACATGGGCCACGCGTTCCCGTGCTTCTGCACCGCTGAAGAACTGGACCAGATGCGCGCCGAGCAAATGGCGCGCGGCGAAACCCCGCGTTACGACGGCCGCGCGCTGCTGCTGTCCAAGGAAGAAGTCGCCGCCCGCCTGGCCGCTGGCGAACCCCACGTGATCCGCATGAAGGTGCCGAGCGAAGGCGTTTGCGTAGTGCCGGACATGCTCCGTGGTGATGTCGAGATCCCGTGGGATCGCATGGACATGCAAGTGCTGATGAAGACCGACGGCCTGCCGACGTACTTCCTCGCCAACGTGGTCGACGACCACCTGATGGGCATCACCCACGTGCTGCGTGGCGAAGAGTGGCTGCCGTCGGCGCCGAAACTGATTCTGCTGTACGAGTACTTCGGCTGGGAACAGCCGGAACTGTGCTACATGCCGCTGCTGCGTAACCCGGACAAGAGCAAGCTGTCCAAGCGCAAGAACCCGACCTCGGTGACGTTCTACGAGCGCATGGGCTTCATGCCGGAAGCGATGCTCAACTATCTGGGCCGCATGGGTTGGTCGATGCCGGACGAGCGTGAGAAGTTCTCGCTGCAGGAAATGGTCGACAACTTCGACCTCAAGCGCGTGTCCCTCGGCGGGCCGATCTTCGACATCGAGAAGCTGTCATGGCTCAACGGCCAGTGGCTGCGCGATCTGCCGGTGGAAGAATTCGCCGCACGCGTACAGAAATGGGCGTTCAACTCTGAGTACATGATGAAGATCGCGCCGCTGGTTCAGGGGCGTGTGGAAACCTTCAGTCAGGTTGCACCGCTGGGCGGGTTCTTCTTCGCCGGTGGCGTGAACCCTGATGCCAAGTTGTTCGAATCGAAAAAGCTTTCCGGTGATCAGGTTCGCCAGTTGATGCAGTTGATCCTGTGGAAACTCGAAAGCCTGCGTCAGTGGGAGAAGGACAACATCACCGCGACGATTCAGGCGGTGGTCGAATCCCTTGAGCTGAAACTGCGTGACGCGATGCCGCTGATGTTTGCCGCGATCACCGGGCAGGCGAGTTCGGTGTCGGTGCTCGATGCGATGGAAATCCTCGGTCCGGACCTGACCCGTTTCCGTCTGCGCCAAGCGATCGACCTGCTGGGCGGTGTGTCGAAGAAAGAAAACAAAGAGTGGGAAAAGCTGCTGGGCGCGATTGCTTAAGCACGTCTGACTCTGCAGGAACCGCCGAAGGCCGGGATCTTTTGATTCCGGCCTTCGGCGTTTTCCCCCCGGATTTTCGGGGGGAGGGCGGTAAGTGATTGTTATGCCGACAAAAAACTTTGAATTTTTTCAAAAATAAGTTTGACAGGCTTTCGATACGCCCTTAAGATTCGCCCCGTCCTCAGCGATGACATCAACGATGAGGGGCTATAGCTCAGCTGGGAGAGCGCTTGCATGGCATGCAAGAGGTCGACGGTTCGATCCCGTCTAGCTCCACCAATTTACACTTCGAAGCCTGGCCACACCGGCTTCGAAGCGATCAACACTCAGCGTTGATCAGTTGTATAGAAGGGTTTGCGTCCCCTTCGTCTAGTGGCCTAGGACACCGCCCTTTCACGGCGGTAACAGGGGTTCGAGTCCCCTAGGGGACGCCAGTTTTACAGAAGTGATGTTGCAAAACGTTGCTCCGCCGCGAGGCGAAAAATCCGGGGCTATAGCTCAGCTGGGAGAGCGCCTGCATGGCATGCAGGAGGTCAGCGGTTCGATCCCGCTTAGCTCCACCAATTTACAGTTCAAGGTCTGGCCACGCCGGCCTTGAATAGATCAGTTCTCAGCGCTGATCAGTTGTATAGAAGGTTTGTGTCCCCTTCGTCTAGTGGCCTAGGACACCGCCCTTTCACGGCGGTAACAGGGGTTCGAGTCCCCTAGGGGACGCCACGATTACCCGCTCTGCGGGATTTATAAGGGTCATTCAATTATTGAATGGCCCTTTTGTTTGTCTGGCGTTTGGCCAATTCTCCTTTTTCCTTACACTGTGCTTCAGACCAGCGGTCATAACCTTGACTTGCAGAATATTATTATGCGAATAATATTCTAGTCGTAATATTCGGAGGCAACGATGAACGATAAAAAAGCTCAAACCCGCGAACGCATCCTCAAGGCTGCCAGCGCCGCATTGATTCAGCGTGGCCCGGCAGACCCAAGCGTGGGCGAAGTGATGGGCGCGGCCGGCCTGACCGTCGGCGGCTTCTATGCGCACTTCGAAAGCAAGGACGCGATGATGCTCGAAGCGTTCAAGCAACTCCTGGGTCGCCGACGCGACCTGATTGCCGACATGGACGCCGACCTGACCGGGGAAGAGCGTCGCGCCTTGGTCGCGGCCTTCTATCTGTCGCGCAAGCATCGTGATTCCAGCGACGCGGCGTGCCCGATTCCAGCCTCCATCGGCGAACTGGGCCGTTTGCCGGAGTCGTTCCGCGTGGCACTGAACGAGCATCTGGAGTTGATGATTGCGCAGTTGGCGTCCAGCCCCGAGGACACCGACAAAGCCCTGGCCGACGTGGCCTTGATGGTGGGCGGGCTGGCGCTCGCAAGGGCCCTGGGGCCGGGAGATTTATCCGATCGATTGCTGCGCGCGGCCAAGTCGGCGGTGCGTTGACCTGAAGGCAATTCGCCTGAGGAGAGAACGATGAACACGTTGAAGTGGATTCGTGGCGTTAATGGCACCTTGGGCTGGATTGCACCGAAACGGGTAGCGAGCAAAATGCGCCTGGCGTTCATGACGCCACGCACGCTGCCTTTGCGTGATTGGGAATTGCCGCTGCTGGCCAATTCCGAACGAATCACTTTGCGCTTTGGTCTCTCAGCGTTGCGCTGGGGCCAAGGCCCGACCGTGCTGCTGATGCATGGCTGGGAAGGGCGGCCAACCCAGTTTGCCGCGCTGATCACGGCATTGGTCGAGGCCGGTTACACGGTTGTGGCCCTCGATGGTCCGGCCCACGGTCGTTCGCCGGGGCGAGAGGCCAATGTCGTGCTGTTCGCCCGTGCCATGCTCGAAGCCGCTGCCGAGCTGCCACCGTTGCAAGCGGTCATCGGCCACTCCATGGGCGGCGCCAGCGCGATGCTCGCCGTGCAATTGGGGTTGCGCACCGAAACCCTCGTCAGCATTGCCGCGCCGGCCCGAATTCTCGGCGTGTTACGCGGTTTCGCACGCTATGTCGGCTTGCCGCCCAGAGCGCGTTCCGCCTTTATCCGGCAGGTCGAGCAGGACGTCGGCATGCGCGCCGCCACTCTGGATGTCGCGCACTATCAACTGGATATGCCGGGGCTGATCGTGCATGCCGAGGACGACACCTTCGTTTCGGTCAAGGAATCGCAGCTGATTCACGAATCATGGTTCGACAGCCGTCTGCTGCGCCTGGAAAGCGGTGGCCACCAGCGCGTGCTGGCTGACCCTCGGGTGGTGGATGGCGTGTTATCACTGTTGGCCGGGCGCAGCCTTCAGGCGCGCCAATCGGCCTGAGCTCCGTTACACTGCCCCGGTTGAATCAATTGACCGGGAGTGGGGCATGGGTTGGGATCGGGCAACGCCGTTTACCATTGATCTGCAAGTCGGCGCCGAGGACATCGACGGGCTGGGCCACGCGAATAACGCGGTGTACGTGACCTGGCTGGAACGCTGTGCCTGGCGCCACTCGCAGCGTCTGGGGCTGGATCTGGTCGAGTACCGCCGGCTGGATCGGGCGATGGCCGTGGTGCGTCACGAGATCGATTATCTGGCCGCCGCTTATGAAGGCGATGAGCTGCAGTTGGCGACCTGGATCGTCGATTGGGATCAACGGCTGAAAATGACCCGGCATTTCCAGCTGAAACGCCCGAGCGATAACACCACTCTGCTGCGCGCGCAAACCACGTTCGTCTGCATCGAGCTGTCCACCGGCAAGCCCAAGCGCATGCCGGCGGAGTTTATCGAGGGCTACGGTCCCGCAATTCAGGCCTCAGAATCTGCGCAAATCTAATCTGTAGGAGTGAGTCTGCAGGGGATCTGCGGTTTTTCTCGTAATCCAGTAAACTGCCGCACGTTTTCTTCAAGTAGTGTTTCCCCATGCAAATTGCCCTGGCGCCCATGGAGGGGTTGGTCGACGACATCCTGCGCGACGTGCTGACCCGTGTTGGCGGCATCGACTGGTGCGTCACCGAATTCATTCGGATCAACGATCAGTTGCTCACACCGGCCTATTTCCACAAGTTCGGTCCGGAGTTGCTCAATGGTGCCCGTACCCGATCTGGTGTCCCGCTGCGCGTGCAGTTGCTCGGCTCTGACCCGGTATGCCTCGCGGAAAACGCGGCGCTGGCCTGCGAACTCGGTTCTGAAGTGATTGACCTCAACTTCGGCTGCCCGGCCAAGACCGTCAACAAATCCCGGGGCGGGGCGGTGCTGCTCAAGGAGCCGGAACTGCTCAATACCATTGTCGAGCACGTGCGCCGCGCCGTGCCGGCGCACATCCCGGTCACCGCCAAGATGCGTCTCGGCTTCGACAGCCCGGACGGCTCGCTGGTCTGTGCCACTGCGCTGGCCGAAGGCGGTGCCGAGCACATCGTGGTTCACGCCCGGACCAAAGTCGATGGCTACAAGCCGCCGGCACACTGGGAGTGGATTCCGCGGGTGCAGGATGTGGTCAAGGTGCCGGTGTTTGCCAACGGTGATATCTGGAGCGTCGAGGACTGGCGGCGTTGCCGCGAGATCAGTGGGGTCGAGGACATCATGCTCGGTCGAGGCCTGGTGTCGCGCCCGGATCTGGCCAGGCAAATCGCGGCTGCCCGTGCTGGCGAGGACGTGGTCGAGATGACCTGGGCCGAGCTGATGCCGCTGATCCAGGACTTCTGGCTGCAAGCCAAGGCGCAGATGACCGCGCGTCAGTCGCCGGGCCGTTTGAAGCAATGGCTGGCAATGCTGACACGCAATTATCCCGAGGCCACCGAGCTGTTTACCGTGCTCCGTCGCGAAACCGAGCCAGACCAGGTCTCGCGTTTGCTCGGCCTGCCGGTCGCCGAAGCGGCCTGAAAAAAATCTGCAAATACTCTCTTGAAATCATTTCAGCGGTCCCTATCTAAGGGGTACGCGATGCCGAATTCGGGTCGCGGAGACACAAAAACTTGCTGATTGTTTTCAGGAGATTTGAACCATGAGTACTGCATTTTCCCTCGCACCACTGTTCCGTTCCTCGGTGGGTTTCGACCGCTTCAACGACCTGTTCGAAACCGCGCTGCGCAACGAACCAGGCAGCAGCTACCCACCTTACAACGTCGAAAAGCACGGTGATGACCAATACCGCATCGTCGTGGCCGCAGCCGGTTTCCAGGAAGAAGACCTGGAGCTGCAAGTCGAGAAAGGTGTGCTGACCATCAGTGGCGGCAAGCGTGATGCCAACGAAGGCGTGACCTTCCTGCATCAGGGCATTGCCCAGCGAGCCTTCAAGCTGTCCTTCCGGCTGGCCGATCACATCGAGATCAAGGCCGCCGATCTGAGCAACGGTCTGTTGAGCATCGACCTGTTGCGGGTGATCCCGGAAGAAGCGAAGGCCAAGCGCATCCCGATCAACGGGGCGCAGAAGCCGGCTCTGCAACATTGATTCACTTGCAGACACAAAATGTCTGAGCAGGCGCTGAGCCGCTGAATGAAGGCCCCGATACGTCGGGGCCTTTTTTATGGGCGTAAGAAAAGCGTTGTGCGACTTTGCCGCCGACAACGGTTTCTCTACAATCCGCCGCAGTTTTGCCGACCCCACTCCCTGGCGGTCGGCCTGGAGCCTTTTTCATGGACGATATTCAGCAGCGTTGGCTGTGCGCCCTTTCTGCGCCGATGGCAGCGCTCAATACCGGCGCCGGGTATGCCGACCCCGCTTTCTGCGACGACCGATACATTGATCTGCGAGACAGCTGGGGGATCGATGATCGGCGGCAATTGTTCGAGATGCTCGAAGGGATGACCGATGACGGCCATGCCAGGCACCTCAGCGCGGCCTATATGGCCTGGCAGCGTTGTCTGCCGAGCGAATGGCAGGCCTTGCTTGCAGACCTGAGCCCCCGCCAACGTGTCCTGCATGAATTCGCCAGCCGTACATTCGGCAGCTGCGGTCCCGGGGGGATTTTGTCTTGGGATTATGGGCGCATGGGCTTCCTCTTGCGTTGCGCGGTGCGCAATCAGTGGATCGATCTGGTCGAGAGCAACTGGCTGCACAGTCGCCTGGCCATCAGGGCGCAATTTCACTACGGCAGCTGGATGGCATATTTCAATGGCTTTGTGGTGGGGCGGACTTTTTGGTGCTGCTTGAGCGCCAGCGATGACGAGCTCGCTGGCGCGCTGGACCGGCAAGGCAACAGCGCTCATAACCTGCGGATCAGTCGCGGTCTTGCGCAGAACATTCCGCACTTTCTGGCCGATTTGCCTTGGCACATGGACATTGATCCGCCGCCACGTCCGATATCGCTCAAGGAGTTCGACTGGTCATGAGTTGCTGGATCCGACTGGGCATCGAGCCTACGACTGACGAAACCCTGATTCGCAATGCCTACCGCGCACGCCTGCCGGCGCATCATCCGGAGACTGACCCGGAAGGCTTTCAGGCACTGCGCATGGCCTACGAAAACGCCCTGCGTCTGGCCCGTGCAGACGAGGAGGAATCCGAGCCAGAGCCCGAAGCAGCAGAGCCGACGGTCAAGGAGGTCCCGCAGACGTTCGTGGATTTCTGCGAACTGCTTGACGATCCTGCGCGACGCTTCAATTTCGCGGCGTGGCAGGCCTTTGTCCAGGCACTGGATGAACTGTCGCTGGATGCACTGGATGAACTCGGCTGGGGGCTGTACCACCGGATGGCCGACGCCGGTCCGTTGTCCTACCGTTGCGCAAACCTGTTGGCCAAGCGTATGGCCTGGGATCAACAGTTGCTGGATCTGGAGTTCAACGACGCCCAGCGGGTTGAAGCCTTTCTGCGGCGAATCGAGGGCCCCGACCCGTTCGACACGGATCTGATGAGCGCCTGGTCGGAGGCCGCGCAGACTGAATCGCTGTGGTACGCGCGGAGCCTGGACTTCATTTTCACCCAGCGCCCGCTCCATGAGTTCGCCGACTTCGCCAGTCAGCACACGTGCCTGCCGTTGCCGGATGATGCTGCGTTCATCAAACGTCTGCTGGTGCAGTTCACGCAGGCGGGCATCGGAGTGTCGACATTTTTGCAGTGCTGCGTCGAACAGCAACGTGCAGCGCCGGATGATGTGGACTGGTTGTACCTGTTGGCGTGTCAGAGCAGCTTGTTGGGGCGGGACGATCAGGCACTGCCTTGCTGGATCCGGCTCTGGAACGAACATCGTCATCCAATGGCGGAAAGTCGTCTGCTGGAATTGTGTGCCAAGCGCCAGCCGACCTTTCTGCCGCTGCTGATTCAGGCGTTCGATCGTCTGCAGGACTGTGCTGACTGGTCAGAGGATCTCGGGGATGAATGTCAGGTGTCTGGCAGCCCGTCGCAACGCCCGGAGACGCTGAATCGTTGGCTGGGTGTCGGGCGGCTGCAGCTGGAGAGTCTGGCCCAGAGTTTTGTCGACTGGCGCATGACGGGTGATGAGCTTCCATTGCTCGCACAATTGTTGGGTGAGAATGTCGACAGCCGATTGCTGCAGCTTTACCGGCACGCCTGGGCGTTGCATCGGGGCGACTCGCTGTTGCTGCAGCAGATTCTGGATGCACCGCTGCCGGTCGATGCGCTCGAAAGCCTGGTCTTGAGCGGCTTCAAATATCAGGCCGGGCAGCATCTGCGCTGGTTGAGCAGGGCACCGATTGCACAGGCGATGGACGCTTTCTGCGAGGCGGATTCGAACTCGCGGCAGTTGCCGGAGGTGCTGACACAAGGCGAGCCGCACAAGGTCTGTCGTTTGTGGCTGCGACGCTTGCGGCCTTACAGCAGCGCAGCGCTGGAGCGAATGGCCGAAGCGTTCAGACTGAGCGCTGTCAAAGATGACTGTGACTTGTCCGAACTCGATTTGCTTTTGCAGTTGAGTCGTCGCGCAATTGAGTTGCCGCCGGTCGGCCTGGGCGCAGCTGCATGGGAGTGGCATGCCCAGAGCCTGTTTTTGCTGGCGTTGCTGGAGCAGCCGGAACGCTGGTTGCAATTGATTGATGCGCGGTGCCTGGAGCGTCTGTCGTTCAACCCCGCTCATCCTCTGGCTCGGCTGCAGCCATTGTTGCAGCGTTTGCAGCGTGAGCAAGGCAGCTGCGACGGCTTACTGGGATGGCTGCAAGGCGATGACCCGGTTCACGGTTTGCTGGTGCAACAATTGTTCAGCGTACAACAGGCCCTCGACAGCGCCAGGTTGCCTGCCAATACCTTGCTTTACACTTGCGTCGAAAGCGACCGGGATGCCTGCGGCGACGATCTGCTGGGGTTGTTGATGTTCTGGGGCGTGCTCTATCACGACCCGAGCCTGAGCGCCGAGCAGCACCGGGCCTTATTGCAATCCATCGCGGCGGTCAGTTGTGAGGACGACTGGTTCGAAGGTTTTCGCGATGGATTGATCAAAGGCGAGCCGGTGTGGCCACCGCGCAAGGTATTGACGGATTTTGGCGTCGACAAACTACTGGCGTATGAGGCGCTCGATGCCCTCAAGGGCCTGATTCGTTATGGCGCTGCCGGTGTGCCGAAAACGCGAGTACTGCGCCAATTGCAGCAGGGCAAGGATGACGTGCAGAACAGCGTCGGCTTGCGGCTGGCGCTGTGTGCGTTGCTGTCCTGGTCGGAGCGTTTACTACTGGCCAACAGTGATATTCAACCGGTACCGGCAGGTGCGATCTGGCGCCTCGGGTCGCGACTGGGGCGCAAGGCTTTTATCGCTCAGGTCCTGGGGTGTTTGGTGATCGCACCGGTGGCGGGTCTGATCAGTGGCACCACGGCCGCTGGCATTCTTATCCTGTTGCTCGCTGTTCTGGTGTTGCTCGGCGCCATTCTGCGCCGCTTGCATGACATGGGTCGGGGCATTCCCACGTTGCTCATATTCATGGCGCTGTCACCGGTGCTGCCATTTTTGCCGTTGGTGCTGTTCGGCTTTCCAGGGGACAAGTTGCCCAACCGCTATGGCGTGCCGCCGGACAGCGGGGGTGGCGAAACACTGTCCGGCGGCCTGCAGGCCGCATTGCGCCGCCTCAATGGCTAGAGGCGCAGTTGGTCCAGCGCCTTGTTGAGCTCTGAGCGGTGGCTCGCGATCTCGGATGATTGCTGGCCACCGAGGACCGCGGTGAAGCTGTGCAGCCATTCGGCAATGCGTTCGCGTTGCGTTCCGAGGCTCTGCATCCATGCCCGTTCCAGACGGGCCAGCAAGGTGCGGTTGGGCAATGCGTCGCGTGGGTGGACCTTCAATGTGGACAGCCGGTTATGGCTGTCCCGGCGCGCCTGCTCATCCAGCCCTGTAGGACTGCGGTCGATACTGTGGCTGTGGCGATCACCGGTCTCGAGCAACGTGACGTCGACTTCGAGCAAACCATTGATGTCATAGCTGAAGCGTACATCCAGTTCCTGAATGTGATCGCAGGGCGTCAAGTCGACATCGAAAGCCTCAATCAGGATGTTGTCGCGTACCCACGGTCGTTCACCCTGATAGACAGCAATACGGATCTGTTCCTGACGGGGGTGGGTGGTGTGATAGCGCTCCACCCGTGACGTCGGGATGATGGTGTTGCGTTCGATAATCGGCGAAAAAGCGCCGTCGATGCCGTTGCCGCGCATGGTCGCGATGCCCAGCGTGTAAGGGCAGACATCGGTCAGAATCAGCTCTTCCACCGCGCCATCGCGCGCCTTGCACGCGGCTTGCGTGGCCGCCCCGAGCGCAACGATGGTGTCCGGGTCGAGATGCCGGTACGGCAGGCGCCCGAACAGCGTGGCGACCATTTGCTGCACCGCCGGCATCCGCGTGGCGCCACCGACCAATACCAGGCTGTCGAGATCGCGGGGTTTGAGCCGCGCATCGCGCAGGGCCTGTTCGATCGGTGCGCGCAGGCGGGCGAGTAGCGGCTCCCAGATCTTCACGGCAGCGGCTTCGTCCAGTGACCATTCGAACGTCGTGTCGCCGTGACGCCAGTTCAGCTGCTGTGTCCCTTCGCCGAGTTTGCACTTGAGTTGTTCCAGCGCATCGCCAAGGCTGGCCATGCCTTGCGCATCAACCATTGACGGGTTCAGTTGCCAGTTTTTCAGGCACGCCTGCAACAGCGCGGCGGTGAAGTCTTCGCCACCGAGGAAGTTGTCGCCGGTGGACGCATGCACTTCAATCAGCGGGAGCGCGTATTCCAGCACTGTGACGTCGAACGTACCGCCACCCAGATCGAAAATCAGTGTGCGTTCGAACTTTTGCTCGTGCAGCCCGTAGGCCATGGCGGCGGCGGTCGGTTCGTTGATCAGGCGCGTGACGGCAAGACCGGCCAGCTCGGCGGCGAACAGGGTGCGCTTGCGTTGCTCGTCGCTGAAGTACGCGGGCACGGAAATCACCGCTTCAGAGACCGGGTGGCCGAGGAAGGCCTCGGCGTCCTGCTTGAGTGAGCCGAGCACCAGCGCCGACAACTCTTCCGGACTGAAATGGCGGCTGCCGAGCTCGATCTGCCTGTCGCTGCCCATGAAGCGCTTGAAGGCAGCGGCCGTGCGGTCAGGGTGGGTGGTCAGGCGGGCGCGGGCGGCTTTGCCGACCAGAATGGTGTCATCTTCATCGAGGCTGACCACCGACGGGGTCAGCACGTCACCGAGGGCGTTGGGAATCAACCGGGCCTGACCGTCCTGCCAGACGGCGATCAGACTGTTGGTGGTGCCAAGGTCAATGCCCAGCAGGGCCGGGCGGGGGAGGGTTGCATCCTGCATGATCGTTCTCGAAACGGCGCAAAAAAACGCGACCCTACAGGTTGCCGCAAACCGTGGCAATCAGGGTTCTGTTGCAGCCTGCGCCGTTGCCTGCTTCAGGGCAGCAGCCCTTTCAGCGCCTCCAGCGCCATCGGCCGACTGTGCAGATAGCCTTGATACAAATGGCAACCCAGACCCTGCAGGAACGCCAGTTGCTCCGGAGTTTCCACGCCTTCGGCGATCACCTCCAGCTCCAGGCTGCGCGCCATGGCGACGATCGCGCGAATGATCTCGGCGTCGTTCGGGTCGGTGGTTGCATCGCGAATAAACGACTGATCGATTTTCAGCGTGTCCACCGGCAAGCGCTTGAGGTAGGTCAGCGACGAATAGCCGGTGCCGAAATCGTCCATGGCGAAGCTCACCCCGAGTTTTTTCAGGCGGCGCATCTTGCTGATGGTGTCTTCCAGATTCTGGATGACGATGCCTTCGGTGATCTCCAGTTTCAACAGCGAGCACGGCAGGCCATGACTGGACATGCTGTGTTCGATGCGTTCGACGAAATCGTTCTGGCGGAACTGTCGCGGGCTGATGTTCACGCACAGGCTGAAATTCAGCGGGTCGACCAGTTTCAGCGCGATCAGCTCTTTGAATGCGTCACAGGCTTCGTCGAGGATCCAGGTGCCGACTTCGAGAATCAGGCCGCTG
Source organism: Pseudomonas sp. LF-5 (assembly GCF_037626295.1). Lineage (NCBI taxonomy): Bacteria > Pseudomonadati > Pseudomonadota > Gammaproteobacteria > Pseudomonadales > Pseudomonadaceae > Pseudomonas > Pseudomonas sp. LF-5. The sequence goes on from NZ_JARKMT010000002.1 coordinate 994,852, forward strand.
TCCTCCAGCACTTTGATGAACTCGGTCGGCGATTGTGTACCCAGCTCCGGGTGGTGCCAGCGCACCAGCGCTTCAGCGCCGATGATGCGGTTGTCCCGGGCGTCGACCTGCGGCTGGAAGTGCACGTTGAATTCGCCGCGCGACAGCGCCAGGCGCAAGTCGGTCTCCATGCGCAACCGTTCGCTGGCGGCTTTCTGCATGGTGTTGTGATACATCTGCGTGGTGTTGCGCCCGGAATCCTTGGCCCGGTACAGCGCGATGTCGGCGCGTTTGAGCAAGTCGGTCGGGGTCGAACCGTGGTCGGGAATCAACGCCACGCCGATACTCGGCGTCACTTGCAGGCGCTGGCCGTCGAGGAACATCGGTTCCGACAGCAGTTCGCGGATGGTGTCGGCCAGTTCCCGCACCTGGGTGCTGACCTCGTTGCGTGTGCCCTCCAGACCACTGAGCAGCACCACGAACTCATCACCGCCCAGACGCGCGACGGTATCTTCCATGCGCACGCTGGCTTCGAGTCGCGCGGTGATGATCTTCAGCACCGTGTCGCCGACCGGGTGGCCGAGGGAATCGTTGATGTGCTTGAAGTGATCGAGGTCGAGAAAGAGCAGCGCGCCGCGCAGGTTGTGGCGTTTGAGCAGGGCAATCTGCTGGCTCAGGCGATCCATCAACAGAGCGCGGTTGGGCAGGTTGGTCAGCGGATCGTGATATGCCAGATGACGAATCTGGGCCTCGGCGTTTTTCAGCAAGCTGACGTCGCGGGCTGTCAGCAGCAGGCACGCGGTTTCATTCAGGGTGATCGGCTCGACTGAAACCTCGACGGTGAGCAACTCACCGCGCTTGTTGCGCCCGAGCATTTCCTGATGATGCACGCGGCCCTTGATCTGCAGCTCGGCGAGCAACGCCGAGCGCTGTTTCTCCTCGGCCCAGATGCCGACCTGATACACGGTCTTGCCCACCACTTCGTCCGCGCGATAGCCGGTCAGGCGGCAGAAACCGTCGTTGACCTCCAGATAACGCCCGGTGTCGCGCTCGGTGATGGTGATCGCGTCGGGGCTGGAGTGGAACGCCTTGGCGAATTTCTCTTCGCTGGCCTTGAGTGCGGCTTCCGAACGCTGTTGCTGGGTGATGTCGCGCAACGTGGTGACGATGCACGGCTGATCGCCAACGCTGATCTGCCGGCTGGAAATCACGCAGGTCAGCGACTGGCCGTCCTTGTGCTGGACGATGATCGCGACATTGCTCAGCCCCTGCTCGCGAATCACGCGCTCGATGCGCTGCAGGCTTTTCGCCGATGCGTCCCACAGGCCGATTTCTTCGGCGGTATGGCCGATCACGTCGGCGGCGCTCCAGCCGAAAGTCTGGGTAAAACTGTTATTGATTTCGATGAATTCGCCACTGTCCTGGCGGGTGACACAGATCGGGTCGGGACTGACCTGGAACAGCGTGGCGAATTTCTCTTCCGAGGCCACCAATCGCTGTTCGCGTTCGACCTGATCGGTGATGTCCAGCAACGTCCCGGCCATGCGCAGCGGCGCGCCGTTGTCGTCGCGGTAGAGGCGGGCGCGGCTTTCCAGATATCGCGAGCTGCCGTCCGGCAGTTGCACGCGATAAGTCAGTTGATAGTTGCCCGCCGGACCTTCGCGCAGGCTGCGATACGCATTGCGCATGCTGTCGCGCTCTTGGCCGGGCACGCCTTCGAAAAACTCGTCGAATGATTCATGGAACGGTTTTGGCTCCAGCCCGTGCAGCTGCGCGGCACGCGCCGAGCCGTAAAGCATGCCGCTGGGGATGTGCCAGTCCCAGGTACCCAGCTGCGCGGAATCCAGCGCCAGGTCGAGGCGTTCCTGACTGTCCTTCAGTGCCAGTTCGGCGGCTTTGCGCTCGGTGGTGTCGAGGAACGTGCTGAGCAGATAGGGCTGGCCTTCGAGTTCGACCTTTTGCGCACTGAGAATGCCGTCATGCACCTGACCGTTGCTGGCGCGAAACTGCACTTCCATGCTGATCAGTTCGCCCTTGGCCTTGGTTTTCTTCACCAGTTCGCCGCGTTGTTCAGGGTGCACCCACAGGCCCAGTTCCAGGGTGGTGCGGCCGATGGCGGTCTGCACCGGCCAGCCGAACAGGCTTTCGAAATACTGGTTGGCTTCACTGATCAGGCCGTCTTCCTGGCGCGTCAGCAACACCATGTTCGGGCACAGGTGAAAGAGTGTGGCGAAACGTTTCTCCGAGCTGCTCAAAGCCTGTTCGCGTTGACGCTGGTGGGTGATTTCGCGAATCACCCCGATCATTCGGGGGCGGCCGTGTTTGTCCGGCAGCAGGCTGCCACTGATCTCCAGCCAGTGCAGGCTGCCGTCCGGCCAGCGAATGCGGTGGTGCATCGCCTGTTCCAGTGGTGCGCCGGCAATCACCGCGTGGAAGGCGCGCACGGTTTTCGCGCGGTCTTCCGGAGGCAGCAGATCGAGGTATTCCAGATCTTCCGGCAGCGGTTGCCGCGGATCGAAGCCGAACAATGCCTGAGTGCCCCGCGACCAACTGATCTGGCCGCGCTCGATGTCCCAGTACCAGGCACCGAGCCGCGCGCCGTTGAGGGCAGCGAGCAATTGCGGCGCACTCTCCCAGCTCTGCTCGGAATGACGCGGGTCAATCGCTTGAATGCGCGGCATCGGCGGAATTCGGTCAACAGATTTCGGCATTGTTAACGGGCCTTGAGCTGATGTTGGCGTTAGGCACAGGGGCAGCGGCTCTCTCGGAGTAACATAAGTTGGCCTTAAGTCCCTGGCAGATCGACTTGAGCATCCAGCAAGGCCATAAAGGCTCTTGCTGCATTCGATAGCGTCCGTTCGGTGTGCAGGATATAGCCTAGCTGGCGACTGAGCTGTATGCCCGGCAAAGCGATGCTCGCCACCTGCTCATCGAGCATGGTGCGCGGCAAAACACTCCACGCCAGGCCGATCGAGACCATCATTTTGATGGTTTCCAGATAGTTGGTGCTCATGGCGATATTCGGCGTCAGTCCCTGGGCTTCGAACAAGCGTTGGACAATATGGTGAGTAAAGGTGTTGCCGCCGGGGAAAACCGCCGGATGACCGGCAATGTCGGCCAGGCTGACCGGGCCGTTGCCGATCAATGAATGCTCCGGTGCGACCACGAAATCCAGCGGGTCGTCCCACACCGGCGTGGCTTTGACCAGCGCGTGCGGTTCCGGCGCCAGGGTGATGACCGCTAGTTCTGCACGGCCATGGAGAATTTCTTCGTAGGCCACTTCCGAATCGAGGAACTGAATATCCAGCGCCACATGTGGGTAGCGACGAGTAAATTCCCGCAAAAGCGGCGGCAAACGGTGCAAACCGATGTGGTGACTGGTGGCCAGGGTCAGGCGCCCGCTGACTTCGCCGGTGAGGTTGGTCAGGGCGCGGCGGGTGTCGTCCAGCACGTTGAGAATCTGATAAGCCCGTGGCAGCAGGGCGCGGCCGGCCTCAGTCAGGCCTACTTCGCGGCCCAGGCGGTCGAACAGGCGCACCTTCAATTGCTGCTCCAGGCCGGCGATGCGTTTACTGATCGCCGGCTGCGTCAGATGCAGGCGTTCGCCGGCGCCAGAGAAGCTGCCCGTCTCGGCGATCGCGATAAAAGCATTGAGGTTGGCCAGATCCATGGTTCGTATTCCAGTTGGTTATCCAAAGCATAAAAAATATGAATTTGAGTTATTTAATGTAACCCCATAGGATCGGCCTCACAAGCCAAAGGGTTATTGATAAGCCCAGGGCATAGAAACAAGCTGATGAGGAACCGTCTGATGGCCGGCAAAACGCTCTACGACAAGCTCTGGGATTCGCATTTGGTCAAGCAGCGCGACGATGGCTCGGCGTTGATCTATATAGATCGTCACATCATCCACGAAGTGACTTCGCCACAAGCTTTCGAAGGCCTGCGTCTGGCCGGGCGCAAGCCTTGGCGCATTGATGCCAACATCGCGACCCCGGACCACAACGTACCGACGACCCCGGAACGCAAGGGCGGGATTGAAGCGATTGCCGACCAGGTCTCGCGTTTGCAGGTGCAGACCCTCGATGACAACTGTGATGAATACGGCATCGTCGAGTTCAAGATGAACGACGTGCGCCAAGGCATCGTCCACGTGATCAGCCCGGAGCAGGGCGCGACCTTGCCGGGCATGACCGTGGTCTGCGGCGATTCGCACACCTCGACCCACGGTGCGTTCGGCGCGCTGGCCCACGGCATCGGCACCTCCGAGGTTGAGCACGTGCTCGCCACCCAGTGCCTGGTCGCCAAGAAAATGAAGAACATGCTGGTCCGCGTCGAAGGGCAATTGCCGTTCGGCGTGACCGCCAAGGACATCGTCCTCGCGGTGATCGGCAAGATCGGCACCGCCGGCGGTAACGGCCATGCCATCGAATTTGCCGGCAGCGCGATCCGCGACCTGTCTGTCGAAGGCCGCATGACCATCTGCAACATGTCCATCGAAGCCGGCGCCCGTGTGGGCCTGGTGGCGGCGGATCAAAAGACCGTCGATTACGTGAAAGGTCGTCCCTTCGCCCCGAAAGGCGCCGAATGGGACATGGCGGTCGAAGCCTGGAAAGATCTGGTGTCCGATGCTGACGCCAAATTCGACACCGTGGTTGAGCTGGACGCCGCGCAAATCAAGCCGCAAGTCAGCTGGGGCACTTCGCCTGAGATGGTTTTGGCGGTTGACCAGAACGTGCCGGATCCTGCCAAGGAGATGGATCTGGTCAAGCGTGACTCGATCGTCCGCGCCTTGAAGTACATGGGGTTGAGCGCCAATCAGGCGATCACCGACATTCAACTGGATCGCGTATTCATCGGCTCCTGCACCAACTCGCGAATCGAAGATTTGCGCGCTGCTGCCGTGATTGCCAAGGGCCGCAAAGTGGCATCGACCATCAAGCAGGCGATCGTGGTGCCGGGCTCGGGTCTGGTGAAGGCCCAGGCTGAGGCCGAAGGTCTGGACAAGATTTTCCTCGAGGCCGGTTTCGAATGGCGCGAGCCGGGTTGCTCGATGTGCCTGGCAATGAACCCGGACCGTCTGGAATCCGGCGAGCATTGCGCCTCGACCTCCAACCGCAACTTCGAAGGCCGTCAGGGCGCCGGTGGTCGTACCCACCTCGTGAGCCCGGCCATGGCCGCTGCGGCGGCGGTGAACGGTCGTTTCATCGACGTTCGTGAATTGATCTGAAGGAGAGCGCAGCATGAAAGCTTTTACCCAGCACACTGGTCTTGTCGCGCCTCTGGATCGTGCCAACGTCGACACCGACCAGATCATCCCCAAGCAGTTTCTGAAGTCGATCAAGCGCACCGGTTTCGGGCCGAACCTGTTCGACGAGTGGCGTTACCTGGATGTCGGCCAGCCGTATCAGGACAACTCCAAGCGCCCATTGAACAAGGAGTTCGTGCTCAACGCCGAGCGTTATCAAGGCGCCAGCGTGTTGCTGGCCCGCGAGAACTTCGGTTGCGGCTCCAGCCGTGAACACGCGCCGTGGGCGCTGGAAGAATACGGTTTCCGCAGCATCATTGCGCCGAGCTACGCCGACATCTTCTTCAACAACAGTTTCAAGAACGGCTTGCTGCCGATCATCTTGAGCGACGCTGAAGTCGATGAATTGTTCAAGCAGGTGGAGGCTGAGCCGGGCTATCAATTGCAGATCGACCTGCAGGCGCAGACCGTAACCCGTCCGGACGGCAAGATTTACAACTTTGAGATCGACGCGTTTCGCAAGCATTGCCTGTTGAACGGTCTGGACGATATCGGTTTGACCTTGCAGGACGGCGATGCGATTGCGGCATTCGAAGCCAAGCATCGGGTTAGTCAGCCGTGGTTGTTCCGCGACGCATAAGCAAGTTTTGAATTGATGCAGTTCAGGCTGGCCTCTTCGCGAGCAAGCTCGCTCCCACAGGGGAATGCATTTCAAGTGTGGGAGCGAGCTTGCTCGCGAAGGCGTTAGTCCAGGCAATACAAGGCTAAAACCCAGAAGGATGTGACCATGACCAGCACCGCCCAACACTCTCAGGTCGTACAGAAGCAATTCGGTGAACAGGCCGCCGCCTACCTGAGCAGCGCCGTTCACGCGCAAGGCACCGAATTCGCGCTGCTACAGGCTGAGCTGGCGGGGCAGGGCGAGGCGCGGGTGCTGGATCTGGGGTGCGGCGCCGGTTATGTGAGTTTTCATGTGGCGCCACTGGTGAAAGAAGTGGTGGCCTACGACCTGTCGCAGCAGATGCTCGATGTGGTCGCCGCTGCGGCTGTGGATCGCGGTTTCGCCAACATTGCCACGGTCAACGGCGCCGCCGAGCGTCTGCCGTTTGCCGATGGCGAGTTCGACTTCGTGTTCAGCCGTTATTCGGCGCACCATTGGAGCGACCTCGGCGTGGCCCTGCGTGAAGTGCGTCGGGTACTGAAACCGGGCGGTGTGGCGGCATTCGTTGACGTGTTGTCACCGGGCAGCCCGTTGTTCGACACTTACCTGCAAAGCGTCGAAGTGCTGCGCGACACCAGCCATGTGCGCGATTATTCCGCCGGCGAGTGGTTGCGGCAGGTCAGCGAGGCGCGGCTGCATACCCGCAGCACCACCCGTCAGCGCCTGCGTCTGGAGTACAGCAGTTGGGTCGAGCGCATGCGCACACCCGACGTGATGCGCGCGGCGATCCGCCAGTTGCAGCAGTCGATGGGCAGTGAAGTACGCGAATATTTTGAGATTGATGCCGACGGCTCGTTCAGTACAGATGTGATTGTGCTGATCGCCGAGCGTTAAGAATTTTTCCGGGCGCGTCAGTTAGAGGCGCACCGACTGAAGACACGAGGAAAGCATGAGCAAGCAGATTCTGATTCTCCCAGGTGACGGTATTGGTCCGGAAATCATGGCCGAAGCGGTCAAGGTTCTGGAATTGGCCAACGACAAGTACAGCCTGGGCTTCGAGCTGAGCCATGACGTGATCGGTGGCGCCGCCATCGACCAGCACGGCGTGCCGCTGGCCGACGAAACCCTCGACCGTGCCCGTGCTGCCGACGCCGTGCTGCTGGGCGCGGTGGGTGGCCCGAAATGGGACACCATCGAGCGTGACATCCGCCCGGAGCGTGGTCTGCTGAAAATCCGTGCGCAACTGGGCCTGTTCGGCAACCTGCGTCCGGCGATTCTGTACCCGCAACTGGCCGACGCTTCGAGCCTGAAGCCGGAAATCGTTGCCGGTCTGGACATCCTGATCGTCCGTGAACTGACCGGCGGCATCTACTTCGGCGCGCCGCGTGGCACCCGTACCCTGGAAAACGGCGAGCGTCAGTCCTACGACACCCTGCCGTACAGCGAAAGCGAAATCCGCCGCATCGCCCGTGTCGGTTTCGACATGGCCATGGTGCGCGGCAAGAAACTGTGCTCGGTGGACAAGGCCAACGTACTGGCGTCCAGCCAACTGTGGCGCGAAGTGGTCGAGCAGGTCGCCAAGGATTACCCGGAAGTCGAACTGAGCCACATGTACGTCGACAACGCCGCCATGCAGCTGGTGCGCGCACCGAAGCAGTTCGACGTGATCGTCACCGACAACATGTTCGGCGACATCCTGTCCGACGAAGCGTCGATGCTCACCGGTTCGATCGGCATGCTGCCGTCGGCGTCGCTGGATTCGAACAACAAGGGTATGTACGAGCCTTGCCACGGTTCGGCCCCGGACATCGCCGGCAAAGGTATCGCCAACCCGCTGGCGACCATTCTGTCGGTGTCGATGATGCTGCGTTACAGCTTCAATCTGCATGACGCGGCCGATGCCATCGAGAAAGCCGTCAGCGTGGTGCTGGATCAAGGCCTGCGCACTGGCGACATCTATTCGGCCGGTTGCACCAAAGTCGGTACGCAGGAAATGGGCGACGCAGTAGTCGCCGCGCTGCGGAATCTGTAATCTCTCGGGCCCGCTGCGAAATTCAATACAAAGCAGCGGCCCACTTTTCAAGAAGGTGTAGTTGCGATGAAACGTGTAGGTCTGATCGGTTGGCGCGGGATGGTCGGTTCCGTGCTCATGCAGCGGATGCTGGAAGAGCAGGATTTCGATCTAATCGAGCCGGTGTTTTTCACCACTTCCAACGTCGGTGGCCAAGGCCCGTCCGTGGGCAAGGACATTGCTCCGCTCAAGGACGCTTACAGCATTGACGAGCTGAAGACCCTCGACGTGATCCTGACCTGCCAGGGCGGCGACTACACCAGCGAAGTGTTCCCGAAGCTGCGCGAAGCCGGCTGGCAGGGTTACTGGATCGACGCGGCCTCGAGCCTGCGCATGAACGATGACGCCGTGATCATTCTCGATCCGGTCAACCGCAAGGTCATCGACCAGCAACTGGACGCGGGCACCAAGAACTACATTGGCGGCAACTGCACCGTCAGTCTGATGCTGATGGGCCTGGGCGGTCTGTTCGAAGCCGGTCTGGTCGAGTGGATGAGCGCCATGACTTATCAGGCGGCCTCTGGGGCCGGCGCGCAGAACATGCGTGAACTGATCAAGCAGATGGGCGCAACCCACGCGGCGGTGGCCGATCAACTGGCCGATCCGGCCAGCGCGATCCTCGACATCGACCGTCGAGTGGCCGAAGCCATGCGCAGCGACGCGTACCCGACCGAAAACTTCGGCGTACCGCTGGCCGGTAGCCTGATCCCGTGGATCGACAAGGAACTGCCGAACGGCCAGAGCCGCGAAGAGTGGAAGGCCCAGGCCGAGACCAACAAGATCCTCGGCCGCTTCAAGAGCCCGATCCCGGTCGATGGCATCTGCGTGCGCATCGGCGCCATGCGTTGCCACAGCCAGGCGCTGACCATCAAGCTGAACAAAGACGTGCCGATCGCCGACATCGAAGGGCTGATCAGCCAGCACAACCCTTGGGTCAAACTGGTGCCGAACCAGCGCGAGATCAGCATGCAGGAGCTGAGCCCGACCAAGGTCACCGGCACCCTGAATGTGCCGGTGGGGCGTCTGCGCAAGCTGAACATGGGTTCGCAATTCGTCGGTGCCTTCACCGTCGGCGACCAGCTGCTGTGGGGCGCGGCCGAACCGCTGCGTCGCATGCTGCGGATCCTGCTGGAGCGTTGATCGCTTGAAGCAATGAAAGAACCCGTGCCTTGTGAGAGGTGCGGGTTTTTTTATACCTGAGGTTTCTCGGGTGTATGTTCTGTCGCCTTCGCGAGCAAGCTCGCTCCCACCTTGAAATGCATTCCCCTGTGGGAGCGAGCTTGCTCGCGAAGGGGCAGGCGCAGTCGCCACAAATCCTGCAGAAATTGCCTGTGCGCCAGTCACCCGGTAAAGTGCCGCTCCCCCCGTTTCGCCAGAGGTAGAACCATGACCCAGACCCTTGATATTGCCGTCGTCGGCGCCACCGGTACTGTCGGCGAAACCCTCGTACAGATTCTCGAAGAGCGCGACTTCCCGGTCGGCAACCTGCACTTGCTGGCCAGCAGCGAATCCGCTGGCAGCTCGGTGCTGTTCCGCAACAAGAACGTGCGCGTGCGTGAAGTCGACGAGTTCGATTTCAGCAAGGTCAAACTGGTGTTTTTCGCCGCCGGCCCGGCCATCTCCCTGAGCTACGTGGCACGCGCCCACGCGGCTGGTTGCTCGCTGATCGACCTGTCCGGCGCATTGCCGGCCGAGCAGGCGCCGCAAGTGGTGCCGGAAGCCAACGCCGAGGTGATCGCCGGCCTGAAAGCGCCGTTCCAGGTCAGCAGCCCAAGCCCGTCGGCGACGACGCTGGCCGTGGTGCTGGCGCCGCTGCTCGACCTGCTCGACCTGCAATACGTCAACGTCACCGCCAATCTGGCCGTTTCCGCGCAAGGTCGCGAAGCCGTCACCGAGCTGGCCCGGCAGACCGCTGAACTATTGAACATGCGTCCGCTGGAGCCGACTTTCTTCGACCGGCAAATGGCCTTCAACCTGCTGGCCCAGGTCGGCACGCCCGATGCTCAGGGCCATACGCTGCTGGAAAAACGTCTGGTGCGCGAGTTGCGTCAGGTGCTGGCGCAGCCTTTATTAAAGATTTCCGCAACTTGCGTTCAAGCCCCGGTGTTTTTTGGCGATAGCTATAGCGTGACCTTGCAGTCAGCGAGCGCGGTCGACCTGGAAAAGGTCAACGCGGCGCTGGAGGACGCACCGGGTATTGAGCTTGTCGAAGCCGGCGATTATCCGACCGCAGTGGGGGACGCGGTGGGGCAGGATGTTGTCTATGTCGGTCGCGTGCGTACTGGCGTCGATGACCCGGCGGAACTTAATCTGTGGCTGACGTCAGATAACGTACGCAAAGGGGCCGCCCTGAATGCTGTGCAGGTCGCTGAATTGTTGATAAAAGACCTGCTGTAAAAGATACTTGGCAACAATTTGTCGACTGATTCTAGGTGAGCGCTATGCTTGCCCGGAGCACTTGATAACGTGTCACCCTCCGGGACTTTCCGGGGCATCAAAGAAATGATCGCGCGCGGCAGTCTGTCGTCGTCGCGCGCAATGCCTTACGGCAGCGGCAATCAACATCTTCTCGCTGGCCGAGGAACGTTCAAACAAAGGATGAGGCTATGGTTCAAGTTCGCAAACTGGTGTTAGCAATAGCGGCCGCCTCGGCGCTGTCCTCCGGTATGGCGCATGCCCTCGGGCTCGGGGAGCTGACCCTGAAGTCGACCCTGAACCAGCCGCTGGTGGCCGAGATCGAGTTGCTCGACGTCAAGGATCTCACCGCTGCCGAAGTGGTGCCGAGCCTGGCGTCTCCTGAAGACTTCGCCAAGGCCGGCGTTGACCGTCAGGCCTTCCTCAATGACCTGACGTTCACTCCGGTGCTCAACGCCAGCGGCAAAAGCGTGCTGCGCGTGACCTCGAGCAAGCCGTTGTCGGAACCGATGGTGAAATTCCTCGTGCAAGTGATGTGGCCGAACGGCCGTCTGCTGCGCGATTACAGCGTACTGCTGGATCCATCGAAGTTCTCGCCGCAGACCGCTGACGCCGCCGCGCAACCGGCGCCGACGCAGACCATCACTGCGCCGACCACCGGTGCCACCCATCCGACTCAGTACACCACCACGCCGCGCGACACCCTGTGGGAAATTGCTGCAAAGGCGCGCACTGGCGGTTCAGTGCAGCAGACCATGCTGGCGATTCAGGCGCTCAACCCGAACGCGTTTATCGACGGCAACATCAACCGGCTGAAAACCGGTCAGGTGCTGCGTTTGCCGGACTCGGTGCAAAGCACCGCGCTGCCACAGTCGAAGGCGATTGCTGAAGTTGCCGCGCAGAACGAAGCCTGGCGTCAGGGCCGTCGTTATGTGGCCAAGCCAGGCACCGGTCAGCAGCAGCTCGATGCCACCAGGCGTGGTCGCGGCAATGCCGGCACCGCTCAGAATGCCCAGGACAACCTGAGCCTGGTCTCCGCCGAAAACGCCAAGGGGCGCGGCAAAGGCCCGGCAGGCGATGCCAAGGCGCTGAGCAATAAACTGGCGGTGACTCAGGAAAGCCTCGACACGACCCGTCGTGACAACGAAGAACTGAAAAGCCGCATGGCCGATCTGCAAAGTCAGCTGGACAAGCTGCAAAAGCTGATCGAGCTGAAGAACAATCAACTGGCGAAGATGCAGGCCGAAGGGCCAGGCGCTGCGCCCGCCGCGAATCCTGCAGCACCTGCCGTCCCGGCGATCACCGCCGAACTGGCCGCGACGCCGCCAGCGACGCCGGCAGAGGCGGCTTCTCCTACACCGGAATCGGCCATTGCGCCACCGGTCGAGACCCCGATTGAGCCGGTTGTCGAACCCAAGCCTGCGGTTGTCGATGATGAGAAAACCTTCAACGAGCTGCTGACTAATCCGATTCTGTTGGGTCTGGTCGGCGGTGGTGCGGTTGTTCTGTTGCTCTTGCTGTTGCTGCTGGCGCGTCGTCGCAAAGCGCAGCAGGAAGCCGAAAAGCATATGCGCATGGCGCGTGCGCTGTCTGAAGAGCAGGAATTCTCCGCCGAGCAGGATCTGCCTGAGAGCAGCTTCGAAGGCCTGGAAGTGCCGGCGGCAAGCGTCAAGCTCAACACTCCGGCTCCAGCTCCGGCGCCGGTGGTGGCGCCAGTGGTGATGGCTGAGCCGATTGCCGCGCCGCTGGTGGCCCCTGCCGCCGAGCGCTCGGATGACGTGCTGGACAAGGCGCAGTCGCACATCAATGCTGGTCGCCTGAATCAGGCAGCCGCACTGCTGGAAGAGGGTGTCAGCCTCGAACCGCAACGCAGTGACTTGCGCCTGAAGCTGATGGAAGTCTACGGTCAGCAGGGCGATCGCGATGCGTTCGTCGGGCAAGAGCGACAGCTGGTGGCCAATGGCGACAATTTTGCCAAAGTCGAAGAGCTGAAAAGCCGCTTTCCGGCTATGGCAGTGGTTGCCGCGAGCGGTCTGGCGGCAGCGGCAGTTGCCGCCGAGCTGGACGCGCAATACGTCAAAGACCTGTTGCTGGATGAGCCTGAGGCGCCGGCTCCGGCACCGCAGGAAGACGATCTGGACAGCGCGTTCGACCTGAGCCTGGACGATCTCGACAACATCACTCCGGTAGCACCAGCCCCAGTGGTTGAGCCGCAAGCGCCGGTGGAGCTGGACGAATTCCCGGCGGACGACGATCTGAGCTTTGAGTCGGTGCTGCAACAGCAGACCGAGATCAAAGACAATCTGGATGATCTGTCGGACTTCGACCTGGATCTGGACCTTGGTGCCGAGCCGGCGCCGGCGGCTCTGGCTGATGACGATTTCTTGCTGGATCTGGACGAAGGCGTGAAGGATCTTGCACCGGTCGAGCCGCCGGTCGTTGCCGACGTGCCGCAGGATGATCTGGAGTTGCCTGCCGATTTCGACCTGTCGCTGGCCGACGAAATGGACAGCAACCCGCCCGCCGAACCCGATGCGTTCGCAACCGAGCTGGACGACGTCAACGCCGAGCTGGATCGCCTGTCGCAAAGCATCGCCGAACCGACCTTCACCGAAGCCGATGCGGCGATCGGTGACGATCTGGGCGAAGATGACTTCGACTTCCTCGCCGGCACTGACGAAGCGGCCACCAAGCTCGATCTGGCTCAGGCCTACATCGACATGGGCGACAACGACGGCGCGCGCGACATCCTCAATGAAGTGTTGACCGAGGGTGACGAGAAGCAGCGTGGCGAGGCCAAGGAAATGCTCTCGAACCTGGCGTAAGTTCAGCGGTAAACAAAAAAAACGGCAGCCCAGTGAGGCTGCCGTTTTTGTTTGGGCCGGAATCTGTGTTCTCCTGGCTATTGTCATCGCTGGCAAGCCGGCTCCCACAGGTTCTGCGTACGCCAGAGAAACTGTGGGAGCCGGCTTGCCAGCGATGGAGGCCGATGAGGCGACAGAGAACCTTCTGGCATCCCTGAACCACAGCCTTATAATGCCCGCCTTTGCACAAACAGCAGGCTGTCCCACCTTGGCAAACATAGATAACCCGGTCGCCGAAATGGCCCCCGACGGCTTTTACCGCGTCGCGCTGGGCGTTGAGTACAAAGGCTCGCGCTACAGCGGCTGGCAGCGTCAGTTGACGGGTGTGGCAACGGTTCAGGAAGAACTCGAAAAAGCGCTGTCGAAAGTCGCCAATTCACCGATTTCGCTGCAATGCGCCGGGCGCACCGATGCCGGCGTGCATGCCTGCGGGCAAGTGGTGCATTTCGACACGCCGGTCGAGCGTTCACTGAAGGCCTGGGTCATGGGGGCCAACATCAATTTGCCCCATGACATCAGTGTCAGTTGGGCCAAAGTCATGCCGGCGCATTTCCATGCGCGCTTCAAGGCCATCGCCCGGCGTTACCGCTATGTGATCTACAACGATCAGATCCGCCCGGCGCATCTGAACGAAGAAATCACCTGGAACCACCGTCCGCTCGACGTCGAGCGCATGGCTGAGGCCGCGCAGTACCTGATCGGTACTCATGATTTCAGTGCGTTCCGCGCCGGCCAGTGTCAGGCCAAGTCGCCCATCAAGAAGATGCATCACCTGCGCGTCACCCGTCACGGCAAGATGATCGTGCTCGACATCCGCGCCAATGCGTTTCTCCATCACATGGTGCGCAACATTGCCGGGGTCTTGATGACCATTGGTGCCGGCGAGCGGCCGGTGGAGTGGATGAAGGAAGTGCTGGAAAGTCGCGAGCGCCGTTCCGGCGGCGTCACCGCGCATCCGTATGGCCTCTATCTGGTGCAGGTCGAGTACCACGACGAATTCCCGTTGCCCGAGCGTTTTGTCGGGCCACATTTCCTTACGGGTTTCTCCGAACTTGACGGCTGACGCCCTCGAACGCTTTTGTTACCATCCGGGACTTTCCCGGATTTTGCCTCGGAGTTTTTCTCGATATGTCAGCCGTTCGCAGCAAGATCTGCGGGATTACCCGCATAGAGGATGCGTTGGCAGCGGTCGAAGCCGGGGCTGACGCCATTGGTTTCGTGTTTTATGCCAAGAGTCCGCGAGCGGTGAACGTGCAGCAGGCGAGGGCGATCATCCGCGCCCTGCCGCCATTCGTGACCACCGTCGGCCTGTTCGTCAACGCCAGTCGCTGCGAGCTGGGGGAAATCCTCGACGCCGTACCGCTGGACCTGTTGCAGTTCCATGGCGATGAAAGCGCTGAAGCCTGCGAAGAATGGCGTCGGCCTTATATCAAGGCGTTGCGGGTCAAGGCCGGCGATGACATTGCTGCAGCCGTTGCTGCTTACCCGGGTGCCAGTGGCGTACTGCTCGACACTTATGTCGAGGGTGTGCCCGGCGGAACCGGTGAGGCCTTCGACTGGTCTCTGATTCCGCCGGATTTGAGCAAACCACTGATTCTGGCGGGTGGCCTGACGCCGGAAAACGTCGCCGACGCCGTGGCCCGGGTGAGGCCCTACGCGGTCGACGTCAGCGGTGGGGTAGAGGCGAGCAAGGGTATCAAGGATCATGCGAAGATCCGGGCGTTCATCGCCGCTGCACGCAAAGCGCCATATTGATGTGACGGCTGGCAGTCTGCCGCCGTCCATCAATGCACTTGCACAAAGCAGGCGAGGCTGAGGGTTTATGGGTTGCACGCAGGTCATGTTTCGCGCTGACCGTGGCGGTCCACCAACCATCGCCACACACATGAATTTAGCTGAAGGGCATACGCGGGGCTGCGAACCAGAGCGTTCGGGCCGCCGGTACTGGAGAAAGAAAGCATGAGCAACTGGTTAGTAGACAAACTGATCCCTTCGATCATGCGTTCCGAGGTCAAGAAGAGCTCGGTGCCGGAAGGTCTGTGGCACAAATGCCCGTCTTGCGAGGCTGTGCTGTATCGTCCGGAGCTGGAAAAGACCCTGGACGTTTGCCCGAAATGCAACCATCACATGCGCATCGGCGCACGTGCGCGCATCGACATCTTCCTCGATGCCGAAGGTCGCAACGAACTGGGCGCCGATCTGGAGCCGGTTGACCGTCTGAAATTCCGCGACGGCAAAAAGTACAAGGACCGTCTGGTCGCTGCACAGAAGCAGACCGGCGAGAAAGACGCGTTGATCTCCGTCAGCGGCACCCTGCTGGGTATGCCGGTGGTGGTTTCGGCGTTTGAATTCAGCTTCATGGGCGGCTCGATGGGTGCCATCGTCGGTGAGCGCTTCGTGCGCGCTGCCAACTACGCCCTGGAACACCGTTGCCCGATGATCTGCTTCGCCGCTTCCGGTGGTGCGCGCATGCAGGAAGCGCTGATCTCGCTGATGCAGATGGCGAAGACCTCGGCCGTGCTGGCACGTCTGCGCGAAGAAGGCATTCCGTTCATCTCGGTACTGACTGACCCGGTCTACGGTGGTGTTTCCGCCAGTCTGGCAATGCTTGGCGACGTTATCGTCGGTGAGCCGAAAGCCCTGATCGGCTTCGCCGGTCCGCGTGTGATCGAACAGACCGTGCGTGAAAAACTGCCGGAAGGCTTCCAGCGCAGCGAGTTCCTGCTGGAGCACGGCGCCATCGACCTGATCATTGATCGTCGTGAACTGCGTCCGCGTCTGGGCAATCTGCTGGCGCAACTGACCGGCCAGCCGACACCGACCTACGTCGCCGCTCCAGTCGAGCCAATCGTGGTTCCGCCGGTGCCTGCCAACGTATGACCGAGCGCACCCTTGGCGAGTGGCTCGCCTACCTTGAGCAGTTGCATCCGTCAGCCATCGACATGGGGCTGGAACGTTCGCAACAGGTAGCGTCCCGCATGGGGCTGGGCCAGCCGGCGCCTCGGGTGATTACGGTCACCGGCACCAACGGCAAGGGTTCGACCTGCGCGTTGGTAGCTTCATTGCTGCGGGCGCAGGGTCTGAGCGTTGGTGTCTACAATTCCCCGCACCTGCTGCGTTACAACGAGCGGGTGCAGCTCAATGGCGTCGAAGCCACTGACGCCCAGCTCTGCGAAGCCTTCGCGGCCGTTGAGGCGGGGCGTGGCGACACTTCCCTGACTTATTTCGAAATGGGCACCCTGGCGGCGTTCTGGCTGTTTCAGCAGGCCGGGCTGGATGCGGTGGTCCTGGAAGTAGGTCTGGGCGGGCGTCTGGACACGGTCAACGTGGTGGACGCCGACATGGCGCTGGTGACCAGTATCGGCGTCGACCACGCCGATTATCTGGGGGACACCCGCGAGTCCGTGGCCTTCGAAAAGGCCGGAATTTTCCGTCAGGGCAAACCTGCCCTGTGTGGTGACCTCAATCCTCCGCAACCGCTGCTCGACAAGGCGCGCGAACTGGCGTGCCCGTTCTTCCTGCGCGGGCGAGACTTCGATCTTGGTGTTACCGATCAGCACTGGCAGTGGCGCGGCACCGACGCGCAAGGTCGGGTCGTTGAGTTGCGCGATTTGCCCTTGCTCGATCTGCCGATGGAAAACGCAGCGTTGGCGTTGCAGGCGTATCTGCTGCTCGGGCTGCCGTGGGATGCCGGGCAGATCGTGGCTGCCTTGCAGGCGACTCGTGTGGTTGGCCGTCTGGATCGCCGCTCGTTCGAATGGAATGGCAAGCGCCTGAATGTATTGCTGGATGTGGGGCACAATCCCCATGCCGCCGAGTATCTGGCCCGTCGTCTGGCCTCCCGGCCGCCGGTCGGCAAGCGTCTGGCGGTGTTCGGGCTGCTGGCGGACAAGGATCTGGATGGTGTTGTCGGCGAATTGAGTGCTAGTGTCGAGCACTGGGCGGTTGCGCCGCTGGATTCGCCACGTGCTCGCCCGGTGGCTGAATTACACGCTGCCTTGCAGAACCTTGGCGCATCCGTCACGTCTTACGACAGTGTCGCCGCCGCCCTGGAAGGGCAATGCGCAGTGGCAACCGGCGACGACGAGATTCTGTTGTTCGGATCATTTTATTGTGTCGCCGAGGCCCTTGAATGGCTGGCCCGGCGCTCCACGGAGGAAGCGGCAAATGGCTTTGCTGGATAAAGCGTACAAGCAGCGCATGGTCGGCGCCCTGGTGCTGGTGGCGCTGGCGGTGATTTTCCTGCCGATGCTGTTTTCCCGTCAGGATGAGCAGCGCCAGGTGGTCGTCGAGGCGCCGGCCGCTCCGCAAGCATCTGCCATGCCGCAGGTGCAAATGGAGCAGGTGGCGGTGCCGGAGCCGCAGGCCTTGCCGCAAGAACCGGTGCCAACCGATGAGGAGGTTGCAGAAGAGACTGCGCCTGCTGCGCCTGCTGCTCCGATTGCCCCGGCTGCACCGGTACCGGCGGCTCCCATAGCCATCGCCAAACCGGCTGCGCCGCCAGCGGTGGCCAAGCCGATTCCGGCGCCTGCCCAGCCTATCGCTGCGCCAGCAGCCAAGCCTGACACAACGCAAAGCCGCGTCGATGCCAACGGTCTGTCGGTGAGCTGGTCGGTGCAACTGGCCAGTCTGTCGAGCCGCGCCAGCGCCGAGAGCCTGCAGAAAACCCTGCGCAGCCAAGGCTATAACGCCTACATCCGCTCTGCCGATGGCAAGAATCGGGTGTTTGTCGGGCCGCTGATCGAGCGTGCCGAAGCCGATCGTCTGCGCGATCTGTTGAGTCGTCAGCAGAACCTCAAGGGTTTTGTCGTGCGCTTCCAGCCCGAGCGCGGTTAAAAACTATCGCCTCGATTGAAATGCACTGATAATCGCAGCTTACCGAGAGGCATGCGCTCTGCTAAAATGCGCCGCCTTATCCGTCTGTAGGCTGCACTGTGCCATTTACCTGGGTTGACTGGGCGATCGTTGCAATCATCGCCATCTCCGCTTTGATCAGTTTGAGCCGCGGCTTCGTCAAGGAAGCATTATCGCTGGTGACCTGGATCATCGCAGGAGTCGTTGCCTGGATGTTCGGTGGCTCACTGTCCGAGTACCTTGCCGGATACATCGAAACCCCATCGGCTCGCGTGATCGCGGGCTGTGCCATCATGTTTGTCGCCACACTGATCGTGGGCGCAATGATCAATTATCTTATCGGCGAGTTGGTTCGCGTCACCGGGTTGTCCGGGACCGATCGATTCCTCGGCATGGCCTTCGGCGCAGCGCGTGGCGTGTTGCTGGTGGTCGTGGCAGTCGGGCTGTTGAGCCTGGGGCCGGTACAGCAGGACGGGTGGTGGAAAGAATCACAGCTCGTGCCAAAGTTTCTATTGGTCGCCGACTGGTCCAAAAACCTGATTCTCGGGTGGAGCAGTCAGTGGCTTGCCAGCGGAATCAGCGTACCCGCTGATATTCCGTTCAAGGAGCAACTCTTGCCGTCGGCCAAAACGCCACAGTGAGTGTTGTTCAGTTCAGATCCATTAAGTAGGGGTTGCGTCGCATGTGTGGCATCGTCGGTATCGTCGGTAAGTCGAACGTCAATCAGGCGCTGTATGACGCGCTAACCGTGCTCCAGCACCGCGGCCAGGACGCTGCCGGTATCGTGACCAGCCATGATGGCCGGTTGTTCCTGCGCAAGGACAATGGCCTGGTGCGTGACGTGTTTCAACAACGTCACATGCAGCGTCTGGTCGGCCATATGGGGATCGGCCACGTCCGCTACCCGACTGCGGGCAGCTCGACTTCGGCCGAAGCCCAACCGTTTTACGTCAACTCGCCTTACGGCATTACCCTGGCGCATAACGGTAACCTGACCAACGTTGAGCAGTTGGCCAAAGAGATCTACGAATCCGACCTGCGTCACGTCAACACCAGTTCCGACTCGGAAGTGCTGCTGAACGTGTTCGCCCACGAGCTGGCCCAGCGCGGCAAGCTGCAGCCGACCGAAGAAGACGTGTTTGCCGCCGTGACCGACGTGCATAACCGTTGCGTGGGTGGTTACGCCGTCGTGGCGATGGTGACCGGTTACGGCATCGTCGGTTTCCGCGATCCGCACGGCATTCGCCCGATCGTGTTCGGCCAGCGTCACACCGACGAAGGCGTCGAGTACATGATCGCGTCCGAAAGCGTTTCGCTGGACGTGCTCGGTTTCACCCTGATTCGCGACCTGGCCCCGGGCGAAGCGGTCTACATCACTGAGGACGGCAAGCTGCACACCCGTCAATGTGCGACCAACCCGTCCCTGACCCCGTGCATCTTTGAACACGTCTACCTGGCGCGCCCGGACTCGATCATCGACGGCGTGTCTGTGTACAAGGCCCGTCTGCGCATGGGCGAGAAGCTTGCCGAGAAGATCCTGCGCGAGCGTCCAGAGCACGACATCGACGTGGTCATCCCGATTCCGGACACCAGCCGTACTGCTGCGCTGGAGCTGGCCAACCACCTGGGCGTGAAATTCCGCGAAGGTTTCGTCAAGAACCGTTACATCGGTCGCACCTTCATCATGCCGGGCCAGGCGGCTCGCAAGAAGTCGGTTCGCCAGAAGCTCAACGCCATCGAGTTGGAATTCCGCGGCAAGAATGTGATGCTGGTCGACGACTCGATCGTGCGCGGCACCACCTGCAAGCAGATCATCCAGATGGCCCGTGAGGCTGGCGCGAAAAACGTCTACTTCTGCTCGGCGGCGCCGGCAGTACGCTTCCCGAACGTGTATGGCATCGACATGCCAAGCGCTCACGAGCTGATCGCCCACAACCGTTCGACCCAGGACGTGGCGGATCTGATCGGCGCTGACTGGCTGATCTATCAGGACCTGCCTGACTTGATCGAAGCGGTCGGCGGCGGCAAGATCAAGATCGAGCACTTCGATTGCGCGGTGTTCGACGGCAAGTACGTCACCGGCGACGTCGACGAGGCTTACCTGAACAAGATCGAGCAGGCGCGCAACGATGCCTCCAAGGTCAAGACCCAGGCAGTCAGTGCGATCATTGATCTGTACAACAACTGAGTTTCTACCGGCCCTGAGGGGCCGGTTTTGTATCTGACTTTCAATTTTCAAGAACAGGGCAAGGAGTGACAGCATGAGTCAGGAATGGGATGCCGGTCGGCTGGACAGCGACCTCGAAGGCGTAGCGTTCGACACCCTGGCCGTACGTGCCGGTCAGCACCGCACGCCGGAAGGCGAACACGGTGATCCGATGTTCTTCACGTCCAGCTACGTGTTCCGCACCGCCGCCGACGCGGCCGCGCGGTTCGCGGGGGAAGTGCCGGGCAACGTTTACTCGCGTTACACCAACCCGACCGTGCGCGCGTTCGAAGAGCGCATTGCCGCGCTGGAAAGCGCCGAGCAGGCCGTTGCGACCGCAACCGGCATGGCCGCGATCATGGCGGTGGTGATGAGCCTGTGCAGTGCCGGTGATCATGTGCTGGTTTCGCGCAGTGTGTTCGGTTCGACCATCAGCCTGTTCGAGAAGTACTTCAAGCGTTTCGGTGTGGAAGTCGATTACGTGCCTTTGGCTGACCTGTCGGCCTGGGATGCGGCGATCAAGTCCAACACCAGGCTGCTCTTTGTCGAGTCGCCCTCCAACCCGTTGGCCGAGTTGGTCGACATCCCCGCGCTGGCGGAAATCGCGCACGCCAAAGGCGCAATGCTGGTGGTCGACAACTGCTTCTGCACGCCTGCGCTGCAGCAGCCGCTGAAAATGGGGGCGGACATTGTCGTGCACTCGGCGACCAAGTTCATCGACGGCCAGGGCCGTTGCATGGGCGGGGTGGTGGCCGGTCGCAGCGAGCAAATGAAAGAGGTGGTTGGCTTCCTGCGCACCGCCGGGCCGACCCTGAGCCCGTTCAACGCGTGGATCTTCCTCAAAGGCCTGGAGACCCTGAATCTGCGGATGAAGGCGCACTGCGCCAACGCCCAGCAACTGGCCGAATGGCTGGAGCAACAGGAGGGTGTCGAAAAAGTCCATTACGCCGGGCTCAAGAGCCATCCGCAGCACGAACTGGCCCAGCGTCAGCAGAAGGGCTTTGGTGCGGTGGTGAGTTTCGAGGTCAAGGGTGGCAAAGAGGGTGCCTGGCGCTTTATCGACGCGACCCGATTGATTTCGATCACGGCCAACCTCGGCGACAGCAAAACCACCATTACTCATCCGAGCACGACCTCTCACGGCCGTCTGGCGCCGCAGGAGCGTGAAGCCGCGGGGATTCGTGACAGCCTGATCCGCATTGCGGTCGGTCTGGAAGATGTCGCCGACCTGCAGGCCGACCTGGCGCGCGGTCTGGCGGCGCTGTGATCGAGTTGTCCACGCCGACAGCGGGTACTCATGGTCGCGTGGCGCTGGTCACCGGTGCTGCGCGCGGGATTGGCCTGGGCATTGCGGCCTGGCTGATCAGCGAAGGCTGGCAAGTGGTGCTGACCGACCTGGACCGGGTGCGCGGTTCGAAAGTGGCGAAGGTGCTTGGCGAGAACGCCTGGTTTATCGCCATGGATGTCGCGGAGGAGAGTCAGGTCGCACTCGGCGTGGCCGAGGTGCTGGGGCAGTTTGGTCGTCTCGACGCGCTGGTGTGCAACGCGGCGGTGGCTGATCCGCACAACATCACCCTGGAAAGCCTCGATCTGGCTTACTGGAATCGGGTGCTGGCGGTGAACCTCAGTGGGCCGATGCTGCTGGCCAAGCATTGCGCGCCCTATCTGCGTGCGCATAACGGCTCGATCGTCAATCTGGCCTCGACCCGGGCGGGGCAGTCCGAGCCGGATACCGAGGCCTATGCGGCGAGCAAGGGCGGGCTATTGGCGCTGACGCATGCGCTGGCGATCAGCCTCGGGCCGGAAATTCGTGTGAACGCGGTCAGTCCGGGCTGGATTGATGCGCGTGATCCGTCGGCGCGGCGGGCCGAACCTCTGGCTGATACCGATCATGCCCAGCATCCGGCGGGCAGGGTGGGGACGGTCGAGGATGTCGCGGCGATGGTGGCGTGGCTGCTGTCGAGAAATGCCGGGTTTGTCACCGGGCAGGAATTCGTCGTCGATGGCGGCATGACGAAAAAGATGATTTACACGGACTAAGAGGCGAAGCCGCGATCCTGTAGGAGTGAGCCTGCTTGCGATAGCGGTTTCAAGGTTGATACTTTTTTCCGGGATTGACTCAATTTTGTCTTTTTCAGAAAAACTTCAATCCTGCTATTGACTTAGGTTCGCTACCTGCGTAAATTTCGCGGCCTCGGAGATGCAAACGGGTGATTAGCTCAGCTGGGAGAGCGTCTGCCTTACAAGCAGAATGTCGGCGGTTCGATCCCGTCATCACCCACCACTTCCGAGTGACTTGCGAAAGCAAGAAGGTAGGCTGAAAGTGCCTGCACCGACGCGCAGCGGTAGTTCAGTCGGTTAGAATACCGGCCTGTCACGCCGGGGGTCGCGGGTTCGAGTCCCGTCCGCTGCGCCATATTTTACGAGTCAGGCAATGTCTGGTTCGCGATTGCAAAGCACCGAAGCTTTCAATCAAAACGAGTTACTTGAGCGCAAGCTCAAAGCGATACGCAGCGGTAGTTCAGTCGGTTAGAATACCGGCCTGTCACGCCGGGGGTCGCGGGTTCGAGTCCCGTCCGCTGCGCCATATCTGTTTCAAGGACCACTGAACGCCTTGAAGCACCGAAAGCAACCTTGGGTTGATTCGGATTCGATAGCAAAGACCCTGGTCGAAAGACCGGGGTTTTTTGTGTCTGAAATTTGGCTATTCCCCTCTTTTCCTCCTGCTCCAACTCCTGAAGCCAATACAAATCCCCGTAGATACTCTGCTCGCGATAGCGTCAGTTCAGCCACGCATCTGGTGACTGATACTCCGCTATCGCGAGCAGGCTCACTCCTGCGAGTGCCTGCCCGCCTGCTGCGGTACCACGTCGCATTGATTTTCTGATTCTTTAGTCAAATTTTTGTAACTGGTTGTTTGCTGCGAGCCCGGAAACCTTTAAAGTTAACCTTTCGGTCAGCTTTGCACTGTCAACACGCCCTTTGTTTAGCCAAGAAGGGCTTCTGCAAGACTCGAGATTCCCAGTAGATAACCAGAAGGGCGGACACATAACCGCCCAGAGGATGATCCATGTCCAACCGTGATATATCCCGGCGCTCGTTCCTCCAGGGCGGGCTGGTGGCGGGTGTGAGCGTCACGCTCACGCCGCTCAGCAGTCAGGCGCTGGCTGCCTTGATGGAAAACAGCGTGACCGTGCCGTCCGAGAAGTGGCTCGGCAACAACGGCAAGGCGCGCCAGCGTAACGATGCCCTGTCCAAGGTCTGCGGCAGCAAGGTATTTGCCCGCGACATTCGCTCCAGGGACATGCCGGGCTGGCCTGAGCAACAAGGCCACGCCATGCTGCTGAAAACCATCAAGGCCGACCGTATCTACGACGGCTATGACCTGTCGTGGCTCGGCGCCGACTTGCAACCTGACCGTATCGTCACCGCTGCCGACCTGGACAAGGACGGCATCGTGTTCCCCGAAGAGCACGCGCCGGATCCCTTGCTGCCTGAAGGCAAGGTACCGATGTTCATCGGTCATCCGGTAGCGATCCTGATCTGGAACGATTTCGAACGTTTCCGCCAGGCCAAGAACAAACTCAAATTCAATGACAAGGCGATTCGTTACGGTGCGCAAGTGCCGTACTACGAAGGCGACCCCTATGGCAGCTTCCGCTACGTGCGCGTGGGCGGTCCGACCTCGGCCGATGAAGACGAGTTCGCCAGCCTCAAGGACTCGATCCTGTTCCCGATGCTGAAAAACCGTCGCCCGGTGTGGAATTCCCAGCCGAACCTGCACGGTAACCTGACCGAGCGTGGGCTGTTCTACGCCGACCGCATGAAGCAGCAGATCGACACGCCGCCGGACAACTGGCTGGTGTTCGACGAGCGCTACAAGACCCCGTCGATCGAGCCGGCCGCGATGGAGCCGGACAACGGCAACGGCTGGTACGACCCGAAAACCAAGACCCTGCACTTCGTGGTGGCCACCCAGTGCCCGCTGGAAGCTGCAACCGAGACTGCGAAAATGATCGCGCCGTCTCGTTTCGGCCTGGCCAACCTGAACATGCACCCGGGTTACACCGTGGGTTACGGTTCCAAAGACCACAATATCTTCGTCTACTACGCCGCCCTCGCTGCGCTGTACGGCGCCGGTGTGCCGATTCGTTTGGCCAACGACCGCTACGAGCAGTTCCAGAGCGGGATCAAGCGTCACCCGTTCGATATCCGCTACCAACTGGCGGTGGACAAGAACGACTACAGCTTCAAGATTTTCCGCGCCGAAATGAGCGTCGACGGCGGCGGTCGGATCAACTACAGCCCGTCGGTAGCAGCAGTGGGCGCCACGGCGGCGCAGTCGATCTACTACATGCCGCAGAACGATCTGCAGGTCACCGCTTACCACTCGCGTGGTGTTGAAGCCGGTTCGATGCGCGGCTACGGCACCCTGCAAAGCATGGCCTCGACCGAAATGATGGTCGACGAAATCGCCAATCGCCTCGGTGTCGACGCGATCGACCTGCGTCGCAAGAACGCCCTGCGGTCCGGCATGAAAAACACTCAGGGTGCGATCCCCGCCGGTGCCTTGCGCCTGCACGAGATTCTCGACAAGGCGTCGGTGCACGAAGTCTGGAAAAACCGCGACGCGATCAAGCAGCAGCGTGAAGCCGCCGACCCGGACAACTGGTATGGCGTGGGTTTTGCCATTTGCCAGAAAGACTTCGGCACCGGCTCGGAAGCGCCGATGGCCAGCATCGAATTCACCGCTGAAGGTCGCATCAGCCTGCGTCACATCGGAATCGAAATCGGCACCGGCATGTCCACTTCGCAAGCGCTGGTGGTGGCCGACTTCCTCGGCAGCCCGGCGCATGAGGTGAAGACCGGTGAGACCGAATGGAAGGAAATGCAGCTGATCACCAGCGGCAACCCTTACATCATGAGTCAGGCCGAGCAGGACAACCTGCTGCGCAACCCGCGCTGGGTCGGCAAGCTGGCCTCGGCGTCGTCGGCGACCAACTCGGCTTACTACTTCAGCCACGCCACCCGTGAAGCGGCGCGCGTGCTGTTCAACCACGGTTTGTGGCCGGCGGCGCTGGAAATCTGGCGTCAGGGCCCGTATGGCGGGCAGGCCAACCCCTATGTGGTGCGTCGCGAAGATGCGCATTGGGTCGATGGCAAACTCACAGCTAACGGCATGCAGCCGCTGAGCTTTGAAGAGCTGGCCAAGCGCGCTCACGAGCGGGGTCTGGTCACCGCTGCCACCGTCCACGGATTCAATCGCTGGAGCTGGGCCGAGGCCGAGTACAGCATCGACGGCGTGCGCGAGCGTCTGCCGCTCGATGGTCTGGCGGTGAAGTACGGCGATGGTGCGCCGCAAGCGAAGAAAGCGCAGATGAACAGCGCCGGTTTCCACCTGCTGGATCGCCAGAACATCAACTACCCGGTGGTTCAGTTGAACAACGCTGCGGTGACTTACTACAGCCCGGTGGCCACGCTGGTGGAGCTGAAGGTCAACAAGGGTTCGGCGGAAGTCGAAGTGCTCAACCACCATTCGTGGGTCGAGTGCGGTCGGGTGCTGGTCGAAGAGCTGGTCAAGGGCCAACTCGAAGGCGGCATCGCCATGGGCATCGGTCACGCGCTGATGGAAGAGATGCCGCTGTATGAAGGCGGGCCGGGGGAGGGTGACTGGAACTTCAACCGTTATCGCCTGCCGATGGCCCGCCACGTGGCGGTGTGGAAGCAGACCGCGGAGATTCTGCCGCCGCTGTCGCCAAGCGATCCGTCCAAAGGCATCGCCGAGGTGGTGATGATCCCGGTGGTGGGTGCCATCGGTAACGCCGTGGCGCACGCCATCGGTAAACGTGTTCGCGATCTGCCAATCACTGCTGCGCGCATCAAGGAGGCCCTCAATGGCTAACCGTCCGCTTCAACTGACCCTCAACGGTCAATCCGTCGGCCCGGTGGACATCCCTGATGACCTGCCGATGATCGACTACCTGCACGAATACAAGAACCTCACCGGTTCGCGCCTGGGCTGCGGCCAGGGCATCTGCCACGCCTGCGTGGTGATTGTCGATAACCCGGACGGCACCAGCGAAGAAGTACGCACCTGCATCACCGGTGCGCATCACTTCGAAGGCAAGAAAGTGCGCACCATCGAAGCTCACGCCAAGCGTGACGAGCAGGGTCAGGTCACTGAGCTGAACCCGATTCAGCAACGCTTCGTCGACGAATTTGCCTTCCAGTGCAGCTACTGCGCGCCTGGCTTCGTCAATGCTGCGACCGTGCTGGTGGAGAAGCTGCAGCGCCAACCGATTGCCAAGAGCAAGCTGGAGCAGGTCATCGAGGACAGCCTCGGCCATCACGTCTGCCGTTGCACCGGGTACGTGCGTTACTACAACGCGACCCGCAACGTGCTGACCGATCTCGGCCTGGTCAAGGAGGGTTGAGCATGAAGCATCTATTGACCCGTCTGACCCTGGCGGTCGGACTGGCTGCGCCGGTGCTGTTTGCCCACGCCGACGACCAGGTCAAGCGCGGCGAATACCTCGCTCGCGCGGCCGACTGCATGGCGTGCCACACCGCACCGGGCGGCGCGCCGTTTGCTGGCGGGCTACCGATCGTGTCGCCGTTCGGCACGATCTACGGCACCAACATTACCCCGAGCAAAGAGCACGGCATCGGCCTGTACAGCGATGACGAGTTCTTCGCGGCGCTGACCGAAGGCAAGCGCCGCGACGGGGCGAATCTGTACCCGGCGATGCCGTACACTTCGTACCACCTGATGCCGCGGGAAGATTCCGACGCGATCCACGCGTACCTGAAAACCATCGAGCCGATCGAGCGCGCCGCGCCGGTCACCAGCCTGAGCTTTCCGTTCAACGTGCGCCTGGGCCTGATGGGCTGGAATATGTTGTACGGCAAGGCCTTGAAGCTGGAGCCGGCCGAAGGCAAGAGCGAGGCCTGGAAGCGCGGCCAGTACATGGTCGAGGTGCTTGGTCACTGCGGCGAGTGCCATACCCCGCGCGGCTTGCCGGGTGCGATGCAGATGGACAAGCGTCTGACTGGCGGCGTCCTCAACGGTTATCTGGCGCCTGGCCTGCTGGCCACCGATCTGGCGGCGCGCGGCTGGAATCAGCAAGACCTGAGCACGTTCCTCAAGCACGGCATGAGCGCCCAGGGCACGATGTTCAACGAGATGTTCCCGGTGTTCCACAACAGCACCCAGGGCCTGAGCGATCAGGATCTGAAAGCGATGGCGACGTTCCTGCTCGGCGACAAGCCGCCTGCAGCCGCAGCGCTCGTTGAAGTGCCCGTGGACAAGCTCGGCCCGAGCGCGCAGCGCGGCCGTCAGGAATATTTGAACGTCTGCGCCGGTTGTCACGCTGCCGGGGGTGAGGGCAAGCCGCACATCGCCGTGGCCATGCGCGGCAATACCACGCTGCGCCTGGAAGATCCGCGCAATCTGGTGCGGGTGATCGAAGACGGCATCGGCGAGCAGAAATTTGCCGGGTTCGAGCATATGCAGCCCATGCCTGGGTTTGCCGACAAGCTCAGCGCTGCGCAACTGACCGATCTGCTGAACTACCTGCGTCAAGGCTGGGGCGGTCAATCGGCTGAACTGGCGGTCAGCGACGTGCAGAAGCTGCAAGCGCAAGTCCCGGCCGTCGAACACAAGGCGCATTGACATGCAGCATCTCGATCTACAAGTGGTACGCCGGGCGCTGGCGTGGTCGGTGGCGGGGCAGCGCATCTGGCTGTGCACCGTGTTGACCACCTATGGTTCGGCACCGCGTGCTCCGGGGTCGTTGCTGGCAGTGAACGATGACGGGCAGTGGATCGGTTCGCTGTCCGGTGGCTGTGTCGAGGAAGACTTTCTCGAGCGCGTGGCGGAAGGTGCGTTTCTCGATGCGATCAACGTGGTGCGCTACGGCGAAGGCGATGATCCGCGCTCGCGGGTCAGCCTGCCCTGTGGCGGCATTCTCGACGTACTGGTAGAGAAATTTGACGCCGACTGCGAGGTGCAGGCGCATCTGCGAGAGCTCGAATCGGCGCTGCTCGGTCAGCGCCGCTTGATTCGTGAGGTCGATCTGGCCAGCGGTGCGCGGGCGTTGTTTGCAGATTGCGAACAGGGGGCGCGCATCGAACGTGAGATTGATCGGGTGCGCATTCGAGTCGGCGCCGCGCAGCGCTTGTTGCTCGCCGGCTATTCCAGTGTTGCGCAGGCATGCGCCGAGTTTGCGGTCGGTCTCGGTTTCGAAGTGATTCTCTGTGATCCGCGTGATGAAGTGCTCGACGGCGTGATACTGGATGGCGTGGAGATTCGTCGGCAGTTGCCGTCGGTGTTCATTGCCGACGGCGGCTGTCATCGCGATACCGCGGTGGTAGCGTTGACTCACGATCCGCGTATCGACGATCTGGCGATGATGGAGGCGGTGCGTACCGAGGCGTTTTACATCGGCGTCATGGGCTCGCAGCAGACCTCACAGAAGCGCTTCGAGCGCCTGCGCAGGATTGGCGGATTGGGGGAAGTTGAATTGGCGCGGATTCATGCGCCGATCGGCTTGAACCTGGGCAGCAAGACCCCGGCGGAGATTGCCTTGGCGGTGCTGGCGGATATTTTGCGAATTCGTAGCGGGATTGCCCGAGACCAACTCTGATACGGGCTTGTTCATCGAATTGTGGCGAGGGAGCAAGCTCCCTCGCCACAGTTTTTTGCCAGTCAAGAAAACTGATCAGAAACCCAGTTTGTCGCGCAAGCCGTAATACCAGGCGCCCAATGCCGCAAACGGCGTACGCAACAACTGCCCGCCCGGGAACGGATAGTGCGGCAAGTCCGCAAACGCATCGAACCGTTCAGCTTGCCCGCGCAATGCTTCGGCCAGCACCTTGCCGGCCAGGTGTGTGTAGGTCACTCCGTGGCCGCTGCAGCCCTGCGAGTAATAGATGTTGTCGCCAAGGCGCCCGACCTGTGGCAAACGCGACAGGGTCAGCAGGAAGTTGCCCGTCCAGGCGTAGTCGATCTTCACGTCTTTGAGCTGAGGAAACGCCTTGAGCATTTTCGGGCGAATGATCGCTTCGATGTTTGCGGGGTCCCGCGCGCCATACACCACGCCACCGCCGAAGATCAGGCGCTTGTCGCCGGTCAGGCGGTAATAGTCGAGCAGGTAATTGCAGTCTTCGACGCAGTAATCCTGGGGCAGCAGGGATTTCGCCAGTTCTTCTCCCAGCGGTTCGGTGGTGATCACCTGTGTGCCGCAGGGCATGGACTTGGCTGCCAGTTCCGGTACCAGATTACCGAGGTAGGCGTTGCCGGCAACGATGATGAACTTGGCCCTGACCTTGCCCTGTGGCGTGTGCACCACCGGGTTGGCACCGCGCTCGATGCGTACGGCGGGTGATTGTTCGTAAATGGTCCCGCCGAGGGATTCCACTGCTGCGGCCTCACCCAGCGCCAGGTTCAGCGGATGGATGTGCCCACCGCTCATGTCGAGCATGCCGCCGACGTACTGATCGCACGCCACCACTTCGCGAATGCGACGTTCATCGAGTAGCTCAAGTTGGGTATGGCCGAAGCGCTCCCACAGGCGCTTCTGCGATTCCAGGTGGCCCATCTGCTTGGCGGAGAGGGCCGCAAACACGCCGCCGTCCTTCAAGTCGCACTGGATGTTGTACCTGGCGACCCGTTCGCGAATGATCCGGCCGCCTTCGAAGGCCATCTGCCCGAGCAGTTGTGCTTGTTTGGGGCCGACGCTGCGTTCGATCACGTCGATGTCGCGGCTATAGCTGTTGACGATCTGCCCGCCATTACGACCCGACGCACCGAAGCCGACCTTGGCGGCTTCCAGCACGGTCACGCGAAAACCGTTTTCCAGCAGGAACAGGGCTGAAGACAATCCGGTGTACCCGGCGCCGATCACACAGACGTCCGTCTCCACATCAGCTTGCAGAGACGGGCGGGGCGGTACGGCATTGGCCGACGCAGCGTAATAAGACTCTGGGTAAGGGGTGTTCGCCATCCTGCAGCCTCTGTTTAATATATTTTACGAGTGTGCCGATCCTACCCGAGTTGAAAAACCTCCGCCAGCCACCGGAATAATCTTCTTCACCGGCCTGAAATTAAATATTTTGCATATTCATAGGGTTAGGTGAAAAAAAGGTGTTGACACCCCTCCGGAATTCCGTAGAATGCCGCCTCACAGCAGGCACGTAGCTCAGTTGGTTAGAGCACCACCTTGACATGGTGGGGGTCGTTGGTTCGAGTCCAATCGCGCCTACCAAACAAAATCCGCTCTGCTGGGCGGTCTAGAAGGGCTCACCGAAAGGTGGGCCCTTTTTTGTTGTCTGCGATTTGCAAAACCCCCACCTCAGAACGCCAGTTCGGCGCTCACCTCAACATAGTCGATCGTCTTGTCGCCGTGTCCCTCCTGATAGTGCTTCGTCATCTTCTCGTCCGCGTGGCCCAGCAGCGCCTGGATGTATTCCTGTGGGAAGTTTTGCTGCTCGTACAGCCATGCACCTAAAGCGCGGATCTCGTGAAAAGTGGGGCGCTCACCGGCGGGCACATGGTCATAAGCGTGCGCGGCGTCGCGGGCCTTGCTGAACTCCTTGGTCAGATAATCCGGCGTTACCGAGGTCCAGTGGTCCTTCGCGTCGATCTGTTCACGGCGCCGCGCCTTCGGTTTGTAGTGGATCAGATAAGGCGACACCAACGGCGATCGCAGGCACTCGCCGACGACTTCACGCAGCGCGGCGCCCATGGTGATCTTCAGGTGAACCGGATTGTCGTAGCCCTGCGTCTTGCCCGGAGACACGGTCAGCGTGTTCTTGTCCATGTCGACCGCCGACTTCAGCCAGGTCACGATATCTTCGCGGCGCTGGAGGCTGGCCAGTGCCAGGCGGATTGCCCGCTTCAGCCAGGGCGGCGTGGTCGCCGCGCCGATGATCGTCTGTAGTCCTTCCAGCGTGTGCCGCTGGCGCTTCTTCTCGGCTTCCTTCTTGACCAGCGTCAGCTCGGCGCAATTGCGCTCGGCCAACCCCTTGGCCACGGCGAAAGCGAAGATCTGCACCCACAGCCCGCGATGCTTTGTGTAGGCGTTGTTGCTGAACTGGTCCAGGTATTCAGCCATGGCCAGCACGTCCATCTGCCCGATCAGGCGATCGCCAAGATCTTGCCGGTACCGCTCGAGCTTGAATTTGATCTCTTCCAGTGTCCGCGCCGCATAACCCTTGTCCACCAGCCATTCGTCATTGAACCGCTGCAGCAGGTTGCTCACCGTTGGCAACCGGTCGCCGGTCAGCAGGGTGAGCAGCGCCCCGTCATCGACGACCAGCGCCGCGACCTTGAGGTTTGCTGCGTGCGCGAGCTTGATTGCTTCCTCAAGTGGGCGGTTGATGCTGGTCATCAAGCCGGTAATGGGGTTCCGGTACCGAAAATATTTACCGTTCGGGTAAAGATTTGGCGGTAGCTTCCTGTTTTTGAGCGTGCGCGGCCGGGCAGCCATCAGCCTATCTCCAACATCTTGGCCAGCAGCCTACATTGATGGGCAAGGGCGGCGCCCGGTAACGGCCGAAGTTTTCGTTGCTGCCCCGATCGCTGATCCGTTGAACATGGCAGTCAAGCTTTCGCCCAACACGGCCGCCGTTCAGGCTGCTGTCCGAGCTGAAATCTCTGACCTGATCGACCGCGACTCCAAGCCCGGCAGTCCCATCCTTATTAGTCGCCTTCGGGAAGCGGTATCCGTGGCTGCCGGCGAGTCTGATAACGCTATTACATCACCGACGGCAGATGTGGCGCACGCGACTGGGCATATGGCAGTTCCAGGAACAATCACTTTCTCCAGCTTTTAAGGAGGCGTAATGCCGACAGCTGCCGATTACCTGGAGCAGCTGAAAACGCTGCTGCCTCCGGGCCAGGCGTTCCCTAGGGAAGCCGGTACCACATTACATAACTTGCTGGATGGGATGTCGATCGAGCTTGCTCGCGTTGATGGCCGGGGAGAAAACCTTCCTGCTGAGGCAAACCCGGCCAGCACGAACGAGCTATTGAGTGACTGGGAGCGGGTTGCAGGCCTGCCTGACAAATGCTCAGGCGTTTTGGAGGAGACGCTTCAGGGCCGAAAGAACGCCTTGCTCGCCAAGCTATCCAGTACCGGCGGGCAGTCTTCGGCTTATTTCATTGAACTGGCGAGCACCCTTGGCTACACCGTGACCATTGAAGAGTACCGCCCATTTCGTGCCGGCCGCTCTTATGCAGGCGACCCACTCACGAATGGCCCTTGGGTCTTCACTTGGTTGGTTCGGGCGCCTGAAAGTACTGTCATTTCATTCCGCGCCGGCGCGTCAGCTGCTGGTGAGCGCCTGCGTACATGGGGCAATGACACCCTCGAATGCAAAATAAATCAATTGAAGCCCGCGCACACGATTGCGCTCTTCGCTTACGGAGACTGACGCATGCACAGAATTGACGGGCCTGGCGCCACGGTTGATAACAAGTTCACGGATGGCGATCCGGTTAGCGGTGTTGAAGCCACCTTGGTTACTGATGATTGGCTGAATGACGTGCAAGAAAACCTGATGGCGGTCTTAGTATCGGGCGCGATCTCTCCAACCAAAGGTCGGGCTGCTGATCTGCTCGATGCTATCAAGAAGGTTGCTACTTCGCAGGGATTGATTAAAACGGTGAAGCGTCAAGTCTTCTCGGGCTCTGGCACATATACGCCGTCAGCGGGCATGGTTTTTTGTGATGTTGAAGCGGTGGCAGGGGGCGGTGGCGGTGGCGGGGCTGCAGGTGGCTCAGGGACAAGCGCTGCCGGCGGCGGCGGTGGATATGGCGGGTACTCTCGTAAGATATTCACGGCGGCCCAAATCGGAGCATCTCAAGCCGTATCGATTGGCGGGGCTGGCTCCGGTGGATCGGCCGGTAATAATGCTGGCGGGACTGGTGGCAATACGGCATTCGGTGCACTACTCGCCTGTAACGGCGGCGTCGGAGGCTCGGGTTCGCCTGCTCTCACAACGACTGGCGTACCTGCTGCTGGCGGCGCTGGCGGTACTGCTAGTGGCGGCGACATAAACATCCGCGGTAGTAATGGGTTCGCCTCCATGATCCTTGGGGGGGGGCTAGTGGCGGCCTGAGTGGTCAGGGCGGTGGTGGCATTTTCGGCGCAGGTGGTTATCCGGCAGGCGTGAATGGATCTGGCAACGCCGGGACCGGCAGCGGGTCAGGTGGGAGCGGTGGCGCCTCGAACACAGCGGGCAACGCTGCTGGAGCAGCAGGTTCGCTAGGTCAGATTGTAGTCATCGAATACTGCACTCAATAGGTAAAACACATGCGATACGCACTGATCAATATGGCTACAACCCTAGTAGAAAACGTCATTGAGCTTGATCCTGAGGGGGATCTGACACAGCCGGATGGTTACGCGGTGGTGGCGAGTGATTCGGCCAATATCGGCGATACGTACGGTAACGATGTTTTTACGCCACCTCCGCTGCCGGTGCTAACTCCCGAGCAGATCCTTGCCGCGAACACACAGATGCAAGTCAATCTAATGTACGTGTCGCCACAGGCCATCAGCGCTCTGTTCATGGCCGTCGATCTCGGCAGTGGAACTGACCCGGCGACCGTAAAGGCTCGTGCCTGGCAGGCCTACTATAACAACCTGCAAGCAGTGGACCTGACTGTGGTGTCGCCGGAATGGCCGATGTCTCCGATGGCATGATACATTCCTGAAAATTTTTCAGGTGTCGAACTGCGGTCATGGAAGTCATAAAAAAAATAGAGTTTGCCAATACACTGCGCGGTATCGCAGCAATATCAGTTCTAGTTGCTCATTATTTTGGTGTTTTTTGGACGTCGCCGCCGACTGTCTCGGCGCTCACCAATGCACCATTACTGACATTTCAGGATATGCCGATACCGTCCTATATATCAGCTATACAGCTGGTAAATTATTTTAACTTTAATTATGGGGCCTTTGGTGTAGGTCTTTTCTTTTTGGTTAGTGGGTTCGTTATTCCAATATCACTGGAGAGAAAAGGGCTGTTGGATTTTGTGGCTAATCGGTTTTTAAGAATTTTCCCGACGTACTTTGTTGGGTTTGGCGTGACGCTTTTGGCACTTTTGCTTTCATGTTATTACTTCGATGTTGAGTGGTTATATACAAGGGATGAGATTCTAATCCATTTCATTCCTGGGTTGCGCGATTTGTTTTGGTCTAAAAGCATTGACGGCATTGTGTGGACTCTCGAGGTTGAGTTGAAGTTCTACATCCTTTGCGCGATATGCATAGTGCTTTTCAAGCGAGGGTCACTTTGGGTTTTTCTTCTGCCAGCTATTGTTGCTGCGCTTGGCATCTATGCCGCAACGATACTCCCGCAGTACGGCCAGACAAATGCTTGGTTGTACATTAAGCTGTTGACGTTTATATATCCTGCAAAATTCATAGTGTTTATGTTTATAGGTGTTGCACTGTATTACTATCATTCAAATAAGATGTCCGCGTTGAAGGCATCAGCGATGATATTGATGTGTTTTGTTTTGTTTTATGTGATGTGGTTTAGTGGGCCTGAAATTAATACTGTGAATTTAGCTTATAGTTATGCTATGGCATTTGCGTTTTTTGTTTGTGCGATGTTGTGGCCTGCATTGTTCCGAGCCAACCGCATAACAGATTTTCTGGCAAACATAAGCTACCCGCTATATGTTATTCATGGTGTGGCGGGGTATGTGGTATTGCGTGTGCTAGCGGATCTTCACGTCGCTCCTTTGATCTCCTTGGTTCTCGTAGTTCTGTTGGCTTTATCAATTTCTTGGGTTATCCATGTCGGTGTTGAAAAGCCATCGCAAAGATTTGCCAAGTTCTTAATGAGTAAAGAGAAGTATCCGCTCATTTCAGAGCTGCGATAGAGACTTGAAGTGGAGGATTAATAAGCCCGCCTAGTGCGGGCTTTTTCGCCCAGACAAACACCGGCAAGCAAGCGCTTGCGGTGACATTTCCCAGCCGAGTTCCAGGCCAGGTGACCAGCGGCGGGCGAGTAACATGAGCAAGCACCGGGATGGCATACCATTTTCCGTGTCGCCGGGGTAGTATTGTCGACCTTGGATACCTTTGGTGCTGGACTCGCGCATGCATAAATTCTATGGGCAATTTGAACCGCAAGTCGATAAATTAATTTTCGAAAGATATTTCAAGGACGAAGGAATAAAAGGTGTTTTCGTTGAGTGTGGAGCATTCGACGGCTTGACCGAAAATTCCTGCAAATTCTTTGAAGAGACAATGGGTTGGAAAGGTTACAATGTTGAACCAGTTCCTTGGGTTTATGAGAATTTGTGCAAGAATCGTCCGGAGTCTAAAAATTTTAATTTTGCACTTTCAGACAAAGTCGGCACTGCAACCTTTACAGCTGTAGATCATCCCAGTTTTGGCGTTGACTGTACGAACGGTTCGCTCGCACACACCGAGAAACATTTTTCAATTCTGGAGCGGGAAGGCTGTAAATTTGTTCATGTTGAAGTGGATCTGTTGACATGGCCTGAATTTATTAAGCGTAACAACATTTCTCACGTCGATCTTCTTGTTTTAGATGTCGAAGGTCATGAGCTATCTGTTATAGATGGTATGTATGGTTGTGAAGTTCTTCCTGATATTTTTTGCATCGAGATTGGGCATTTGGACTTCGGTGAAATCCGTAACAAGCTCTCAGGTCTCGGTTATGTTTACGACGTGTCTTCACATGTGAATGCCTACTTCATAAAGAAAGAGGTGGTTTCTCTATTCGCCTTTCGAGCCTCTCGCTTCGAAGACAATCCAGTGCAGGTAGTTTCGGAAGAGGCCGGCATTCCTGACGAAGCTCAGCACCATATGGAAGCTCTACATTCGAAAACCGCTTCCCTGACTCTGGAAAACCATAAGCTCAAAGAAGAGGTTGTAGCCCTTACCAAGCACGATATGGAAGCTCTACATTCGAAAACCGCCATGACTCTGGAAAATCATAGGCTCAAGGAAGAGGTTGCAGCCCTGACCGAACACCTCAATCAAGTTACCGGTCTTTACAAGTCCGTTGTCTCTTCGAAGGGTTGGCGGTTGGTCGAGGTAATTAGAAAGATCCGCTCATAATGTGATTATGGTTATCACTACCCGATAATTACTCGCATATTAAACGCCCGCTCTGTGCGGGCTTTTTTTCGCCCGGAGAAAAGTTATGTCAGCTACCAACAAAGATTGCGACATTTTAGCTCGCACGCTGTGGGGGGAAGCGCGCGGTGAAAGTCTGGCTGGGCAGATTGCCGTGGCCTGGACCATTCGCAACCGCGTGAACGATGGTAAGGCCAAGTCGTGGTGGGGTGAAGGCTACGCCGGTGTGTGCCTGAAGCCCTACCAGTTCAGCTGCTGGAACAAAAACGATCCGAACTTTGCCTACCTCAGCGGCGCGAAGCCGATTCCGGCCGGGCAGTTCGCCCAGGCGCAGAAGGCTGCCGACCTGGTGATGTCAGGTACCGAGCCAGATCCCACTGGCGGCGCCACTCACTACTACGCGACCACCATGCCGAAGGCACCGGCCTGGGCTGTGGGAGCAAAACAGACGCTGAAGCTTGGCCGGCACATCTTCTTCAAGGATGTGCCATGAGCCCGGTTCCGTGGAAGCTGATCGGCATGCTCGCTCTGGTGCTGATCGTTGCCGCCTGCACTTGGCGGGTGCAGGACTGGCGCTACGGCAAGCAGCTCGCCGATCAGGCTGGCCTGCACAAGGACGATCTGGCCGCCATAAGCAACGTGGCCGCGCGCCGAACAGGACAAGCGCCTGGTGCTCGAGCAACGTCTGTCGGCCAGCGAACAAACCCACTACAAGGTACTGAGCGATGTTCAAACCAATCAGGATCGCCTGCGCGATCGCCTTGCCACTTCTGATCTGCGGCTGTCAGTCCTTCTCGACGCCACGGATTCAGCCGGTGGCTGTTCGGTGCCAGCCGGTACCGCAGCCGGCAGCGTGGTTCATGGAGGAGCGCGAGCCCGACTTGACCCAGCGCATGCTCAACGAATTATCGCCATCACCGACACCGGCGACCGGGGACTGATAGCGCTGGCTGCGTGCCAGGCTTATGTCACGGAACTGAATCGCTGACCGCCGATCAGTGCGCCGTTGAAAGTTACTAGGCTGATTACCGATACTGTTTTTTTATCCAGTATCGAGCAGGCAATGCATTTCCTGATTGTGCCCATGAGAGAGCGCGGTGTCGCCAGAGCGAAAAGGGATATCGCCAGTGCCGAGCCAGTAAGGGGAGATATCATTTTCGCCAGCGCACCGTCTGACATCCTCAAAAGAACGTCCAGCACTGCGTCTCTGCGGCATGGTGCCTGGCCGGGTGATGCGCCACCGCTTCGACCGCTTCTTGATGCTCGCCCTACCAGCATGGCAACGCTCGGTTTTACGTTGAGTGGCCTGGAGGAGGTCGATGGTGTGCTGTATGCGCAGTCTTGGTATTGCCGGGAAGTTTGATTGTGTTTCGGTCGGCAGGACGCCGGGGGAAAGGGGCGACTACTGTAGGAATATCCAACGCTAAGTTATTGATTTTTATAGGGCTATGTGGCTGTTTTGTACCTAAGCTAAAACCATACATTTTTCTTTTAGATCAATAGGTTGCATGTGTTTCGTGGTCACCTTGACATGGTGGGGGTCGTTGGTTCGAGTCCAATCGCGCCTACCAAACAAAATCCGCTCTGCTGGGCGGTCTAGAAGGGCTCACCGAAAGGTGGGCCCTTTTTTGTTGTCTGCGATTTGCAGGGGCACGGAAAAGGTTTGGGTCTGGTGTTCGGCTGATAGCTCACCGTCGGTCGCCGTCATCCTTGAAAATTGTGTGGATATTGAAGGGGTTACGATTTTATTTAACCAACCGGTTATCAAAAAAACGTTGTTGCCCCTCTTTGAATTCAGTAATATTCGCCCCGCGTTCACCACCACGGTTTATGCATTTTTAAATCCCAAGCTTCCATCAGCTGCTTGGGATTTTTTTTGCCTGCGATTTGGCGTCCGCTCCTCCTGTTCCTCTCTATTCAACCCGTAGCGATCTTCGACAAGCAGGTCCCTGCTTTTTCGACTACTACTGACTGGCCGATTTCCGACTCTTGTCACGGGAGTGTTTCGATGCTGATTCACTGGTTGCTTGCCGCTGTTCATCTATTGGCGTTTGCTCTGGGCTTCTGGGCGGTGCTGACGCGCGGCACGGCGTTCATGCGCCTGGGTTCGGGCGCGGGGGAGGTCAAGCGGGTTTTGCTGGCTGACAGCCTCTGGGGGATTTCTGCGCTGGTTTTGCTGATCACGGGCGGGATGCGTGCATTCGGCGGGTTCGAAAAGGGCGCTGACTATTATCTTCATCAGCCGCTGTTTCATTTGAAGATGACGCTGTTTGTGCTGATTCTGCTGATAGAGCTCGCACCAATGATCACCCTGATCAAATGGCGTATTGCCTTGGGGCGAGGCGCAGAGCTCGATACCGGCCGGGCGAAGTTGTTTGCGCGAATCAGTCACGTCGAAGCACTGCTGATGGTGCTGATGGTGATTGCGGCCACTGGCATGGCTCGCGGTGTGACATTTGCTTAGGACGGCGCAATTCCCTGCTCTCTATCGGAAACGTCCGACAGTCAGTTCTGGTAATGACAGGTAGTATCGACCGGAAAGAAAGAAGGGCGGGGAGATCGAGGCGATGCGGGGCGAAGCTGTGCTGTGTTTCAGGCGCCGTGCCCAGCGGAGTGGGAAGCGGGTGGCAATACGGCGCGTGAATCTTTAGCCAGTCATTACGCGCGGGTAAACGAACTGGCTAGGGTTTGCGATGCGGCTCAGGGCGTTTGTGGTTTGTCCGGGGCGGTCAGGCCTGCCTGAATGCGCTGATAAATCTCTTCGCGGTGTACGGCAACGTTTTTCGGGGCGTTGATGCCAATGCGAACCTGTTGGCCGCTAACACCGAGGATGGTGATCGTAATGTCATCACCAATATTTATGCTTTCACCGACTTTGCGGGTGAGTATCAGCATGGTCTTCTCCTTGATTGCTTTGTAGGGCACCTGATTCAGACAGTGCAGAGGTCGGTGGTACGTATAGATTAGTGCGAAGTCTCACGGTTTGGGTGCCTCTTTCTGACGCGCAGATGCGGCATTAATTCCCAGGGCGTAACTATACAGAGGCTGCAATCATCAATCTCGTTGTTTTGTGCCCATTTTGCGGGGCTCGCGAAGTATTTTTGAATGATAAGATCGCCGCTTTGAGAATTCCGAGGAAAGTGTTGTGCGCAAATTGGTCTGGGTCATCGCGGCACTGGCATTGGCAGGATGTGGTGAAGGCAAGAGTGTAGACGTACAGAAGCCGAAAGCGGCAGTGGCGGCGGCACCAGCGGCGGCTTCTGCACCGCAGTGGGATCTGGAGGTGCGCGGCGAAACG
Organism: Pseudomonas sp. LF-5; assembly: GCF_037626295.1. Classification (NCBI taxonomy): domain Bacteria; kingdom Pseudomonadati; phylum Pseudomonadota; class Gammaproteobacteria; order Pseudomonadales; family Pseudomonadaceae; genus Pseudomonas; species Pseudomonas sp. LF-5. The sequence goes on from NZ_JARKMT010000002.1 coordinate 1,034,572, forward strand.
CCTCAGGCTGTCAGTGATCTGAGTGGCTGGTTGATCGAGCACGCATTCGTTCCGACGGTGATCAAGGACAGCAGTGGTAAAACGCGAATTCTGATCGGTCCGTTCAACTCCCAGGCCGATGCTGAAGCTCGTAAGGTGCAAGTGGACGCGGCATTGGTGAAGGCGAAAAAACAGAACATTGAATCGGTGGTGATCGAGCACCCGATCGCGCCGTAGGCGTAAATAAAAAGGCCGTGAGCGTTATGCTCACGGCCTTTTTTATTTGCGCATCCCGTCAGCCACAGGCTTTCAGATTCACCGGGCCGACGAATTCGTTGCCACGTCCCATTACGCAGGCCACGCTCTGGTTGCGTTGACGCTCCCAGTCTTGCACCGGATATGTCTTGTCCCATGCTTCATACAATTGCCGGTCCTGTTTCGACAGGCGCAAGCCGTACTGCTTGCTCATGTAGAAGTAGGTCCGGGCGATCATGCCGCGAATCGAAGGGCGGGGCATGACCTTCTTCGCCTTGAAGTCGACCTGGGTCAGGCAGGAGCCGTACTGGCCGGACTGCACTGGCAGCCAGCCGTAGCTGAAATTGCTGCGATCGCCATTGACCTCGCCGATGCTCGGCACCAGGTTGTGCAGGTCCGCTTCAGCCTTCTGATAGCCTGGGTCGTAACGCGTACAGTTCTTGCGTCCGCCTTCCTGCCAGCATTGGCGTTGATGGCCGAACTCCCAGGCCGGGACAATGTGTTCCCACTCGATACGTGAAGCGCGCTTGGCGTTTTTGCGCGGTACGTAGCCGCAAGCCTTCAGATCGACTTTGTTGCCGGTGTATTTACACCCGCAATAAAACTCGGTGGATTGCGGCGCATAGAGCTTCCAGGCGACCTTCTTGGCTTCGGTGAATGTGCGAGGGGCGCCAGCCTGCGCGCCCATGGTGATGAACAACAACAGCAAAGCAAAACAGCGGACACTCATTGAATCAATCTTCCTTCGGTACAACCCAAAAAATCTGCACGCCGCCATCATCGCGATAGGCAAGGGTGACGTTATCGTTCTCGTCGATTTCCTCGAGTAGGCGCTCCCACTCATCCGTTGGCTCATCCGGCAGGCGGAAGATCAGTGCGGCTTTGGCTTTTTGTGCAGTCGGAGAATTGATGATTTTCTGAACGCGCATACCCATGCGTTCGTAGGCGTCAGGAGCATCAGGAGAGGTGGCCACGAGGTTATCCTTATTAAGCTGTACGTGCATACAGTATTTAACTGTAGGCAATTTCGCAACTGCTTAAAATTCAAGAAAATCCTCTGACAGCCGTTTTCCGATTTTGGTGTGAGGTGTGCCGAAATATTTGTGTGAAAAATGCAGGAGGGCTGCCGCGCATGCTCCCCCTCCACCCGGTCGGTGAAGGGTGAGCAAAGTGCCCGATCGCGAACGGATCGGGCGAAGGTCAATCAGTATTCCCAGAACATCCGTTGCAGCTCTTTGCTGTCGTTGGTTTTGGTCAGGGCGACCATTGCCAGGATGCGCGCTTTCTGTGGGTTCAAGTCATGCGCAACCACCCAGTCGTACTTGTCGTCAGGCTGTTCAGCGTTACGCAGGACGAAACCGCCGGCATTGACATGGGACGAACGAATGATCTGCACGCCGTCCTTGCGCAGGGCTTGCAGGGTTGGCACGACGCGAGAGGAGACCGAGCCGTTGCCGGTGCCGGCATGGATGATGGCCTTGGCGCCGGACTGGGCGAGGGCTTTGTAGGCGGTATCGGACACGTTGCCGTAGGAGTAGGCGATTTCTACGTCAGGCAGGCTCTTGATGTTTTTGATGTCGAATTCCGAATCCATGGTGTGACGCTTGGCAGGCAGGCGGAACCAGTAGGATTTGCCTTCGACCACCATGCCCAGTGGGCCCCAGGCACTTTTGAACGCCTCGGTCTTGATGTTGATCATTTTGCTGACGTCACGACCGGACTGGATTTCATCGTTCATGGTCACCAGTACGCCTTTGCCGCGCGCTTCCTTGCTGCTGGCCACGGCCACGGCGTTATACAGGTTAAGCATGCCGTCCGCCGACATGGCGGTGCCCGGACGCATCGAGCCGACCACAATGATCGGCTTGTCGGTTTTTTCGACCAGGTTCAGGAAGTAGGCGGTTTCTTCCAGGGTGTCGGTGCCGTGGGTGATAACGATGCCGTCGACGTCTTTGCTGTCAGCCAGTTCGGAGACGCGACGACCCAGTTGCAACAGGTTTTCGTTGGTGATGCTTTCCGAAGCAATCTGCATGACTTGCTCGCCGCGCACATTGGCCAGTTTGCTCAGCTCGGGAATGCCGGCAATCAGTTGCTCGACGCCAACCTTGGCTGCCTGATAAGTGGCGCTGTTGGCTGCGCTGGCGCCAGCTCCGGCGATGGTGCCGCCGGTCGCAAGTACCACGACATTGGCAAGCTTGGCCTGGGTTTCGACTTCTTTTGCCTGAAGGGCGGTGGGCAGGAGCAGGAGGAGGGCCAATGCGCCCGGAACCAAAGTGTTGAAAGCAGATTTCATTATTTTTCTCTCTAGTAGTGAGACGGTGCTTGATGCAGGTTCATCTAGATGCGCCCGGGCCGATCTGGATACCCGGGTACAGGGGAGGGAGCAGGATTTGTACCATCCGTACTTTGCTTGAGAGAAATGTTTAACCTTATGATTTAAATCAGGAATTTATACGTTGCTGTGCCGTGGTGCTCAACGCTGCATCCGGGTTTCCGAATATTGGCGGCTTGCGCGTTCGGCTGGCCGAAAGGATCACGCTTGTTCTGCAGAGGGCAAGGCGCAGATTCGATGGCTTTGCTAAAGAAACGGCGCTCTGCGCCGATGCGTCTTCAAGGAATCTTTATTTTTTGAGGAGTTCACATGTCACTTTCGGTTGGTTTTCCAAATGCCAGCGCTGTCACCATCGGCGGCAAATCCGCAGCCACGATCAATGCTCTGAGCGACGCGACTGCCGAAGCCTCCGCCCAGTCGCTGGGCGACAAAGAGGGCGACACCACCCAGGTCAGAACCGGTGGCGCCGCACAGGAAGACAGCAAGGCCGAAAGCGGCAGCAATCAAAGTATCGCCGTGAAAATGCTGCTCAAGCGCCTGCAGGAGCTGCAAAAGCAGTTGCAGGAACAGCAACAGCAATTGGCGGCAGCGCAAGCCGCCAGTTATCCCACTCCGGAAGCCAAGCAGACCGCCGTCATGGCGATTCAGGGGCAGATAGCCGATACCAACGGCGCTCTTTCGGAAGTTTCGGGCAACCTGATCAAGGAGCTGGCCAAGGATTCCGGCGGCGGCGGTCTGATCAGTACTACTGCCTGAGATGCGGGCGAATCACGCGATTTGCCCTGCAACAAATGCTGATGTGTGATTGTTGACAAATGTCGGCAGGGTTCGCATAGTTCGGTCTACGCAAACGTTTGCGCAGCTTTCCCAGCGGGCAATCCCTCTGAGGGAAGCGACGTAGCTTACGCCAGCGCAAGCGTTGCTCACAATAATCATAAGATCGGAGTGAACCCATGAAGCTGCCATTCGCTGGACGTCTTCTTGCTGTCGCTATGCTGGCTGCCACAGCCGCCGCACTACCTGTCTCCTCGGCGTTCGCCGAATCCCCGGAAAAACCTAAAGTCGCACTGGTCATGAAGTCCCTGGCCAACGAATTCTTCCTGACCATGGAAGATGGCGCCAAGGCTTATCAGAAAGAACATTCCGCCGATTTCGACCTGATCTCCAACGGCATCAAGGACGAAACCGATACCGCCGGCCAGACGCGCATCGTCGAGCAGATGATTCTGGCGAAGGTCAATGCACTGGTGATTGCGCCTTCCGATTCCAAGGCCATGGTTCCGGTGATCAAAAAAGCCGTCGATGCCGGCATCACCGTGATCAACATCGACAATCAGCTTGATCCGGCGATCGTCAAAAGCAAAAACATCAGCGTACCCTTCGTAGGTCCGGACAACCGTAAAGGTGCACGTCTGGTCGGCGAATACCTGGCCAAGCAACTGAAGGCGGGCGACGAAGTCGGCATCATCGAAGGTGTGTCCACGACCACCAACGCCCAGCAGCGGACTGCTGGCTTCAAGGACGCGATGGACGCAGCACAGATCAAGATCGTTTCCCTGCAATCCGGTGATTGGGAAATCGACAAGGGTAACAAGGTCGCGGCTTCGATCCTCAGTGAATACCCGGAAGTCAAAGCGCTGCTGGCCGGCAACGACAGCATGGCCGTCGGTGCGGTTTCCGCTGTACGAGCTGCGGGCAAGGCCGGTCAGGTGCAGGTCGTGGGTTACGACAACATCAATGCGATCAAGCCAATGTTGAAGGACGGTCGAGTCCTCGCGACAGCCGATCAGTTCGCCGCCAAGCAAGCTGTCTTTGGCATCGAGACTGCGCTGAAAATCATCAAGGGCGAGAAGGTCGACAGCGGTGCCAACGGCGTGATTGAAACGCCGGTCGAACTGGTCACCAAGTAAGTCTTCCGGCGACACAACGGCGCTCGTCCGTCCGGGCGAGCGCATGGAGAGTTTTTATGTCAGTTTCCGCCCCGAACGCTGTCCTCTCGGTCAGCGGTATCGGTAAGACCTATGCGCAACCGGTGCTGACCGGCATCGACTTGACGCTGATGCGCGGTGAAGTACTGGCGCTGACCGGCGAGAACGGTGCCGGAAAAAGTACCCTGTCGAAGATCATTGGCGGACTGGTCACGCCGACCACCGGCCAGATGCAGTTCCACGGCAAGGAGTATCGTCCGGGCAGTCGGACCCAGGCCGAAGACCTTGGCGTGCGCATGGTCATGCAAGAACTCAATCTGTTGCCGACCCTGTCGGTGGCCGAGAACCTGTTCCTCGATAATCTGCCGAGCAACGGTGGCTGGATCAGCCGCAAGCAATTGCGCAAGGCGGCGATCGAGGCCATGGCGCAGGTCGGTCTGGACGCGATTGATCCGGACACGCTGGTGGGCGAGTTGGGCATCGGCCATCAGCAGATGGTCGAAATCGCCCGCAACCTGATTGGCGATTGCCATGTATTGATCCTCGACGAGCCGACCGCGATGCTGACCGCGCGCGAAGTCGAAATGCTCTTTGAACAGATCACCCGGTTGCAGGCGCGTGGCGTCTCGATCATCTACATTTCCCACCGCCTCGAAGAGCTGGCGCGGGTCGCGCAACGGATTGCCGTGCTGCGTGACGGCAACCTGGTCTGCGTCGAGCCGATGGCCAATTACAACAGCGAGCAACTGGTCACGTTGATGGTCGGTCGTGAGCTGGGCGAGCACATCGACATGGGGCAGCGCAACATCGGCGCGCCGGCATTGACGGTCAAGGGTCTGACTCGTTCGGACAAGGTGCGCGACGTTTCGTTTGAAGTGCGTGCCGGCGAGATTTTCGGCATTTCCGGGCTGATCGGGGCAGGGCGCACCGAGCTGCTGCGGTTGATTTTCGGTGCCGACGTCGCCGACAGCGGCACCATTGCACTTGGCTCGCCAGCCAGGGCGGTGAGTGTGCGTTCGCCTGTCGATGCTGTGCGTCATGGCATAGCGTTGATCACCGAAGACCGCAAGGGCGAAGGCTTGCTGCTCAGTCAGTCGATCAGCGCCAACATCGCATTGGGCAACATGCCGGAGATTTCCAGCGGCGGTTTCGTCAACAACGGCGACGAAATCTCGCTGGCGCAGCGGCAGATTGATGCCATGCGCATCCGCAGTTCGAGTCCGGCGCAACTGGTGTCAGAGCTGTCTGGCGGCAACCAGCAGAAAGTCGTGATCGGGCGCTGGCTGGAGAGAGACTGTTCGGTGTTGCTGTTCGATGAGCCGACCCGAGGCATCGACGTCGGTGCCAAGTTCGACATCTATGCCTTGCTCGGCGAGTTGACTCGTCAGGGCAAAGCGTTGGTGGTGGTGTCCAGCGACCTTCGTGAATTGATGCTGATCTGCGACCGGATCGGCGTGCTGTCGGCGGGCCGCCTGATCGACACATTCGAGCGCGACAGCTGGACTCAGGATGATTTGCTTGCCGCCGCGTTCGCCGGCTACCAAAAACGTGATGCGTTGCTCAACGAAGCGGCGCCTAGGGATCTTCCATGAAAACTGCATCTCCTGCCGGCAAACGTAGTGGCAATTTTTACGGTCTGGGCACTTATCTGGGCCTGGCCGGTGCCTTGCTGGCGATGATTGCGCTGTTCTCGGTGCTGAGCAGCCATTTCCTCTCCTACAACACCTTCAGTACCCTGGCCAACCAGATTCCCGATCTGATGGTGCTGGCGGTCGGCATGACGTTCGTGCTGATCATCGGCGGTATCGACCTGTCGGTCGGCTCGGTGCTGGCATTGGCGGCATCGACCGTCAGTGTGGCCATTCTCGGCTGGGGCTGGAGCGTGTTGCCGGCGGCGTTACTCGGCATGGCGGTGGCGGCACTGGCCGGCACCATCACCGGCTCGATCACCGTGGCCTGGCGGATTCCCTCGTTCATCGTCTCCCTTGGCGTGCTCGAAATGGCCCGGGGCCTGGCGTATCAGATGACGGGGTCGCGCACCGCCTACATCGGCGACGCCTTTGCCTGGTTGTCGAACCCGATTGCGTTCGGTATTTCGCCTTCATTCATCATTGCCTTGCTGGTGATTTTCATCGCGCAGGCGGTTTTGACGCGCACAGTGTTCGGCCGCTACCTGATCGGCATCGGTACCAACGAAGAAGCTGTGCGTCTGGCCGGGATCAATCCAAAGCCTTACAAGATTCTGGTGTTCAGCCTGATGGGCCTGCTCGCCGGTATCGCTGCGCTTTTCCAGATTTCCCGTCTGGAAGCCGCGGATCCCAATGCCGGTTCGGGGCTTGAGCTGCAGGTGATCGCAGCCGTGGTCATCGGCGGCACCAGTCTGATGGGCGGGCGTGGCTCAGTGATCAGCACGTTCTTTGGTGTATTGATCATTTCCGTGCTGGCGGCCGGTCTGGCGCAGATTGGTGCCACCGAACCGACCAAGCGCATCATCACCGGTGCGGTGATCGTTATCGCGGTGGTGCTCGATACTTATCGCAGTCAACGTGCAACTCGCCGGGGCTGAATCATGGCAACGATCAAGGATGTGGCGGCGCTCGCGGGGATTTCCTACACCACCGTGTCGCATGTGGTGAACAACACCCGGCCAGTCAGTCAGGAGGTGCGGCTCAAGGTCGAAGCGGCGATCAAGAGCCTCGACTACGTGCCGAGTGCCGTGGCGCGCTCGCTGAAGGCCAAGACCACCGCCACAATCGGGCTGCTGGTGCCGAACAGTCTCAACCCCTACTTTGCGGAGCTGGCGCGGGGCATCGAGGATTATTGTGAGCGTAACGGCTATTGCGTGATCCTGTGCAACTCCGATGACAACCCGGAGAAACAGCGCAGTTATTTGCGCGTGCTGCTGGAAAAACGCATTGATGGTTTGATCGTTGCCTCGGCGGGCGGTGACAGTGGTCTCGCGCAGGGGCTGGCCGGCGTGAAGACGCCGATGGTGATCGTCGACCGCGACCTCGACGGCGTGGATGCGGATCTGGTGCGTATCGACCATGAATACGGTGCCTATCTTGCAACCCGCCATTTGCTCGAGTTGGGGCATCGCGATATCGCCACGATCGGAGGTCCGGCGAGCACCAGTGTGGCGCAGATGCGCCAGGCGGGATATTGCCGAGCGCTGAAAGAGGCGGGCATCGAAGTGCGCCCTGCGCGCATGCTGGAGAGTGATTTCACCAGTACCGGTGGTTATAACGCGGCGGCCATCCTGCTTGAGAACGATCCGCCGAGCGCCATTTTTGCCGGTAACGACATGATCGGCATCGGTGTCTTGCGCGCGGCCGCCGAGCGCAACGTGCGGGTGCCGGGTGAACTGTCAGTGATCGGTTTCGACGATATCCAGATGAGTCGCTATGTGTATCCGGCATTGACCACGGTTGGCCAGTCGATCCTGCAACTGGGTGAAATGGCCGCCGAGGTCTTGCTGCGAAGGATTGCCACGCCGCAGATGGTCACCGATCAACGGATCGTGACACCGAGTATTGTCCTGCGCGAATCAACTGCGCCGCTGTCTGGCGTGTTCACTGAATACCGCTGAAAACCGAATTGACGAGTAGTGATGTATGCCAGCAAATGTAGTGGTAATAGGCAGCCTGAACATGGATCTGGTCACCCGTGCACCACGGCTGCCCCGAGGCGGTGAAACGCTGATTGGCCATTCGTTTGCCACCGTATCCGGTGGCAAGGGGGCCAATCAGGCCGTGGCCGCTGCGCGGTTGGGGGCGCAGGTGGCAATGATCGGCTGTGTGGGCAATGACGACTATGGCGTGCAATTGCGTGAAGCCTTGCTGGCCGAGCAGATTGATTGTCAGGCAGTGAGCGTGGTCGAGGGCTCCAGTGGCGTGGCGTTGATTGTGGTCGATGACCACAGTCAGAACGCGATTGTCATCGTCGCCGGCGCCAACGGCGCCATGACGCCAGCGGTGATCGATCGTTTCGATGCCGTTCTGCAAAATGCTGACGTGATTATCTGTCAGCTCGAGATCCCGGATGCCACCGTGGGGCATGCGCTCAAGCGCGCCCGCACGCTGGGCAAGACCGTGATCCTCAACCCTGCGCCGGCCAGTCGTCCTTTGCCGGCCGACTGGTTCGCGGCCATCGACTACCTGATACCCAACGAGAGCGAAGCCGCGGCCCTGAGCGGTCTGCCGGTCGAGTCGCGGGAGTCGGCAGAAAAGGCTGCCAGCCACCTGATCGCGATGGGGGCAGGTAAAGTCATCATTACCCTGGGCGCCGAAGGTTCGCTGTTTGCCAACGGCAAGGGGTTCGAACACTTCCCGGCACCGAAGGTGAAAGCCGTCGATACCACAGCGGCAGGCGACACCTTTGTCGGTGGTTTTGCCGCTGCCCTGGCCGACGGCAAGTCCGAAGCCGAGGCGATCCGTTACGGTCAGATCGCCGCTGCCCTGTCGGTCACCCGCGCCGGCGCACAACCCTCCATTCCCAGCATGTCCGACGTACAGGCATTCAAACCCGCATGAAAAAGACTCCTTTGCTTAACGTCGCGTTATCGCGACTGATTGCCTCTTTGGGTCATGGCGACATGGTCGTGATCGGTGACGCTGGACTGCCGGTGCCGCCGGGCGTCGAGCTGATTGACCTGGCGCTGACCCACGGCGTTCCGGATTTCGTCAGCACCCTGAAAATCGTGCTCAGCGAGATGCAGGTGGAAAGCCATGTGCTGGCCAAAGAGATCTTCGACAAGCAGCCGACAGCGCTGACAACGCTGGATGTGTTGAATGAAGAGGGGGCGCTGGGTCGTCGCGATCTGCTCAGTCACGAACAATTCAAGGTTCTTAGCCGACAGGCTCGGGCGATTGTTCGTACAGGCGAATGTCAGCCGTACTGCAACATCGTGCTGGTGGCCGGTGTTACGTTCTAACTTTCAATTTCAAATGCACAAGGAATGCGCCATGCAACGCTATGCTCACACACTGCATCAATTGCTTCGGAGTCTGCTGCTTTTGTCCGTCATTACTGCGACCGGCGCCCAGGCGGCGGAAAAAATCGACCTGATCATTGATACTGATCCGGGCGCTGACGACGTGGTCGCCTTGCTGTTCGCACTGGCCTCGCCGGACGAGCTGAATATTCGTGCGTTGACCACCGTGGCCGGCAATGTCCGCCTCGACAAGACCTCGCGCAACGCGCGTCTGGCTCGCGAGTGGGCGGGGCGCGAGGATGTTCCGGTTTATGCCGGTGCACCGAAACCGCTGATGCGTACGCCGATCTACGCCGAAAACATTCACGGCAAGGAAGGCCTGTCGGGTGTCACCGTGCACGAACCGAAAAAAGGCCTGGCAGAAGGCAATGCGGTCAATTATCTGATCGACACCTTGAAAAAGGCCAAGCCGCACAGCATCACGATTGCCATGCTCGGTCCGCAGACCAACCTGGCGCTGGCGCTGATCCAGGAGCCCGAGATCGTTCAGGGCATTAAGGAAGTGGTGATCATGGGTGGGGCGCACTTCAACGGCGGCAACATCACCCCGGTGGCCGAATTCAACCTGTTTGCCGACCCGCAAGCGGCTGAAGTGGTGCTCAAAAGCGGCGTCAAGCTGACCTACCTGCCGCTGGACGTGACCCACAAGATCCTCACCAGCGACGCCCGCCTGAAGCAGATTGCGGCGCTGAACAACAATGCGAGCAAAATCGTTGGCGACATCCTCAACGAGTACATCAAAGGGGACATGGAGCACTACGGTATTCCGGGTGGCCCGGTGCATGACGCCACCGTCGTGGCTTACTTGCTCAAGCCGGAACTGTTTACCGGTCGTTCAGTGAATGTGGTGGTCGATAGCCGTGAAGGGCCGACATTCGGTCAGACCATTGTCGATTGGTATGACGGACTCAAGGCGCCGAAAAATGCCTTCTGGGTCGAAAACGGCGATGCCCAGGGTTTCTTCGATCTGCTCACCGAGCGGCTCAAGCGCCTGAAGTAAAAAATCCGACCCGCAGGTGCCAGCCTGCGGGTGCTACTTCCTCTCTGCGTGCTCATGCTCGATCTGTTCGGTCGGGTAGCGCTCGAAAATCTGCTTGATGAATTGCTGGGCTGCCTCGGTTCCAAGCTCCTTGACCAATAGATCGATTCCTATCAATGCCAGCTCTTCTGTGGTGTCGGGGCTATAGGAGCTGTGCCCGTCGGCCCATTTGGCTTTGATGTCGGCGTCGATGCTTACGGTCGTCATGATAAGGCTCGGGAAGTCGGGAGAAGAATGTGTCGAGTTAACCATTTTGTCGGGCGTTTGACACTGCGACTTAGGCATGACCGGAGCGCTATGCGACACTTGGTCTTTTAAGGCTTTCCAAGGATCGCGCTGTGCAGATCGATTTGAATTCCCCCGACGGCCTCACGCTGGAGGCTGTGCGCCAGTTGCTCGCCTCGGCCAGTGATGACGAACACACTCAACTGCGTGTGACCAAGGGCGGTGTCGCCTACATTTCTTCGGGCGTGACCGGCGGCCAGGATATCGACGGCTTGCTGTTTCGCCTGGAAACCTGGGCCAAGGGCTCAGGCTACGTTGGAAATGTCGCCGCCAGCGACGAGGTGTGGGTGATGCAGATTTTCAACGCGTTGAAGGACAACTGGCCGAATCCACCGTACGACTACATTGACGTGTATTGAGCGTCGTTAATATTCAGTCACGATTGATTGATGAGGAGCGGGGCGAGGCTCAGGCACACTCGGCGTTTTTCCGGTCGTGGGGCGGTCATGCTCACTGTGGTGAAACCAAACGCCGCAATGGCGGTCGCACGATCTCAGCTCAACTTTTTGAAAACAAGGAGGCTTCATGCCTTTGAAGTTCGCGACACTGGGTGCACTGATGGCCACCGCCCTGTTGGCCGGTTGCAGTACGAGTTCCAGCGAGTCGGCAAAGGATTCAGTGGCCACCGAGTCCGGTCATAGTCGCTGTGAAGCAACGGCAGCGGAGTTCGCCATTGGCAAGAAAGCGTCGCCAGCGCTGCTGGATCAGGCTCGCGCCAAGGCCGGGGCGCAAAATGCCCGCTTCCTCAAACCAACCGACATGATCACTCTGGAGTACCGCTCCGATCGCCTGAACCTGAACACCGACGCCAATCTGGTCGTCACCCGCGTCAACTGCGGCTGATCGCTGACGACTTTTGTTGCAGGCATAAAAAACCCCGTCACATGGACGGGGTTTTTTTAGTGCGCCGGGAAATTACTCTGGGCGAACTTGTGCAGCTTGCATACCCTTTTGGCCTTTCTCAGCCACGAAAGAGACGGTCTGGCCTTCTTTCAGGCTTTTGAAACCGTCGGATTCGATAGCTTTGAAGTGTACGAACAGGTCGTCACCGCCACCTTGAGGAGTGATGAAGCCGAAGCCTTTTTCATCGTTGAACCATTTAACGGTGCCGGTTTGGCGATTAGACATGGTGTATCTCCAAGAAACATATATTTTCAGTAGTACTGTGCTGCTCAGGCCAACTGGGCACACCGGAGTATCATAGTCGAAATGTTCGCTTTGGTAGCCCCCCGGACGTGCTGTTTGCCAATCAGTCGTGTTTTCTTTGCTGTCTGTTTTCGCTGAAAGCCCCGGTTTAAAAGGCTTTGAGCAGAAAGTAAAGACAATAAAAAAACCTGTAAAACCTGCATAAATCGTCTGAAAAGACCCAAATTCAGCCTGTTTCAGGGGCGCTGAGCCGAGTCAGAAGGCTTTTTTAATCACTTTTTCGCCGGTGTATTCGCCTTGCATTTGGCGATTTGTCCGAGCGCTTTCTGCTGCAGTTCAGGGGTGGCTTTGTTGTCCATCAGGGACTGAATGTCGGCTGAAGGATAGGACTTGATGGCATCAGCACCGCAAGCGCAGTGCGATTTGGCCGCAGCGGCACCAATTTGCGGAGTCGCCGCCTGGGTGCACTGTGCCATGTACTTCTCGCGCTCGCCCTTCGGCCAGTCGGCGTGGGCGCTCAGTGGCAGCAGCATGACGATAGGGGCGACTACGGCGAACAGGGTATTCAGACGCATGCGAGGATGCTCCTTGTGGGTCAATGTCTTGTTATCTGAGGGCTGAAAGGCCAATCAAGTTCAGCACTCTGGCATAAAAACAGACGATTTGCCTTCTGATCAAACAGAGGCATAAGTGACCGCTCATCTGTGCTAGCATGCCGGGCTCAAGCGTTCTCAGGCTTCGGATGACCTTCAGTCCCGGCAGCGGTCAACGTGCGAATATTTCGATTTGAATCCCAGTCACTCTGGTTCGGTTTTCCGGTTGGCCGCAAGGCTCCTGCCGCTGTAAGGCAGGCGTTCGTCATTGAATGGCCTGGATCGGATCTTGTACTGGCTCATCCCAACCCACGTGACCTTTGGTAGGGGTCACCACTAGGAGAGGAGGCGCCATGCCAACTATTACTCTTCCCGACGGCAGTCAACGTTCATTCGATCACCCGGTTTCCGTAGCCGAGGTCGCTGCATCCATTGGTGCAGGCCTGGCCAAGGCCACCGTGGCCGGCAAGGTCAACGGCAAGCTGGTCGACGCCTGCGACCTCATCGACAGCGACGCGACGCTGCAAATCATCACACCTAAGGATGAAGAGGGGCTGGAGATCATTCGCCACTCTTGCGCTCACCTGGTTGGCCATGCGGTCAAGCAGCTGTACCCGACTGCGAAGATGGTCATCGGTCCGGTCATCGACGAAGGCTTCTATTACGACATCGCCTTCGAACGTCCTTTCACCCCGGACGACATGGCCGCCATCGAACAGCGCATGCATCAGCTGATCGACAAGGATTACGACGTCATCAAAAAGGTCACTCCGCGCGCCGAAGTGATCGAAGTGTTCAAGGCCCGCGGCGAAGACTACAAGCTGCGCCTGGTCGAAGACATGCCGAACGAGCAGGCCATGGGCCTGTACTACCACGAAGAATACGTCGACATGTGCCGCGGTCCGCACGTGCCGAACACCCGCTTCCTGAAATCCTTCAAGCTGACCAAGTTGTCCGGTGCCTACTGGCGCGGTGATGCCAAAAACGAGCAGCTGCAGCGCGTTTACGGTACCGCTTGGGCTGACAAGAAGCAGCTGGCGGCATACATCCAGCGCATCGAAGAAGCGGAAAAGCGCGATCACCGCAAGATCGGCAAGCGCCTGGGCCTGTTCCACACCCAGGAAGAAGCGCCGGGCATGGTGTTCTGGCACCCGAATGGCTGGACCTTGTACCAGGTGCTCGAGCAATACATGCGCAAGGTGCAGCGTGACAACGGCTACCTCGAGATCAAGACCCCGCAAGTGGTCGATCGCAGCCTGTGGGAGAAATCCGGGCACTGGGCCAACTACGCCGACAACATGTTCACCACCGAGTCGGAAAGCCGCGACTACGCTATCAAGCCGATGAACTGCCCTTGCCACGTGCAGGTGTTCAATCAGGGCCTGAAGAGCTACCGTGAGCTGCCGATGCGCCTGGCCGAATTCGGTGCCTGCCACCGCAACGAGCCGTCGGGCGCGCTGCACGGCATCATGCGCGTGCGTGCGTTCACTCAGGACGACGCCCACATTTTCTGCACCGAAGAGCAGATGCAGGCCGAATCCGCTGCCTTCATCAAGCTGACCATGGATGTTTATCGCGACTTCGGCTTTACCGACGTCGAGATGAAGCTGTCCACTCGTCCGGAAAAACGTGTAGGTTCCGACGAGCTGTGGGATCGCGCCGAAGCCGCACTGGCCGCAGCCCTTGATTCCGCTGGCCTGCCGTACGATCTGCAGCCGGGTGAAGGTGCGTTCTACGGTCCGAAGATCGAGTTCTCGCTGAAAGATTGCCTCGGTCGCGTGTGGCAGTGTGGTACCTTGCAGCTCGATTTCAACCTGCCTGTCCGTCTCGGTGCCGAATACGTCTCCGAAGACAACAGCCGCAAGCACCCGGTCATGTTGCACCGTGCGATCCTCGGATCCTTCGAGCGTTTCGTCGGGATTCTGATCGAGCATTACGAAGGTGCATTCCCTGCGTGGCTGGCGCCAACCCAGGCAGTGATCATGAATATCACTGATAAACAGGCAGATTTTGTCGCTGAAGTCGAAAAAACTCTCAACGAAAGCGGATTTCGTGCCAAGTCCGACTTGAGAAATGAAAAGATCGGCTTTAAAATCCGCGAGCATACTTTGCTCAAGGTTCCCTATCTTTTGGTTATCGGAGATAAGGAAGTCGAGATGCAGACTGTCGCTGTGCGTACTCGTGAAGGTGCTGACCTGGGCTCGATGCCCGTCGCCCAGTTCGCTGAGTTTCTCGCGCAAGCGGTTTCCCGGCGTGGTCGCCCAGATTCGGAGTAATTATTATTAAGCGTGAACCGAGACAAGATAAACGAGCTGCACCGAAAGCGCCGATCAATGAGAATATCTCGGCACGCGAGGTTCGGTTAATTGGCGCTGACGGCGAGCAGGTTGGCATCGTCTCTATTGATGAAGCGCTTCGTATTGCTGAAGAAGCAAAGCTTGATCTGGTAGAAATCTCAGCAGACGCAGTCCCACCGGTTTGCCGGGTGATGGACTACGGCAAGTCGATCTTCGAAAAGAAGAAGCAGATTGCAGCGGCGAAGAAGAACCAGAAGCAGATTCAGGTAAAAGAAATCAAGTTTCGTCCAGGGACGGAGGAAGGGGATTACCAGGTAAAACTGCGCAACCTGGTACGTTTCCTGAGTGATGGGGACAGGGCCAAGGTATCCTTGCGATTCCGCGGCCGTGAGATGGCCCACCAGGAGCTGGGGATGGAACTCCTCAAGCGGGTTGAAGCTGACCTGCTCGAGTACGGTTCGGTCGAACAGCATCCTAAGATGGAAGGACGCCAGCTGATCATGGTCATCGCCCCGAAAAAGAAGAAGTAATCAACAGGGCACGGCAGGCCTTCTGATTATGTTTATCAACTGAATGCGGAGTATCCGAACATGCCAAAAATGAAAACCAAAAGTGGTGCTGCTAAGCGGTTTCTGAAAACTGCTAACGGTATCAAGCACAAGCACGCTTTCAAGAGCCACATCCTGACTAAAATGTCGACCAAGCGTAAGCGTCAACTGCGCGGTAGCAGCTTGCTGCATCCGTCTGACGTGGCAAAAGTCGAGCGCATGCTGCGCCTTCGTTAATTTTAGTCAAGAATAGAGGAAGTAACTCATGGCTCGTGTAAAGCGTGGCGTCATTGCCCGTAAACGTCACAAAAAAATTCTGAAACTTGCTAAAGGCTACTACGGCGCACGCTCCCGCGTATTCCGTGTTGC
The DNA here is from genome assembly GCF_037626295.1 of Pseudomonas sp. LF-5. NCBI lineage: Bacteria > Pseudomonadati > Pseudomonadota > Gammaproteobacteria > Pseudomonadales > Pseudomonadaceae > Pseudomonas > Pseudomonas sp. LF-5. The sequence continues at coordinate 1,050,336 of NZ_JARKMT010000002.1, forward strand.
CAAGCAAGCGGTAATCAAGGCAGGCCAATACGCCTACCGTGACCGTCGTCAGAAAAAACGTCAGTTCCGCGCTCTGTGGATCGCTCGTATCAACGCTGGTGCTCGTGTTAACGGTCTGTCCTACAGCCGTTTCATCGCTGGCCTGAAAAAAGCGTCCATCGAGATCGACCGTAAGGTTCTGGCTGATCTGGCAGTGAACGAAAAAGCGGCGTTTGCTGCGATTGTCGAGAAAGCTAAAGCCACCTTGGCTTAAGTACCCCCGACAGTCACCCGGCCTCATCTCTGTGAGGCCAGGTGTTAAACGTCATAAATAGGGGAAGAGCCTTCAAGCTCTTCCCCTATTTTGTATCTGGAGTCTGTACATGGAAAACCTGGATGCGCTGGTCTCTCAAGCACTAGAGGCTGTGCAAAGCGCTGAAGATATCAATGCCCTGGAGCAAATCCGGGTTCAATACCTTGGCAAAAAGGGCGAATTGACTCAGGTGATGAAGACCCTGGGGAATTTGCCGGCAGAAGAGCGTCCGCAAGTCGGCGCGCTGATCAACGTTGCCAAGGAACGTGTCACAGGCGTTCTCAATGCGCGCATGGCTCTGTTTGAGGAAGCCGAACTGGCGGCCAAACTGTCTGCCGAGTCCATTGACGTGACCTTGCCGGGCCGTGGCCAGACCTCCGGTGGCCTGCATCCGGTGACCCGGACTCTGGAGCGTGTCGAACAGTTCTTCACCCGCATCGGCTACGGCATTGCCGAAGGCCCTGAGGTCGAAGACGACTACCACAACTTCGAAGCGCTCAACATCCCAGGCCATCACCCGGCCCGGTCGATGCATGACACCTTCTATTTCAATGCAAACATGTTGCTGCGCACCCATACCTCGCCGGTACAGGTCCGCACCATGGAGTCCAAGCAACCGCCGATCCGCATCGTCTGCCCGGGCCGTGTGTACCGTAGCGACTCCGATATCACCCACTCGCCGATGTTCCACCAGGTCGAAGGCCTGCTGGTCGATCGCGACATCAATTTTGCCGATCTCAAAGGCACCATCGAAGAATTCCTGCGGGTGTTCTTCGAGAAAGAACTGGCCGTACGTTTCCGTCCTTCGTACTTCCCGTTCACCGAACCATCCGCTGAAGTCGATATGGAATGCGTGATGTGCAGCGGCAAAGGCTGCCGCGTCTGCAAGCAGACCGGCTGGCTGGAAGTGATGGGTTGCGGCATGGTTCACCCGAACGTGTTGCGTATGTCCGGCATTGACCCGGAAGAGTTCTCCGGCTTTGCCTTTGGCATGGGCGTCGAGCGTCTGGCCATGCTCCGTTACGGCGTGAACGACTTGCGTCTGTTCTTCGACAACGACTTGCGGTTCCTCGCGCAATTTCGCTAGTCGTAACGAATTCTTAGGAGAGCAGGATGAAATTCAGTGAACAATGGCTGCGTGGCTGGGTTAGCCCGCAGGTAAATCGCGACGAGCTGGTTGCCCGTCTGTCGATGGCCGGTCTTGAGGTCGATAGCGTGACTCCGGCCGCCGGTGTATTCAGCGGCGTGGTAGTGGGCGAGGTGCTGAGCACCGAGCAGCACCCTGATGCCGACAAGTTGCGGGTGTGCCAGGTCAGCAATGGCGCGGAAACCTTCCAGGTCGTGTGCGGAGCGCCAAACGTGCGCCCGGGCCTGAAGATTCCGTTCGCCATGATTGGCGCCGAGCTGCCGGGCGACTTCAAGATCAAAAAAGCCAAGCTGCGCGGCGTTGAGTCCAACGGCATGCTCTGCTCGCAAGCCGAGCTGCAAGTCGGTGAAGGCAACGACGGTCTGATGGAGCTGCCGGCCGATGCACCGGTGGGCGAAGACTTCCGTGTGTATCTGGATCTGGAAGATGCCAGCATCGAGGTCGACCTGACCCCGAACCGTGGCGACTGCCTGTCCCTGGCCGGTCTGGCCCGTGAAGTCGGCGCGCTGTACGCGACTCCGGTTACCCGTCCGGTTGTGGCCGCCATTGCGGCCGTGCACGATGAAGTGCGTTCGGTAGAAGTACTGGCCCCAGCCGCATGCCCGCGTTACCTGGGGCGCGTTATCCGTAACGTCGATCTGTCCAGGCCGACGCCGCTGTGGATGGTTGAACGCCTGCGCCGCGCCGACGTGCGCAGCATCGACGCTGCTGTCGACATCACCAACTACGTGATGCTGGAGCTGGGTCAGCCCCTGCACGCTTTCGATCTCGCCGAAATCAATGGCGGCATCCGCGTGCGCATGGCGGAAGAGGGTGAGAAGCTGGTGCTGCTCGACGGTCAGGAAGTCAGCCTGCGCAGCGATACGCTGGTAATTGCCGACCACACTCGCGCGTTGGCGATTGCCGGCGTGATGGGTGGTGAGCACAGCGGTGTCTCCGCGACCACTCGCGACGTATTCCTTGAATCAGCGTTCTTCGACCAGATCGCGGTGGCAGGCAAGGCCCGTTCCTACGGCCTGCATACCGATGCTTCGCACCGCTACGAGCGTGGCGTGGACTGGCAACTGGCCCGTGAAGCCATGGAGCGCGCTACCGGCCTGCTGCTGGAGATCACTGGCGGCGAAGCCGGTCCGATCATTGAGACCGTCAGCGAACAGCACCTGCCGTCAATCGCTCCGATCACTCTGCGTGCCCAGCGCATCACTCAGATGCTTGGCATGGAGATGGACTCGGCTCAGGTCGAGCGTCTGCTCGGCGGCCTGGGTCTTGGCATTGCAGCCGATGGTGAAGGCCAGTGGCGCGTAGAAGTGCCGAGCCATCGCTTCGATATCAGCCTGGAAGTCGATCTGATCGAAGAACTGGCCCGTCTTTATGGCTATAACCGTCTGCCGGTTCGTTACCCGCAAGCACGCCTGGCGCCACAAGCCAAGGCTGAAGCGCGTAGCGATTTGCCAGAACTGCGCCGCCTGCTGGTTGCGCGTGGTTATCAGGAAGCGATCACATACAGCTTCATCGATCCGAAACAGTTCGAACTGTTCAATCCGGGCGTCGAGCCGCTGTTGCTGGCCAATCCGATTTCCAACGACATGGCGGCGATGCGTTCGTCGCTGTGGCCGGGCCTGGTCAAAGCGTTGCAGCACAACCTGAACCGTCAGCAGGATCGCGTACGTCTGTTCGAAAGCGGTCTGCGTTTTGTCGGTCAACTGGAAGGCCTGAAGCAAGAGCCAATGCTGTCCGGTGTGGTCTGCGGCAGCCGTCTGCCGGAAGGCTGGGCGCAAGGCCGCGATACCGTCGATTTCTTCGACGTCAAAGCCGACGTGGAAGCGGTGCTGGGCTTTGCCGGTGCGCTGGATTCGTTCACGTTCGCACCGGGCAAACACCCGGCACTGCACCCGGGTCAAACCGCGCGTATCGAGCGCGAAGGGCGTGAAGTGGGCTTCATCGGCGCGATTCACCCTGAATTGTCGAAAGCCTTGGGCCTGGATCGTCCGGTCTTCGTTTTCGAGCTGGTTCTGGCTGAAGTGGCGCTCGGTAAAATGCCGAAATTCCACGAGTTGTCGCGCTTTCCTGAAGTGCGTCGTGACCTTGCACTGATTGCGCACAAAGACGTCGCATCCGCGGCCGTACTGGACGTAATCCGTGAAAATGCAGGCGAATGGCTCACAGATCTCAGGCTGTTTGACGTGTATCAGGGTAAAGGCATTGATCCTGATAGAAAAAGCCTTGCAGTTGGCTTGACCTGGCAGCATCCATCGCGCACTCTTAATGACGATGAGGTGAATTCGACGACGCAAAATATCCTCACCTCGCTCGAACAAAGGTTGAACGCCACGTTAAGGAAGTGACGTATGGGGGCTTTGACGAAAGCTGAGATGGCGGAACGTCTGTATGAAGAGCTGGGCCTGAACAAGCGGGAAGCCAAGGAATTGGTCGAACTGTTTTTCGAGGAGATCAGGCACGCTCTTGAAGACAACGAGCAGGTCAAATTGTCCGGTTTCGGCAATTTCGACCTTCGGGACAAACGCCAGCGGCCTGGCCGCAACCCGAAAACGGGGGAAGAAATCCCGATCACGGCTCGCCGTGTGGTCACCTTTCGTCCAGGGCAGAAGTTGAAGGCCCGAGTTGAGGCTTATGCTGGAACCAAGTCATAACGACGAACTACCCGTCATCCCGGGCAAACGCTACTTCACCATTGGTGAAGTCAGCGAGCTGTGTGCCGTAAAGCCACACGTGCTGCGCTATTGGGAGCAGGAGTTTCCTCAACTCAACCCCGTCAAACGCCGCGGAAACCGCCGGTATTATCAGCGCCAGGACGTGCTGATGATCCGGCAGATCCGCGCGCTCCTTTACGATCAGGGATTCACCATTGGCGGCGCACGCTTGCGTTTGTCCGGTGATGAAGCCAAAGACGACACCACCCAATACAAGCAGATGATTCGGCAGATGATTGCTGAGTTGGAAGACGTGTTGGTGGTTCTCAAGAAATAAAAAGCAGCGTTTGAATACTTCCAGTTTTCAAACGCTTGCGATATATTCTTGAGCGTTCTTCGAGAAGAGGAACGATTGCAAAACCAGTCGGGGCGTAGCGCAGTCCGGTAGCGCACTAGCATGGGGTGCTAGGGGTCGAGTGTTCGAATCACTCCGTCCCGACCATATTATTCAAGGGGTTGCGAGATTTTATCTCGCGACCCCTTTCTATTTGTCCGCGTTTTTACCCCCACAAAACGGCTGGCTCTGAGTGGATTTTTCGGATGTATTACCAATAATAGGATTTTGTCCTAGGGGCGTTTGACAGGCGGATTGCTTCGGTCTATCTAGCGGCCATTCGATGATGGGATGAGAAATCAGTATCGACCAAAGGCACATTACGGCTTTCACTAGAAGAGCTATCATCCCGCCATCAGCTCAAGAGGGGCCCTCTGGCCGGCCAATTCCGGCACTCCCTTGGGCATAACGACAAGGATGGTTGCGCATGGACGACATCGTTCAGCCCCTCACGCCCCAAGAAGAAGTCCAGCCTAAAGAAGTAAAAATCCTTGCCACTTTGGTGGCGAAGCTGAACCTTGCAGATTTCCAGAACGCCATCCCTGTGATACGCGAGCTCCGCCTCTCGAACGAGACGAGTGATCGTTTCGTCAATGCGACTCTTACCCTTAGCTCGGCGCCCGAGGTATTTAAGTCCAAGATCTGGCGGATTGACGAGATCGCTGCAGATAGCTTCCGGGTCATACCTGGGCTTGATCTTGTCCTGGATGGCCCGTTGTTGAGTCGCCTGACAGAGTCAGAGATGTCGACCTTTACGTTTGTCCTCGAAGCCGATGACAAGGAAGCGGAGAGCGGTCGCAAGGAAGTTGCTCTGTTTGAACAGGTGGTAGACCTTCTGCCTAGAAACCAGTGGGGCGGCTTGCGCCATATACCAGATATGACGGCGGCTTTTGTTCAGCCAAATGATGCGGCGGTTGAAAGGTTGCTCAAACAGGCAGCCGAGTTGCTTCGTCTTAGCGATAAGCCGTCCGCACTTGACGGATATGAGGGTGGCCCCAAAAGAGCTTGGCAGTTGGCGTCGGCAGTGTGGGGCGCGGTGGCGCGCATGAAGCTCGACTATGCGTTGCCGCCGGCCAGCTTTGAACAATCAGGACAGAAGATTCGTAGCCCCAGTCAGATTGCTGACTCCGGGTTGGCTACTTGTCTCGACCTGACTCTGCTTTTCTGCGCAGCATTGGAGCAGATTGGTCTTAACCCCGTGATCGTATTCACCCATGGTCATGCTTTTGCTGGTTTGTGGCTTAAGCCAGAAGAGTTTACGACTACCGTGGTGGATGATGTCACTGCAGTACGTAAGCGGGTGAAGCTTCAGGAGCTCGTGCTGTTTGAGACCACTCTTATTACCCACGCCTCGATACCGCCATTCTCTTATGCGGTAGAGATGGGCACGAAACAGGTAGCCGAAGACGCTGAAAGTGTTTTCGAGATGCTGCTAGATATCCGTCGCGCCCGTTTGCAACGTATCAAACCGCTCGCCAGCTCAGAGGCTCAGATTGCACGTGTCGCCGTTGCTGAGTCTGATGAAGCCCCATCGCTTCTTGTGGAGGAAGGGATTGGCATCGCCGATGACAATATTAAGGTGCAGGTTGAGGATCTGTCTAAGCTCGACCCAGCAGATCGCCTCGGCCGGTGGCAGCGAAAGCTTCTGGATCTGTCGCTTCGAAATAACTTGCTCAATTTCAAAATGGGTAAGCGAGCGCTGAAGCTTGAATCTCCTGATCCCGGTGCTCTCGAGGACATTCTTGCAAGTGGACAGTCTCTGAAGCTGCTTACCAGGCCTGACCTGATGGATGGCGCAGATCCGCGTGAGCGCACACTCTATGAACAGCGTGAGCGAGAAGATGTTCGCCGTCGTCATGCTGAAGATGCTCTCAAGCGTAGGGAAGTATTCGTTGCGCTGACGTCCGCCGAAATGGATGTCCGGTTAACTGAGTTATATCGAAGCGCTCGTACTGCTTTGCAGGAGGGTGGCTCCAACACGCTTTTCCTGGCCATCGGTTTCCTTAGTTGGACGCGTGAGGATAGAGCTGGGCAGAAGTACAAAGCGCCACTGGTCTTGGTTCCTGTCACTTTGGAGCGTAAGAGCGCACGCTCCGGATTCACCATGGTGCTGCACGATGATGAGCCTCGTTTTAACCCGACTCTGATCGAGATGCTGCGTCAAGACTTTGAGCTGGGCTTAGGTTCGCTGGAGCAGGAGCTGCCTCGGGACGACTCCGGTCTGGATATCGTAGGCATTTGGAACAAAGTTGGTCATGCGATTAAGGACATCGCTGGCTGGGAGCTGAACGAGGACGTTGTGCTCTCGATGTTCTCATTTGCCAAGTATCTCATGTGGAAGGATCTTGCCGAGAATGCAGAGCACCTTCGACAGAGTCCAGTAGTCCAGCATCTTCTGGATACGCCACGCGATTCGTTCATCTCCGATACCCCGTTTCCGGAGGCTGAGTCTCTGGACCGTGATTACGGCCCGACTGATGTGTTCTGCCCACTGCCATCTGATTCATCTCAGCTTGCGGCTGTGATGGCAGCAGCCAAGGGTAAAGACTTCGTTCTCATCGGCCCACCTGGCACGGGTAAAAGCCAAACGATTTCCAACATGATCGCCCAGTCGATCGCTCAAGGGCGCCGGGTGCTGTTCGTGTCTGAGAAAATTGCTGCCCTGGATGTCGTGTACCGGCGCTTGCGTGAAATCGGTCTGGGTGAGTTCTGCCTTGAACTTCACTCCAGCAAAGCTCGGAAAACGGATGTCCTTGCTCAGTTACAGTCGGCTTGGGAAGCGAAAGGGCAGGTAGATGCTGCCGCATGGGAGGTGGAAGCGCAGCGGCTCGCGTCCCTGCGTGACAGCCTCAATATTTATGTCGAGCGTCTGCATCGCCGGCACCGCAACGGCTACACCATCTACGATGCCATCGGGACGGTGACATCGGGTGTTGATGAGGCAGTAGCTCCACTTGGTTGGCCATCTCCGGAAACGCATGATCAGAAGGCCATGCTTGAGCTTCGAGAGCTGGGCGACCGCCTTGAAGTGAACGCACAGGCTGTGGGTTACAGTCAGCTGGCAGGCAACGCTTTGTCCGGGGTAGGCCAAGCAGAGTGGTCGCCTCATTGGCAGCAACAATTCGTGCAGGCGGCTCGTGACGTGCTTCCCGCTGTGCTTGAAGTCCAGAGAGCTGCCGATCGCTTTGTTGAGCTGTCTGGGCTTCCTGTTACGGAGTACACCCCAACAGCGCTTGAGGGGCTATCGATCCTTTCTCGAGCACTTCCTGCTGCCGCTGGGCATGATTGGCGTTTCGCACTGCGCCCCGATGCTCGCTCGATTTCTAAACGTCTGAGTGACGGCTGCACTTGGGTCGACGAACACCGGGACATTAACTCCAGACTCTCATCCCTCTGGTCCTCTCGTATTATTGCTGAAGCTAAACAAGGCATTGATTTGCTGCAGCAACGCCGCGCTACGTTCGTTGATCTAGGCTCGGCCTGGCCAGAAAATGTCACTGACGTTCTCGGGCAAGCTGTCACATTGCTGTGTCAGATAGACGACCTCAAGCACCAGCTAACGGCGTCCTACGTTGATGCGATTGAAGTACTTGATACCGAACTCTTGCTGCGCGAGTGGAAAGACGCGGAGGAGTCTTTCTGGCCTAAGTCTTGGTTCGGAAAACGCCGCATCGCTGGGCTATTGGCTCCGACGCAGACGTCAACAGGTGAAGTCGACAATGGCAAGGATCTCGCTACTTGGGTAGAGATTCGGTCGGTGCGTCGAGCAATCGATGAGCTGGAGCCAGGTCATGAGTGTGTTGCTGTTTGGCAAGGTGCCAAATCCGAAGCAACGCATCTCGCGACAGCGATCAAGCTGCAAGAGGCTATGCGGCTTCAGAAAAGTAATTCTGCCTGGATCGATGACGGCTTGCAGTTGGTTGAGCAGGGCCAGCTAGGTGATGGCCTGAAGGAGGAACTCCGCCGGCTGCGTGCGCTGACTCGTCTCGATGCTGGGTTAGATGAGCTGGTTGATCTCAGCTCAGCAACTAGCTCTCTCTGGAGCGGTTTGACCACGGATATTGACGTGCTGACTGCAGCTCTGCGCTTCCAGGCTGAACGACGTGGCATAGAAGAACGCGGTCGGCTTGTCGACGACCATCCTCATGTAGAGGAGGGGCGTTGTGGCTCGTCGTTAAAAGCTGATTTTGAGTTGCTCAAGAACAGAGCAGCAGTTGAGCGAGAGTTGGTGGATCTGGCCGATCTGCGAGAAATCGTTCCTGTCTGGAATGACTTGAAAACGAAAGTTGACGTTGTGCGTAGTGCGGCAGCGTTTCAGGGGGAGATGGCTACCGCGGTGGCGAAGCTGGCACTCAATCCTGAGCAGGTCGCGGCCTACAAAACACCGCTTCAAACTCTGTTGGGGGATGGTAACGCACTACTTGAACCGGAGGCTGCTATAGCCAATGCCGGTGTTGCTCTTCGAGAAAAGCTTGAGTTGCTACAGGCGCGAGCGGCGCACCTGACGGCTGTCGGTCATTTCACCGAAATGGGCGTCATCGAAACTGCTCACCTGGCGCTAAGTGATATCAAGACAAACTGCGAAACTGTCGTCTCGTCTGAATCGCGCCTTAAGGCATGGTGCGCTTGGCGGAAGGTTCGCGATGAAGCCTACGCTGTCGGCCTGGCGCCGATTGTTCAAGCGATGGAAGCAGGAGCTATCAGCTCTGGAAAAGTCCGGCGTGTATTGGAAGTAAATTATGCCCGCTGGTGGCTGAATACGACGGTCGACAACGAAGAGGTGATCCGGACGTTCGTCAGCGTGGAGCATGAGCAACGCATTCGCGATTTCCGCGCTTTAGACGACAAGTTCACCGAGTTGACCAAAGACTGGCTCCGAGCTCGGCTGTGTTCCGACCTACCAAGCCAAGACAGTGTAAGTCGCTCTTCAGAGTGGGGAGTCCTGCGACATGAGATGGGCAAGAAGACCAAGCACATTCCATTGCGGGAGCTGATGAGTCGTGCGCCAGAAGCGCTAACCAAGCTGACTCCATGCTTGCTCATGAGTCCTCTATCCATTGCTCAGTATCTGCCTCCTGCCTCAACGCCATTCGATCTCGTTATCTTCGATGAGGCATCTCAAATACCTGTCTGGGATGCCATCGGCGCCATGGCCCGAGGGAAGCAAGTGGTGATGGTGGGCGACCCCAAACAGCTCCCTCCAACTTCGTTCTTTAACCGCGCTGAGTCGACCGCTGAAGATGAGGATGTAGAGGCTGATCTCGAGAGTATTCTGGACGAGTGCATCAGTGCCAATCTGCCAATGCGTAATCTTAACTGGCACTACCGTAGCCGCCACGAAAGTCTGATCGCTTTCTCGAACCAGCGATACTACCAGTCGAAGCTGGTGACCTTCCCATCACCGTTTACGGCCGACAAAGCAGTACGGTTATGCCCAGTCCCGGGTGTATATGACAAGGGCGGGTCGCGAACAAACTTAATTGAAGCAAGATATTTAGTTGCTGATTTGGTTGCTCGCCTACAGTCTCCGGCCTTCCGCGAAAGCGGACGGACCGTGGGGGTCGTAACCTTTAACGGCGAGCAACAGAAGCTCATCATGGACATGCTGGATGAGGCTTGCCGGAAAGACCCATCACTCGATTCGTATTTCGCTGAGTCCGAGCTGGAGCCTGTGTTCGTCAAGAACCTTGAGAGCGTTCAAGGCGATGAGCGAGACATCATCTATTTCTCGACCACCTACGGAAAAGACGCTGCCGGTGTGCTGTCCATGAACTTCGGTCCGATGAACCGCCCTGGTGGTGAGCGTCGACTGAACGTGGCAATAACCCGTGCTCGCCAGGAGCTAGTGGTGTTTTCGACCTTGCGCCCAGAGCATATTGATCTAGCTCGTACGCAAGCGATCGGGGTTCGAGATCTTAAGCACTTCTTGGAGTTTGCAGAGCGTGGCCCACGGGCTCTCGCAGAGGCTGACTTTGGTAGCGTGGGTAGTTTCGACAGCCCATTCGAAGAGGCGGTTGCAGCGGCCTTGGCTAAAAAGGGATGGCAGATATTTACCCAGATTGGCGTTTCCTCCTTTCGAATAGACCTTGGGGTTGTTCACCCTGATGCACCTGGACGGTACCTTGCCGGGATTGAATGCGACGGTGCTACCTATCACCGCAGTGCGACCGCTCGTGATCGTGACAAGCTCCGTGAATTTGTACTGCGTGGACTTGGCTGGGAGATCGTTAGGATATGGTCGACGGACTGGTGGGTTGATGCAATTGGAACTGCCGAAAAGGTACATCAACGGCTGAACGAGATTCTAGCGGATTCCCGAGCCAAGCAGGCTGTCATCGATGCAACTCAAGAGGCAGAGCGACTGAAAATCGACGCAGCTATGGCTGAGGTCATTGAGGTAGCAAGTCAGGTTACTGTGGTCGCCACAGTGGATAGTGTGGCCGAATCCAATGACCCCTCAGGTGCGTTGCCTGATTTGAAGTACGCCAAGGCTGCATCTATCACACCAGATGAGGATGTCCTGGCTTTTGCTCGTCCCCTTGAATATTTGATTTATAAAGAAGCCGACCCTCGTCAGGCGGTAGGGTTGGTCGATCCAGATCAGTTCTTTGAGGCGAGTTACACGGAAACGTTGGAGCAGATGATTGCTCATGTCGTAGCGGAAGAGGGACCGGTTCTAGACACGGCGCTCGCAAGGCGCATTGCCCGTGCTCATGGCTGGGTACGAACCGGCTCACGGATACGTGATCGCGTTGACCAAATTGCCCGGGCACGATTCCGTTCACATGAAGAGGAGCAGACAGGAGTCTTCTTCTGGCCTACTCATATCGAGTCGGATACCAGTGTCGTCTTCCGTAAGCCCGGCGACGAAGATTCCACGAGAGGGCTATCTGAAATCTGCCTGCCAGAACTGCGTGCTTTGGTTGATGAGATGGTGCAACGGGGGCACGAAGGGGAGTCCTTGATATACGCGGTCGCGAAGGAAGCTGGTGTAAGCAAGCTTGCTCATGCAGGACGTCAGCGAATTGAGAAGGCCATACGCCAAACGGCGGAGTAGCGAGAAGAAAGGGGGGCCGTGAAGGTACCCCTTATTTGTGAATAAATGGCCCTGCCCTCCTTCTGGGTTCCCTGGTATTTTCAGTTTCCAGGTGTTCAGATGATTCAGGCAGAACCAGGAGGTATGTTAATGTGCTATCACATTAACGGTATGGAGAGTCGTGATGGGTTGGAAAGGGACTGTACGTTCGCTGCAAGCGTCTGCGCGGCGATCAGAGCGCAACGCTCATCGCCGGCAGCGTGAACTTGAAAAACGACAGAAAGAGTACGCAAAGATGGAAGCGCTGGAACAAGCAGCGTATGAAGTTGAGGTGTACGAAAATCACATAGATGTCCTCCTTTCGATGCACAAGGAGTGTGCAGAGCCTGTGAAATGGAAGCGGCTTCTCTCCAATCCTGAACCTAGACAGCCACTCAAGAGCAATACTCTTGAGCAAGAAGCTACGCATGCTGCTGCTACATATCACCCCAATTTCTGGGCTCGGCTCTTCAAGCTAGAGGCTCGTCAGCGAGTAGCCCTTGTAGGCAAGATTGGCACCGCGCAGGAGGAAGACGAGAGGCAATATCAGGCTCAGCTTGTTGAATGGAAAACTGCCCATACCGAGTGGGCAGGGGAGAGGGACATTGCGATCCGTATCCTTGATGGTGACCGTCAGGCCAAGCTAGATGCCATCGAAGCTTTCGAATCGTTTGCAGAAATATCACACCTCGGCTCAGCTATTCAGATGATTGTTCATGAAGGTGGTGTCCTAGAAGCCAAAGTCGCTATCCATGGCTCCGATGTGATTCCGACCGAAATCAAATCTCTACTCAAAAGCGGCAAGCTGTCGACCAAAGCTATGCCTGCTGGGCGGTTCAACGAACTTCATCAGGACTACGTGTGCAGTTGCGCCCTGCGAGTAGGTCGAGAGTTGTTGGCAATCCTGCCGGATGACCTGGTCATCGTCACCGCTCTGGACAATGTGCTCAACAGCTCGACAGGTCATATGGAGGAGCAGCCGATTCTGAGTGTTGCGTTCTCTAGGCCAACTGTTGACGGGCTTAACCTCGAAACCATCGATCCGTCTGATGCGATGAAGAATTTTGTCCATAACATGAGCTTCAAAAAGGGCGCTGGATTCTCGGCCGTTGCCACCCTTGATGCTCAGCGCTTCGCCGTAGTCGTATAACTGAATCATCTGAGAATCCAGAGAATGCCATGGCAAACATGAAAAAAATTGGCTTGTACACAGGCATATTGGGGGCTTTGGCATCAGTGGTGGCGCTCGTCCTGCCGACCCCGGCGGTTTCGCACAGCTCCAGCGGCAACAACAGTCCGGTCATTTCTGGCAATGGCAATAACGTCAACTATCAATCCGGCTTTCCCGATCTTGAAACGATAAGAGCCCAGCGTCCCAATATTAGTGATCAACAATACGCTGCAATTAAGCCCGGCATGACATATGAACAGGTGCTGGACATCGTCAAGATTCCCGGTAAGGAGGCCGTCAGTGGCGGCAATGTGCAGATCTATACGTGGGGGACGGAGGTGTACGTATATATGGTGGTGACCTTGGTGGACGGCAAGGTTCAATCCAAATCTCATTGATGTGATGTCCGCAGATCCGGTCTCTATTGTCGGCGGTGCTTCTTCAGGCTGGGGATTAGGAAGGTGTTTTTGGTAAGGGCTTTGCAAGAGCTTGACCTTGCTTGGTAGCACGGTCAATACAGTCGATACGTTGATAAGTGTCGACTACGTTAGTCCTCTGAGAGAAGCGATTACAGGATCTTCCATCACGGTGAGTAGAATTTGACGCATGCAGTTTAGTTACAAAACTATTGATTCCTGCAAGGAACGCACAGCATTGGAGCAGCATGGACAGAACTCTCCCTATCACCATTGACGAATCTACGTGGCCGGGCCCTGGGGTGCCTCCTCTTTTTCCTAAGTCTTTCAAAAAGGGGCGTAGTCATTACGATTTAAATATACCGTCAATGCTCCTGATGATCGGCTATCTGACGACGCCAGCGGCGACGACGGGAGTCACGCTGAGTGAGTTCTGGGCATGGGTTAGATATCTAGCAGCAATCACCCCTGGTGATACGGAGATGAAGCTAACGCATAGCTTTGCGGAGCTTGACGCTCACCAGAAGACTATCTTGAGCGATGACTTCGGCATGGGAGTATCTATGCTATGGCTCACAGATAAACTAGATCTAGATCTGATCGTCGACGGCCGTTATTTCATGCAGCAGTACGCGGCGTCATTGCTTGTAACTCAACGCCGAGTTGCGAAACGAGGGCCCAACAAGACTCCCGATTTCGTAGCCAGGGATACAAGAGGTCGATGGCATGTCATCGAATGTAAGGGGACCCAGTCGGGAGTTGACTACAGCGAGCGGCAGCTCTCAGGAGGGATAGCTCAGAAGCAATCTCTGCTTTTTCCCAAAGGACACGTCGGACAGCGTCTTGTATGCGGGCTCACTATTGGCATCGAAGGAGCAGAAGGAAGCCGTCTGAAAGTGATTGACCCCGTCCCAGATGAGCCAGTCGAGATTTTGTCACAGGATCTACCAAACGCAACTGACGCGGCTACAAGGGGTGTCATGTCCAAGCTATTACGAATGGCAGGGTTCGAGATCTCAGCAGAGGCTGTCGCTTCGCCGTCTGGGAAGGTGCTAGCTTGGGGAGGAAAAGAGACACGAGCAGCAGAAGATAAGCGTCACCAGTTGATAAAAGAGCGTGATGCGATAGCGCGAGCCGAGTTGAGTGATGCTGATAGTCACAAGAGGCTGTTTGATGAAAGGTTCATTGGTCGTGAAACGCGTATTGAGCTCCCTCGGGCAATTCGAGTGGGGGGCGACTTTGTATCCCACGTCATCGTGCGACAAGGCATCAACCGCGATGCTGTGAGTGAGCTTGCCGAGCAGCCAACAATCGTTGAGCTCATTAAGAATTCTGAATTCGATTGGCCAGAATTGATTGGCCGGAACAGAACTACATCAGACGGTTTCTCAGCCTCGCTGGACATCGGCAAGCTATTCCGTGCCGAGCTTATTCTGCGCCGCTAGAGGAGGCGGATCGAAACCAGATACTGAAATGCCCCCTGGTTTCTTAGGTGCTTCTCAATAATTGCTTTTGGCCGTTTTTGCCCGTCACAGCATTGTACTCAAAGGGTAGCCTGTCGCGAAGAGCCGCAGTCGACCCAAAGCGGTCGGTGCGACAGAGACGACAAAGCAAGCTTCCAACAACGATTGTCTGTCAATCAAATACCCGGAAAATTTTAAACTTCATGAATGCAGAGCCAGAACCTACGGAGATCGACTGTGAACTCGATCCAAATGATAAGTGCTACGTGTGCCGAAATGTCTATGACGAGAAGGAGACTCGGAGACACGAGGAGCACATCATTCAAAACGCAATTGGAGGAAAGTTAACCTCTAATCGCATTTTATGCGAAGAATGCGGGGGGAAGCTTGGCGATCTCATTGACACCCCGTTTTCTAGTGAATTGGTGCTGTTCAATATATTACATGGAACTAATCGAGACAGGGAATCCAGCAAAAGCGGTGCCAAGGTCGAAGTGCTGACTAAAGTCAAGCCTGAATTCTCGGAGTCCACGACTTACCGATTATGCGAGGATTATCGCGTTCTACCAAATCGCCCAATATTTTTCCGTGACGAAATAGAGAAAACCATAACGGTTGTTGCCTCCACTCCCAAACAAGCGACAGACTTTTCCAAGAGTAATTCAATACAGCAGCTAGCTAAGGCGGGATACACCATACGGCAAGAAGACGATGTGGGGAATTATGCAGAAAAATTCATATTTAAATTTGATTCTAATTCGTTAGCTATTATTCGTGGTGTATCAAAAATCGCATTAGAGTTCGCTCTTCATTCTGGCGTCGAAATTCGTTATCTCGAAGAGTTCATCGTTTCTTTTCTAGACGCTTCAGATACTGAAAAAATTCAACAGTTAGTGGCGCAATACTATCCAGTAACAGATGAAGAGAAAATATACGAGATCAATAAATATAAACACGAGGATTGGCATCCAAATCATCAGATTACATTGTTCTCAAATGGAAGCGATCTTTACTGCTATGTTGAGCTTTTTGGGGCTATTCAGAAATACATTCACCTCTCATGTAAGTATGGTGGTAAAAAAATTCTGGCGCGCTTCACGCAACGTGTTAAAAGCTGGGATTTTAATCCCGCCGACTGGACTGGTGGTCCGAAAGAACTTCATATGTTTGCGGGCCAATTTGGAGTTCAGTTCTATGGTCGGAGTTTGATGGACGTCGAGAGGGACGTCATTCATCAAGCTCGTATCAGATCCTATGCCTTAGATCCTGAAATCCAGATCAATAAGGTAGAGGTCATCATGCAAGCGCTCATCCATTACATAGTTTCGAACATTAAGGGGGTCCCAATTGTAGACGAGCTACTTGAAAAAAGCGTGAGTGCGGACCAAACATTCGGACTTTCGATGCTCAGCAAACTAAAAGATAATCCTATAGCCGCTTTGACAATGATCCGAAAGAGCTACTGGCATTTTAGAGCCAAGGCAAATATGGATTGCTGTCCGACCCTAGCTAAGAAAATTGCCCCGGATGTCTTGGATCAGTATGCCAGGTTCAAGCTTTACGAAAGTCTTTGCAGTGTTGCGAAAGAGCAAGAGTTTACTATCTACGAACCGCATACCGGCATAGATGGTTACGTAAAATAGCGTGTAGTCACCGGACTAGGCGAGTTGTCACTGTTGTGCAGGCGCTCGCCAAAAGCTACTTGTGGCCGATTCTGTTGAAAAAGTCGGCTGGCCCAAACTATACGCATATTGACTCATGAAAACGGTGCTTTTACGCGCTGTTACCTAAAATTCGAGCCCGGAAGCCTCTGCCGAAAATAAAAACGCCTCTTCTCTTCGGCATAGTCGTGATGTGGTTGATGGCGCATCACCCGCGAGCCTGCCAGCACATGGCTTTCGCAGCGGTCGATGACGTCTAGACTGACCTCCAAAGCTCGTATCATGGTCAAGCGAGTGTGGCGCAGTGGCGTCCTGTCGCCGTTGTGGCCGTCGGCACAGACCTCAGTGTCGTCGTGACGCCATCGTGAGAGGGCTTTGCGGTTTTTGAACCGGGTCTGGCGATCGCTGGCCTGTTTACTCACCACCGTTGTGTCCACATGCCCTTCACCTTGTTTGTTCGGAAAACACCACCTGGATGCTCCCGTCAGAGTCTTGAGTTCCTGAAAGAAATGCAGGGCGAAGGGGGAGAGGAAAACACGGTGGTCCTGTTTCTTACTCCGAGTGTCTTTGACGTTTTCGTTGGAGGAGAATAAGGTCTACCGGTCAAGATCGAAATTTTTCCATTCGGCCGGCAGCAACTCGCCAATATGGCATGGCGTGCCTAGGCTGATCCAGAGAGCGAGTTGAGTTTCTTTCTTCAGTGGTCGAATGCCGTCGTATTTTTGGCCCGCGGGGAGGGCGTTGTAATCGGCGGTCATTTGCTGGAAGCGGTTGTGCAGTTCCAACAGCTCAGCCGGGGAAAGGATGCGGCTTCTTTCCGCTTCGTAGTCGGCAGGGATCAAGGGGGAGATGTCGACCAGTTCAGTCGGATCACCTTCAACCAGTAATGCTCGCCGGTTGGCGCTTTCTCGCCCAACTGAACATTTGGGTGATGTCGGCGAAGAAGCTGATGGCTTGCCGGTGAGCACTACGGTTGAACACAGCCCGGATCAGGGTCCGAACATCGTGTTCGGACACATTATTCACCGCTGTCCTACCGAGTGCTGGCAACAGGTCCTTGTTGAAGCGTCGTTGCAATTCCGCATTGCCATCTTTTCGTGCGACGCGATCCAACAGCCAGGCCTTAGCCAGATCTTGGACGGTCAGCGTTTGCACCTTCGACGTGTTTACTTGTTCGGCCTCGACGTTGGCCGCGGTATAGGCCTGTGCCTTGGCGCTTTTCTTGTGTTCGTTGGGATTAATCTGCTGATCTATGAGCGCACGGGCCTGGTTGCGCGCCTTGCGAATGTCCGTCAGGGATTTGCGCGGCCTAGATCCACAGGAGTACTCTTTGTTCTGGTCGCCCCAGCGATACCGATAGAAAAAGCTGACCGACACACCGTCCTTACGCATTGAGATTCGACCGACCAGATTGCCATCCTCCCGCAGGATTCGACCGGCATCGTTGGCGGTCAGCGACTCGAGTTCTTTTATGGTGATTTTGGCCATAAAATCGGTTCCCCCTACTTTTCCCCCCACAAAAACGTCGGCTCTTGATGGACGTTACTGGACCTTTGTGGAGCAGAACTCCGCTGAAACTCAAGTAAATACTAGCTTTGAATATTCCAGAGTGAAATTTTGAAAGCTTTCAAGAAGTATGAAAAAGCAGATGGGGTGCTAGGGGTCGAGTGTTCGAATCACTCCGTCCTGTAGTGGTCTAATGATTCCGGACATCCATTTAGGCGAGAATGCTCGCCAGAACGAGGTGTCAGATGACCAAACAACGCCGTACCTTTTCCCCTGAATTCAAACGCGAGGCTGCCGACCTCGT